>CAYRYS010000014.1:0-54760 GCA_964428555.1 uncultured Spirochaetales bacterium | reverse complement strand
AATATTCTACCCGTATCTGGATACAAATTGGTCAGGGACCTAAATCACTCGATGACCGAGCTGGAGTGAACATTCTTCCTCATATGGATACAAATTGGTCCAATGCCCAATTCACTCGAGGACCGGAGAACCCAATCTGTTTCCCCCATCCGCGGAATCCGGGTAATCCGGTGTTAAGAACTCAGACCATTAAAAACACCGGATGCCGCGGATTTACCGGATTGGGGAACCGGAGAGAGATTACCGGAGGATCCTTTCGACTGCCGCTACGCTGCTCAAGGATCTACTTTGCTTGGAAGCGCGGGGTAAGTCTTGAAAACAGCTTTTTTTTTCTATCCTTTCATTTACGCAAACTATTGCTTACTATTTAATGCAGCAATAAAAATGAAAGGATTTCCCATGGCCCTATCTATACCAATTTTCTATGGATCAGTACGCACTGAAAGAGAAGGCATTCGGGCTGCGCATTTTTTCTTGAAACAGTGCCTGTCCAGGGGACATGCTCCTGTACTTATTGATCCATTGGAGTACCGTTTTCCCCTGCTTGACTATATGTATAAAGAATACACAGATATAAACCCTCCGGAAAAGATGGAAGAGCTTGCCCAGATTATCCGTGGAGCAGATGCCTTTATTATTGTATCAGGTGAATACAACCACAGTATTCCTCCAGCTCTCACGAACATGATGGACCACTTTCTGGAGGAATATGCCTTTCGGCCTGCAGGTATTGTCTCCTATTCATCCGGCCGCTTCGGCGGTGTACGGGCAGCAGTACAGCTGCGCTCCTATCTGGCTGAATTGGGGATGGTAACAATCTCCAGCCAATACCCTGTGCCTGAGGTGCAAGATAAATTCACAGAAGAAGGGGTTCCCACAGCATCCTTTCCAAAGGCTGAAAAATACGCGGACAGCTTTCTGGACGAACTCGAATGGTATGCCTGCGGAATAAGGGACAATAAAAGGAGAAAGCCCTATTAGATATCTTTCTCAATTCAGCTTCGTGAAAAGCCGTCTTTCCACAAAGGTACACACAGGCGGTACCCGTTTTTTCCTTTTTTATCAAACCTTCTTCCTTGAGCAGGCGGATTGTTCTTGTCACGTAGCTGTAACTCACACCCATGAAAGCAGCTAATTCTGCAAGTGTCTCCGTTCCATCCCCTGTTTTCTCAGCATGGGAAAAGTATTCAATATCTCCGATAAGAGAGCCTGGAAAATAGATACTAAAAAGCTTTGTATTTCCATTCTCAAGGAGGCGTATAACCTTTGCCCTCCCTTGAACAAGAAAATGCAGATGCCCTATACTCTGGCTGCACATACAAATATAATCACCTTTTCTCATCTCCAATAAAGCAAGAGAATTGTATTGACCTGCAGCTTCTAATAGAGAAAAGAATTCAGAAAAATGCTTTTTTAACAGAAAGGAGGACATATGTCCTCCTTAATACGATAATACATAGAGTACCATAGGTACTTCAAAATAGGAAATTACTCAAATACAGGAGAATACTATGTATCCTTTACTTTCCCTCTTAACAGGTGTGTTTATCGCAGTAATGGTGAGTTTGAACGGAACGCTCCAATCAGGTACAGGAGTGACTGAATCGCTCATCATTATTCATACAGCAGGGTTTTTTACTGCAAGTCTACTCTATCTTCTCCTTGGAAAGAAAAATGCTGATAATAGCGAAAAGAAAACCCCGAAGTACTACCTATGCGCAGGAATGCTGGGTGTGGCAGTTGTTTTCTTGAATAACGCGGTATTTCTGCAAGGGGGAGTCCTTGCGGTGTTGAGCGGAACACTTGCCGGCCAGATTATTGCAGCCATACTGCTGGAGAGGACAGGATTTATGCCGCAAGGAAAATCCCCTGTCATTCATCAGATTGTTTCTGCTGCCCTTGTACTGCCTGGAGCTGTAATTGTCCTTGCATCCAGCGGTTTAACCCTATTCTGGATGACAGCAGCATTTGTTCCCGGTTTCCTTCTTATGGTCCAGTCATACATAAACTCACGCAATTCCAAGACTCGGGGACAAAGAATAACGATTCTCTACAACTTCGGATCAGGACTGGTATTAGCTATTATTTTGTTTTTCATTTTCAATAGTACCGGCAGCATCGACTTACATATTCTAAAGAACATACCAATCCTTATTCTTATTGGAGGAGGATTCCTTGGTGTCTTTGTCATTTTCCTGAGTAATTTACTGCTGACAAAAGCCACGGTTATTACTGTAGTTTTAGGTATTTACGCGGGACAGATTTGTGCAGGGATTGGTGTGGACCTGTTTCTCAATATTCCCATATACCCGGCAAAAATATTCGGAGCTGTCCTGTTATTGCTGGGTTTAGGCGCAGATAAGCTTCCCTTGCAGCTGGTAAGAAAAAAAATACAATAATATACGACATACACCTGTCGTATATGACCTGGTAGAATTAGGCATTAAAGTACAGGAGAGGGTTATGGAATATCTAAGAGTAACAAAAGAGAACCTAAAGGATGAGCATATCTGCTGCGGTTTCAGCGACAAGAAGTGCTCCCAGGGATACGAAGAGAAAAAAGACTGGTTAGCCCAGCGCATTGATTCAGGGTACGCCTTCCTCAAGCTGCCGGTTAGGGGAAAAGTATTTATAGAATACAGCCCTGCGGAAACAGCAATGGCGCCTATTACAGCTCCTGGATACACAGTAATCAACTGCTTCTGGGTCTCAGGAAGGTTCAAAGGTCAGGGACACGGGAAAGCACTTCTGGAGAAGTGCATAGCAGTAAGTAAAGACACAAACGGCATCCTCGCAGTCGTTGGAAAGAAAAAGCTCCCTTTTTTATCTGATAAAAAGTTCCTCATGCACCGCGGATTTTCTGTTGTAGATACTGCGCTGGAGAAATTTGAATTGCTTTGCCTGAAATTCGATCCATCCGCCCCTGACCCGCGGTTTACCGATTCTGCAAAAACCGGTAAAACTGAGTATACCGAGGATGTTGTAGTCTACTATTCAAACCGCTGCCCCTTCACCCCATACTACGCAGGTACAGTTCTGAAAGAAATCGCTGAAAACAGAGGGCTTTCTTTCCGGGCAGTCCATACAGCAACACAAACTGAGGCAGAACAGCTGCCTGCTCCGGCATCAATTTACAGCGTGTTCTACAAAGGCACCTTCCTTACCCAGGAAATACTCACAGAAAAGAAGTTTGATAAACTCACTGGTGTATAAAAAATTCTGTTATCCAAAACCGAATTGCCTGTGATACAATACAGCATCTTTTGGAATAAGGAGAACATATGTCCAAGAAGCCGCATCTTCCGCTGTCTATACAGGTTCTCTACGGCGTTGGTGTAAGCTATGCCATAGTTGACCAGATTTTCGCGCAATGGGTACTGACCTATTATCTGCCACCTGCGAATTTCAGCTTCCGACCCTTTCTTTCCCCATTGTTTATTGCAATGGCATTAGTTATTTCCCGCTTTGTAGATATGGTAGCTGACCCATTAATCGGATACTGGTCTGATAGAGTGGACTCTAAATGGGGACGGAGAATACCTTTTATTTTTCTTGGCTCTATTCCGCTTGCAATTATGACTGTTGCATTTTTTTATCCTATAAAAACCGGAGGAGTCCCGACGTTTCTTAACCTTGCTGTTGTGGGGTGTCTGTTTTTTATCTTTTATACGATTGTCGGTGCTCCATATAATGCATTAATTCCTGAAATATCCCAGGGACAAAACGATAGATTAAACCTTGCAACCTGGCAGTCTGTATTCAGGCTTATCTACACAGCAATAGCGATGATTCTTCCAGGTATTCTCATAAAAGTATTCGGAAGGGGTGATGATGAGTTCGGACTTCGGATGATGGTAATCGCCTTAGCCGCACTAGCAGTTATTGGGATGATGATAACAAGCCTTTCAATCAATGAGCGTAAGTATTCAGGGGGCAAAAAGTCTAAGGAAAACCTCTTTTCTTCCCTTGGTACCATGTTTTCCAATAAGTCATTTGTCCTGTATCTGTTTGGTTTACTCTGCTTTTTCATCGGCTTTAACACACTCAGAGCATCGATGAACTATTATGTCACAGACATTATGGGCTTCGGCCCCGGGAGTATTACCATTGCCTCTGCCCTGCTTTTCGGTGTTGCTGCGGCATTTTTCTATCCAATAAACAGGATTTCCAAAAACTTTGGGTATAGAAAACCAATGCTCTTCTCTCTTGCCAGCCTAGTGGTATTCTCTCTCCTCCTGTTTCAGCTGGGAAAGCTTATCCCTGCTAACGGAGGGTTCATCATATTTGCTCTTACCGGAATCCCTGTTGCAGGGGCTGCCTTCATCTTTCCTCCTGCAATGCTCTCTGAAATAAGCGCAGTGGCAGCCCATAAAACAGGCAGACAAATAGAGGGAATGTTCTTTGGAATGCAAGGTTTTTTTCTTAAACTGGCTTTTCTTGTTTCCATTGCAGCGCTTCCGCTTATTCTGGTTTCAGGAACTGGTATTTCCTTTATCCAGGCAATGACCACAACTCCCGAAGCACCTTCTCTTTCAGGAATTTACGGAACTACCCTGTTTTCCACCATTTTCTTTGCGTTTGCCTTTTTATTCTACCTCTTATACCCGGAAGAGATAATAAAAGAGGATTAATCAAAAACGGGGAGCATAAATAACAGCTCCCCTTTTTTTGTGGGAAAAGACCATATTACAAATCTTTTTCATTAATTCCTTTTTCTGTAAGCAGCTCTGCAATATTCACGGCGCCTCCCCGTTTAATCGAGAGCTCAGCAGCCTCGCCGACAACAATTGACCAGAAACCCTCTTTAACAGTAGCAGTCTCGGTTTTCTTGCCTTCCATATTTTCTATGAGATTGTAATGCTCGAAAAAAGTAGAACCATTATGTCCGGAAGTTTCTATCATATCAGGATAATGGGGCTGTGAATCCTTAGGAGGGGTTTCTCCGGATGTACGGACCTCCAAACCGGTCTTCAGCCTCTTTCCTGGAAGGAAGTCCTCCATTTCATATGCTTTTACCCTTCCTTCATCCCCGCAGAGTACGATCTCCTCGTAAAACATTGGAGCAAACATACACAGATTAAACTGCGCTGAGATTCCATTTTCATACTTTACGTGCACAAATGCATTATCAAGTATATCTGACTTTGCTCCCTTATATTCGAAATCATGGTAATTGACACTTATACTGCCGGACGCCCAGACAGATACAGGCTTTGCTTCAGCAAAGTAGTTAAAAAGGTCAAAATAGTGGCAGCATTTTTCTACCAATGTTCCCCCTGAATAGCAGGAAAATTTATTCCACTGGTCCACTTTATCCAAAAACGGTAATCTATGTTCCATTATCGTGATGGTTTTCACATCGCCAATTGCTTTTCTGCGGATTACCTCTTCATAGGCTTCCTTATAAATTGCTTTATACCGGTATTGGAGTCCGATCTGAAAGACTGCATCATGTTTTTCTGCGATCTTGTAGATTTTATACGCATCTTCTATTGTAGTTGCCATTGGTTTTTCAAGAAGGATGTGCTTTCCAGACTGAGAAGCAGTTTCAAGAACCTCGGCGTGGGTAAAGTTCGGTGTTGAGATAATTAAACCATCTAGCTCAGGATCATTACACGCCTCTTCTAAGGAGCTGTATATAGTAAGGGACTCGTTATTGGTAAGCTCTTTAAACACTGCATTTGCCGCATTCAGGCTTTTCTTGCTTTTATCGTAAATACCATGGATTGTGGCCCTGCCTTCAAGGAGTGTGACCCTCATGTGTTCCATACCGATCATTCCGCATCCAATAATAGCAAATTTATACTTTGGCTGCAGTTTTGGGAAAAGGTATTTGTCCCATTCTTCAAGGTAGGCGAAATTCGGTCCGAAAAGATTTGCTCTAAATTCCTTCTTGCTAAACATAAATAATCCTTGTATCAGCTAATCTCAGTTCTCTAACTAAGTGATAAATAATAAAGGTCTCTAGTTTTTTGTACAAGGGAACTAAAGCCTTTTCAGAGATTTCATTATCATTTTTTATTTATCTTCAGGAAGCAAACGCAGGACAAGCGCCTTAACCTGTTCTAGTTGATAGGGTTTTGAAAGTATGTCTGCAAAACCAAAGCGCTTGTATTCAGCGAGAATCGGATCATTGGAATAGCCTGAAGATACAACAGCCTTTACATCCGGGTCTATTTTCTGCAGCCGCTGCATTGCTTCTTTACCTCCCATCCCGCCTGGTACGATTAAGTCCAATATTATGAAATGAAATGGTTTTTCCTCGTCAGCTGCCGTTCTGTATAAGGCAATTGCTTCCTCTCCATCATACGCTGTATCTACCTCAAGTCCGAGATGCCTAAGCATTCTTGTCATCACCATTAACACCCCAGGCTCATCATCCATAACTAAAGCACGGCCGTTTTTTATTATGCCGTCTTCGCCGGAAGCGGAAGAAGCCAGCTCTGTAGTTCTTTTTGCTGGGATATAAGCAGTAACCCGTGTACCCTGATTCTTTTTAGAAGTAACCTGGAGGTAGCCTTTATGCCTTTTCATAATTGAGTAAGAAATCGGAAGCCCCATCCCCGTACCATCTGCTTTTGTTGTGAAATAGGGATCAAAAATCGTTGACAGCTGCTCCTGAGAAATCCCGCATCCCTTGTCCGTAATGGAGACTTTAATATAATCGCCTGGCTCCATATATTCAGGGAAGCTATTTAGGTCATCGGGCATAAGCTCTATATTCTCAGCTATTACAATAATACTCTCATCCTTTGGACTTGCTTCTTTAGCATTTAAGAGAATGTTATGAAAGACTTGGGCGATTTGTCCTGAGTCAACCTCACTGTTCCACAGCCCCTCCTGTATGTTTACCTCAAGGTTCTTTGTCCTGCCTTGTATTAAAAAATTGCAGGTTTCTTCAAGGAGCTGAGCAACAGAAGCTGCCTCTTTTACAGGCTCACCTCCTTTGGAAAAAGTAAGCAGCTGCTGGGTCAGAGCCTTTGCCTCCAGTGAAGCCTTCATTGCCTGGTCAATACATTCATCTTTCTGTAAAAGCGGGAGCTCCTGAACATGCATGAGTGAGAGATTACCAATAATACGGGTAAGCACATTATTGAAATCGTGGGCAATTCCCCCGGCCAAAGAGCCAAGAGACTTCAGTTTTATCAGCCGTTCGTGCTCAAGTTCAGCTATCCTGCGCTGGGTAAGGTCGTTTATGACAGAAAGAACATACTCCCTTCCCCCTAACTGAAGCTTTCTAAGCCTTACCTCAGTTGGAAATTCCTTTCCATCCTTTCTCCTGCATGTCCACTCAAAACTTTTATCCCCTTCTGCATATACCCTCTGGAATAATCTTTCAAACTGAAGCTCTGAATAGTCCCCTCCTGAAATCTTCTGAAGGCTGAGGTCTTCAACCTCCTCAGCTGAATAGCCGAATAGAGAAAAAAAGGTCCTGTTCACTGAGCGGAGCTTACCACTCTGCTCATGGATGGCTACAGCGCTCGGCATAAGGTCCAGCACTGCCTGAAGGCGTAACCCGTTTTCTCTTCTCTTTGCGTTTATAATAAAAAGAACTGTAATCACAAAAGACTGGAGAATAAGAAATATTATAATTACCCAGATAAGCAGTGTATATTCTTCATAAACTGAAACCGGTATATTACGAACTTCAGAACCTTCCGGCAGCTGTGAAAGGCTGATATTATGCTCCTCCAGTGCATTATAGTCGAAGAGATACCGTTTTGGGCTGCCCGGCTGAATTGGAATATTATCCGGGTCTTCGCCATTTAGTATCCTGGAAGCTAGCCGCCCGGTCTCTATTCCGACCAAATATCCGCTGGTCAGCATGCCTCCGATCACACCTGAACCCATTGCAAAATCCCAATTTGAATACACTGGAGCATGTATGAGAGGCATTAATCTTCGAATGCTCTCATCTGTGGTAATAAGCCCTTCTCCAGGGGGGTTGTTCAAAGAAAGAAGAAGTACAACCGGCGGCTCTGTATAGCTTTGGATGCGTTCAGCAAGCCTATTCAGAGAAGGAGAAGTAATATACTCTACTTGAAATCTTTCATCATAATCCTGCAGTATTTCCCTAGCTTGGGCTGTAAACACCCTGCCTGTTACTGTAGTGTCGCTGACAACTATCAGGTTTTCATTCCCCTGATGCAGCCGGTCAATCAGCTCTATATTGCTTTGAATATCCACATCTTCTATTAAGCCGGTAAGATTTTCATTCTCATAGTCTTCAGGAGAAATTCCATTTAACCCGCAGAATACTACAGGTGCGTTTTGAAACAGCTCTGCTCTATACTGCAGGAAAAAATTAAATGCATTATTATCTGAAATTACAATTAGATCAAATTCAAAACCTGAATATTTCTCTTCCAGAAACCGGTACTGCAGGTCCAGGTAGCTGTCAGAAAAAAACCTCTTCGTATCCATAAACTCAACATAGAAATTGGACATGTCCTCATATCTGAGCAAGCTGTTATGCAAGCCGCGGTCAATCGAAGCTGTCCACCCATACTCAATATGATAAGAATGAAGAACCAGTACTTTGGGAGATTCAGTGGAATGAGTCATAACAGGCGAAAGCAAAACAATGAGGACCAAGGAACACAGCAGACGTTTTATCACATAATTCTCCCCTAATTAATATCTTTTCTAAATATAGTATAACTGAAATCCATATTACAATACAAATTTCTTAACCACTATGAAGTATACTTTTTTCTCATTTTATTTAACCTATTCACCGGTTTTTTCCTTGCCTATTTTACTGTATTAATTTAGCATGTTTTCTGCTGCACTTCAGTACATTTCCATCCGGACTTACCGATATAAAAAATCATATTAATTTTCCTCTTTTTTGAACAACTCCCCTTGCAACCACGTATATAGTGTGGTAAGCTCTAATAAATACAAAGTATAACACCATATATAGAGGCACGTATGAGATGTCCTCATTGCGGGAAAGCTGAAGACAAGGTACTTGAGTCAAGACAAAACACTGAAGGCGATACTATCCGAAGAAGGAGAGAGTGCCTGGCCTGTGGTTATCGGTTTACTTCTTACGAACATATTGAAAAGAAGAAACTGATGGTCGTAAAACGATCAGGAGGAAGGGAGCCTTTTGATACGGAAAAGATTGAGCGAGGTATTCTTCGGGCATTGGAAAATCGGACTGTTCCGCGTCCAATAATCGAAGAAATGCTTCATGCGATTGAGGATGAGTGTAATGGTATCGGCAGGGTGACCCATGAAGTTTCTGCTTCAAAGGTTGGAGAGCTGGTTTTAAAACAGCTCTATAAAATAGATAAGGTCGCCTACATACGCTTTGCCTCTGTGTACCGGAAATTCGAAAATGTAGAAGAGTTTATTCGAGAAATTGAAAAGCTTTCCGGTTAGAGTGTTCATACTCACGAGAAACGGGAGGGAACGTGAGCGCGAATTCTACAAATCAAAGCTGGAAGGAATTCCTAGGCCTAGAGAGGAAGCAAAAAAAAGAAATCTGCAAAGTCATTAAACGGGATGGAACTGTTCAGGTTTATGACAGAAAAAAGATAAGCCAAGCAATTGCAAAAGCAATTGGAGCAGTACGAATGGAGGAGTCTCCGAGTTTTGTTGAAGAATTGACAGATTCTGTTGAAGCAAAACTCAATACCTTCATGAAGACAAGACACCCTAATTCTGCACCTGCAATTGAAGAAATACAGGATCTGGTTGAGACTGTTCTGATCGAATCCAATCAGGTGGATATTGCAAAAGCATATATTCTTTACCGCGCAAAGCATGAGCTCATCCGGGACACACAGAAGCTTATGCTGGATATAAACTCAACAATGGACGGATACTTGTCCCAATCCGACTGGCGGGTAAACGAAAATGCAAATGTAAACTTTTCCCTTGGAGGATTGATCCTTCATAATTCAGGCACAATTACTGCTAACTATTGGTTAAAGAACATTTACACTGAAGCAATTGCAGAAGCACACAAGAATGCTGACTTTCATATCCACGATCTTTCCATGTTTTCAGGATACTGTGCAGGGTGGTCACTCCGCCAGCTCATCCAGGAAGGTCTTGGGGGTGTTCCGGATAAGATAACTTCTAAACCTGCAAAACACCTTTCTACACTCGTATCTCAAATCGTAAACTTCCTTGGAATTATGCAAAACGAATGGGCAGGTGCGCAGGCGTTCTCCAGTTTTGACACCTACCTTGCTCCATTTGTTAAACAGGACTGCTTGGGTTTAAAAGAAGTCAAACAATGCCTTCAAAGCTTTGTGTTCGGTGTTAATACTCCATCCAGATGGGGAAGCCAGGCGCCTTTTACCAATATAACCCTTGACTGGGTAGTTCCGGAAGACTTAAAAAACATACCTGCAATTGTCGGCGGAAAAAACATGGACTTCACATACGGAGACTGTCAGCAGGAAATGGACATCATCAACAAAGCTTTTATTGAACTTATGCTGCATGGTGATGCCAATGGCCGCGGATTTCAGTATCCCATTCCAACATATAACCTTACAAAAGACTTTGGCTGGGAAACAGAGAACGCGATGCTGCTTTTTGAGATGACAGCCAAATACGGGACCCCATACTTCCAGAACTTTATCAACTCAGATCTTAATCCTGGTGATGTCAGGTCCATGTGCTGCAGACTCCAGCTCGACAAACGGGAGCTCCGCAACAGAGGCGGCGGGCTTTTCGGGTCAGATGAGTTCACCGGCTCTATCGGCGTTGTGACCATCAATCTTCCCAGAATAGGGTACTTGGCAGAATCTAAAATTGACTTTTTCAGCCGGCTGGGTCATCTAATGGATCTTGCTGCACAGTCACTTACACTCAAACGGAAGGTAATCAACAGACTCCTTGCAAACGGACTCTTTCCCTATACCCAGCGCTACCTCGAGCATTTGGATAATCACTTTTCAACAATCGGGTTGTGCGGTATGAACGAATGTCTTATTAACTTTATGAATACCGACATTACCAGTTCTGAAGGAAAGAATTTTGCGGTAGAGGTGTTAGACTTTATGAGAAAGCGTCTCGCTGACTATCAGGAGGATACCGGAGACCTGTTCAACCTCGAAGCGACGCCTGCGGAAAGCACAAGCTACCGCTTAGCACGCCATGACAAGACCCATTTTCCGGAAATCATTACATCCGGAGAAGCTGATCCATATTATACAAACTCAACACAGCTTCCGGTCAATTATACTGAAGATATTTTTGAAGCTCTGGACCATCAGGATGATTTACAGAGAAAATATACCGGAGGAACTGTTTTTCATACGTTCATAGGCGAAGCAATAGATGACTGGGAGTCATGCAAAAACCTTGTGAAGACAATTGCAGAAAACTATCATCTTCCTTACTTTACCATTTCACCAACGTTTTCAGTATGCCCTGTACACGGATACTTACCTGGTGAACACTTTGAATGCCTCCGCTGTAAAGCTGAAAAAGAAGAAGCATTGAAACGGGAATTAGCATCGCTTGAGGCCAAGCGAGAAGAGATAGCACAGAAATAAAAACGGGAGGGAATCATGAATCAAGTAAAAGAAATTGACGCACGCATTAATGACATTAAGAGCAAACTGGCAGAAGTCCGGGGAACAAAAACCGAGGTTTACACAAGAATTGTCGGATATTATCGGTCTGTTAAGAATTGGAACAAAGGTAAACGTGAAGAGTATAACCATAGAGTAATGTTTGACCCGGAGACGCAGCCAACTGAAAGTACCCTTGCAAGCGCTCCCAGAATACCCGAGCCGCCTCAGAAAAAGATCAATCCTGATCCTGACTCTGTTTCACAATACGCATATTTTTTCAGAAAGACCTGTCCGAACTGCCCTCCTGTAAAGGAATATGTGGAACAGCTTGATATGAACGGCAAGTTTGTTGATGTTGATCATGAAGAGGGTCTAAAGAAGGCACAGGAACTCAATGTAATGGGAGCTCCTACAGTGGTGTTTTTTAACACTTCAGGAAAAGAAGTGTTCCGCACCCAGGACCTGACATCTTTAAAAAGTTTCGTTTCAGATACGAGCAGAAGTTTTTCATAGCTTGATAGTTCGCTATGGCAATAACAAAACTCGGCGTTATAAAAACTACACTAATAGATTATCCCGGAGAGGTTGCAGCAACGCTGTTCACTCCGGGGTGCAATTTCCGGTGCGGTTACTGCCATAACCCCGGGCTTGTAACTCCCCCCTTTTCCGGGGACCTGGTATCCATTACAGAAGTAAAGCAGTTTCTTCAAAAGCGCAGCAATGTACTGGGAGGAGTCTGTATTACCGGCGGAGAGCCGCTGATGCATGAAGACCTTCCAGATCTTGTTCGCTACATTCACAGCATTGGTCTTAAAGTGAAAATCGATACAAACGGCTCGTACCCCGATCGGCTGCAAAGGCTCAATGCTGACTATATTGCAATGGACTTGAAAACTGCATTTGGATCATACCACAAATTACTTCCCAAAACCGGCGCTAAGCAGGAAAAGCAGAATATCCCGGATAATATTCAGAAGAGCCTGCATTGGATCAAACAATCAGGGATTCCCCATGAGTTTCGGACCACCCTGGTTCCGGGGATTGTTTCTTTTCAAGAAATCCGTGAGCTTGCATCCTATCTAACCAAAGATGACAAATGGATCATAACTCAGTTCAGTCCCATACATTGTCTTAACCCGGAGTTTGAGACAGTCCCCCCCTACCCTGTGAAAGAAGTAGAAAGTTTAATCCGTGAACTTACAGAACAAGGTCTTTCTGTCAGACTACGCAGCCTCAGTATTCTTCAGCAATAATTCTTTCCCCAAAAAAGCCGCCTGGCCATATAGGAACAGACGGCTTGGAGGCTATTATTTACTTATATTATATATGTATTCCAAAAAATAGTTTTTGATAGACATTGAATCTATTATCAAAAAGGTTGATTTCGTGTTCTGTGCCATTGAACTGAACACACGATGCATCTGCCCAATCTCCTGCGTGTGTATCGAAAGTAACTCCGCCGAAAATCCCGAGATTCCCAAGCTCAATTCCTCCGCTCAGTCTTACAGATGGAATATACTGCTGCTGGATATCCATTGCTTTAATTTCTTCCAAGCTCAGTCCCCAGACATCAGGGACCTGCTGCTTAATTGAAAGATCAGTGTCTACATATAGAAGACCGCTGCGCATCCGGATTCCAAAACCGATTCCTGCAGCAAGACTTTCTGCTGAATTAAAATAATCTTCATTCTCAGCTCCGCCATAATAAAGGGTATACCAGTTTCTTCCTCCATGCTGAAATCCGACATAGGTGAATCCTGTATCATCCATCCATACACAAGGATCAGAAATACCGTTTCTAATAATATTCACCAGCCCGATAGGAAACCCGCTTATATCATCACAGATATTCACAAGTCCCACCTGCGTACCTGATACATCAGCACCAATATTGACAAGCCCGGACTGTAATCCAATCACATTTTCCGCAACATTAAAAATGCCTGAACATTGTGTTCCGTTTACATTCTCTGCAATATTGAAAACACCGGAACACTGAGCACCGGAAACCGTGCCTTCTGCAATATTAAATACTCCGGCAAACTGTGCGCCGAACACTCCCCCTTCTGCAATATTGAACACCCCTGAGGATTGAACAAAATTCACTTCCCCCTCTGCAATATTGAAAACCCCTGCTGCTTGGCCTCCGGAAACATTCCCTTCTGCGATATTATACACCGATGCTCCCTGGAACCCATTTACATCTCCACCTACATGGTTGCCGATATATGCGCCTTGAAGACCGTTCATATCGGACTCACAGAAATTCATAATACAACTTGCCTGCAGTCCATCTACTTCATACACAGAACTCATTATTATCCCTAGTGCCATATTAGCACGAATACGGTTTTCTTCCTGTAAGAAATCCGATTGACCAACTGTAATATACATTGGCATAACAACAACTTCCTGTACCTCTTCACTTTCCTGTGCAAAAAGGGAAAATGTGAAAAGTATTAACAGCACTGTAACAATATTCTTCTTCATCCTTATCTCCTGATAATCATGTTGTTTTCTATTCTCACTTAATTAATGTCAGGGCACATGGAGAAGTGTTACCTTTTTTTTATTTTTTTTCATTGCGTATTAAAACAATGTATCCTTATACGCGATTCCTCTGCCCCAGCGCTTCACTCAAAAGCAATTTCCCGATATACTATTGGGGCACTGTGCTTTTACAGTATTGTTTCTTATAAAAGATTAGTATGAGCACTTGCATTCTATCTGAAATCGTAATTAAGGAAGAGAACATGTCAAAGAGCCTGGGAATAAACATTGGATCTTCTAGCCTGAAGATGGTTATGCTCGACAATTCGACTATCGAGTGGGCTGAAGCAATACCCCATGAAGGAAATTTTCGTAATGCTGCACAGAAATTAATCACCAAGTATAATATATCACCCGGCACCCCTTGTATGGTAACAGGAACAGAAGGCCGTTTTCTATTTAATGCACACAATCTTATTGAACCTGTCTGTATTGAATCCGCATTGGAACATGTAGAAGAAACTCCGGATGCAATTGTAACCCTAGGAGGTGAAGACCTTGTTGTTTATACTTTGAATAAACAGAAGAAAATTGTGAACAGCTTCTCTGGAAGCAAGTGCGCTTCTGGAACAGGAGAGTTTTTCAAACAACAACTGGCACGCATGGATATGACCCTGGACCAAGTAAACGATATTCCCGAGACCTCAAAAGTCCAGGAGCTTTCCACCAGGTGTTCGGTGTTTATGAAAAGCGACTGTACCCACCGGCTTAATAAGGGAGAAGCAACCAAGGACGATATCGTACTTTCTCTCAGTAATGTAATGGCAACAAAGGTCCTGGATTTTCTTGCACGAGCAAAAATGCAGACAGGTACAGTCCTATTAACCGGGGGAGTTACAAAAAACAAGCACCTTATGCGCTTTTTAAAAGAGGCACACCCTGAAATTCGCTTTGTTGTGCCTGAGAGTGCGCCGTATTTCGAAGCACTCGGTGCAGCATACCTCGCATCTTCAGGGGGCAGTCCTTTCCCTCAATTTGAAAACCTTATAGCAAAAGAACGGGTACGGTTTGAGCGCTTTAAAAGCCTTGCTTCCCAGGAAGACAAAGTAACCTACCTTCAAGCACCTGTGGGAACAGCAAAAGCAGGCAGAAAATATGTACTTGGGGTTGATGGAGGCTCTACCACAACAAAAGCTTGTCTTATAGATACGGAAACAAAGGAAATAGTTGCTTCCCACTATGGCAGAACCCATGGAGACCCTGTTGCTGCACTTAAACTATGTTTAGAAGAAATAAAAAAGCAAATTGTCAGCCAGATCGGGTCAATGGATATAACTATTACCTTGGCAGCTACAACCGGTTCCTCTCGGGAAATACTCGGTGTATTTCTTGAAACCCCTGCTGTGTATAATGAGATTATTGCGCATGCAGAAGGTACTACTTTTTTTCATACGGATGTAGATACCATATTCGAAATAGGCGGACAGGATGCAAAGTATGTGTATCTTCAAAATAAGGTACCAATCGATTATGCAATGAACGAAGCTTGTTCAGCAGGCACTGGGTCTTTCCTTGAAGAATCTGCTGCAGGAGATCTGAATATTAAGCATGCACATGAAATCGGGGATATTGCTTTACAAGCAGAAAAGCCTTTGAAATTCGGGGAGCACTGCTCAGCCTTTATTAACTCGGATATACGAGGAGCAATCCAGCAGGGTGCAAGCAGAGAAGATATAACTGCAGGTATTGTTACATCCATTGTTTCCAATTATCTAAATAGGGTTGTTGGAAACCGGTCCATTGGAAATACAATAGTACTCCAAGGCGGTGTAGCAAAAAATAAGGCAGTACCATTCGCCTTTGCACTCCTATTAAACAAACCGGTTCTTGTACCGCCCTCACCTGAGCTAATGGGGTGTTTCGGAGTCGGTCTTTTAGCTTTAGAAAAATACACTCAAGGCCTTCTTGAACAGTCAGATTATAGCATAGATGCAATTCTTGATACACAGATAATCTATGAAAAAGAATTCAAATGCAAGGCATGCGATAACTTGTGCCCAATCCGAGTATTAAACGTAAACGGTCATGCTTATATGTTCGGCGGCAGGTGTAATAAATATGCCAATTCCAGGAAAAAGCAAAAATCCGGTGAAGAGCAGGTACGCAACTATGTACAAGAGCGGATGGATCTGATGTTCAAAACCTATGCCCCGGCTAAGAAAACAGCGGGAACCCCAAAGCTTACAGTAGGAATACCCAAATGTTTTTCTGTATACTCAATGTATCCATTATATTCCTGGTACTTTCACGAGCTTGGTATCCAAACAGAGCTTTCAGATGAAATAGCTCATACAGGTGCTGCACGGGTGGAAAGCACATATTGCTTCCCAGCAGAAATTTCACACGGTGCTGTGTATAGCTCTTGGGAAAAAAACCCTGACTATATCTTTATTCCCCATTACAGAGACATGCCGAGTTACCAGGAAGACGTACATGCCAATTTCTGCCCTATTACGCAAGGTCTTCCGTATTACATACGCCAGGCATTTACCGAAATACCACGGGAACGAATTCTCGCTCCTGTAGTGAGTTTTAAGTATGGCAAAGAAAAGGCAAAATCCTACTTTCGGGAAATGGCTGAAACCCTCGGAATCTCAGAGGAAGAATCCGATGCTGCATTTGATACTGCATATATAAAGCAATCTGAGTACTTTCAGGCAGCTGCAGAGCTTGGAAAACAAGCACTTGCAGAAGCAAGGGAAAAAGACCAGCCTGTTATTGCTATACTCGGCAGACCATACAATGCTTTTACGAAAGATGCAAATATGGGCATACCAAGGAAATTCACCAGCAGGGGCCACACAGTAATCCCTTTTGACATTCTGCCTATTGAAGGAGAAGGGATCTTTCCGAACATGTACTGGTATTACGGTCAGCAGGACATGAAGGCAGCACAGCTTTTAAAAAATGAAGATAATATTTATATAACCTATATTACCAACTTTTCCTGTGCTCCGGATTCTTTCATGCTTCACTATGTAAAATGGATGATGGGTATTAAGCCGTTTCTTATTCTAGAGCTTGATTCACACTCTGCTGACGCAGGAGTGGATACAAGGGTCGAGGCATTTCTTGATATCATTGAAGGGTATAAACAAAAAATTACCGATATTTCTGAACAAACCTATGATAACGGGCTTCGTTTTGTTAATACTGGGGATGAGAACATCCATATCTTTAATGAAAACACACAACAGCGGATTCCGGTAAAAAACAATAAACAGGTTAAAGTGCTTATCTCCAATATGGGGGACTTATCCTCTCAGCTCCTTGCTGAAACAGTGACAGCTTCAGGCTTAAATGCACAAGCCCTGCCATTATCCGATATTCATTCCCTCCAGCTTGCCAGGGACCACGCATCCGGAAAGGAATGTGTACCTTCCCACCTTGTACTTGGAGGCGCATTAAAGTTTCTTGCAAGCGAAAACTACAGAAAAGACGAGATCTACCTGCTCTTTGTTCCAATTACTACAGGACCGTGCAGGACAGGCCAGTACTATGTGTTTTATGAAAACCTGTTCAAAGACCTGAGGATAGATAATATTGTTGTCATGACCCTGTCCGCGGATAATTCCTACAATGAACTTGGTCCGGATTTCTCAAAACGGATGTGGTGGACTATGGCGATTGCAGATTACATGAAAGACATTGAGTATACCCTCCGTACCCTGGCAATTGATAAACAAAGCGCTATGAAAACATATCATTCACAATGGAATGAGCTCGTTATGTGCGCAAGAGATGATATAAGAAACTGTAAGGAAGTACTCAAGAAAATAAGCAAGAATCTTGAGCAAATTCCATTACAGAAACAGCTCTCTCAGGTACCAAGGGTGTTAATTGTTGGTGAGATTTTTGTCCGCAGAGACGACTTTGCAGTAGACGAACTGATAGAGAGCCTATCCAAACGGGGCATTGTCCCAAAGGTTTCCGGTGTCGCAGAATGGGTACATTATCTGGATTTCGTTCGTAAATATGACCTTACAAAACGGGCAAAAATGGTGAATCCTATTCTCAGGCCATTTTCCAAGCCTGGAAGAGAATTGGTAAAACTCTGGATAGAGAAAAAATGGAAACACCATGTAGAACATAAGGTCAAAACCTGGCTTAACGGCTGTGGGCTTATACCTGAGACACCCCACGATATGGACGCAATAATGGCAAATACAGAAAACCATTTCCTCAGTCATGAGTTAAACTCAGAGATTGCGGTATCTTCCGGGGTTGCTGCAACAGCAATGGAATACGGATACTCCGGAGTAATTAACATTGCACCTTTTGCCTGTCTTATCGGAAGAGTAATTGAAGGCATTTACACACCATGGGCGCGCGGTAGAAAGTATCCGGTTATTTCCATAGAAGTTGACGGAAACCTGCTTCCAGCAAACCTTAAAAGCAAACTTGATATTTTCATGCTCAATGTACTGCGCTTCCGCGCTAATCCGTTGCTGCACGAACTTATTGACAGGAACAGTGAAGATGGTACAGAAACTCCCGAAGAGGAAAAAACAGACCAAAACCAAGAAGATTCCGTTGCTAAAACTCAGGAGCGTATTCACTAATGTAAAACAGGCAGCATAACCACTGCTGCCTGTTTTTCCTTTCAGCTTAGCCCTGTTTCCAAAGTAAAAGATTTTCCATTGCTTCCTGTATTGTTTTGAACTTTTCCGGATCTCCTCCAAGATCAGGGTGATGCAGCTTTACCAGCGTGTAATATTGCTTTCGCACTGAATGTATGCTAGCATTTTCTGATACACCAAGCACTTTACAAGCCTGTTTTCGGCTGCGGTATGCAGCAAACTTCTGGAAAAAGCCGTGGAGCAGCATTTCAACCTCTGTTGCGGTTGCGTTTTTTAAGTGGTCCAAGTTCAGATAGTATTCCTGAAGCAAGTCATATGCTACAGGTGTGCTACCCGCTTCATTGCTATACTCTTCTAAGGAAATATGTATTGAAAACATAGAGAGAACTCCTTCGGATTCCTCTAGGAGCTTTATGCGCAGCATATACAGAAGATGATAGAGAAAAAAATGTGTCCTGAAAAGCAATAGGTCTCCAGCCCCTGGTTCAAATGAAAAAACCTCAGGATATTGTTCTCTGAGAAAAGTTAACAACTCCCATTCAGTAACGTTCTGCTTCCAACGGCTTCTCAAGTATTCATGTATACAGTATAGGAGTTCTTCATAAGAGGCGGAAAAATACTTTTGTAAATTCTTATCTACATACATGGCTAATGCGCTTCTTTTTAAACCTGACTATCTGAATTGTAAGGCGCAGAAAATCCTGTGTTTCATATATAACAGAATATTCCAATAAAGAAGCACGCACTGCCGGCAAGAACAAAGAGGTGCCAAATTGCATGGTTGTATTTCAACTTAACAAGGCCGAACATAACAGTTCCCAGTGTATAAGCAAGTCCGCCGAAAAAAACAAGGGCTGCAAATGCTGCGGGAACATTTGACAGGAACTCCGGTGCATTTATTATTAACATCCATCCCATGAGAAGGTATGGGATAACATGAAAAATCCGTATCCTTTTCCAAAATATCAGTTTAAAAGTCATTCCTAATGCTGCTGTGATATACACAACAATGAGTGTTCTATATGCCCATGACTGATCAATATAAAGCATTATTGGGGTATAGGTACCTGAAATAAGCAGGTACACAGAGAAGTGATCAAGGACCCTCATAATGCGCTTTAGATTGGACTTTGGCAGATAATGGTAAAAGCTTGAGGAGAAGTACAGAACTATCATAGTAAATCCGAATACCATGTATCCGATAAGTCTAACATTATTTTCTATCTCCAGCCCTTTAAACAAAAGAAGCACTGTAGAGCCGATTGCAAGCAAAAACCCGAGTGCGTGGGTAATGGAGGATGCAAGTTCTTCATCATCAGTATCGTGTTCCGGTAAGTTGATGCTTTTCTCAAGCCACACCAGAAGATTTTTTTGTATTATTTCCATGAAACTAACTTAATACATTATCATATATTTGTTAAGTAGGAATTGAGCATATTTACAGATTTTACACGGTATATTCATTAGATCTTAATATGCCGTGCGCTCCCTGCATCAAAAAACCGCCGGACTGCAGGATGTTCGGAATCTTCCGCTTCTTCCAAGGTACCGGTAAATGCAATTTTCCCTTTGTCGAGAAATACGATCCTGTCGCAGATCCGGCGTACACTGAGAAGCTCATGGGTTACTATTACCATTGTCATTCCCAGCTCCTTCTTTAGTTTCAGAAGGAGCTTATCCAGGTTTAGACTGGTTAACGGATCAAGACCTGCACCCGGCTCATCGCAAAAAAGAACTTGCGGATCCATTGCAATAGAACGGGTCAATGAAGCACGCTTTTTCATGCCCCCGGAGAGCTCTGAAGGCATTTTATACATTGAATCCACCAACCCTACAAGGTTCAGCTTAACTCTCACCATCTTTTCTATAAGTTCCGGCCGGATGTTTGTATGCTGCTCAATAGGTACTGCAATATTATCAAAAAGGGAAATAGAGTTCAACAAAGCATCGCTTTGAAAAAGCACACCAATCTGTGATAGTATAGCTTCTACATCTTTTTCAGAAATATTATACATATCGTTTCCAAAGAGTTTTACTTCGCCTTCGGTTGGCGGTACAAGACGGATGATATTTTTCAGCAAAGTAGACTTGCCGCATCCGCTTTCTCCGAGAATTATGGTAATATCACCTTCATAGATATCCAGGTCAATATTATCCAACACGGTTGTCTGATCAAACCTTTTTGTGAGTCCCCTAATCTGTATGAGCGCTTTTTTTTCCATACCTATAATATATATGTCAGACTAAAAACTGCATCAAGTATAATAACCGCAAATATTGAAGCAACCACAGCTTTTGTAGTTGCAACACCGACTCCCTCTGCCCCGCCTGTAACATGAAATCCATAGTAACTTCCAAGTATAACGATTACCCATGCGAAAAATATTGACTTTATATACGTAATAATAATATCTGTTACCCGAAGTACATCAATAGATCTAGATAAAAAAATAGAGGCAGATAATCCGAGGTAACTCATTGCAACAATTAATCCGCCGACAATTCCTACTGCAATCGCTGCAGTAACCAGAATCGGCATAGTAATTGTGATTGCCAGAAATTTCGGCACAACAATGTACCGTATCGGGTTAATTGACATTACCCGTAGGGCATCCAGCTCTTCTGTTACTGACATTGTTGCTATCTCTGAAGCAATCGAGGAAGAGGATCTTCCTGCTACAATGATTGCTGTCATCATAGGTCCCATTTCCCGGACTAAAGAGATTGTGAGAAGATCTGCAACATAGATATTTGCTCCGAACTGCTGAAGCTGAGCTGCAGACTGAAGTGATAGAATAAACCCAAGTATGAACGATAGAAGAAGTACCAAGGGGAGTGCATCAATTCCGATATATACGGTTTGCTGGATAATAGATCCTTTGCGCCTGCTTTTTTTGCTGAAAATACCGATAAGAGACCAGAAAAAAATGTCCGCTAAAAGAAGTGCACCTGAATGAAACTGACTAACTGTGGAAAAGATACGCTGTCCGACTACCTCAAATACATTCGGCGCTTTAGGGGGCCTGACTTTTTTCAGCGCTTGGGATGAAAAGTAGTCCACCGTATCTTGAAGGTTATCTGGAACAGCAGAAATCTCCGGTCCGCTGCCTGTAGTTTTCTTCAGATCCTTTACATAATCAATAAACGCAACCCCTGCTGTATCGATGGAAGAGATATCAGAGAAATCAATTTTTCTTAGTCTGTTCCGTTTTTTCTTATTCCGGATACATTTTTCTAGCTTTGCAGCTGCTGTAAAATCCAGGTCACCCTTTACATAGAGTATGTTATCCTCAATTTTTAGGTTTTCATCGATCCGTTTCAATATTTATTCCTTTACTAGTATTGATACGACAATCCGAGAAGAACATTATGATCAGTCACAATGTAAAAATCACTCCCCCCATACTGTACATTGGAAACAACGAGTCTGTAGTCCAGAAATATATTCCGAAACAATGCGAGCTTTAAGTTATTTTCCCATTCCATATCTATCTTGGCATCTGTAAAAGGAAAAAGAATATCAAAACGGGTAGTATAGCTGATATTACGCTGAAGCAGAATATCAGCCAAAAATGCTGCTTCTATTCCGTAATCAATCACATTCCGCTCTTCTAAAAATATGAGGTCTCCGTTTTCAGAGGAGAAACTAAAAACATCGTTATTTAATTCCTGGCGAAAACCAAAACCTCCCCTAAGGCTTACAGATACTCTGGGGTTCTCCAAAAACCGGATATTTAAGCCAATACCTTCTTGAAACAGCATAGGGAAAAACGAAGGCTGTATGAGCACACTATCTGTTCCTGATCCGCTGTTTACTGTGGTGCCGTCAGTAGACTGAAAGACATAGGAGAAATTTTCCTCAGCAGTATAGTGAAATGGAAAAAAATGGGTAGAAAAATCAGCACGACCGTAGACTCCAAGAAATGGAAATACATAATACAGTACAGTATTCTCTATAATAAACTCATCATTAGATACTCTAAACTCCTGAAAATCGGAAGAGGCTGCCTCAATTTGAAAATCATTCGATAAAGTATATAAAAACGGATCAAGATCAACAGTAAGGGCATTGGTCATATTCCCGTTTATCTGAAATCTGACCGCATAATCCTGAGGTAATATCGTATTGTTTGAAATAAAATTAGCAGTAGTGGAAAAACTTCCTGTAAAGAGTATTGGGCTCTCCTGCGCTAACTGGCTCTGCCGTTCTGTTACACTAGCAGCTGCTAATGACAAGCCGTCTGTCTCAGGCGCAGGCTGGACCCGTAAGGTAAGCACTCTGGCTTCTCCTTGACCAACATAGGTATCAACATAGTTCTCCCTTGTATTATACCCTCTGTTTCCAATAACAACACGGTACCACCCAGGCTCAAGAATCCATTGTCTTGGGAGTTCCCCGATACTGCGGTCTACAGGGTAAGCAGAGCCAAAGGAATTACCTTCAGGTATTTCAAATATCTCATACAGGGTATCTACAATGCTTCCATAGCTGTCAACTATCTCTACAATCATCCCCCCCCATACAGGTTCTATAATCGTCTTTCTTGCCTGCTGAATATGTACTTCCTGTTCCATCCACTGGCTTTCATCTCCTGCACCATACCGCACTGTGTACGTACCTGCTTCCAAAGGAACATTATCCCCAAAAGATGCAAATGTTGTATCTCCCTCTGAGTCAACAATTGTGTACTGGGCTTCTGAGGCAATGTTGCTTACATCCGGAAGCAGCAGCAGCCCCATACCCACAGGCGCATCTGAGGTTTCAATTATTACCTCAGAATCAGAGTAATCTGCTTGCTGGATCTCTCCAGGTCTGCCGCCGCGGTAATAGTATAATATCTCCTGCACAAAAACATTGGTTTCTTCAAGTAAGATCTCATTCACAGCTTGAACAAATGTATCCACTCTATTATCATACAATAGGAACTGCTCTTCAACATCGTGTCTAACAAGGTACCTGATACCGCGCATTGGTTTAAGGCCTATTGTAAAGTCAAAAGCCATCTGTCTGTTCCCGCTTTCAGTAAACATTTCCAGTCTATGTATCTCTATATTTACTTCAAGGTCCGGTCTAGTGTATGTATAATCCCGTCTGGTGGATAAAAACAAGTCATATGACTGAAGTCTTTGGGCAACGATATCTGCGGTTGTGTCGCGGAGAGACTCTGCCCAAAGGTGTCTCGGCTGGTAAATAAGGCGCGGGCCATACTGACGGAGCGGTATCCGCGTCCGTGAATACGGACGGGCGACTTCAGCATCCCGCACCCATACATTATAATTTAGGGACTCTTCCTGTATCAGTTCCTGTATTTCGCTGTCAGCAGAGTACTCCATTGTATAGTAATATGTCTGCTGTGTTTGCTGCTGAGTAACACATCCCAGCACGCCTACTAGTGCAGCTATCAGGAGAATAAACTGTAATTTCCGAAAAATCAGGTCCTGCATCAAAACTCCTAAAACTGGATAAGGCTTGAAGGGTCTTCTGATATTGTACGGGAAAAATCGTTAAGATTCTCCAGGGTTTCATTAAGGACAGAAACCGCCTGAATAAGGTCTTGGCTGCTTTGCATAATTGTAAGGTCAACCAGATTGAGGGTCTGCCGCGTCTGAGTAAGAATTGAACGTATTTCAGAAAGTACTTCAGAGGTTTCAGAACTTGCTAAATCTTCAGAAAAGCTGTTCAAATTATTCATTGTTTCATCCAGATCGCTTTCTGTTACCATGGTATCCAAACGGTTTACCAGTTCAAGGCTTTCATTTGAAAGCACTACTGAATTATCAATAATTTGCTGAATTTCATCACCCTCTGTTATCTCAAGCAGACGCTGGGAAGCACTGTCCAGATTATCTGTCGCATTTACCAGGTCAACTGTAAACTCATCCAAACGGCTTACAACCCTGTTTACACCCGGCTCATTATTTGTGAGGATGCGGTCTACTGTTGTGAGGATATTTTCAAAGGTCTGTTGATTTTGGGTTGTAGTAAAGGAGTTTAAATTATTAAGCAAAAGCTCAAATTTTTCTGTAATTATTTCTGCTTCTCCAGTAAGGCTGGCAATTCCCGATTCAGAGGCTTCTATTGTACTGCCCGGTTCAAGAGTCTCAGCTTCATTGCTTCCGCCTGCAAGCTGTATCTGCATAAGCCCGGTGACTCCTACCATACTCAAGGTTGCAGTCATATCCTCCTTTATAGGAGTACCTTCTACAACACCAATTCTGACAATAATCCGTGTAATATCCTCAGGTGAAACTTGTATTTCCTCTATAGTGCCGATAGTAATACCTCTGAATTTTACCTGCCCCCCTACTTGAAGCCCATTTACAGAAATATCATCAAACACAATAAAATATTCTTCACGTTCTTCAAAAAGCTGGGTACCGATAGCCACACCAATTGCAACAATAATTGCAACCAATCCAATGGTGAAAAATATTCCTGCCCGTACTTTCTGTGCCTTTGTTACCACTTCATTTCCTATATACGAAAAACTTTCGTTAAGGATACATCAAATGCTAATTATTCTCAAGTGTATGTTAACCGTGTTTTCTCCATCTTTTCATGACATCCATCACCTCTGCAATACGTTTCTCACGTTCATCCGCTTCTCCTTTACGCATTGCTTCCTGTACACATGTTTCCAAATGATTTTGCATCACTATATCTTCTACACCTTTTAGTGCTGATATTACTGCGCTTGTTTGGGTCAAAATATCAATACAGTACCGGTCCTCTTCGATCATTTTCCGTAAGCCTCCGATCTGTCCCTCTATTCTGCTCAAGCGGTTTATCACACCTTTTCTTATTTCACCTGACATCATTGCTATTCCTCCTTCAGTCTTAGACTGCTCGTTCAATCTTGAAGTACTATTTTTCATCTTCTGCTCTGCCTTTGAAAGCTTACCTTCACCTTGTTAAAAAAGAAAATACCAAGGTACCCTGCAGCTGAAAAAAGGATGATAACCGCACCTGCAGGCAGATCCGGTGTATAGCTGAAAAAAAGCCCGCCGATGATATAAACTGCCCCAAGCACAGTAGCAAGGGCCATTGTCTTCCAAAGGCGTTTGCTTACCAGGGAGGCTGCTGCTGCAGGGAGTGTTAATAAAGCAATAACAAGAATTATTCCTACAACTTGTATGAGCACGACTACAGTGAGAGCTGTAAGCACAACAATAATCATAAAATATAAATCCACATTTATGCCTCTGACCCTGGCAAACTCCTCATCAAAACAAACTGCAAAGAGCTTTTTATAGAACACAACAGTTATACCAAGGATAAAGATATTGAGGAACACAATATTCAGTATGTCCTGGTTGGAGATCATCAGTATATTCCCAAAAAGATAGCTCATAATATCCTGGTTATATCCTGGAGTAGAAAAGATAAAGAGTATACCGATAGACATACCTATAGACCATATTGCTGAAAGCACAGTATCCATACGCTGCTTTCCGCGCAGCACAGTGAACCCGATAATTACTGCTGAGATTAATGCAGCAACAAGGGCACCGTGTATAGGGTGGAGCCAGGTCCAGTCATGGACTGTAGCAAGATAATTAGCAGCTCCCAGCCCTGCTAATACAGAGTGGGCAATTGCACCGGCAATATAGCTCATTCTCTTTACTGTCACAAAGGTACCGACAACCCCGCAGGAGACTGCAGCCAGAATTCCGGCAGCAAAGGCATACTGTAAAAAGCGAAACTCAAACAAAGCTTGGATTATTTCCATATTTACCCCTGTTCTACATGCTGGTGGTGATCAACCCTGGACATGGTTGTTGCATATATATTCTGCAGCTGCTCCCCTGTTAATTCACTGCCTTTGTGAATAACAGCCTGGGTATTCAGGCAGACAATCTTGTCGGAAATTGAGGGAACAACGCCGATATCATGACTTACCAAGAGAATCGTATGTTCTTTTTTGAGGTCTGTTAAGAGCGTGTAGATTTCCTCTTCTGCTTTCCTGTCAAGGTTATTCGTTGGTTCGTCAAGAAACAGAACCTCTGCCTTTGTTGCAAGGGCTCGTGCTATCAATACCCGCTGTCTTTGCCCCCCTGAAAGGTCTGAGAAGCTCCGATGCTGTAGCCCGCAGAGACCAACCTGTTCAACAGCATTTATCGCGGTCTCCTTATCTTCCTTAGAAAAACCGATTGAAAAACCTGAGTTCAGTCTTCCCAACAGAACAACATCCAAAACTGTTGCGGGAAAAGCCGGATCATAATGCATGTACTGAGTAACATATCCAATATTCTCCCGTGCCTTTTTCGGAGTGGTCCCGAGTATTCTGATCTTTCCTGCATCTGGAGTAATAAGGCCCAGACTCAGCTTTAACAGGGTTGTCTTTCCTCCGCCGTTCGGGCCGATAATACTTACCAGCTCCCCTGAAGAAACAGTGAAGCTTATCTCTTCCACCACCGGTGTATTTGTATACCCAAAACGTACATTCTCATATATTATTACCGGCTGTGAATTCATACCCTATTCCCCTTCAAACGCAGACGCAATGGTCTGTGCAATGCTCTGCATATTTATAATATAATCGTATGCAAGTATGTCCAAAGGTGCAACCACAGCACCGATTTCTTCTGCAACAGTTTCCGCGCTCTGAGTATCGAATTCCGGCTGTATAAATATGACCCTGGCTCCTGCTTCTTCAGCTCTTCGGATAAAACCTCCCAACTGCCTTGGCCCAGGGCTGTTGCCTCCAACTTCAATCGGTACTTGTTCAAGACCATAGTCATCACAAAAGTACCCAAGCGCAGGATGGTATATGAAAACTTCTTCGCCTTGATAAGGTCTGAGCATATTTTCAATTTCTCCATCTAACTGCTGGATCTCCTGGATTAATACCCGCATATTTGCCTCATATGCTTCGCGGTTATCAGGATCAATTTCCATGAGGGCTTCTCCAATATTTCCTGCTATCCTTGCAGCACGCCTCGGACTTGTCCAGACATGGGGATCCAGGTTCCCCTGCCCGTGTTCCTCATCTTCATGGCCGTGATCCTCTTCATCTCCGCTCTCCCGATGATGTTCATCTATCTCACGCATCCGGATGCCTTCGGTGGTATCTATTATTCTCAGGCTCGGATATCTCTCCCGAATATCCGGAACAAAGCTCCGCTCAAAGGGTACTCCAACTGTAAAAAGGGCATCACCATTTTCCAGGCGGGCAACCTGTCTCGGTGTCGGGTCATAAGTCGCTGGACTCATACCCGGTTTAACAATTGCTTCAGCTTCTCCGGCTTCGCTGATAATCCTATCAGCAAAATACTGCATAGGAACAATGCTCGTAAATACACGGATCCCATTCTCCTCAGCTTCATCCCGCGCGCCCCCTGCAAAAAGGGATGCAGCAGCAAGCAACATAACAAGTACAATACAATATTTTTTCACGTTTCTCCTCCATCGTAATCACACACAAGATGATACTCCTTGCAATCACCGCATTTGGCTACCTTGTGGTGCAAGGTGAAATCTTTCCAATGTTTTTCCTGCTCAGGGGTTAACACACCGGTACCTTGGCAAAGGGGGCATATGTTATCCAGGGCTATCAGCACTGCAGACCGTATAAATTCGGACTTATTCGGTATTGCTTTCAGAGTTTCCGCGAGTGCTGGATCAGCTTTAAATGTAATAATTTCTTGTTTCCCGCCTGCCATACATTCTCCTTTTTGTTACTAGTACCAAACATATTACTTTGTATTACCAAAGTCAACCAGCTGTATCATAAAATCCTGGGCACCCTGAAATCTCGGATTTTTCTCGCATTTTCATCCGATCTCTGGCATACTACAAAAGCATATACCCATGGAAAGGAGAAACTTTAATGATTATCGGAGTACCCAAAGAGATTAAAAGACATGAATACAGGGTCGGAGCAACACCGCATTGTGTAAAAACCTATATAAAGCATGGACACGATGTTTTTGTTCAAAAAGGAGCTGGAATCGGTTCAGGATATAATGATGATGAATACATCCGTGCAGGCGCACAAATGCTTGATACAGCAAAAGCTGTGTTCGATACAGCAGAAATGATTATAAAAGTAAAGGAGCCCCAGCCTGAGGAATATGATCTTTTCAAACCCGGGCATTTACTATACACATATCTCCACTTAGCAGCTGCGGTACCCCTTGCAGAAGAACTCCTCGAGCGGGGTGTTAATTCAGTTGCATATGAAACAATCGAACTTCCAGGAAGATACCTTCCCTGCCTGACTCCAATGAGTGAAATTGCGGGTAGGCTTTCAGTGCAAGAGGGCGCAAAATATTTAGAAAAGGAATTCGGCGGCAGAGGCATTCTTTTGGGTGGAGTGCCGGGTGTACCCAGAGGGAAAGTCGCGATTATCGGCGGAGGAGTCGTAGGCACAAATGCATGTAAAATTGCAGTTGGAATTGGAGCAGATGTTACGATTATGGACATCAATCCAAGGCGCCTTGCATATTTAGATGACATTTTCGGCTCTTCAATAACTACCCTCTATGCAACAGAAGGGAATATCCAGTACGTTCTAGAGCAGTCTGACATTATAATAGGCGCTGTTCTTCTTCCCGGAGAAAGTGCGCCGAAATTGGTAACAAAAGCAGACTTAAAGCACATGAAGGCTGGAGCAGTAATCGTAGATGTCGCAATAGACCAAGGGGGATGCACTGAAACCAGCAAACCCACAACACACGATGACCCAATCTACATTGTAGATGATGTAGTACACTATTGTGTAGCGAACATGCCCGGTGCTGTCGCATATTCTTCCACTATTGCCTTAACTAGTGTTACCCTGCCCTATGGGCTTATGATTGCGGATATGGGACTTGAAGTGGCAGTAAAAAGTGATGAAGCTTTGAGAAAGGGAATGAATACCTATAAAGGAAAGATGGTTCACCCTGCAGTTGCCAAAAGCTGCGGAATTGAGTATACGAAACTGGAGATATAGGGTTGCGCTTCCAGTGCCAGCTCTGCTGCATCCACGGTCTTCGAGTGGATCGCCGAATGGCGATTTGTACCGAGAAGACGCGGAAACCGCCAGCTTTAGCTGCATAAGATTTATCCACGCCTTATCTTTCTCTCCGTCATTTCGATACATGCCAACAAGCTGGCATACTCGATAAGCGTCCAGGGGTTATCTTTCTTTCCCTCATCTTAATACGTTTTTGATAGCGCAAAACACACAATAAGCATGGTTTACGCGTATTCCCGAACCAGCTTGAGAAAAGGCTCTCCGTATAAATCCAGCTTCTTTTTTCCGATTCCTTTTATTGCCAAAAGGTCCCCTGGACCCGCCGGTTTACGCAATGCAATTTCTTCAAGTACTGAATCGTGGAACACAACAAATGCTGGCACCTTTTTCTCCTGTGCCAGCTCTTTCCGCTTTGTCTTTAATGCTTCTAAAAGGGAGAGATCGATTTCAATCTCACCGCCTTCCCGCTTCTTCTCGGATTTAATAAGCACAGTTTTCTGTTTCTTTGCAGCCGGTTTCGGCTTGTTACGCAAGAGCTTCATTCCCTCCTGGGTAATTACCAGTCCGCCATGCTGGTTCCTGCGGATTAAATTGTTACGCAAAAGGTCCTTTGCAAACCCCATCCAGGCTCTTTGGGTTTTTTCCCGACCAGCACCATATATACTGAGATTATTATGTCCCCGTTGCAGAACCTTGTCAGAACTTCCCCCTGAAAGGACCTCACTAATATGCCCTGCGCCAAAGACTTGGCCGGTTTCCTTCATACAGAGTAGAAATTTAACCGCGGATTCAGCATTAAGTTCTTTCCGTTCTACAGAGTCTGTACAGATATCGCACATACCGCAGTTGGAACCGCTATAGCGTTCGCCAAAATACCCAAGCAGTACCGCTCTTCTACAATCATCAGCTTCAAGAAAGCGGATAAGGTCTTCCAGGTGTTTTTCAGCGTTTTCCCGCTGCTTCCCTTTTTTCTGGGAAATGAAATATTGTATCTTCCGTCTATCCTTGTAACTATACAAGAGAATACAGTCAGCGTGTTCACCATCCCTTCCTGCTCTGCCGATCTCCTGGTAGTAGGATTCAATATTCTTCGGCATATCGTGGTGAATAACATAACGGATATTCGGTTTATGCACTCCCATGCCAAAGGCAATAGTTGCAACAATAACCTGTATATCCCCTGAGACAAAATCATCCTGATATTTTCTTTTTAAACGTTCAGGAATACCGGCATGATACCCAGCAGCTGCCACGCCCCGCTTTTTCAAAAAATCCGATAGCTCGTCCACAATCCTGCGGGAAAAGCAATAGACTATTCCGCACAAGCCCTGCCTATGCTTAATTAGCTGTAAGACCTGTGTGTAGGGAGTATCGGATTTTTCTTTCACTGTTATAAACAGGTTCTTCCTGTCAAAACTTGCGATAAATTGATTCTCAACAGGTATTTTTAGAGAGCCGCATATATCTTTTCGTACCTGCGGAGTAGCTGTTGCAGTAAAAGCAGTAACAACTGCTTTGGGAAAATGATTTCTCAGGTCCTTCAGCTCCCGGTATTCAGGCCGGAAATCATGACCCCACTGAGAAATACAATGTGCCTCATCGATCGCGATACTGGTTACATTACAGTCTTTTAACAACGCGATAGTTTTCTGCTTCAACGCAGTCTCCGGTGCGAGATACAGGAGCTTTATCTTCTCCTTTTTCAGCTTATACACGCAGTCATGATATTCAATCGGGTCGATACTGCTGTTCAATGCCGCAGCCTCAATTCCTTTTGCAGTCAACTGGTTTACCTGGTCCCGCATAAGTGAGATGAGCGGTGAAATGACAACTGTCATTCCGTCCTGCATAAGGGGAGGAACCTGATAACAAAGGGACTTACCGCCCCCTGTCGGAAGTACCGCAAGACTATCTTTGCTTTGTAAGCTTGAAAGGATTATTTCTTTTTGGAATGGACGGAAATCCTTGTATCCAAAGTATCTTTCCAATGCTTGCTGAATTGTTTTCATACTATGATGCCTATTCTATAATTCACTTTACGCAAGTATAGCAGTAAATATGCCGGCCTTAAAAGCCGGATTGCGCTATACAACCCAAGAAATCTCAATAGATACTATCTACATAGTATTCTCTGTGCTTCAGAAATACTTACATTTATGTTAAACAGGAAAGGTTATTGTAACAGTGGTACCATTCTCTCTTTTAATATGCATATCTCCGTTTAGCTGTTTTACCTGCAAAGCAACGATATTAAGACCAATTGATTCTACATCCCCGATAGATGAATCTGAATCAAAACCTACACCATTATCTGTAACAGACAGCGTGATTGTATCAGTGTTTTGGTTCTTTTCCAGGCCAACCTCAATGGTCCCTGTTTCATCCGAGGTAAAAGCATGCTTATACGCATTTGTCACCAATTCGTTTATAATCAATCCGCATGGAATTGCTTGTCGCACATTCAGCATAACCGATTCAGCACTGCTAATACACTTGATTCCCCGCTCTCTTCCAAAGCCTATTTCTAATTCACAACAAAGGGTCTTGATATAATCCTGCATATCAATTTTCGAAGAACTCTTATATTCATAGAGCCTTTCGTGTACCAAGGCGATCGAATATATCTGTTGTTCACTTTCCTGAAACGCCTGTATTGCATCTTCTCTGTTTTTTATTTGGCTCTGCTTTAAATGAAGTAAACTAATTACAATATTAAGATTATTCCGTACTCTGTGATGCACTTCCTGTAACAGTACATTCTTTTCTTCTAACAAGTCTGAAAGCTGCTTATTTACTTCCTCCAGTGACGTTTGTCTCTGGTGTTTTTCTTTTAGTGCTTCCATTAGATTTATTTTAATAACACCAACACTTATCACCATTATGCATCCGAGAAATACGAGCACCATTCCTGCAGTTACCCAGGATACAGGCATTACTGATATTTTCATTAAATCAACAGAAACAGAGAACACCCCATGCACCATGAGCCACCCTATAACCGCTGTTGGTACTATACTGACACCTATTGCAATAAGACCGCCGCGTATATTGAAATACAAGCTTGCCAGAATAAACAGGGTGAAAAACAGAGGTATTCCAGCTCCGCTAAAGCCATAGGAATAGATGTTCATTACAGCAAGTAAATACATACAGAAAAAGAGAATTATGGAGCGGACCTTATAGGGCAATACCTTCCTAAGCATGAAACCTATAAATATCGGGGCATACAATATAACATAGAATATGGCATCGCTTATGTTGTTCAAATGCAGCGCTTCAATGAAAGCAATAACAACAATGGGAAAACCGAATACAGTAAGTACTTTATGTATCCAGCTAAGTACAATTTTGAGTACATCCCTTTGAGAACTGCCGGATCCTATTTGCGGAATCAGGTTTATCCAAGGAAGCTGCAACTCTTTCTCCTTTCTCTATTCACTGGTGCGTACATAAATTAAGTATAAGGGATCGATATCAAAAAATACATTAGCTTAACAGGATTCATAGTATAAAGAATACTGTATCCAGCTATTCAAAATGTAATGTTCATCGTTTTAGCAATTCGTAATTATACTCAATTATAGCAGTCAATAGGCGAAAAAGCATCGTAACAAGGTGTAAAATCAGAATAGTTCCCTGTATCACTTTCCATGTAATATATACCGGTTTCCCTTTCAGCCCCTTCCCCCCTTGCCTCAAGGGCAAAACCTATTTAACCTATACAAAACACACAGGGGAGAGGGGTAAACAATGCAGGACTTCGTGTTTCACAATCCCACAAAAATAATTTTCGGAAAAGACACAGAGCAAAATATAGGGGAAGAAATAACAAAAACCGGGAAAAAAGTCTTATTCCACTATGGAGGGGGAAGCATAAAAAAATACGGTCTGTATAACCGGGTAATTCAGTCACTAAAAGCTGCCAATGTCCAATATGTCGAACTTGGAGGGGTAAAACCAAATCCAAGGCTTTCCATGGTCAGAGAAGGCATCGCTCTCTGTAGAAAAGAAAAGGTTGATACAATACTCGCGGTGGGTGGCGGAAGCGTAATCGATTCCGCGAAAGCAATTGCGGTAGGAGTAAAAACAGATACAGACATATGGGACTTTTTCCGGAAAAAAGCTGACATAAAAGACGCACTACCAATTGGTGTGGTGCTTACAATTCCCGCTGCTGGAAGCGAGACAAGCGCCGGTGCTGTGGTAACCAACACTGATACAAAAGAAAAATTGGATATTGGGAGTGAAATTATCAGGCCAAGATTCGCGATTATGAATCCTAAAATAACATATACTCTTCCCAGATTTCATACCGCTGCAGGCGCGACAGATATAATGGCCCATGTTATGGAACGGTACTTTACCACAGAAAAAGAAGTAGACTTCTCAGACAGACTCTGTGAAGCAACGCTACGCACGATTATTCGCCATGCACCGTATGTCATTGAACATCCCAAAGTCTATGGATCACGCGCTGAAATAATGTGGGCAGGCACTATTGCACACAATGATCTATTAGGAATGGGGAGAATAGAAGAATGGACGAGCCATCCAATTGAACATGAACTTTCAGGACAGTACGATGTTGTGCACGGCGCGGGGCTGGCGACCGTTTTCCCGGCATGGATGCTATACGTATATAAAGAAAACATGCCGCGGTTCATCCGCTTTGCAACAGAGGTGTGGGACATTGAATACGATCCATCAGATCCGGAAGAAACAGCTCTTGGAGGAATTCTGGCATTAAAGAACTTTTTTAGGAAGATCGGCATGCCGGTTTCGCTTGAAGACCTGGGAGTAACAGACAACAGATATAAAGAAATGGCTGAAGGAGCAACACGGTTCGGTCCGCTGGGCAATGTAAAAAAGCTGGAAGCTAAGGACATAGAGAGCATATTTAAGCTCATGGAAAAATAATAACAATTAACTGTGATTCCTAAAGAAAGTATATTTTTTTGGTAAGTGTAGATACCATTTGCTTAACCTGGGTTTTCACGCCCAAAATATTCTCCGCCTTTCAATGGCTAACGGTCAGTGGCCTTATTCGGGATGCCACCAGACGCCTCGAGATTCCACGTGAGATGCATGCAATTCCAGGTCATGATTATCGTGTTCTGTTCAAGTTTTAACCTTTTCTAGTTCAAATTTCTAAATCAGCTTAAATCTGTGGTATACTTATTATAATCTTTATCTGCAATAGATAATTTAATATCTGATGAGAATTAAGCGCTCTTTAAGAAGGGTAAAAAAATATGACGATTGGGTTAGTACTTGAAACACTTTATTACACTGTCTGCTTATCCTGCTGCTCTGCTGGAATTCTTACTGCATTTTTTCGCTATAGGCTGAAGCAAGAAGAAACTGATAAGTGGTTCATGCTCTTATGTACCGCATTTTGTCTTTTAATAATTAGTCTCATATTTGGAGCATTATCCTATGCTTTCCAACAAAGCAGAACCTTCATTAACTCTGCTCTGAATATACTCTCCATAACGGCGCTTTCAATCAACATATTAATTCTACCTCTGTTTTCTAAGCATTTCTGGAAACATAAGGGACAGTCCCCACTTATCCTATTCACAACCATATGCGGCCCCCTAAGTGTTCTATCCATTGGTATTATTCTTTTCCCCGAAAGCCAGCTTGTTTTCTGGGGTGCTTTTGTCCCGTTTCTTTCTATATTTGTTTTTACTGTTATATATACTCTGTATTGTTTTATCTCAGCCATGAAGCAGCATAGAAGAGGAAGAATACGTATCTCCACCCTCTGGGTTAGAGTTCTTGGACCTGTTTTCCGAGTATGCTCTGTGATTTTCCCTCTCATTATTTTAAGCGATATACTGCAAGTACCTACTAATATGTTTCAAGTAATTGTACCTCATTTTACTCCACTGTTAGCTGCTGTTTTCGGAGTTACATATATTGCTGCAGTTTTTAGTAGCGACTATGGGGAAAAAAATATTTTAGGTAATGTTCCTAAAACCGAAGTCTCTGAAGATAAAGCGATTACTACCCGACTTAAGCAGTTCTCTTTATCTCGAAGAGAGACTGAAGTAGTTAATTTGCTCATAGAAGGACTATCTTACCAAGCAATTGGTGATCAGCTGTTCATTTCAGCAGGTACGGCGAAAACCCACATACTTCGAATATATAGAAAGACAGGCGTACAGAGCAAATTGGCACTGTACCAACTGCTTACCGGAACTACCAAAAGGTAGATTTTCTGTAAATTATACCATTCAGTAGATATCCAACCACAAAATAGCAGTCTATATTGCTCAGATAAAGGAGCACATATGAATACAATTCAGAGATACAAAAGAACGTTATTATTGGGAATACTCTTATTAATTTTTTATCCGGTATTTTGCCAGGAAAACGACCGGGCAGATTACCTCTATGGAAGCGCACCGGCTGATATTATCATCGCTGACTTAGTGGGATTTTCTTGTACATTCGGAACAGTGGGCCTAAATTTCGGTGCCCAGGCACTACTAGGCATAGATGGAAACTATGATATACCTGATCAGATGCTTTCATCCGGAGTAGCATCATTATCCAATATAACACCTGTTATTTTTCAAAGTCCGGATGCAATATCAAATATTTTATTAGATACAGCATTTTTTATAGGTGAATATCTATCCGCGCATGAATTCGGATTGTTTTCGCGAGAACATCGCTGGTTTTATTGGGGGCATATAAACTTAGCTATGTATAAATCATATGATGCCTGGGCAAGCATACGCGTACAATCACCAGCCTGGGAAAATTCACAAAGTAACAATTCCTTTGAAAGACACAGCTCTTTTTCATTAATAGCGGCACCTTTTAATCCAGTTTATTATACTGAACCTATTCTCTGGGCAAGTGTGGGATTAACTGCTGCAGGAATGGTTACGTCTTGGCTTTTTGCAGAAGATCCCATAAGTACCAGTCCGCTCTATACGGGTAAGTGGTATCATGATGACAACCAGTATACACCACATGGTTATTGGTTGTTACATATCCCGTATTTTCTTACCAGTAATACCTTAGGAGCTATAGGTGAAGAAGCGGTTTATAGGGGATTTTTTTATGAAGAATTACAATACCACTTTGGTACGATGAACGCGACAATGATAAATACAACCCTTTTTGCGGCAATGCACATTGTTACTGATATAACCCGGGGAACTATGAGCTGGCACCAGATACTCACCCATGCTGCGAGTGTTTCTCTTGATAACATCCTCATGAACATGGCCTATGAGGAAGGCGGTCTCCCTTTAGCAGTTGCAGCCCATGCGGCATCCAATTTTGTTGCAAATATTATTTGGTCTTTCCAGTGTGCAGGAGAACCTACCGGTATTACGACGAATTAGCATATCTGTAATAATATGGTGTTCCCCGCCAGCAGTTTCTTCCCCTATTTTGCGTGGCTGGCTTCCTCTCCTTGAACTGCAGATGTATCAGCATAAGCAATTCAGATTCTCAGACACTGCTTGAGAAATGAAATTAATTTGAATTTTTAGCCAAGGTAGATCACTAAGCAGCGGAGCGCCCGTAGAAGTGTTCGTCGCTATAATCACTGCGCGGCAGAGCTGGCGAGAAAGCTGGAACTACTTGGTGTTGTATTTATAAATTTCAATCTCATCAAATTTAAATACTTTTCTTACAAAAGATATAAGCCAAGGGGAATAGGATTACTTATCTTTTTTACGTAAGGAGGCAGACTTTGGCAAAGGCAGACCTTCATGTACATTCTAAATACTCAAACCATCCTTCTGAATGGTTTCTCCAGCGCCTTGGAACAGCAGAATCCTATACAGAACCTGATTTTATTTACCATACAGCAAAAAAAAGAGGAATGGATTTTGTAACAATAACTGATCATAACAATGCTGAAGGCTCGTTCTATCTTGCAGAAAAATATCCGGAAGAATGCTTCTCCGGAGTAGAGGCAACAGCTTACTTTCCTGAAGATAACTGTAAAATACATATTCTTATCTATAATTTTACAAAAGAGCAGTTTTCTATTATTCAGCAAAAACGGAAGAATATCTACGACCTTCAAAAATATCTTATTGATGAAGACTTGCCCCACTCTGTAGCACATGCGACTTTCAGTGTCCGGGGTACAATTCAAACAAGCCACTTAGAAAAACTGTCTGTAATGTTCGGAGTTTTCGAAGAAATAAACGGCGCCAGAAACCAAAGTAATAATATCCGTTGTTCTGAATACCTAAAACAACTTTCCTTACATGATCTTGAACATTTTCGACAAAAACATGATATAGAATATCCAGATGGATTTTACAACAAAGGGTTTACCGGAGGTTCTGACGACCATGCCGGCTTGTTTATTGGAAAGACATATACTGTAAGTGAAGCAAATAGCAAAGAAGAATTTATTTACCGCCTAAAAACAAGACAGACCCGAGCTGAGGGTAGACACCATAATTTTCAAGCAATGGCTTTTTCTATTTACAAAATTGCCTTTGACTTTGCAAAAACAAAAGCAAAAAACCTTGGAACTACCCCATATGCAGCACTGCATGAACAGTTTTTTTCTCATAAAAAGCCTGGATTCAAAAACAGGATTCTTATTAATCTTTTTTCAAAAAGAAAATGGAAGGAATCTCAACTTAAAAAGATTATTTCAAAATTTATTGAAGCAATACAGAAACTTGAGGAAGAAGATATTGACCTTCGTTTTCACACTGTGTTTGCTCATATTTCATCTCTCACAGATGAACTTGCCAGATTATGTATTTCAACATTTAAAAAAGGCATAAGGAAAGGGAAATTTGATCATATTGTCCGTTCTGTTTCAACACTCCTACCTACTCTCATGCTTTATGCTCCGTTTATTACTGCAATGGCATCAATGTCCGCGGGCAGAAATATAACTGGAAAAAGCCTTCAGTCTATCGGGAAAACAGAAGATTATAAAAAACAACACATCCTTATCTGCACAGACACTTTACACGCAAATAGTAATGCAGCCCATGCGGTGAAGTCACATATGATCAATTATGGAGAAGATGGCACATATTATTTCGCGGTAGTTCTTAACCAGGATTTAGCATCCATTCTGCCTGGGAACATATCAGTCTGTTATCCTCAGGTATTAGAAGTTTTTGAGTCACCTTTTAACAAAAATGAGAAAATCCGCATTCCCTCAATATTAGATACATTGAATATGATTTATATGCAGGATCCCGATGAAATTCTTATCACTTCTCCTGGTCCAATGGGTATTATCGGACTCTTGGCAGCAAAATTGCTGGATATCCCGGTGAGGCTCTTCTTTTTTTCTGATCCTGCTAAGGCAGCTGGAAAAGAAACCGGAGATATTTCTATTACATCTACTATAGATTCATATTTAAAATGGTTCTATCAATGTTGTGAAACAGTGTATCTTCCTTCTCCGGATATACTAGAAGAACTTGAAAGACGTGGTTTTGAGATTGATTCACTCAAGGTTGCTCAAAATTTATTCTTATATTCAACAAACTCTTTTCAGGAAATAGTACTTATGTAGCTGCATATCCAAACAAAAGCAATCCCCACATTATTCCCAGAAACAGGGTACATATAACAACATGAAGGGACTGCAGCTGATTCTGCTCTGCAGTATTGGTTTCTTCAGGATGTACAGAAAAAACCCGCAGTAACATATCGTCTAAAGAGGCAAACAGATTTTTCCTTTGCACAGTCTGGATTTCCTCTAAAAGCAGCTCAAAATAATAAAACACCGTTGAGACCATACGGCCCGGTCTACCGGGTATACTAATATTTTTCCGTACAGACAGCATGGATACAGCAAATAGGCTGGTATATGTACCAGCCTTTAAAACACCGGCACGTAAGGTACCAAGGGTTACAGAAATCGGCCCAAGGGAAAATAAGACCCTTCCATACGGGGTGATAAGATGAAAAAGGATGATGAATATCCATAAAAACAATGTAATAAACCAGGATCCCCGTTTAGTAAGCAGCTTTGCAGTCAGAAAAAGCACGAGGGCGGTTACTGCACGCACACTAACAGAGGGCTGAAACAAAAGAGCAGGAAGCGATAGAATCCCGGTGAAAAATACAAGGTTTGGATGAAAGGCAGAAAACCAGCGCGGCATTTTTGCTCTCATTCTCTTCCATTCCTTACTGCAGTGTACCATTTCGATTCATTTCTAAAAGCTTCTGCAAAAACACCAAGTAAAAGAGCGCCAGCTGTACCTATTCCAAAAAGCAGGGGTGCTATTAGGTAAGCGCCGCTACCGAAAAGAAGTATCATAGATAAAACCAGTTGGACCGAATTGCTTGCAAGAGCCCCGGCTAAACTAACACCAATTAAGCTAACAGACTTATCAGGCAGATGGTATATTAAAAACATAATCCCCACACTTGCATAGGTCCCGAAAAAGGAAAATAGAAATGGATAAGAAAACAGGGTTCCATGAATAAGGCTCTGTGCAAGTATTTTCATCAAAGCAAGCAGGAGTATTTGCGGAAAAGTAAACACCCCAAGCCCTAAAATTAACGGAAGGTTAGCTAACCCTATCCGCAAAAACGGAACCGGCTTGGGTATAAGATATTCAACAGCAGAAAGGGTCATACAAAGTGCTGTAAAAAAGGCAATTTTCCGGTATTTCTCAGTAAGCAGTTGCATCGACCTCCCCTTCTGATTCGCCGACAATGCGAATAAACACCTTATTCGGAAGGCAGGCTATCCAGGAACCTTCTCTCCGTATTTCTCCCATTGCAATACAGAGTTTTTCAGTACATGGAGAAGAATGCATGGAAACTGAGCCTTCATGTACATGCACTACACTGCTTCCAAGAGGACCTGGTATCTCAATTTCACCATCTATATTCAAATCATAGGCATACTCCCCCTCTTCTCCGGATATCTGAATAACAGCACCCGGGGCTGCGCTGGAAACAGCAAGAAATAAGGAAAAGGAAAAAACACCAACACTAAGGATCAAGATGACCACATCGAGAGGTTTAAAATACTCAGGCACCATTAAAAAAAGCTTAATAATTCTCATATATCTATATAGTATTACAGTTTTTCCCAAAAAAACCAAGCGGATACTAAGAAAGGAATAAAAGCTCTTTTATCTGCATAATAATAATACTATACTGGTAAATAGGGAGGATAAAATGCTTGAAGAACTTCTGTCCCATGGATTCGGGAAGGACTCTAATTTAAACTGTGCAGAAATAATTCTGTACGGCGCAAATGAAGCATATAATATCGGATTGCAGAAACAGAGCCTCCGCCTGGCAGCCGGCTTCGGTGAAGGGATGGGAGTGCAAACGACCTGCGGTGCTGCTGCAGGAGCTATTATGGTACTGAGCATTTTATTTGTAAAGAACAAAGCCAAAGAATCTGCACTTATTAAAGAACTATGCAGGGAATTCTTCAGCAGCTTCCAGGAAAAGGCAGGAGAAATTGACTGTCGTCTTTTAAAAGAAAATCAGAATACTAACGGCCCTGACTGTGACAGCATTGTACTCATAGCTGCAAGTGTTTTAGATACTATCTACAAGAAACACAAAAACAAAGTGGTTCCCATAATCTATTAAATAATATATTTAGCCGATCAGTAGATTCTCTTGACCAGTGGAAGGCATTATGATAATTATGACTACCAGTATGGTTACAAGAAAGGGACTGCATAAATGACAGCTGCAAATGAGAAACCGTTTATTTTCAGGCATCCCTTTTGGCTTCCCTATGGGTGTGCATTTATTCTTGCTGTGCTGTATTTCCTATTCAACATGCATTATACCCAGCAGTTTGTTGACCAGGACCAGGTTGTATACATCAATAATATTTATTACGCAAGTCTTCCCGGTCATATTACAATGAACAACCCGCATCACCTTCATTTTGAAATGTCCGGTGTACTGTTTCATCAATACATGCTGGATAATTTCTCAGATTACGGATTCACTGACCGGGCTTTCAATCTGCGTATCCGCTCTCTTCTTGCTGCGTGCATCGGCATTTTTTTCGGCTTCCTCTTTTTTTATGAAATAACAAATAGTCTGCTTTGGTCATTAGGGGGAACCCTGTGTATAGGAATGAGTCATGTATATGTTCATTATGCCACGAAAATTGATACAGCCATATTTCCGGCAGCAATGCTTCTTATTATATTTTGGTTTTTTCTCAAACTATCTCAGCAAAAGCGTTTAGTACTTATTTCTGCTGTGATAGGAGGTGTACTGCTTGCAGCAGCTGTGTTAGCTCACCAATACCTTGCAGTAATATGTGTTCTATTCTGTTTCGCTGCAGGTCTGCCGCCGTATTTCTTTTTAAAGCGGAGTATTTTTTCTCCAATGCGTATTACAACACAGAAGCTAAAACCTGCAATTGATGCTGTTCCATGGAAACGGTATGCCTGTGTTTTCCTTATGGCTATTATTGGTATACTTCTCATTGTCACTGCCTACTTCTACGGAGGCAAAACCCAGTACAACCTACCCTTTGACGAAGCAAATCCGGAAGTTGCACGCGGCCCGTTCCGGGATGCGAGCTTTCAGCAGTGGCTCTTTTATTATCAGCATGTCGGCGAATGGGGCGGTGAATTAGAGGAATTGGATCCAAGGGCGCCTTTCCGAGGCTTTACTGATGCCTTTTTAAGCCAGCACTGGTCCGGAATGAAATGGAACCGCGATTTCACTTTCCGATATGATATTGACGCCCCCCTAGACAGGGATAGTTTTATCCATAACCAAGTCGCACTGTTTACTGTTTTATGTCTTGCAGGAGCAGTTCTGTTTCTTCCCTGGCTGTACCGCAGATACGGAAGGCTTATGCTTCTCATTATTCCGGCACTTGCATTTTATGTATTCTTTTTTGCGGATTGGGAACCATTTTACTTTGAATTCTGGATAATTCCTCAGATACTATGTGTTATTACCCTTGTGCTTGTATTCCATATGCTTGGTGAGAAAATCTCCGGGGTGCTGCATGGAATTGGAAGACTGCCTTTTCTGGCATACCTGTTCTTTTTTGCTTTCACCCTATATGCGCATAATTCCTATGAGTATCTTGCTCCATTTTCCAGAATACAGCATTGGGAAGGTATCTGGTCACATTGGCCGGATGAGTACTGGCAAAAAGGATATTCAGATAGCGTTTACAGGCACCCGGAGAACAGGTATCAGGATGTTTATGCCACCCAGCCCGGTTCTGTTTATGATTACTCAGTGAACCGCTTTGAATAATACAGGTTAAAGAAAGAGCTGAACACTGTCTGTCTTTGCTAGGGATATACAATCGAGATATAGCTTTCTGAGAATCCTTCTACACTCTGCACCCACTCCAGGAACTGTTCCGCCTCATCCAGCCGTACATACGGACCAATCCGCACACGAAAGTAGCTCTCGCTGTTTATTTCTTTCAAAATGATACGGCTAACTAATCCGAGTTCAGCAAGCTCATCTCTCGCAGCTTCAGCTCTGTAACGCTGAGAAAAGCTTCCTGCTTGGATCCAATACTGGGTCCTGTCTTCAAGCCCCCGGGATTCCTCTGTATCCCTGCTTGGAACCTCCTGTGTAGTCTGCTGAGGTACTGCTGCAGTACTGACATTCTCCTGCTCTGTTCTGCCTGCTGAGGTCGGCTGAGAACGCTGAACCGGCTGGGTTTCCTGGGAAACAGTTTCTTCGTACTCATCATCACCCACAGTAACTACAATATCTTCTGACTCCCGGGTATCAGCTTCTTCTCTTTCTGCTTGCCCAGGGTCATCAGTAACAACGAATTCTTGTTCCTCATCACTCACCTCTTGCTCTACCTCAGGTACAGAGACAATTTGATCATCCCGCACATATTGTATTACATCAAAGTCAGAGGCACCACCGTGCATATTTTCATCCTCAGAAGAGGCAAGCGTCCCTTCCTCTGTACCTGGGTAGAAAAGGAACATTCCAGCACTGACAACTAGTACGAGAAAAATGGCGATTGATAAGATGATCCATAACAGTTTTTGCTGTTCCATGGGCTATTACTTCCTAGAATATATTTTTTGCAGCACGCGGTGCACGCTTTTTCTTAGGTGCTTCCTTTTTCCGCAATTGCTTACTTTATAAATATCGACATTTCCTGAATCTAGTTGAGTATGAAGATGTAATTGTCCCAGCATTCTTTTCACAACACCCACAGGCCCAATATTATCTCTTTTTACAGCACGGAGAAAGCGCAGCACTACAGGCGCTTTAACATACAGAACAGCATCGCAGAGATGGTGCAGGTTCATATAGAACAGAAGCGCAGCATCTATTACAAAATCGCCTTCCTCTGCCTTTACTATCTCTGCCACTTTGGATCTCATCCATGGGTGAACAATAGACTCAAGTTTTTTCCGCTCCTGCGGGCTATGAAAGACAATCTGCCCCAATTTCTTCCTATCTATCTTTCCTGTTTGAGCATCTAAAATATGATATCCAAATTCAGAAAGTATTTGGTTCTGCTTTTTACTAAGCGCTTCATGACCTACGGAATCTACATCAATAATAGTAAAGCCTTCATTTTTAAGCAGTTCCGCAGCTGTACTCTTTCCGGAACCGTACAGTCCGCTTAAGCCGAGGACCATTAATGGACAGCCCCCCAACTGCTGCCGCTCTCAATGTTTACACGTAAGGGCACTGAAAGCGAATACACCCCTTCCATTATTTCCCGGACAGTCTGCACTAGGGCTTCCTCTTCCTCAGGCGGGAATTCTATCACAAGCTCATCGTGTATCTGCAGGAGTATCTTTGCAGCAAACCCATCCTGTGTAAGCCTCTTCTCTAGCTCTATCATTGCAAGCTTTACAATGTCTGCAGCTGAGCCTTGTATAGGTGTATTCAATGCAATCCGCTGTGCGCTCATCTGTTCAGTTTTATTTTTCGAGGTAATCCTCGGAACCGGCCGGGTTCTTCCAAGAATGGAGGAGACTTTTCCAGACTCTTTAGCAGCCTCTACTGTCCTGTCCACAAAATCCTTAATTCCTGAATACTTCTGAAAATAGGATTCAATAAAGCTGTCTGCTTTGTCCCTTGGAATACCAAGCTCTCTAGAAAGCCTGTACCCAGACATTCCATACATAATACCGAAATTAATTGTCTTCGCAATACGCCGCTCCTGCATCTCAATCTCTTCTAAGGGTTTTTCAAACAGGAGGGAGGCAGTTTGTTTATGAACATCGATTCCTTCAGAAAAGGCTTTTTGCAGTTCAGGGTCTTCTGACAGGTGTGCAAGTATAACGAGTTCTATTTGAGAATAATCAGCACTAAGGAATTTCCACCCCTTTTTCGGTATAAACGCATTCCGAATCCGCCTTCCATCCTCATCTTTCACTGGTATATTCTGCAAATTCGGGTCCCTGGATGAAAGGCGTCCTGTTGCAGTACCTGTCTGAATAAAGTGGGTATGTATCCGCAGTGTTTCCTGATTTACAATTTTCGGAAGTGCGTCAATATAGGTGGATTTAAGCTTTGAAAGTCCCCTATGTTCAAGAATCAGCTCCGGAACAACGTCCTCTTTTGAAAGCTCTTCCAAAACCTTTGTATCAGTTGAATACCCTGTTTTTGTTTTCCGTATTGGAGTCAGTTTTCGCTTGGTAAAAAGAATGTGCTGAAGCTGCTTTGTAGAGTTTATATTAAAAATCTCACCGCATTCAGTATAGATCCGGTCTTCTATTTCCGCAAGCTTCCCTTCGATCTCTTTGGAATAGCTTTGAAGGACCTTGGCATCACACTGTATTCCTTCAAGTTCCATATTACCAAGCACACGGATAAGGGGAACTTCCAGGGTAATCATCAGCTCAGACAGCCCTGCATCCTGAAGCATGGGGCTGTATTTTTCATATAAGCGGAAGGTAATATCAGCATCTTCTGCAGCATACCTGGTTGCTTTTTTTATCGGCACATCCTGAAATCTGCCTCCCTTTGCTACAATATCTGAATAATGAACTGTAGTATATCCAAGCTCTCTTTCAGCAAGGGCGTCCATATTATATGAGTTCAGGGTTGTATCTAAAAGCCAGGCAGCTATCATAGTATCAAAGACAATATTCTTCAGCTGCACCCCCCATCGGTAAAGGACCTTATAATCATACTTAATATTTTGACCTATGACCATAATACTGTCTGTTTCAAAAAGCTCTTTTAATACCTCTTTTACAGTATCTTCAGACAGGCATTCTGTGTCCGGTGCTTGTAAAGGTATATAACAGGCTTCTCCGCTTTTTACTGCAATAGAAAAACCTACCGGTCTTGCCTGCAGGGAATCGAGGCTGTCGGTTTCAGCATCAAAAGCACAGATACCTGCCTTTTTTACTGTTTCCTTCCAGGATTGTAAGCTTTGTTCATCTGTTACCAGATGATACTCACCTGGTTTCGGCTTTTCTGTCTCCACCTGGTATTTACTTGTCTGAATTCCAAACTCTTCTACCAGCGATTTCATTCCCTCATCCAAGAATAAGGGGGCTGCACTCTCTACATCCAGCTTTTCAACTGAAAAATCCTCTGGACCTGCTTCTATGGGGGTATTTTCCTGGAGTTCGACTAATTCATAGCTTAATTGTGCATTCTCCTTACCATTTTCAAGCTTTTCCCTCTGGCTTTTTGAGGTGATATTACCGAGGTTCTCGTATATACTCGTCATAGAGCCAAACTGCTGAAGAAGCTTTGCAGCAGTTTTTGCGCCTATTCCTGTAACACCGGGAATATTATCAGAAGAATCGCCAACCAGGGAGAGATAATCATGTATTTGATCCGGCCCCACTCCCCAGATTTCTCGAACCTCCTTAGGCCCAATATTTATATAGCTGCCTTTCTCCGGCTTGAGCATCCTTGTTTTTCCCTTTACCAGCTGGAGAAGGTCCTTGTCTCCTGAAACAATAAAACACTCCCTCCCCTCTCTCCGGCATTCACCTGAAAGAGTAGCTATAATATCATCAGCTTCGTAGCCATCTTTTCTAATAGACTTAACTGACAATGCTTTAAGAATGTTCTCAATAACCGGGATCTGTTCGTGAAGATCATCAGGGGCTTTTTCACGTGTGGCCTTATACTCGAGGTATTTCTTGTGCCTGAACGTCGGTACCCTGGAATCCATTACCACAGCAAGATACTTAGGATCGTATTCCTTAAATATAGCGAAAAGTATTCTAAAGAACCCGAATACTGCTGAAGAGTTTCTGCCTCTGGGGTTCCGTAACGGCCTTCTGATAAATGCAAAATAGGATCTGTAAATCAGGCTGTAGCCGTCGATAAGAAAAAGTGGTTTTTTCATGTACTAATATCTATCATACTCGGACCTGGTGAATCGAAGGGGTTTTTCGCTCGCCTAGGGATATTCAGAGATGATAACTCTTTTTGAATATCATCTTTCCTCTCTCCCAAGGCCTGCTTTGTTTGCTCTAATGCGTCCTGAGCAGACTGCACTATGTTTTCTACCTCTGCATACACCTTCCGCACTTGAGCATTTTCAGACACCCCTGCACGGGCCATATCATTTTCCCGAAAACGGTTGATTACTTTCTGCAAAGCTTGAAGCGAAGAAAGGATTCTCCGCTCCTCACGCATCCGGAAATCTACGAGTTCACCATTGCCGGAGCTGATGTCCTCCTGTATTTTTTTTTGGACTTCTCTGTACTGTATTAGATTATATTTTTTTTGAAGAAGCAAGTTTTCCAGATGCGAGTTATATTGATCCATAGACCAGCCTGTAGTGCTGCGGGGCCCTATCCAGCGATATTTACACCGCTGCCTGAGGTGCTCCCCCCTTGGTTTCCGGTTTTTTTAATAACTTGCTGCCAGGTTTCCCTGAGCTCAGATAGCATGGTTCTCACCTTCTTCATTTCTTCAGGGTCCTTTTTCATATTCGCCTGCATAAGCTGTTGATTAAAAAACATGTACAGACTAAAAAGGTTTTTTGCTATCTCTCCGCCTTTATCAAAATCCAGAGATACCATAAGCTCGGTAATCATGTCTTGGGCGCGAATTATGGCATTGTTTACAGCATCCATTTTTTTGGATTTTTCTTCAATCATGCCTTCTGCTGATTTAATCTGTTTGATAGCTTCATCGTACAGCATAATTATCAGTTTTCCCTGGCTGGAAGTTCGGATAGAAGTTTCTTTATATGCGTTTAATGGGTTCCTTCTGTTATTCAAGGCTAATGTATCCCTCCCTCCATAGAGCTACGTTCTTTGTATCGGCATAATCTAAAGATGACTTAAGAAATTCTTTCATTTTTTTCGCTCCTCAGGTACTGAACACATAATATACTACCTTTGTACATCCTCTTTATCAACCTCCTTTTTTCACACCAAGCTAATTTCTTTCTTTTTTTATCTGTTTCTAACACTCTATGGTATTACTGTGCATGGTCAACAAGTGTAGAAACAGGAACAATACTGTACCCGTGTGAAATAAGACCGTTTATCAGGACTTCAAGCCTTTGAAAAAGGTAATCGCTTCTTCCCCCTTCAGGAACACCAATACGGATCGGAATTATGGAGCCTGGTTGTTTTTCGCTCATGATCCGTTCAATGAGCTGTGCTGTAGGCATGTATAAAGTGGATGCTGCTGAACAGTCTGTGCTTGACACCCAATCCAAAGAGTCAATGTCTCTGCCTACATACACATAATTCATTTCTCTGGACGCTTGAATTATCTCTGAGTTTACAAAGTAAAACGGTGCGTGCCAAAGGAGAGAGAGCTCTCTGCCTGTAAGGTTGAAATATTCATCCTCATTCCGTGCAAGCCCCTGCATAATAAACTGGGAATCTATGCTGAACCGTGAGTCAGTCATATTGAAATAACTGAAAAACAGGGAGCCGATCTCGTGCCCGGATTCAGATATTTCTATAACTGCACCAGGGTTTCTCTGGATAAAATCTCCATTAATAAAAAAGGTTGCCCTAATATCGTACTCGTTCAAAGTGTTCAGTATAGTTGTAACACCTTGAGCAGAATCTATGGCATTGAACACAAGCGCGACCTCCCGCCTGCGGATCCGTGAACCATGGCTGAAATTAACAAGATTGACCTGGTCATCCTCTTCTGGAAAATCCTCATATTGGCGTTCAGGTCTTGGGAAAAGGGGTTCAGTACCATAGCCTGTAATGCTCCGCACCATGACAAGGTTCTGATAACTTCCTGTTGATAGCTGATTCAGGTAGACCCTGTATTCATTGGAAGCCACTCTCCCGGTCTGGATTTCTGCCTCTGCAGCAAGCGAAACGCTTCCATCATCAAGATTTGCCTGATACATTGTACTGTTCACATTGATTAGCGCATTCGCGCTGCTGTCATAACCGATCTGGCTTGCCTGGGAAAGACAGACTGTCTCCCGCAGCAAAGAATCTGTATCAATAAGCTCGGTATAATATCTGCCGCTTACCAATAGCTCAGTGCTATTTTTCCATACTGCATGAAGCGGTTGGGGGTGTTCAAAACTGGAAGCATATTCCCAGGTTTCATAGTCTTTCAAAGAGATACCATTATCGCGAATCAGTACTGCATAGTCCTGGTCTGGGGACAGCACAATATCTTCAACTCCCTCATCATCTGTTTCAGAGAAGCTTAGAGACCTAGCACTCATGTCCAAGGTTAGTCTGTAGATTGCAGAAGTCCTGTCTCCGTTTTCAATACTTTTTGTTAAGACTGTAATAATATCATCATCTGACCACAGTATTTGCTCTACAGTTGTATTTCGCGGAAGAAATAGATAGGGAAGAGAGCGTGTCTGCGAATTGGATTGATAATCATTCTGACTCAAATAATAAAGAAACAGGTTCCGGGAGTCCCGGTTTAATAGGATCTTTGTTCCGTCTGAAGATATTCTGAAATGATCAAAATTGGGATCAAATGGGAAAGGCAGTTTTCCAATTACTTCTCCAATATTCAAAAACCCTGCATAAAGACTCCGTGTAAAAAGCTGGGCAGGATGGATCTTGTATACAAGGTCATTTTGCAGGTAATACAGTTCATTCCTTGTATTCCATTCAACACTGGCAACGGTTCCTTCTCCAAGATGGCGGAATTCCTCTGCAATTATCCTCTGCTCTTCAAGCTGTGAAAGGGAAAAATAATAGAGCTCCCTGTTCTTTGCATATACAAAATACTGCGAATTAGGAGACCAGGTTACAGGAGGCTCATCCAGGGACAGCTCAATATTCCGGGAAACAACAGTCTCCTCCGCGGTTTCCACCTCAAAAAGCACAAGGTTTGCGAAAGCGTCTGAAACCGGTACAAGGTAACAAAGGAAATCTCCATCAGGGCTGCCGATAATAGGATATATCTTTCCAGTCTCTACCTCTTCTCCATTGATAAATGAGGGAAAGTTTTCAATTGGAGCAATATTCTCAAATGAATTATCAGAGCGGAACACACCAAAACGGTTATGGAATTGAAGCATCCTTCCTCTGTCAACCAGGACTACCTCTTCAGGGAAAAAGGTCAGCTGTTCCATAGAGTTTTCTGTAAGGTCTGCAGCAAATCCTGTTGAATACTCTCCAAAACCCGGAGACTCTGCTTCAGCCCTAAAGAGCAGCTGATTATCTGCACTCAGACTCAGGTTTGCAAACCGAACTTCTGCAAATGCAGCAGTACTGAAAATAATGAATATAATAAAAAGCCGGAGCTTCTTTGTCACAACAGTCCTCCCTTACCCAGACAGCGGTTTGCTGCTGGTAGCCAGTATAAATGATCCGGATGAATCCGGTAAAACAATATTTCATCATCTTTTATAGCTTCGGCTAGTTTTTAATGAATTTTCACGGTTTTTTCTAGTCTGAAGTGAACTACCCTTGGGAAGCGATTATTTTATCATCAATAAACTTATCTAAATCGCTCTCCAACATTGAAAGCTTTTCTTCCATTGTCCGGATACGCTGAAGAGCGTCCTTTTCAACTGACTTTTCCATATTATGAAAAGACCAGTCAACAATTTCCGAAAATTCTACTTCCTTCTTTACTTCACTTCCGCAGAAGGGGCAGAAAGAAAATGAATGGAGGAGCACTTTGCCGCAACTCTTACAAAACAATACCTTTTCCATTACACTTCAAAGTATAGGACCAATTTCAACTTGAATCAAGAAAAGTTTTCACTAATCATCAATATTCAGCCCTCTCCCTGGAATGCCTGTTATTTTACACCTGAATATCAACAAAATGCTGTATTCCCCGGATATTTTGGGATATACTGTTTAGTATAAATGCAGATGAAATTACTATGGGGGGTGGTATGGAAAAAAAACGGTTCCCTATTTTTTTCAGTATAGTAATTGTTATTACAGGATTTTTCGGTTGTATGCCTTCTCAATATACCTACACAGTTTGGGAACCAGTATATATGAGCTGGAGTGAGTTCCGGTCGCCCTCTACCATAGAAATAACCTCAAACAGAGAAATAAATAATCCGGGAAAAATCTATGTCTACGGAGACCTTCTGTTTATCAATGAGAGAAATGAAGGGATTCATGTAATTGATAACTCAGACCCTTCTTCTCCGAGAAACATTTCCTTTATTTCAGTTATCGGTTCTATTGATATTTCTGTACTTGATATCGGAACTACTACCTACCTCTATACTGACAGCTATGTGGACCTTCTCATATTTGAGATAAATCCTGATCCTGCTAATTTTACTGCTCAGCTTTCCAATAGAATTGAGGAAGCCTTTCCCTATGATCCGTACCAGTCCTTTATTGATGATGATGTTCCTCCCTGGTTTTCCCATTATGACCAGTCAGACGGAATTATAGTAAACTATATTGAACAAAGGAAAAGCGAATGGTACTGGGACAGCCCTGTTCAGTACGATGTAGCTGCAGAGACCAATGGTACTGCAGGAACAGGGGGATCCATGGCACGGTTTTTATTGTACCAGGATGTGAGCACAAGTGCGTGGTTTCTCTACGTGGTAAATGCAACTGACCTCATTGTACTGGACCTTGTAGACCCGGGCTCCCCTGCCCGCCAAGCGAGGGTAGACATTGGCTGGGGTATTGAGACGATATATGAGTACCAGGACCATCTTTTTATTGGTTCTGAGTCTGCAATGTATATTTACTGCCTATTAAATCCAAAGGATCCGAATCAGGTTTCGGAGCTGGTCCACTGGAGGAGCAGAGACCCTGTAGTTGCCGGCCCTGTTGGACCTGAAGATAAGGATACTGCGTTTGTGACACTCCGCTCTGAAAACGGGTGGGGAACAGATCAATTACTTGCAGTAGATGTGGGAAATGTAGAAGTCCCGCAGCAGCTTCTTGAGATCAGCTTATTCAATCCCCACGGCCTTGCACTGTTTGACTTCCAGGGTGCTGACAGACTCATTATTGCAGAAGGGGACGCAGGGCTGAAGGTTTTTGATGTTACAAATGTTCATGATGATACACTCACATCTGGAGAGCGGCTTAACCAGCTCTTAACTCTGGACAATGATATAAACACCTATGACATTATTGCTTTGGGCACGAGAATGCTGGTAATCGGCGAAAACGGATTTTACCAATATCAGTATTCAGAGAGCACAGAAAGTGGAGGAATAGTCCCACAGCTTACTCTCTTAAGCAGCATTCAGGTCTCTGAGTAAAAAAAGCAGGCTTTCATTGTCAAGTATTTTCCATACTCTTATGAAAGCCTGCCCGCCCTTAACTGTTATACTGCACAAGTTGCCTTTATAGCTGCCTAATAGCTTAGTAACAATACATACCCTTTACAGCAGCTCTGCAGCAAGCTCTGCAAGCTGGCTCCGCTCCGACTTTTGGAGTATAACATGCCCGAATATCGGGTTGCCTTTAAAGGCTTCCACCAAATAGGTTAATCCATTTGAATTGGAATCAAGATATGGGCTGTCTATCTGATAGGGATCGCCTGTTAATACAACCTTCGTTCCCTCCCCTGCCCTGGACACAACAGTTTTAATTTCATGGGGTGTAAGGTTTTGCGCTTCATCGATAATAATGTACTGGCTTGGAAGAGACCGTCCGCGTATGTACGAAAGAGCCTCAAGCTCTATCTTTTTACTTGTCACAGCCTGTTCCACACTCTTAAAATTCGGTTTTGTATACACACCAAGAATATATTCAAGGTTATCAAACAATGGCTGCATCCAATGGGAGAGTTTCTCCGCCTTCTGTCCCGGCAAATACCCAATGTCCTTGCCCAAAGGTATAACAGGCCTTGAAACAAGCATTCTTGAATATGTCTTTTCCTCAAATATCATCTTCAATCCTGCAGCAATGGCAAGCAGTGTCTTTCCTGTACCAGCCTTTCCTACCAAGGATACGAGTTTTATCTCATCATCCAGTAGTAGATCAAAAGCAATTTTCTGCTTTTCATTCAGGGGCTTTATGCCTGCAACATTGCCATCTGGAATTCCTACATACTCAACCAAACCTGTGCCTTCCTTATACTTCCCAATTGCCCGGTCGCTGTTCTTTTCATCTTTTAGTATCAGATACTCATTCGGCACCAAGTCCTCATTCCATTTAATCGAACCTTCTTCACGAAAGTCAGCAAGATTATCTTCTGAAATACTCATTTCCCGGAACCCGGAATACAGAGTATTAATGTTTACCTTTTGTTTTTCATAATCCACCGCCTTTATCCCAAGCGCGGTTGCTTTTACCCGTGCGTTTATATCCTTGGAAACAAAAAAAACCTGGCGGTCTTTTCGCTTTTGCAGTGAATAGGCTGTCATAATAATACGGTTGTCCGGCTTGTCCTGAAGCATGTCAGAAGGGGTGTTCTTTGCATGTGCCAGCTCAACCCGAAGGACTGAGCCATTGTCCATCTTAGCTCCCTCAGACAGGTTCCCGTGTTTGGAAATCTCATCAATAAACCGGATTGCATGGCGTGCATTCCGTCCCCGTTCATCCGAATGCCTCTTTAGCTGATCCAGCTCCTCAAGAACCATTAGCGGAATGACCACCTCATTTTCTCTAAATGACTGAAGGCAGTCAGGCTTGTGAATAAATACATTGGTGTCAATTACGAAGGTCTTCATTTTTTTCGGCACAATAGGCTCCTTTCATCAATCCTGTTTCCAGTGCTATGCAGTGTATAATACTTATAATTCAATCACTGCTACTTAAGAGTATGAAGGGTGATGGGGAGAAACTCAAGTATTGATTTTTCTGTGCATCTATAAGTATTCCTGCATCATATTGCAATACATCAGTATTCAGGCTATGCTGATACACTATGGCTGAACAGAAATATACACCCCTCATTGTACAGAGCGATTCAACTCTACTTCTGGATGTGCACGATCCCGGCTTTGCTGAGGCAAGGGATGAGATCGGCACTTTTGCAGAGCTGGAAAAGTCGCCCGAGCATTTTCACACCTACAGAATTACTCCGCTTTCACTTTGGAATGCTGCATCAGCGGGTATTGCTGCTGACAGGATTTTTGAATCCCTGAACAAATATTCACGCTATCCTGTACCGGAAAATATCCTCTACACAATCAAGGACATACTTTCCAGGTTCGGCAAGCTCAGACTGATTCCAACTGAACAGGATGACAGGTTCTTCCTTGCTGTCTCGGACCAGGATGTTTTTGCGGAAATTCAAGAGTATAAAAAAACAAAGCCCTATCTAATTCCGGATAAGGAAGGTTTTTATGTGAACCTGGTAGACAGGGGGTATATAAAACAGGAGCTTATCCGTATTGGATACCCGGTTAAAGACGAAGTTCCTCTAAAAAAAGGAGAATCCCTGGATATCTCCTTAAAAGAAAAGACATCTGACGGGTATACCTTTACTGTACGGGACTACCAAGAGGAGTCAGCATCCACTTTCCTTGGAGACAACAAGCCTGGAAACGGCTTTGGAACTATTGTACTGCCCTGCGGTGCCGGAAAAACTATTGTCGGGATGAAGGTTATGGACCTTTTGAATACAAACACACTCATCCTTACTACGAATGTTGCATCTGTTCACCAGTGGAGGGATGAGCTTCTTGATAAAACAAACCTAACTAAAGATGTTATTGGGGAATACACAGGCGCACGAAAGGTCCTAAAGCCTGTTACAATCGGCAATTATCAGATCCTTGTGTGTCGTCCAAATACTTAATCAGAATTCCCCCATTTCAGTATTTTCCGGAAACGCAGCTGGGGACTGATTA
>CAYRYS010000013.1:0-55252 GCA_964428555.1 uncultured Spirochaetales bacterium | reverse complement strand
TTTTCCTGGCACTTCAGCATTTGCAGCAAAATGCGTATTTTTTTTGTATTTGCGGGTTTACCCAAAAGGTTCGGGTCAGAACATAACTTTTACCTGTTCTTTGGCTTGCTGCGGCCTTTAATCTTTCTCTTTGTCCGCTTCCCTTTTTTCGTACCTTTAAATAAATGAATAGCATCGATTAAACTTTGGTTCGGCGGGGTCAGGGGCTTGATAAGATATTTAAGTTCTTTCAGCAGGTCCTTATGAGTAACCGGACCTTCTGTTTCCTTTTCTTTTTTTTCCATGTAAGTATCAAAAAACAGATAGTATACTTGTGCCCGCACAGGATCGCTATTGGATTTTATATATTGATCACAGCGTTGACAGGAATAGAAAAAGGTGTCTTGAAGACTTTTATTATGTAAAAGATATTCATGAAGATTCGGCATAAAGTGTTCAAGAAGGTTATGGTTTTTCAAGGACCGGAATATTTCTTCAGATTTTCCGGAAAAAATAATTTTCATAAATTCTTCAGTTAAACGTGATGAGGAAACACTCTGCAGAAGCTCAACACTAGAACGAAGTTTTGATTTTAGCCGAAACGAAAGTTTTAATGGTGTACCTGCAGAATATTTAATTGCCCGCACCATCCTAACAGGATCTTCTGTGAATATTTTTTTCAAGGATATTAAGGGGCGTATTTTATTCTTTTTAATATCCCGTACTCCGCCGACAAAGTCCAGTATTGTATTATCTGTAGGAGAGTAAAACAATGCATTCATACTAAAGTCCCTGCGGAGTACATCCTCTTCAGGGGTACCAAAGTTATGACTATGATACTCAGATTCAAAACTTCTGAATGTAGAAACTTCATAAATATTATTTTGAAAAACAATGTGGACCAGCTTAAAACGCCTGCCTATTATTCTTGAATTCCTGAAACTTCTGCGAATTTGCCTTGGAGTTGCATCAGTAACAATATCAAAGTCCTTAGGCTCTGTTCCGAGAAGCAGGTCTCGAACAGCTCCGCCCACAATATATGCGGTAAACCCTTTTTTTTCGAGACGGTTTATAATTGAAACCGCATTTGAGTCGATTGTATCCTTTGAAATATGGTGGTCTTCTTGTGTATAGATTTCAGCGCATTTAACAAGTTTGCCTGAATTGTCTTTGGTGTATCTTACTCGCAATTGTTCCTCGTCTTGACAATAATTGTTATCCTATTTTATCTCTATTTTTATTCATTGGAACGAGAAAAGTCAATAATACTGTTAAGTACATAATAACACAGCATTATCAATCTATTTATAATTAATGAATATAGAATAACAATTAAATGGTAAACTTACCATACATTGAACCATAAAAAGAGCATTCCTACTTTCAGAAATGTGCTTTTTATATTAATCTTAAAGCCGTATGCTTTTTACAAAGGAGAAAACATGGCACTGATACAACCGCGGGTATTGAAAGGATTCAGAGACTTCTTACCTGAAGACCAGATTCAAAGGGAGAGGACTCTCAATACAGTAACAAAGATTTTCCATTCCTTTGGATTACAGCCAATAGATACCCCTATTCTTGAATATACCGACATTCTGCTTGGAAAAGGGGGCGGTGAAACTGATAAACAGATATATAGATTTACAGATAATGGAGACCGTGATGTTTCGATGCGCTTTGACTTAACAGTCCCCTTTGCGCGGTACATGGCGCTCCACTCAAAAGATCTGCCAATTCCTTTTAAGCGCTATCATATTGGAAAGGTCTTTCGAGGTGAAAATACTCAGCGTGGTAGATACAGGGAATTTATGCAATGCGACTTTGATATAGTAGGTACTGATTCTGTTCCAGCAGACTTTGAAATACTTCTTATCATTATTAGTTCTCTTAAGGCTTTGGGTATTCCGAATTTTACTGTTCATCTCTCAAACAGGGGAATATTTAATTCTATGCTGGAAAATATGCAAAAGCAGGACTTGTCTACTGAAATTATGCGCAGTGTGGACAAGCTTGCAAAAATCGGAGAAGCAGGTGTAAAAAAAGAACTCAATGAATATCTTTCACCGGATGAGATTGAAAAGGTTCTGTCTTTTGTCTCTGCAAAGGAAAGTGCTGACGCTACCCTTAAAAACATGGAAAAGGTACTTGGAAACAAGACAGAAGATATACTCCGAATGGAGGCTATCTTGAACCTTGCAAAGAGCCTTGATCTTGGTCATCTCTGTAGAATTGATCCTGCTATTACCAGAGGCCTGGACTATTATACAGGTGTAGTGTTTGAAACATTTATAAACGATCTTCCCGGCATTGGCTCAGTAGCCTCAGGCGGACGGTATGATAATTTGGCATCCCTATATACCAAGGAAAAACTTCCAGGTGTAGGAGCATCTATCGGAATCGACAGGCTGCTTGCCGCTTTGGATGAGTTACAGGTTGTAAATAATGAAGCTTCAAGCTGCAACACCCTAATATTCTGCATGGACGAAAAATATTTTCCTGAATATTTCCAGATAGCAGATTCATTGAGAAAATCGGGTATTTCCTGTGAAGTATACCCACAGAAGAAGAAGCTTGGCCAGCAGTTTTCTTTTGCTGAAAAGAAAGATATACCCATTGGAATACTCTGTGGAGAGGATGAATTTATAAATAAAACAATTAAATTTAAAGACCTGAAAAACAGACAAAATTATTCAGGACTGACATTAGATGAAGCGCAAAAAAAGATTACAGAGCTATTAAACAGAAAAAAAGTTTGGGGGGATAGATAATTATATGGATCCAAGAAGCCTTCCTGTTTACCAGCAAAAAGACCGTATTGTAGAAGCATTATCTAAAAATCAAGTAATAGTTGTTGAGAGTTCAACCGGCTCAGGGAAGACCACACAGCTTCCTATCATTCTTAAGGAAGCCGGTTACGCTAAAAAGGGTGTTATCGGAGTAACACAGCCCAGACGTATTGCTGCAGTATCTGTCAGTGAATTTATCGCAAACCAGCTTCAGTCCTCTATGCCCGCACCGGTCGGCTTTAAAATGAGGTTTGAGGACAATACATCCGCAGATACGAAAATTAAAATAATGACAGACGGTATCCTCCTCCAGGAGTTAAAAGCTGATCCCCTGCTTTCAAAATATTCGGTTATTATGGTGGATGAAGCGCACGAACGAAGTCTGAATATTGATTTTATTTTGGGTCTTTTAAAAGAAATATTAAGGAAGCGTAAAGATTTTACAGTAATTATTTCATCAGCCACAATAAACCCCGGGGTATTTTCTGAATACTTTAATGATGCTCCAATTGTGAGTATTGATACCAAAATATTTCCCATAATAGTTGAGCATCACCCTTTAGAAGTCCCTAGTGATCCTGAGCTTCTGATAAAAAAAATTACTGACCTTATCTCAAAGGTAGAAGAAAAAGATGAGAAAGGAGATATTCTTATCTTCCTGACAGGCGAGAGGCTGATAAAAGAGTGTGTATCAGCAATTAAGGACCTGCACTTTTCAAAACAGCTGCACATACTGCCGCTTTACGGGAGGCTCAGCAAAGAAGAACAGGAACGGGTATTCGACCCTGCCCCTGAAGGCAAAAGAAAGATTGTCATTTCTACTAATATTGCAGAAACGAGTGTTACCATTGATGGTATAACGATAGTAATCGATTCAGGACTTGCTAAAATTAATTACTACAACCCTAATACCTTTACTGCTTCATTGATTGAAATGCCTATCTCCAAGGCGTCCTGTAATCAGCGAAAAGGCAGAGCCGGAAGGACTCAACCAGGAATCTGTTACCGCCTTTATTCAGAGGAAGACTATGAAAACAGGCCGGATTTCACTACTGAAGAGATCTACAGAACAGATTTATCTGAAGTAGTGCTTCGAATGGCGGAGTTAGGTATTCGGGATTTCATTGGATTTGATTTCATCTCCCAACCTGAGAAACGGGACATACATGGAGCCAGAGAGATACTGGACTTGCTCGATGCTCTGGAAGATGACAACTCGCTTACTAAAATCGGCTCGTTTATGTGTGAGTTCCCTCTTCTGCCGCGACTTGCCAGAATGATTGTTGAATCTGTGTATAGGTACCCGGATGTATTGGAAGAAACAGTAACCGCAGCTGCCTTTTTAAGCACAAACACTCCATTTCTGCTTCCCCAGGGAGAAGAAATGGCAGCGAGGAAGGCACATCATGCATTTCGTGACAAACACGGAGATTTTGTTTCGTATTTAAATCTATTAGATGCGTATAAAAAAGCGCGAAATAAAGAACGGTTTTGCGAGAGAAATTATCTTGATCCCAAAACCATGTCAGAAATACGCAATATTAAAGAACAGCTCCTTGAAATACTATCTGAGAAACAAATCCCTATTCAGTCAAATGGTGATGTTGCTGATTACCTCTGCTCGGTTGCACGTGGGCTTATTCAATTCGTATGCGTGCGTACAAAAAAATATTCATATTCAAGCCTTACTGCATCTCAAATACAGATCCATCCAGGATCCGTTATGTTCAAAGAAGTGCCGGACTTCATAGTTGCCGGAGAAATTGTAAGAACCAGCAAAACCTATGCGCGGTCAGTCTCACCGCTTCAGAAAAATTGGCTGTCACGTATTAGTCCCAAACTTTCAAAGCGTTTGTTCAGTGTAAGCAAAAAGTCCCAGGGAAAGAGCGGTAAGGATACGAGTTGGGAAATACAAGTATCAGGGTTTCAGTTTAAGTTAAAGCCTTTCAGAGGAAAAAAGAAGATAGCAATCCTGCCCTGGAATGACCTTGTGGCAGCTTTGGCGGATGCATCTCCGGACGATTTCATGCCTTACCGTAAGATTAAAGGGCTTGTACGCTACAAAGGTTTTGAAATATTCTCAGGAGAGCGCCTTGGCAAAATCGTGGATGTTCTTCCCTATTTGGATAGGGACCCCAAGATCCTGCATTCCTGGCCTAAAGGCAAGAGCTATTCTGCAGATAATCTGACCGATGAATTCTTCGAATATATCAAGAAACTAATGTCCTTTGTTCCATTGAAAAAATCCAAAAGGAACCTCGGCTTTCTGACACTTTCTTCAGACGGAACAAATCGGTTTTGGTTTAAGTCTATTAGAAAGTCCGGGCAGGCAATTTCACTCAGCCTCGCGAACATGGAAGTTCTTGCAGATGCACTTCCTGCCGACTTTTCTGAGGAGAAAATGGAAATTATTAACCGGACATATAGAAAATTATCTGAGATGGTTGAACTCTGAGAGCCGCCTTTTCTCTACTAAGAATTCCTCATTACTTGCAGATGCAGGCGCAATTAAGCCTTTTTTTAAAAGCTTTCTGAGAAGATCCTGGATATCATCAGAAGGGAGTCCTATATGGTTTGCTGCCCACTCAATAAAGTCCTTATATACCACCCTCCAGCCTTTGAAATAGGGAATCCCCTTTTCCGGAGCGTATTCCAAAGCTGCGGTATAGAGTCTTCTTTCCTGGGAATTAATTGTCAGACTTTGTATCATTGTATTAGCACGGCGTATACGCTCTGAAAGAGCACGTATCATTTTACGGGCAAAGTCCGGATTTGATTCAATCATATTATAAAAGAGGGCTTCGTTAAGGACCAGAAGGCGTGTCTCTCTCACTGCCCGTGCAGAAGCAGAGCGGGCTTTCTTTTCTATGAGAGCCATCTCTCCGAAGATATCTCCGTTTTTCAGGGTTGTTAGGGTTTTTGAACTTCCCTCAGCTGTGTATTTTATTATCTCTATTTCACCGTCAATAATAATGTACATAAGGCTGCCGGGCTCATCTTCATAAAAAATATATTTCCCTGCTGATGCGGTTACCACATATTTCTGAAAAACCTCTTTGTTTATCTTCATTGATTACTCCTGTCATAGAGATAACTCAGTTTATCTCAATATTTTCTGTAAAACTTCACGCTGTACTTCTGTTTTGATTGTATCACAAATATCCTTCTGCAGAATGAACAGTAACTTCTTTCTCTTATTTTTTTTATCATATTCCATAGCTTCAATTATTTTCTTTGGATCGATATTGAGATAATCCAATTGAAAGCCATAGGTTTTTAGTAAAGATATTATACTTTCTGCGTATTTCTTCTCAGTTAGTTCAAGCTCCACACCCAGGTCCATTGCCTTCTTAATACCCCAAGCAACTGCTTCACCATGACCAATACCTTTCATTCCCATTATTGCTTCAAGTGCATGTGCAAAGGTATGTCCGAGATTCAAATGCGCGCGGATACCACCCTCACGCAGGTCCTTTTCTACTATTGATCCCTTAACTGCAAGCGAACGCTGTACAAGCTGACTGAGAGTATATTCATCCCTGTTCCATACCAACTCGCTGTGTTTTTCTAATAAAGTAAGAATACCAGGGTCTCCGAGCATACCGGTTTTAATTATTTCGGCAATGCCGTTTTTGTATTCAACCGAAGGCAGGGTTTGAAGAAACCCAATATGAATCCGTATTTCTTCACTTGGAAAGAATGTTCCAATCATATTCTTAAAACCGTAATAGTTTATTCCTGTCTTACCGCCTAGAGAAGCATCTACCATAGAAAGAAGGCTAGTAGGAACAATAACCAGACGTGCACCCCTCATATACACTGATGAAGCAAAACCTGTAACATCGGAGACTACCCCGCCTCCAACAGCTGTAAATACAGAATCCCTTCCAGCATGGATTGAAAATGCCTTACTAAGGATCTTCTCAACTTGCGGCCATGATTTCCCCTGTTCTCCAGGGGGGATTACACAGCTATCCTTGGGAAGTGTATCAAAAAGAGATGAAGTGTTTTCATCAAAAACATATACTGCACTGCCAGAATTTTCAGGTTTTTCCAGACAATTCTCTTTGGAACAAAAACTAACTGTTGAAGTAAAATCTCCAAATTTAAAAACCATTTCCTTCTGCATAGCTACCCCGTTTCTTTTTGTTTACTATATATAATATGCAATAAATATGAAAGTATTTTATTGGAAAATCAACTTAAGATATTACTATGTGCCTTTATTCGTCCCGTTTATTGACTTGCTAAAAACTTTCCTGATACTATACTTTGTATGAAACGGATACTATTATTATCAATTACACTTATCGTATTAACAGCTATTGCATTTGCTCAGGATTCGGACACTGATCAGTCCGCTCCAGACAACGAAGCAGTTGAATTCGAATCTGAATTCGGACTACAAGCCCGAATATTTCAGTCTGTGCAGCAACGCTCAATGAATATCAATGCGAGTTATACAGGCCGAAGTAATTATCTGCTCACTCCAGGTGATATTTATGTTATCTCAATGGATAATGTTGCAGAAGGTTCTTCTCAGAGCATTACAAACTATTCTGTACAACTCCAAGAGGATTATACAATCGATGCGCCATTTATCGGTACAGTAAGCGTTGAAGGGCTTACTCTATCAGAATTGCAGCAACTTCTTTCTGAAAGGATTAAGAACTCTGTACCTACTCAGTATGTAAATGTTGCACTCGAAACACCCGCCCAATTTGAGATCTTTTTATACGGAGGGGTAAACCTTCCCGGGTATATCACTGCCACTCCTCTCCTCCGGGTTACAGATGCAATTGCAATGGCCCATGGCTTTAAACCGTCAGGCAGTTATCGCAGTATCCGGCTGGAGCGGAATGGAGAAATACTAAACCTGGATCTTTCAAGATTTTACGCTGATGCAAACAATGAGGAAAACCCTACTCTTAGACCAGGTGACCGCATTTACATACCAGAAGCAGATGTTGTTACCGAAATTCAAGGCAATGTTGCCTTTCCTGGTGTCTATGAACTAAAGGAAAATGAAACACTTGCTGACCTGCTCCGATTCGCAGGAGGGCTGCTGCCGAATGCGGAGACATCTGATATTACTATTGTCCGGGTTCAAGAACAAAACGTAACCCAGCGCTTATCCGCTACTGCTTCAATGGCAGATGAAATTGAAATACAAAACGGAGACACAGTACGTATTGGATCGAGATTTGAAAACAGCAGTTTTGTTATATTAGAAGGAGCTGTATATGGATCGAGTTTTTCAAATGACACTCCCATCCGCATACCAAGAGAACCGGACCAGTTCCAGGTACCGTATTTTCAAGAGATGTCTCTATATGCACTTCTTGATGCATTCGGCGGGCCAACTCCGTATGCTGTTGAAGAAGATGCTTTTATTCTCCGAAATACGGACAATGGCGAAGAAAGGATCGATGTAGATGTATCGTTACTATGGCAGAACGGGATCGAGGATATGGAGTTACACCCCGGAGACCGTGTAATTATACCAATGATGGATCTGCAGGTATATGTTACTGGGGAGGTCTCCAATGCAGGAAGTTTTCCTTTTCAAGAAGGCAGGACTGTTTCTGAATACATACTCTTAGCCGGCGGCATAGACAGAGAAAGGGGCAGCTTGAACGCAGTATATTCTGTTGATGAAAACGGCAACAGGACAAGAATCAGTATAGATGATACTGTGGAGCCGGGAGAACGCATTTATGTGGATTTGAATACCTGGACTGCTACACAGCAGACTTTTTCAGATATTTTTATTGTAACAGGTTGGGTAACAAGTATTATCGGCGTTACCATTACTGTGTGGGACTTTATTGATCAATATATTCTTAGTCAATAAAGGTCACTCGTTCGGGTGGTAATAAGCGATACTATGCTATTATTGAGTGTTATTTTGTAATATATTTTCAATGAGCTGCTTTATAAAGATATCAATAATTGAATATATGCGCTTATTGCCGACCACTTGAGAACCAACTATTTCGTTATCTTTCAAAACAGCGAGGTGCTGCGACACAACAGGCTGCGGCTTATCAAGACATTGCCAAAGCTCGGTAACACAGGCCTCTTGATTTTCTATTAAACACAGGATTTTTAAGCGCAGCGGATGTCCGCATACTTTTAGCTTCTTTGCGTATATTTGCAAAAGCTCTTCAGGACAGCATATCTTATTTTTATTCATGTTAATAAATCCTTTTGTTTCCAGCATGAAATTGTTTAACGATCGAATGCTAGAATTAATTTACTTGATTTTTCCATTACACATGGTTGGCTAATATAGTATTTTTAGCATATTATGCCATATTATAAAAGGCTTTGACTATAAAAGGAGCGTATTCTTATATGATATATCTTGATTGGGCTGCTACTGGAATACCGGAAAAAAAGATCCAGCTTAATTCATTTAAATATGCCCTCGATTTCTACGGTAATCCCTCTTCTATGCATACGTACGGAAAGGAGGCTTCTGAACTATATGAAAATGCCCGAAAAAAAACAGCAAACGCGCTTTCCTGTAATCCGGAAAACATTGTATTTACTTCAGGAGGCACAGAAAGCAATCACCTGGTACTGTATTCGCTTCTTTATAAGCAGAAAAGATGCCATATCATAACAACGGAAATTGAACATGCATCTGTGCATAATACATGTAAAGCTCTTGAAAACCTCGGATTTCCTGTAACCTACCTTACAGCAGACTCGAGCGGACTTGTTTCCCCGGATAAAATTGCAAAAAGCATACAGGATACCACTGGATTGATAAGCATTATCCATACAAATAATGAAACCGGTGCAGTACAGAACATCAAACAAATGGTCAGCATCTGCAGGGAACAGCAAAAACGCCCTATCCATTTCCACACAGATGCTGTGCAATCATTCGGTAAAATCCCGGTTACCCCAGTCAAGCTTGGTGTGGACAGCCTCTCAATCAGTGCACATAAAATTGGAGGGCCCAGAGGAATCGGATGCCTTTTTGTTAAAAATCCCTTCCCAACCCTTTCCTCAGGCGGAGGCCAAGAATTCGGCATGCGTTCCGGAACAGAGAATACTTCTGGTGTATATGCTTTTCAGCAGACTATGGAGCATTATCTGCGCAATATGGAAGCCTATAATAAAAAAGCCAGAACCCTTATGGACTATCTTATTTCTCAAATAAGCCAAATCCAGGGAATTAAAATTGTTCCCTACGACCGGAAGGATAGCAAAGATGGATTTACCCCTTATATAATAAGCATAACTATCCCTCCAATACCCGGAGAAGTTATTGCGCGGGTACTTAATGACAGAGGGTTTGCAGTTTCAACTGGCTCAGCATGCTCTGCTGGTAAAAAGCGGAATACCAGGGTTTTAGAAGCTTCCGGAGTAACAGGGGAAGATGCATTCTCTTCTATTCGAATTTCCATAGGGCATTCTACTACAAAGCCTATGATAGACTCTTTTTTAGGATGTATGAGGGAAGAAATACCGGTCTTGCTTGATATAGCCAAATAACCCAGAACATGGAACAGGAGAATTACTATAAATGGATAAGATTATACTGATAAAATACGGCGAACTACAGCTAAAGGGTGGAAACCGCAGATTGTTCGAAAAGCGTCTGAATAAGAATATTCAATATGTACTGCAAGAGATTCCCCACAGACTTTCAAAGAAACCGGGAAGGCTTTATATAGAATCTGAAGAGATACATTATAGTAAAATAACAGAGCATCTAAGAACTATGTTTGGAATTGTTGGTTTCTCGGTTGCTTACCGCACAGAGAAAAACGAACAAGCAATAAAAAAGGGAGTTATCCAGACTGTTTCAAATGCGCTTTCCAATTCCGAGCACAAAAGTTTCAAAGTAGAGGCGAGAAGAACAGATAAATCATTTCCCCTTACCTCTTACAAAATTGCAGCAAAGTATGGGTCTATAATTAAAGAAAACTTTCCAGAGCTGGATGTGGATGTAAAAAACCCGGAGCTTACTATTTTCATAGAAATTCGGGGAAATGCCTATGTATACTCTAGTCCTGAGCCTGCAGGCGGAGGCCTTCCTGTGGGAACTTCCGGAAAAAGTGTTCTCCTCCTTTCAGGAGGAATAGACAGTCCGGTAGCAGGCTATCTAATGGCTAAAAGAGGACTTCAGTTAAGTGCAGTCTATTTTCATGCTTATCCATATACATCTGAAGAAGCCAAGCAAAAAGTGCTTTCCCTCGCAAGAATCGTAAGCAGGTATGCACTTGGGCTTAAGGTTTACGTCATCCCCTTTACAAAGGTGCAGATGTACCTAAAAAAGAAAATCCAAGCTGAAGCACTCACCCTGATGCTTAGGGCATGTATGATGCGCGCAGCTCATATTACTGCGGAAACCGAAGGGGCTAAGTCACTTATTACCGGTGAAAGCTTAGGACAGGTGGCAAGTCAAACTCAGGAAAGTCTCCGCTTTACCCAAAGTATTACAGATTTTCCTGTGTTTAGGCCGTGTATTGGTATGGACAAGGAGGAAATAATTAGATTAGCAAGGAAGATCGGTAGTTTTGAGACATCGATCCTCCCCTATGAGGACTGCTGTACAATTTTCACTCCGCCTAAGCCTCTGGTTAAGCCATTATTTGAAAAGATTACCAGAACCTATAACACTCTTTCGGTAGATGAGTTAATTATCGAGGCTATTGAGAGTGCTGAAATTATAAAATGTTGAGACCTGTTATGTTTTTGACTCAGCTTTTGGTTTTTTCTGAGACTTTTCAATAGAAGCATTTTCGCTTTTTTTCTTGGAATCCGTCACATAAAACCCTGATCCCTTAAAAATAATGCCTGTGCCGCCTCCAATAAGGCGTTTCACCTCGCTATTACACTTTGGACACGTTTTTAACGGGTCTTCTGACATAGCCTGAAAAGCTTCAAAAATGTGTCCGCAGGACTTACACTCGTAATCATAGGTTGGCATGCTCAAAACTCCTAATAGAAAACATATCTAATATTTAATACAAATGGAATGTACTAAATTTCCTAAAAAATGAAAAGTGTTTTTCACATACTTCAATCTTTGTATTTTAACCGAACAGGAACATTCTGTGTATATAGATAATCCTTTATCTCCGGAACTGTATAGTCACCAAAGTGCACCATAGATGCAATAAGTGCTGCATCGGCATGGGCGGTTTTAAACACTTCAGCAAGATGTTCCGGCTTCCCTGCACCTCCGGATGCTACAACCGGTACTGATACTGCTTCGGATATCATTTTTGTACAGGTCAACTCATATCCATCCTTGGTTCCGTCAGCATCGATCGAGTTTAGAACAATTTCACCTGCACCAAGGTCTACTGCATGCTTTGCCCATGCAAGGGCATCAAGGTCCGTTTTTGTACGGCCCCCATTTATAAAAACCCTGTATCCTGAAGGCATTAAGGGATCGCGCGCACAGTCGAGCCCGAGCACTATGCACTGATTACCGAAAATGCGTGCGCCTTTACGGATAATTTCAGGCTCCTTCACTGCCTGGGAATTTAGGCTTACCTTCTCTGCTCCTGCAAGGAGCACTTTTCGCATATCTTCCACAGAACCGAGTCCCCCGCCTACAGAAAAAGGTATAAATATTTCTCTTGCAACATTTTGTACAACATCGATCATTATGCCCCTGTCTTCAGCAGATGCAGTAATATCGTAAAAGACAAGCTCATCTACTCCTGTTTCATAATAGTGTCTTGCCATTTCAACCGGGTCGCCAATATCAATATTGCCTTTAAATTTAATTCCTTTTGTCGTTTTTCCGTTTCTAACATCCAAGCATACAATGATTCGTTTTTTATACACTTACTACTCCTTGCCTGCAATAAATGAGTAAAGCAGTTTCAGACCGAAAACTCCAGATTTCTCAGGATGGAATTGAAAAGCAGTGCAGTTTTCATTTTTAATTCCTGAGGCAAACTTTATGCCATACTCAGTTTCACAAAGTATGAAACTGCTGTTTTCAGGCTTGGGATAATAGGAATGCACGAAGTAAAAAGATGTATCATGGGGTATATCTGAAAACAGAGGAGTTGATACAACCGGCTCTACAGTGTTCCATCCCATATGGGGTACTTTACATCCAGGTATTTCCGGAAATTTAACTGCTTTTCCGGGAATAAGTCCAAGACATTCTGCATTACCTTCCTGTGAATAATCCATTACAATCTGTGAACCGAGACAAATACCCAAAATTGGTGTACCTTTTTTGAAAGCTTCTTTGAGCGCAGAATCGAGACCCTGTTTTTGAAGAACACCCATTGCTGCTTTTGCCTCTCCTACACCGGGAAAAAGTATCTTTTCAGCTTTGAGACAGTCCTCAGGCTTTGAAGAAACCACATATTCTAAACCGAGATAGGTAAGCGCGGTTTCAACACTCCGCAGATTACCGGCATCATAATCAATCACTGTTACCTTCATACTACCGCCTTTACTGGATAAAGGGTATTGCACCCTGGAGAAGAGTTCTTACTACTTCTACGGGTAATTCTACACCTTCGATATTAACGCGACTCTCAGACCTGCTGATATCAATCTGAGAGGGATCTATATACGGTCCCATCACTTCGTCTCTCATCCAACTGAGAAATATAAGACGCGATGCCAGGGAAAAAAGCCTTGCTGATCCTGAATCCGCAAAATTGATATCCGAAGAAAATTGATACATATCATTTTCAGCCCTGTTTCCGGAGAGATAAACAGCTTGAATGGATAAGTCAGCTCTTCCGGCAAGTTCAGGTGCAAGATATTGCGAGCTAGGCTGATTTATATATGCCGCAATATCATGAGAATCAAGAAACACAATACGGTCAACTGTTTCCTGGTTATAAACATAGTTTCTGTTCCTCTGGATAACGTCTTGTATGTGCCCATTTGAAAGATAAATAGTATTGCTGTTCTGAAAAGCTATTTGAAGTGCAGCATCGGCATTGCTCCAAAACTGTCGCGTGTTATCATCAATTTCCCATTCTCCAGAAAGCCCGAGACCAAATTCAAGTGCAAATTTGTTATAGTTTCCGATAAGAACGAGATAAATTTTTGAAACTCCGCTGTCTTCTTGCTGACCAATTCCTATGTATGCCCTGTCAGTGTTTTCAAGGAAATTCTGCATCCGTTCCTGGGATAAGGAAAAATTACTTAGAACAGAAGAGACAATTTCCTGGTTTTCTAAGACAGCTATTGACAGATATGTGTCGCTTTCCGGCAATGCTTCAGCCGGATGACTGATCTGAGCTAAGCTCTCAGTACCTGCACACGAATACAGGACTGCAAATGCAGTAAGGAGAAGCCAGCAGGCCGGAACCATTAAAGAGTTCCGGCCTGGATTTATGCTCTTTCCAGGTAAACAGCGCATTTTTCATCACCGCAGTCTACTGTTTCAGAATCTGCAGTTTCCTTCCATTCCCATTCAACAGCCAATGTTTCTGACATTAGATGGTCTTGGAATTCCTCAACCGCTTCTTTAACAGCATCTCCACCGCTCAGATAGAGCTTTATTCTATCTGTTACTTTGAAATCTTTTTCTTTCCTCATATTCTGTATAACCCGAATAAGATCCCGAACAGTACCTTCGAGTCGAAGCTCTTCTGTAATTTCAGGGTCAAGCGCAACAGTAAGACTGCCTTCGTTAAGAACCTTGAGGTTTTCCTTTTCACTCCTCTGAATAACAACACTTTCAGCAGTTAGATCTATGGCCCTATGTCCAAGATCAAGAGAAAGCGTTGCTCCTTCAAGCAGTGACTGAATTTCGCTCATAGAAAGCTTCTCAATACGGGCAGCAGCAGCTTTCATGTCTTTTCCAAGCTGTTTCCCTAATATTCGAAAATTCGCTTTTGCAGAATACTCGACTAATTCCTCTTCATTCTCTCTGAGTATTACTTCTTTTACATTAAGTTCTTCAATAATGAGATCTTCCATTTCAACAAGGATTTTTCTTTCTTCCGGATCCCTTGTTACCAAATGGAGTGCCTTCAGAGGCTGCCGTATTTTCAAATTGTGCATGCTTCTAAGTGCCCGTCCCATTGAAACAGCCTGCCGGGCTATATGCATTTTCTTTTCAAGCTCCCGGTCGCGTTCTACCGTTCCTGTTGTAGGAAAATCGCAAAGATGAATTGACTGCGGTTGATCATCCGTCTTGAGATTTTGATAAATATCTTCTGTAACAAAAGGAATAAACGGTGCTGCTACTGTAATAACCTGCATGAGCACTGTTCGCAATGTCTGATACGCTTGCTTTTTATCCAGATCATTCTCAGAGCGCCAAAAACGTCTTCTGGAACGACGGATATACCAGTTGTTCAGCAAATCAATAAAGCTTACAATTGGTTCTATTGCTTTTTGTAGATCATAAGAGTCCAGGTATTCGGTTACATCCTGTAGCATACCTTCAGATTCAGACAAAATCCATCTGTCCAGAGGATTAGCAGGATTGCTCGGATCTTCTGTTACCTGGACATTATCAATATTCGCATAGGTTACAAAGAAACTGTATGCATTCCACAATGGAATAATAATGCTTTTCAGAACTTCCTTTACCCCTTCATCCGAATATTTCAGGTCCTCTGCACGAACGACCGCGCTTCGCATAAGAAAAAGCCGTAGCGCATCTGCTCCGAATCCGTTTATTATTTCCATTGGGTCAGTATAGTTCCGGTCAGATTTGGACATCTTTTTGCCGTCTTCAGCAAGCACTAGTCCATTTACTACAACGTTTCGAAAAGCTGGTTCATCAAACAGTGCTGCTGCTAAGATTGTAAGTGTATAAAACCAGCCCCGTGTCTGGTCCAGTCCTTCGGATATGAAATCTGCAGGAAAGTTTTTCTCAAAATGTTCTTTGTTCTCAAAGGGATAATGGTTCTGTGCATACGGCATAGAACCGGATTCATACCAGCAGTCCAGTACTTCCGGCACTCTCCGAATGGTTCCTTTACCTTCAGGACTCGGCCAGGTAATTTCGTCAACAAAGTGTTTATGCAGATCATCTACTTTTACACCTGACAGCTCTTCCAGCTCTTTTCGTGATCCGATACAAACCATATAATCCGAACCATCGCATTTCCATATTGGAAGAGGATTACCCCAATACCTGTTCCTTGAAATAGCCCATTCTCTAGCACCTTCAAGCCATTTTCCGAACCTGCCTTTTTTCAAGTGAGACGGTACCCAATTTATTTTATCATTAGCACCTAACATATTGTCTTTTATTTTATCGATATCAACAAACCAGGAAGACACAGCGCGGTATATAAGCGGCTTTTTCGTTCTATAACAGTGAGGATAGGGGTGGCTGTAAGTTTCACGCTTTACAAGCTTGCCTTCTTCCTTCAGTTTCCTGATAATTGCTTTATCAGCATCTTTAACAAACACTCCCTCGTAATCCTTTACCTCTTCAGTGAATCTGCATTCCGGGTCAATCGGACAGATTACAGGTACACCTGTATTTTTCATTACTTGGTAGTCATCTTCACCGAATCCCGGGGCAATATGTACAATACCTGTACCGTCTTCTGTAGAAACATATTCTGCAGTATGAGTTTTGAATGCTCCCTCTTTTTTCAATTCTGCAAAATAGGAAAACAAGGGTTCATATTCTAAGTTTTCCAGATCTGCCCCTGTATAGCTTTCAATAACCTCATATTCTTCTTCATTTCTGTAATACGCTGAAAGCCTGCTCTTTGCAAGAATATAATAATCATTGCCGTCTTTCACTTTCACGTATTCTATTTCCGGTCCCAGAGCTAACCCAAGGTTTGAAGGAAGAGTCCATGGAGTGGTTGTCCAGGCGAGAATATAGGTGTTTTCCTGGTCCTTTAACTTAAAACGTACTGTTATGGCAGGATCATCAACTTCTATATATCCGCCAAGATTAACTTCGAAATTTGACAGAGGTGTAGAAAGCGCAGGACTGTAGGGAAGTATATAATATCCCTCATACACAAGTCCCTTCTCCCATAGCTGCTTAAACACCCACCAGATTGATTCCATATAATCAGGGTCCATGGTTTTATAGTCATTATCAAAATCTACCCATCTACCCATCCTTGTAATTACTTTCCGCCATTCAGAGGTGAATCGAAGAACTATTGACCTGCATGCTTCGTTGAATTTACCAACACCGTATTCCTCTATCTGATGCTGTCCGGAAATACCAAGTTCTTTTTCCATCTCGTATTCTACAGGAAGGCCATGACAATCCCAACCGAACCTGCGTTCAACCTTTTTTCCCTTCATTGTCTGGTATCTTGGGATAATATCTTTTATTGTCCCTGGAACAAAATGACCGAAATGCGGCAGTCCTGTTGCAAAGGGAGGCCCATCGAAAAATATGTATTCCTCCTGTCCCTCACGATTATCTATAGATTTTTGAAAAATATTCTGCTTTTCCCAAAAACTCAGTATCTTTTCTTCCATCTTTGGAAAGCTTACTTTGGGATCCACTGGCGTATACAAAGTGTCCTCCTGATATAACCTTGTGTTGTTTCTGCTATAATAACGGTTATTCTAGATATAATGAAGAAATAGTGTCAAGGTCTATGGAGTTTTTCTTTTACTCATGATTTATCTGTGCTAGTATCAGCATTGCCGTGAAGAGGATGGGTTTGCAGGGTGCGTCCTTTCCACCGTACAGATTGCGAAAATATTGTTCGAATCGTGACAAACGAATAAAACCCCATAGCAATAACTACATTCAATGGAACGGAAAGCCAATATAGCAAGCTTTTTCTGGACAGCACTGCGCTCGAAAGCCCAATTCCGCACATTGTAAAAAATGAAGTTGCCGGGTATATCAGCATGATCGGATAAAACAGAGAAAAAGGAAGCGCAATTACTGAAACAGTCAAAAAATACATAACATATGAATATGCAAGGCGTGTAGTAATATCCGGCGAAAATAAGCCTCCTGCATTCCATCGTATTTCCTGGTATTCTAAAGCAGTCCATGTATCCTGCGGCCTGACAAGTATCTGACTGTCTGCAGCACTGTTTGATAGTATTTTCCAGTTTGTACGTTCCCTCACACTAGCAATAAGCGCTGCGTCTTCAGTAACTGAGTAGGGAATATTAGTAATACCTCCGATCTCTTCCAACGTCTTCCTTCTTATTGCAAGATTGTTACCAAACCCTCCGGTAGGCATGCCGAGTCCTGCTGCTCCATCGGTATAACAATACCGGAAAAGATGGTCAAATACTTGGAATTTTTTGAGCACTCCCTTCTCTTCCCTTGCAGCAACAGAGCTGAAAACAATACCTATGTCAGGTTGTTCATAAAACGGAATGATTGATTTTATCCAATTTGGTCCGATATGACAGTCTGCATCTGTAAAGAGCAATACTTCACCCTCAGCAGCTTGAATTCCGAGCGAAAGAGCGTGTTGCTTTGGATTAAGCTTCCCTGGGTCAGAGTGATTGTGTACAGTCTTTACCTTTATCCTGGGATTCTGTTTTGCATAATTTTCGATGAGCAGGTCTGTACCGTCACGGGACCTGTCGTTTACTAAGATTATCTCGAAGTTTATATAACTTTGCACTTGAAGGCAGGAGAAAATATCGGGTAAATTTTCAATTTCATCTCTGGCTGGAATTATGACCGAGACAAAAAGGTCCTTTCGGGTGCCTTCTTTTTTTAATAGTTTGTGTTGCTTTTTTCTAGCCAGCACAAGCCCAATTATAACAACAGTGTGAAATATCCAGATTCCTGCTGCAATAGCAAAAGTAATATAGAGAAGTATTGCAAAAATATTCATTCACAAATCCTAAAAGGTTTTTCAAAATTGGGTATCAGTGCTATAGTATGACAGAATGTAAATGTTTTTCCAAGACCGCAGAAATGAAAGTCTTTTCTGATTTGTTCAATTTTGCAGCATAAAACCTGTTTTACTTTTATTAGAAAATGATAAAACAATTATTTTCTAATAAAAGTAAGATTTTGATAAAATAGGTCTTGACTGATCAATATTTATACAATATCTTATTTGTGTAGATATTAATCATCTACAGATAATTTCTAACCAAAAGCAAGGGTGGTATTATGAAAAAGCTATGCGAAATTAAGGAAATTCTCTCTGCTATCTACAGTATGGAGAACTCAATCAAGAAAAACTACAATCTAACTATTAACGAAGCAATCTGTCTTTGTTGTTTAGACGAAGGTTCTAACTCACCGGGGAATATTGCACAGGAAATGGGAATTTCTCTTTCAAGAATGTCCAGAGTCCTTTCTTCCCTGGAAAACAAGGGTTTTATCACAAGGGCAATTTCCAGCGAAGATAGAAGAAAGATGTTCTTCTCTCTTAACAAAAAGGGTAAATCAAAACTTGATAGTCTGCAAAACAGCGATATAGAGTTTCCGGATGACCTTGTAAAATAACAAAAAAAAAGCGGCAGTTTCCTGCCGCTTTTTTTATGATGAAAGAGCTTTTACATGCTTTTCCATTTTAGCAATTAACTCATTGGCTTCCTGAAGTTTCGATTTTTCCTTTTCAACAACTTCTTTCGGTGCATTTTCTAAAAATTTCGGATTCCCAAGTTTTTTCTGCGTTTTTTCCCTAAAATCTTCATTCTTCATAATATGCTTTTTCAATCTTTCGATTTCTTTGGGAATATCAATCGCATCCTTCAAATGAATATATGCTTCAAATCCATTGCCTATTGCAGGTACAGTACCACCCTCTTCCAATTTGTTTTCAAGGATTGTGATATTCACTGAGGATGTAAGCTGAGCAATAAGTTTTGTATGGTTGGCAATAAAGGCTTTCGTTTTCTCATCGCATTCCAAATAGATATCAAGACCTGCCTTTTTATCAGGAGATATCGCAAATTCGCTCCGCACAGTACGAATACTTGTAATTATTGTTTGCAGGTATTCATACTTAGTATTCAGTTCATAATCGCTTCGCGCTTCTTCAAATTGCGGATATTTAGACACCACAATACTTCCCGTTGTATTCGGCAGTTTCTGATATATTTCTTCTGAAATAAATGACAGGAAGGGATGGAGAAGACGCAGAGACTCTTCCAGAATATGCATTAACATGGAAACAGTTCTGTTTTGTTCAGCCTTTTCTTTTGAATATAACGTTATTTTAGAGGCCTCAATATACCAGTCGCAGAAATCGTTCCAAAAGTATTCGTAAACAGCATGTGCAGCATCGTTAAACTTATACTCTTTCATTGCCTTTTTTACCAAAGCTGCTGCTTGATTTAGCCTGTGATATATCCATTTATCCAAATCAGTAAGTACAATTTGGTCCAAGCTTAGGAGCTCTTTGCCTTCAATGTTCATAAGGAGGTATCTGGATGCATTCCATATTTTATTTGCAAACTTTGACCCAAGCTTAAAGCTTTCCTTGTCTAACAGGATATCCTGGCCTTGTGCTGCCATAAATGCAAGGGTAAATTTCAATGAATCTGCGCCGTATTCATCTACAACATCCAGCGGATCAATACCGTTTCCAAGAGATTTTGACATCTTTCTTCCGTCAAGGTCCCGGACCAGCTGGTGGATATAAATGTCCCGGAATGGAGCTTCTCCCATAAATTCCGCGCTTGCCATTATCATTCGAGAAACCCAGAAGAAAATAATATCATACGCGGTTACTAATGCGGTTGTTGGAAAATATTTTTTTAGATCAAGTGTCTCTTCCGGCCAGCCAAGTGTTGAAAAGGGCCAAAGCCATGAGGAGAACCATGTATCCAGAACATCCTCATCCTGTTTAAGTTCTGAACCGCCGCAGCTTTTACAGTTTGCAGGGGCTTCTCGTGATACAATGTAGTCATCGCAATTCTGGCAATACCACACAGGGATCCTATGCCCCCACCAAAGCTGTCTGGAAATACACCAATCACGAATATTTCCAAGCCAATGCTTATAGGTATTCTCCCACTTCTTCGGAAAAAACCGTATTTTATCGTCCTCCCAGAGCTTTAGAGCCTTTTGTGCAAGGGGCTTCATTCGTACAAACCACTGTTCGGAGAGATACGGTTCAATCCTTGTGTCACATCTATAGCAATGACCAATCTGATGTACTATATCTTCCTCTTTTTCAAAAAAGCCTTGGTCTTTCAGGTCCTGGATTACAAGTTTCCGTGCTTGGAGTGCATGCATATTTTGATATCTAGTTGGTACATTCTGATTCAGTGTGGCATCATCATTAAGGATATTTAGTTTTTCCAGATTGTGTCTGTTACCAATTTCAAAGTCATTCTGATCATGAGCTGGTGTTATCTTTACTGCACCTGATCCAAATTCCATATCTACATATGCATCTGCAATTATGGGAATTGTCCTATCTGTTAACGGAAGGTGAACTTCTTTTCCAATCAACCCTTTGTATCTATCATCTTCAGGATGTACAGCTACTGCTGTATCCCCAAGCATAGTTTCAGGTCTGGTAGTAGCTACTGATATTTTTCCGCTTCCATCTACCATTGGGTAGTGATAGTGATAGAGTTTTCCGTTCTGTTCTTTGTGTTCTACTTCATCATCTGATAGGGCTGTACCGCATGAAGGACACCAATTTACCAGGTACTTTCCCTTATATATCAATCCTTTTTCAAATAAACCTACAAACACTTCGTTTACAGCCTTTGAAAGCCCTTCATCCAAAGTAAAACGTTCTCTGCTCCAGTCACAGGAAGCTCCGATCTTCTGCAGCTGTCGTACAATAACCTTGTGATGCTCCTCTTTTACTTTCCATGTTTCCTGTACGAATTTTTCCCTGCCAATATCGTGTCTAGAAATACCGTTTTTGCGCAAACGCTTTTCAACAACGTTTTGGGTTGCAATCCCCGCATGGTCTGTTCCTGGAACCCACAATGTCGGGACACCGCGCATCCTGTGATATCTAACTAAGACATCCTGAAGGCTGTTGTTCAGTCCATGTCCCATGTGGAGCACACCTGTTACATTAGGCGGAGGAATAACTATAGAGAAATGCTCTCCTTCGGCATCTTCTTTCGGCGCAAATAGATTGTTTTCCATCCAATAATCATACAGTCTATCTTCAAAATCTTTCGGATCATACACTTTGGCTAGTTCAACTGCTTTCATAAGCTCTCCTCTGATAATAACTGCAGCAATGATAGCAAAATCATCTTTTCAAAGCAAGATTCGAATCAGTAAAATGATCTTGAAGTACCCTACAGGTCCTGCATTTCTCCAGTGATTTGACAGATGGTAAAATACTAAATGATCATATATGACACAAAATCACTTTTATGATATACTTCACAGCTATGACACTGAAGAACAGAATTATTTGCCTAGTTTTTATTTTAAGTTATACACCCTTCGGGTCCTTTGTTCTCTTTTCCCAGGACAATGGTCAAGATTTCCAAGCCCAGCGTAACGTAATGATGAGGTCTATTATCGAGACCCAAAGTGTTCAGGAAGCATCTATTCTTGAGGCTTTTTCAAGTGTACCAAGACATCTCTTTCTGCCCGAAATAGTCCGTGATATGGCTTATCACGATATTACTGTTCCGCTTGGTACCGGTGCAGTTCTTCCTGCTCCTTCTACATATGTAGAGATTCTTGCCAGCTCGGCCATTGATGAAGACTCCAAAATATTGATTATCGGGTCAGCTACAGGGTATTTTACCGGATTAGTCCAAACCATTACTGAAAATGTCTACTTATTTGAAGAACAACTGGAAAATGTTCCAAACACAGCATCGGTTTTCAATGAACTTGGGTATTCGGATATTGTGATAAGAGACTTACTAGATCAGACTGCATGGAGGGAATTTGCACCATATACCCACATCTTTGTTCACGGGAGCATAGACCGAATTCCTTGGTTTCTATTGAATTTGCTTACAGACAGGCAAGGCCGTATTATTGCTCCACTTCAGGCTGGTTCAGGTTTTCAGCTCATCATATCTTTTCAGAGGTCGGGTAGAAGACAATCTATCCAGGCAGTCTCGCAGGGCTTTTTTCCGTCTATAACCCTGCCGTAACAATGTATGAAACTATAATTTATATTGCTGCATATCAGCTAGTAGCTTTGTGAGCTTTGCTTTCTCGATCTTTCGATCTTTTCCATTTTCCGGTAGTATTTTGCCTGTTTTTCAATATCGGTAATATCGCTTACATAAAGTCTTCCGTCAACCACTTTCACCTTTGCATTATCCAGCATCTGCTTCATAATTCGGTTTCCCTCGTCCATAGAAAGTCCGACCATGTTGATAAGCTCTTTCGGCCCGTATTCGAAGGAATAGCTTTCACCATTGTTCAAAGGCACTCTGTTCTTTTCCAGTTGAATTAGAAGTGCATCGTACAGTCTCCCCAAAGAATCACTTAAAAGTGTATTTGCTAATTGCTTATAAATAAACCAAATGCGTTCAGCAAGGAGCTTGGTAAGCCGTGCGATAATCTGGGGCTGCGTTGTAACCATACGCTGGAAATTCGCCCTGTTTACAGCCAGGAGGACAGCGTCCTCGTGTGCAATTGCAGAGGCTGAGCGGAGTTTGTTTTCAATGAGTGACATTTCTCCGAAAATGTCTCCAGGTTTCAGAAGAGCAAGCAGCACTTCGTTATCATCAACTATTTTCGATATTCTGACACTTCCCTTTTGAATAATGTACAGCTCCTGACCGGGCTGGGCTTCTGAAAAAATCATGGTTCCCTTTGGATAGGTTCTGGTAAATTCTTCGTCTTCCTGTTCAAGATATTTCACCTTTGCATAGGGCCGTATCTTACCCATTCGTTCTTTTGCAGTCTTAATATTTGGACCGTTTGGGCAGTATTTAACATATTGATGATATGCATAATACGCTAAATTAAACTGGTTCTGCCGCACATAATATTCTGCAACCTTAAAAAGATGACTTGTATCGTTTTCTGCTGTGTTCTTAAAGGTAAGCCTTGTGAGCGCCTCATCAAGATAGCGCATCTTTTTAGAAAATCCCTGAATAATTTTCATGGCAACGGGTGTGTTGTTCTTAATTAAGAGCCCATACTGGTCTCTGTGTACAGAGATAAGAGCAACATCGCTGATTGCCTGGGCAGTTTCTATATGACTATGATTAGACATGGTAGAAACAACACCAAAAAAGTCTCCCGGCCCGAGGATGTTTCCCCCTTCTTCTTCTACAACTTCCACCTCTTTGGAAATTCTTACTTTTCCCTGGCGAATAATGTAGAAATAATCTGCCCGCTGCTTTCCTTCAACGATTATGTATGAACCTTTTTTAAAATTTACTACTGATAGCTGTAATGGATTACTCATCCCTCTTCCTGATTCAAGTTTGCTTTCTGAATACAATGTAGGACATTATACTCATTCCTGCTTCTTCAGCTGTTTTTATACAGCTGGTATCCGTTTTTAGGATAGCCATATTAATATTATAGAAATTGCATACTCTGCTTGTCAATGAAAACAAAGCTGCAATTACTATACCACAGAAAAAAGGATAGTTAAAAGGGAAAAAGCTGTATTCCTTGGTAAGTTTAGAAAAACTTTATAAATGGCTTAATAGATACCCATAATCACTGGATCTTCCCATTGAATCTCATAATCAATAGTTCTTATTTCTTCAATATAAATATTCTGCAGAGAAAATGGTGATTGAACATTAACTATTTCACCATACGGATCGATTTTCCGTGCCCGTGCTATACCATGGGTAAATGCGATCCTTCTGGAATCTATATTACCAAAATAGTATTCACTGGCATCTTCAGGCAGCTCAAAGTTTTCCAATGATTGTGAATCACCAATAGCAGGGTCTGCAGGCACCCAGCCGAAATTAGGAAGAAAAAATTCAGCCCAATGATGCCGCTGTGCCAATTGGTTATCCTTTATAATTATTCCGCTTACAGGGCGTGCCGGAACGCCGGATGCCCTGAGCACAGCACAAAATAAGGCTGAATAATGAAAGGAATTCCCTCTGCGGTTATCGATTGCAGATTCAATATCAATTCCTTCTGTGTCCGGGTCAAACTCTAATCTTGCAAGCACATAATCGTATGATCTCCGCGCTTTCCAGTATGGATTTGATACATTTCCCATTATACCTGGTGCAATCCTCCGAATTCTGTCTGAAAGAATGATATATTCATCACTGTCAGTAGTATTCTCGTAGAAAGATGACTCAGTGTCGTATGTCGCATAGTTGAAATCCGATGGCTGTATCTGAGTTTCAACTGCATATCTATCAAAGAGTACTGATCTTTGTACCCGTGTAGTCATTGGTGCCGAGATATTTTCAAAACTATGCATTATTAACCCATGCAGGTCAGGAAATAACGGCTCAGGAGATTCTGAAATAATCTGAAGATTACGCTGCTCAGGGGAGATATAGATATTTGGAAGCCAAATATTCAATCCTGCAGACGGTTCTGCCTCAGTTACCGTAAGATTGATATAATAGTTCATAGCATATGTACGCTTAGAATTGTAGATTTTATTCCCGTATGGGGCAGAGACTTCAAAAAACAGTGAATTCGACTCACCCCTTGGAGTTCTGACAAGAATATTTCCAGAGGAGGCACCATCGGGCACGCGGACCTGTATTTCTCGGTCACTCCAGTAAATATAATCAAAATTAACTGCTCTTCCCTGGATGAATTCATTGCTCTCAGAGCTTCCTGCCTGAGAACCGGGTACCCAAGAAAACAGGACTCTGCTTGACTCCCTATTAATTCCAAAATTATTTCCCAGAATAGTAATGGCATTCCCTACAGGAGTACTCTCCGGTTCTATGCTTTCAATATAAGGCATACCCGGCCGTACCGGACCGCTGACAACAGTTGGAATCTGATCTGTATTAGTAAACAAAACACCTTCACTTTTGCCATTCATGGTTTCCACATAGACAAGCCCTGATGAAGCATCAGGAGGTATCCGTACACTAATCTGTGTATTTGTCCATTCAATATATGAAGATGCAGTGGGAATTACATTTGATATGCTGACAAAACCGCTGCTGCGCTCTGCTCCGAAATTATCACCTGTAACAACCAAAACCTCTCCTGGAGTCGCTGTTCTCGGTGTAATTGAATCGATTATAGGCGGTTGTCCAGTCAGCCTATAGGTCACTCCATAGGTAATGAGAAGCAAAAGGAAAATGAAAATTGGTATGAGTGCAGTTTTTTTGAGGATTTGTTTAAATTTATTCTGCGGGGTATTCTCTGTATTCATTGATTTTCCTATTTAGCTGTCAGCTTCCTTGGCTGTCTTCTTTTTCCTGTTCAATTAGGATAGCTAATTCTATAATAGTTTGTGCGTTTTGTGTACTTTGTATTGTGCCAATCGGAAAAAACAATATTTCTTCTCCCATTGGGATTGGCAGAGTACGTAAAACAGAGCGGTATTTTACCCGTTCCTGTCCGTGCGTAAGGATCCAGACTTGTCCCTGTGCAACTAATAAAATTGTATCATTATTCTGCACATACGGAGTGAATTGCGCCAACACACGCAGATTCTCATTAAAAAGTCTGACAGTAACTGCCCTGCCGGAAATAGTATAGTTCTCACTTACCATTGACCACGGTTCCTCTAAACTGGGATGGAGAACACGTACAGAAATAGATACCCTAAGACGTTGATTTAGTGCGTCCTCTCCTTCTTGTTTGCTTTGGCTGTAGGAGATAATTGGAAGCACAAGTATGAGAGTAAAAACCACAGCTGAAATTCTATGCACTATTCCCTGCTCCTTGAATATTCAACAGCCCTCATAATCTTAGGATCGCCATGAATATGCATTTCCGGTAAATCGGGAATAGCCATTGTTACATCGCCGTTTGAAACCTGAGATTCAAAAAGATCATCCAAAGCTTCAAATTCTTCGATTGTCATTTCTGCGGAAAAATAGTCCTGATTCGAGTTGTCTGAAAGGTTCCGGCTACCCAAGGATTGACTGGCTCCAGGCAAGAAAGTAGTAAAGAACAAGGCTGCCATAACAAAAAATCCGGCAGCTGCTGCAGCAAGCGCTGGTACAGGGACCTGGATTTTTCTGCTCCAAAAGCACTGTCTCGAGTGACTTGAAACTTCTGACATAACTGAATCATATATCTTCTTTTCAACAAGCTGAGTGTCAGGTATTGTATCCTGCACAAAGACTGTATGGAGAGACTCATATTCCCGTATTTTTCCTGCACACTGTGCACATGTTTTAATATGAGCTGCCATTTCATCTGCCCAAGGCTGGGGAACTTCATTATCTAAATAGGCGGAAAGCAACTTATCTTCAGGGCACATAAGTTTCATCCTCCTTTAACAGCTTGGAAAGCTGTTCTCTGGCTCTAAAAACCCGAATTTTAACATTTCCTTCACTAATGCCTAAAATACCGCCAATTTCTTTATAGTTCATATGCGCATATTCTTTCAAAACTATAACCACCCTATATTTATACAGGAGCTTTGAGAGCATTTTCTGAACAGTGTCAATTGACTCCTGTTTTAAAAGCTTTTTTTCACCATTCTCTACTTCTTTTGAAGGTTGCCGTTTTAGTTTCTCGAAAACCTTTCGTTCCCTTCCCTTCCGTTTTTCAAAATTGAAGGACAAGTTCTTGACCACCCTGATAATCCAGTATTTCGCGTGGTTATCATCTTTCATATCATCCATATGATTATAAAACCGTACAAAAGCCTCCTGACAAATATCTTCAGCAGCCTCCATTGAACCGGTGATCTTAAATGATATCTTTATGACCAAAGGGAACAATTCCTGGTAAAACCGGGAAAATCCCTGGTCGCTTTTATCTGTCAAACCCATATTAAAAACAACACACTTTATCAAATGTTACATATTTTTTGTAATTTTCCACTCAGTACCTTTCGGAGTGTCTCTGATGATGATATTATTCTCAGCTAAAATATCCCGAATTTCATCTGCTCTCTGAAAATTCTTATCTGCTCTGGCCTGCTCACGCTCATGTATGAGTGCTTTCATTTCTTCACTAATCTCTGATTCAGGCTCTATTTCAGATAATCTCAATCCAAGGACTTCATCCATCTCCAGTACAGCTGCTAAGCGCTGGGACGCGGGGATTTCTTTATCTTTCATTAATGTCCACAGTTCGGATAAAGCTCTTGGAGCATTAAGATTATTAGCCATGTGACGGAAAAACCGGTCAACATATTCTTTTGCTCTACTGTCTTCGCTTAATACCGCTTTATCTGTCCCAATTTCCTGTTTCAGCTCGATAATTCTCTCGTTCAGATTATTGCGCGCTTTTTTTGCTGCATCCAATGCATCAAAATGGAAGATGAGCTGGGTTTTATAATGCGCTCCAAGCAGAAAAAAACGGTAATCCAGAGCATCATATCCGGCTTCTATTAGCTTCTCGAGTGTAAGAAAATTGTCTTTGGATTTTGACATTTTCCCTGTTTCCATAAGAAGAAACTCCCCATGGAGCCAATAGTTTACCCACTTTTTTCCGGTTGCGGCTTCACTTTGGGCAATTTCGTTAGTGTGGTGCACAGATATATGGTCGACACCCCCGCAATGAATATCAAAGTGTTCGCCTAAGTATTTCATGCTCATTGCACTGCATTCAAGGTGCCATCCTGGATAGCCTTTACCCCAAGGAGAATCCCATACCATTACCTGGTTTTCGAACTTTGATTTTGTAAACCATAGTACGAAATCGTGGGGATTCTTTTTATTTGAGTCAACCTCGATTCTGCTCCCGGCTTGAAGGTCCTGCTTATCCAGAAGCGCCATTTTCCCGTAATCCGGATACTTATCAATAGAAAAGTACACGTTCCCGCCTGCGGTATAGGTGAAACCATTCTCTTCGATACGTTTTACCAGGTTGATCATATCATCGATATGCTCGGTAGCTCTGCAGGTAACACTAGGACGCTTAATATTAAGCTTATCAACGTCATTAAAAAACGCATCAGTATAAAATTGCGCAATATCCCAAACAGACTGCTTTTTCTCTCTTGCGCTTTTGAGCATTTTGTCTTCACCTTCATCTGCGTCATCAGTCAAGTGTCCGACATCCGTTACATTCATGACATGGTTTACCGTATATCCTGCATATTCAAGTGTACGGCGTAAAAGGTCTTCAAAAACATAAGTCCTCAGGTTGCCGATATGAGCATAGTTATACACAGTAGGACCACACGTATATAAACCTACCCCGTTTTCATGGATCGGAGTGAATTCTTCAACTTTTCTATGAAGTGTATTATAGAATTCTAATTTCATTTTTTCCCCGCTTTAGTGTTCCCTCTGTATACAACTATAATCTGTTGCTTTTTTCCTTTAGGAATGTATAGAATAGTTTTTAATATTTCTTTACTATCTAACCGTGAACACATTAAGAGAAAAAATAAAAAATATCAACATAAAAGGCAATATAGTTTTTTCTGAGCCAATGAAGAAACATACCAGCTTCCGTGTAGGAGGCCCTGCTGAAGTGTATGCTGTTCCGGAGAGCTATGAGGACATTCAAACCCTGATCCACTTTGCAGAAAAACAGAATGTACAATGGGTAGTATTAGGCAGCGGTGCTAATATTCTTGTTAGCGATAAGGGGATAAAAGGTATTGTAATTAACACTGAAAATATTAATACCATTACAGTAACAGGAGAGACATTAATCGCAGAAGCTGGAGTAACAACCGAAGCTGCAGTAACACATGCATTACACAATGGCCTTGTGGGTCTGGAATTCCTATCCGGTATGCCCGGTTCTATTGGCGGAGCTGTTTGGATGAATGCAAGATGCTATGGACAGGAAATCAGCGGTATTATTCACAAAGCAACTATCCTGACCAGGGACCTTGAAATACGGAGTATCAAAACCCGCAAAGAAGATTTTGACTACAAAATATCTCCATTTCAAAAGGAGGCTGCAATAATTCTTAATGCAGAGTTCACATTAAAAAAAGGCGAAATACTATCTGCAAAAAAGCGCGGCGCTGATTACAAGCAGGACAGAGAACGGAAAGGCCATTACAGGCTGCCTTCTGCTGGTTCTGTTTTTATGAATGACCGCACCATTGGAAAGCCCTCAGGCCAGATTATTGATGAGTGCGGACTAAAGGGAATGTCTATCGGTGGGGCAAAAATAGCTGATTGGCATGGAAATATTATTGTAAATACCGGAGATGCAAAAGCCAGAGACATCTTTGCACTCATTGTTGAGGCAAGAAACAAAGTACTCGCAGAAACCGGATATTATCTGCAGCCTGAAATTCGGTTTATTGGTGAATGGGAGGGCCTGAATGAATTCAAACTTTGAAAATTTTCATGATTATTTAAGCATAGTAAATGACAATGAACTAAAACACACACTTGAAGAAATGCATATGAGCGAGGTCCTCGATGTCTGGGGATACCTGGATGATGATGACAAGGTGCGGCTGTTTATGTTAATGGACCTGGAAACAAAGGTGGACCTTATCAATGCACTTTCATGGAATGAACAGGAGCACCTAATTAAAACCCTTTCTGTTGAGAACAGAAAACTGCTTCTCCAGGAAATGGAACCTGATGACCTGGCAGACTTTATACAACAGGTTCCAAACGATGTGAGAGAGTCAGTGTGGAACAGTCTTTCTCATGGATCAAAACAGGAAACACAGTTTCTCCTTAGATTTGATCAGGATGATGCTGCGGGACTTATGACCCCCAGATACGTTGCAATCCGTTCTAATATTACTGTTTCCCATGCACTACAGTTCATCCGGAAAAATCTGAAAGATGTAGAAACAGTATATTATATCTATGTTGTAGACCAGCTAAAACGTCTCCAAGGGGTAATTTCTTTGAGAGACATATTAGCAGGCAAGGATGACGAGGTTATTCATGACCTTATGGTAAAAACTGTTGTCACTGTACGGGACGAAACAGACCAGGAAGAAGTTGCAAAGATTCTGGAAGACCATGACTTCATAGCCCTGCCTGTTATTGATAAATACAGCAGACTCCTCGGAATTGTAACATTCGATGATATTATCGATGTAATACGAATGGAACAGACAGAGGATATCTATAAAATGGGAGCCATGGATGGAAGTACTGATAGGTACCTAGATACCAATGTGTTCCGTTTAGTGAAAAAAAGGATTCCCTGGCTTACGATCCTTCTTCTTGCAGGTACAATCACTACGAATGTGCTTCACATATATGAAGGCTTGATATTAGGTGCAGCATTTCTTTCACTTTTCATTCCGGTTATTACCCAAACCGGCGGTAATTCCGGGACACAAAGCTCAACCCTTATGATCCGCGGGCTTGCAACTGGGGAGATACGTTTTCCTGATGTCGGCAAAGTCATGCTTAAGGAACTCCTTGTCGGCGTTATCATGGGCTTGAGTATGGGAATAATCATACTGTTACGAAGTATGGTCCTTCCTCCGGGAATTGAACTGTATCAGGCAATTGCAGTTGGAATATCTCTTTCATTTGTCGTTTTTTTCTCTACAATAATTGGCGCAATTGCTCCAATTGTGATACATAAGTTAGGATTTGATCCTACTGTAATGGCAGGACCACTAATGGCAACTGTTATAGATGTAATCGGTCTGACAATTTACTTTGAAACAGCTAGGCTGATTATGAGGATATAAGCGGCCTGGCTCCAGATCTGTAGGAGAAGCGAAGTGACGGCGCCTCGGTAAAGGGCCAATGCGTTTCAGGGAGTGTTGTCTCCTCTTCATTCCACCGCACTCTGAACTCAAAGTCACCGCACCAAAGATCTGCGCTTAGTATTACATCCAATCTGAAATCCCATATATTTTCACATTCCTCTGCTTTTCCATTTACTCTGAAGCCGAACATGCCAGGAGTGAGGCCAACACCCAGAACATGGGTAAGAGCATCACTTTCTCTGTCACCAAATTGAAATGTCATTTCATAACTTGCATATACACATGCTGGGGACAGCCGTGCTATAGTGCGAAAGTCATTGCTCCATATAGGCACACCGGAAATGCTGCTAAAATTCCGGTTTGCCACATATGAAGCACCTGCCTCAACCCAAAACAGCTCTGCATCAGCACTGGTTTTCAACATTAACTCATCAGGGTACAAAAAGTACGAACCAACCTCCCATTTTGACAAGGCTTCACCTGTAATTGTAAAGGGCATATCTTCAAACAGCCTGCTGCCAACCCCGACCTCATTGCCGCTTTCTATTCCGTTTCTAAAAAAGCAATTCTCCTGGGCAAAGCTGTGAAAGGCAATTGCAGTAAAGCCAGGTAGGGTGAAAGATAAGATGTTTTTCATGAAGTATCTTGGCAGGATCATGGTACTCCCTGTGTATCCTAGTGAAGTTGTATATGATATACCTTCAAAAAGGCAGCCTGCAGAAAGGGAGGCAATACCATGGATACCTGTATAAAGCTCATCCGGTTCTAAAAGCCATTGTGTAGGAATAGTATCATCCTCTCTTTCCCAGAAGAAGAAGTCCCCGGTTATTCTAAAAGCATTCAGATTCAAATGCAGGCTTGTCCCAAGATTACTCAATGTATCATTTCCAATCTGTCCGTAAACATGAACCGTTTCACTAGGCGTATGAATTGCAAAGGTGTTTCTAGTGCTTGAAGAAAAAGACCGGTTTAGCTTTATCTCTGTTTCTGATACAAGCAATGGTGATAAGGGGCGGGTAGAAAAGATGCTGTCATGGTACCTGTACACACCGTATTCAGTAACAGGCCCGTATAGTAAGGAGTCCAGTTCAAGCCCGTATCTGGTTAGCTCATAGTTGTTTTCACTCATTTCCTGTATGATAAAAAGATTTCCCAAAGCACTAGAGTAACAGGCCCTTGAAATAATTCTATTTTCTGAATACGCCATAACAGTGGTACTGCCCTCAGCTGCCTCCTGGGGAAAAAGGCAAACATTGACAAACAGCAGAATGAGAACCCTAAAAAATACAGCCCTATTATTTGTAATATCCATACCTATAATACAGGGCGGATTTTACAGGCGCTTCAGCTTTGTTAATTTTTTTTTTATATTTGTACTTTTTTCTGTGTCTGCGGATTTTCTTGGGAATTTATACCGAATAATATAATGAATCCCTTGAAAGTTCTTGCGGTTTACCTGGAAACATGAGAAAATATTTTTCATATTACAGGTTCACAATGTAAATTGTAATCCTATTTTATATCAATTATCAATTATCCTACATATACTTATTCGGAGGTCTGCATGAAAATACTTACCCTAAACTGTGGAAGTTCTTCTGCGAAATATCAAGCCTATGATTGGGACAGTCATGAGGTACTTGCAAACGGCGCAGTGGAACGGATCGGACAGGAAGGTTCATTTATTAAGCACAAAGCAAAAGGAAAAGAGAAGGTCAAAATTGATCATGACTGCCCTACTCATCAGGAAGCAATTCAGCTTATTATCAATACATTAGTTGATGACAAACTCGGCGCACTTACAGCAATTGAGGAAATTAAAGCTGTAGGACATAGGGTTGTTCACGGCGGTGATAAGTTCACCAAATCTGTTATTATTAATGATGAAGTATTAGAAGGCTTTGCAGAGCTTCAAGACTTAAGCCCGCTTCATAATCCTGCAAACATTATGGGAATTCGCGCAGCACAGGATGTACTGCCTGAAGTACCCCATTGCGCAATTATGGACACTGCATGGCATCAGACCATGCCGGAAGAGGCTTTTTTGTATGCACTTCCATATGATTGGTATCCCAAGTATAAGGTTCGGAGATACGGATTTCACGGTACATCATATCTATATACTACCAAACGTGCTGCTGTTCTTCTTGGAAAAGATCCACACGATGTGAATCTCATTATTGCTCATATTGGAAACGGTGCGAGCATGTGTGCAATTAAAAACGGAGTTAGCATCGATACATCTATGGGATTAACTCCATTAGAAGGGCTTATAATGGGAACACGGTCAGGTGATATTGATCCTGCCATTTTTACTCTTATGATGAAGAAACTCGGAAAATCAGCTGCTGAAATGGACAGGGTGCTGAACAAAGAATCCGGTGTTCTCGGGATTACTGAAAAATGGATTGACAGGCGTGATATTGAAATTGCTGCAGAAGAAGGAAATGAGCGCGCACAGCTGGCAATCGAAATGGAAGCTTACAGAATCAAAAAATACATTGGAGCATATGCTGCAGCTCTCGGCAGAGTAGATGCAATTATCTACACAGCCGGTGTTGGGGAAATGGGTCCGGTTATCCGAGAAAAATCTACTGATTCCTTGGAATACATGGGAGTAGAAGTAGACAAAGATCGGAACTGGCTCTCAATGGTTCGTGACGCAGAAACAGTAATTAGTTCTGATGAATCGAAGGTAAAGGTATTTGTTATTCCAACTGATGAGGAGCTAGTCATGACAGAAGACACCTATGCCCTTGTCAATGGTACCTACGATATTCACACTAATTTTCACTATTCTTTTCAAAATAAGGACTATGTGAACAAAGAGCGAGCAGCGGCTTTAGAAGAAAAGCTGAAAAAGAAACCTGAAATCGAGAAAATAGTAGCAAAAGTTCCAGAATAAGGACTTCCTATTGGTTTTAGAGGCTTCCAGTTGATATTTCTGGAAGCCTTCTTTTTTTATGTATAAAGAGTGCTAACACTCTTTTTGTAATGTCGCTTTAAATATCTTATCTGCTGTCTGCTTATCTGTCAGATATTCTATAATTGTACATGCCATTTCTGCTGCTGTCCCGGGTCCTCTGGAGGTGATTACATTACCGTCTACTACTACTCTGTCTTCTGAAAACACAGCCCCGTAAACCCGCTCTTCGAAACCAGGATAGCAGGTGAATCTTCGCTTTTTTAGTATATCTGTTTTCCCGAGCACAACACCGGGTGCTGCACAGATTGCAGCAATCATTTTTCCCTTTTCATAGAGTTCAGTAACTAAATCTATAGCATCTTGATTTTCAGCAATATTAACTGCACCAGGCATACCACCGGGAAGTATAACTCCGTCAAGCTCAGCTGGTAAAGAATCCACTGTTGTATCAGCGGAAATACGAATATTATGTCCGCCTACAATATCTTTTTCCTCTATCCCTGCAAGTACTACAGGAATATCCGCTCTGCGCAGAAAATCTATTTGCGTTAATGCTTCTACTTCCTCAAATCCAGGTGCAAGAATAACTGCTATTTCATTCATAAGTTCCCCCTTTTTGTACATCATATACCCTGACTAATATTAGTGCAAATCCTTTAAAGATAAAGAACCATCCCATTTCTCAGATACTCCGTAAGAAATATTATGTTCACATTCCTTATAATAATATTCAGCAGCAAGGTCGTCAGAGTTTTCCATAAGGATGAATTTAAACAATTCTTTTGCTTTTTGAAATTCCATTTTCATGTAATCATTGACCGCTTCTTCAAACGGTCTCTGACTTGACCGCTTTTTTTCTATAATTTGAACGGTTTCTCCTTCGAAAACCTCAAAAACAGTAACTGATTCCATTTTACCTTTTATTCGTATCTTACCAAGAAAGCGATAATTATATCTAGTTGGATCTTCTAACTGAATAAAGGTCTCACCGCTGATAAGGATTTTAGCACCAAGCGCTTTTGTCAATTCCTCAAGCCGTGCAGCAGTGTTAACTGCATCAGAAATAACAGTATTCTCCATCCTGTCCTCTCCGCCTATTGCTCCGAGCATCAAGTCTCCAGTATGGAGTCCAACACCGATTGAAATTGGCTCTTCTAAACTTGCTGCTATGTTTTTGTTAAACTGATACACCGTAGTCTGCATCCGTATTGCACACACAAGAGCTTCATCAGCATCCGGGGGAAAAAGAGCCATTATTGCATCTCCAATAAACTTATCAATAAAGCCTTTATGTTCTTTAATAATCGGTATCATGGATGTTAGATATTTATTAAGAAATGCAAATGTTTTAAATGTCCCTAGTTTCTCTGATAGAGTTGAAAATGCTCGGATATCGCTAAACAGTACACACATGTTTTTTTCAATATGGTCCCCTGCAGAGATATCTGCAATACTTTCTTTGCCAAGGGACTTTACAAATTCCTCAGGAATGAACTTTTTATAGACCCTATTCAAACGCGAGGCAGTTAAATGGGTCTTAATACGTGCAAAGAATTCTTCTTTTTGGATCGGCTTTGCCATACAGTCATTTGAACCGGAATGATACGCCTCAAGTCTAAACTCGAGTGCATTATTTGATAAGATTATAATAATCGGTAGATCAGCTAATGAATAGTTTTTGCGAATCTCTATGCAGCATTGAGGACCTCCGGTATCAGGCAGTTCGAATCCAAGTAGGATAAGGTCAGGCTGGATTTTTTCATCCAGGGTATGTAAAAGCTGCTCTGCAGAATAAAAAGGCTGTACAAAGTATTCTTCGAGGGAGAGATAATTATCCATTATTTTCATATTTGTCTCATCTCTGTCACATATGTAGATAGTAATTTGCCGTCTCACCTGCTCAGGCTCAGGAAATATTTCCAGGAGCTCACCTTCCTCCTCTTCTATTTTCGGAAGCTCATCTATTTCATACTCAGATTTCATTTTTGGCAAAGTAAAATGAACACTCGTACCTTCGGACTGTACAGATTCTACCCAAATTCTTCCTTCTTGAAGTTCCACAAGTTTTTTTGTTATGGAAAGACCAAGCCCTACACCGCCATGCTGACGTATAAGTGAATCCTCAGCTTGTTGAAAGGATTCAAAGACCCTGTCAATATCTTTTTCAGCAATGCCTATGCCGGTATCCGTAATAACCACTTCAATAAATTCGTCTTTCGGGGATGCAGTTATGGAAATAACGCCTTTCTCTGTATATTTGATTGCGTTTTCAAGTATATTATGGAATATTTGCTGTACCCGATGCTCATCTGCAAATGCCTGGGGAAGACCTGGAGGAAAAGAGGAATAAAGGGTAATCCCTTTTTCATCAGCTAAAGGCTGTAACAAACGTGCACTGCTCTTACCTGCAAGTATAATGTCAACAGACTGCTTATAAATAATTACTTCCGCATTCTTCAGCTTGCTAAAATCCAGTATTTGATCAACGATTTTTGTCAAATGCCTTCCTGAGTTAATGATAATTGATAAGTTATCTTTTGCGCCTGGCGGCAAATCCCCAGCAGCCCCTTGTGCAAGTGAGTCTGCTATTCCAACAATGCCGTGAATAGGTGTTTTTAGTTCATGGGATGTATTTGCAAGAAAATCATCCTTCAGCTTTTCAGCTTCTTTTAAATTCTCAATAGCCCTTTGCTGGACAAGCTCCTGTTTTCTGGTTAATTCATTATATCTAAATACAAGGGTGAGTGAGAGCAGGATAACCTCTGTTAATGGACCGAAGAGATTAAAGTTTAATGTAATAATATTTCTTGGAAAAGCACCAATAGCTGAAAGAGAATACAATACAATACCTGCAACAACTGCAGCATGAGAAACAAGGAATAAAAGCGCTGATCGGTTTCCAAGTAAACTATAGTGAATTGATATCAGAATTATGTACAAAACAATGAGTACTGATATTAGGTTACCGTAGATCGAAACATACTGATAAGGAATAGACAACAAACTGATACCAGATAGCAGTAATGAAAAGCCGATTAAATATTGGAATATCCTATGAATTGTTCTGTTAGTTCTTTTGGTGGAAAAGAATTTCATTGAAAAGACAATTGCAAAGGTCAGTGCAATACCGCCGATAAATGGAGAAAAAACTGTTGCGTGAAAAAACCAGAGCATTCCTTCCGGGATATATGGCCAAATAAGGATGCTGTCAAGGGAGTGCAAACCAAGCAGATAGAGTCCATAGGTAAATGCATAAACTATGTAATAGAGATAAATGTTCTCATTTATAGATATGTATACAAGCACATTGTATAAAATCATTACAGAAACAATACCAAAAACAATTGAATACAAAATATACTCCAGCCTAAGCTTTTCGAGAAAAGCAGATAGAGAATATGCGTGTAAGTTGAGCCTTAACCTGTTCTCAGATGAAATTGAGAATACATATATTCGTGCAGTACCAGAGGGATGGTCAACTCTGAAGCCGGGCAATCGATACTCCATATTCCGTTCCCGGATAGGCTGTTGGGAAGAAGAAGAAAAACTCTGCAGCTGTTCATCTTCAAAATAATAAAGATCAATTGTTTGCAGAGATGAGGCATCATTCGGAGCTATAATTATCTCATCATTACCTGTGCGGTTTATAATAGTGGCTCTGCACCACAACCTTGCAATAGAGTATCCGTATTCAGGTACACTTGTTTCTCTCAGTTCTGTAAAGTCAGAGCGTTCCATTGTAAAGACATCCATTGGTGTAAGCTCTTGTTCATGGTCTTCAATAACAAGCGTGTTAGTATACAAGGGAACTGCCCGCTCATCTTCTAATGCAATCTCCGCAAATATCGGATCTATCAAAGATAGGGTGAGGAGACAATACAGTATAATAATAGTGCGCTTATTCATAATCTTACCAAATAAAAGTATATTTTATTACAAGGCAAACAGCAATTCGAAATTAAATCTAATAGGCAAAGCAGAAAAAAAGAGGAGCCATCTGCTCCCCTTTTTATATTTTAAAATCTCAGGTTTTCCTTACTGAATATCCACATCAGCTTCATAGTCGATTTGGTCATACCCGAATCCATGGAGATGAAGGAAGTCTCTTTGGTAACCTTTTAGATCAGTAACATCATAAATATTTTCAGTTGTAACCGTTGGCCAGATTTCATCTACTGCTTTTTGGACATCTTTTCTCATTTCCCAGTCATCCAGCCGGATTCGATGCTTTTGGTCAGTTTCAAAAGCTTTTCGGTCATGGAGCTTTTCTGTAAACAATCGATAAATCTGTTCGATACAGCCCTCATGAATTCCCTTTTCCTTCATTACCTGAAATAGAATAGAAAGATATAATGGCACAACAGGAATTACTGCACTAGCCCTTGTGACAAGGGCTTTGTTTACCGAGACATAGGCTTTTCCATTTACCTCTTGTAAAGTATTCATAAGTTCGTGGGCTGTTTTTTCAAGGTGCTCTTTTGCTTTGCCGATTGTTCCATCCCGGTACACAGCATGAGTAACCTCAGGTCCGATATAGGAATATGCTAGAGTCACACAGCCTTCACTAAGCACATTTGCAGCTTGTAATGCATCTATCCATAGCTTCCAGTCTTCACCACCCATAACCTTAACAGTGTCAGCTATTTCTTTTTCATTAGCAGGTTCAATAGAGAAATCTGTTATTTCACCCTTCATTGCATCAACTGACTTGGCAGAAAAATTACTGCCAATCGGTTTAAGGACAGAACGGTAAACCTCTCCTGTTTCCGGGTCTTTCCGCACACCTGATGCAAGACTGTATATCACCATGTCTAGGGTTCCAAATTCCTTTTGAATAATTGAAATAAGTGTTTGTTTTGTTTCATGGGAAAAAGCATCATCATTTACAGTGATACTTTTCAGCCCTTCCGCTTTGGCCAGTTTGTCGAATTCCTGGCTTGTGTAATATCCTGCAGTTCCAGGCCTTTTTTCTGTCGGTTCTTTTTCAAATACCAGTCCAATGGTGTCTGCACCAGTGCCGAATGCAGCAGTTATTCTGGAGGCAAGGCCGTATCCTCCGGATGCACCAATAATCAATACCTTTTTTGGTCCGTCAATTCGTCCCTGGGATTGTACATATTCCACCTGTTCCCGTACCTGAACTCTGCATCCTTCAGGATGTGCATTCATACAAATATTGTTTCGTATTTTTTCTTTAATAACCATACAACGTCCTTTTTGCGCTTTACAGCACCAGAAAGTATTTTATTTTATATTTTGTCTTTGCCACACAGTATCGGTACATTTGGTGACAGTCAAGTAAAGAAAAGCAGTAAATCCATAATTTCATGAATTTACCTCCTTTTCAATTCACCTTTCATAGGCAGTATTTAAAAGAAAAAACAGCCCCCCCTTTTCGAGTAACCAAAACTGTATCTTCTCATATAAACTTCTTCAACTCTGTATGACTTCTGAATTGACCAAGTATATCTGAAAATATAGAATTAGCAGTAAGTATAAACAGGGAGGCTTTTCATGGTTATTCAAAGGTTAATCTGGTCAGAAATTTCTGAAAAAGATAAGGACCGATTATTACGGAGGTCTGAGACTGATATCGAAGAAATTATTCCAAAAGTACAGGAAATCTGCTATGCAGTAAAATCCAAGGGAGATGCAGCGCTAAGACAGTTCACACTTGATTTTGACAAAGCGGATATATCGGGTTTTCCAATTTCAGTAACTGAAGAAGAATTTGACCAAGCTGAAGCTGAGCTTCCCGCGGATTTAAAGAAAGCCATACAAAGGGCTGTAGAAAATGTGAAGAAGTTTCATATAACCCAGGTACCGGAGAAAATGGGTTTTTCAGAGGTTACATCCGGTATTTTTGCAGGAGAGAGAGCAACACCTATTGAAAGCGTAGGACTATATGTACCCAGAGGACGGGGCAGCTTTCCTTCTATGCTCTACATGCTTGCAGTTCCCGCAGCAATTGCAGGGGTTCCCTCTATCTCAGTTGCCACCCCGCCTGACAGCAGGGGAAAGGTTGATCCAGCATGTCTCTATGCTGCCAGGATCTGCGGTGTTACGAATGTATACAGGATAGGCGGTGCGCAGGCTATAGCAGCTTTTGCCTTTGGTACAGAGACCGTTGAAAAAGTCGTAAAAATTGAAGGCCCTGGAAGCAGGTTTATAGCAGCTGCAAAGCGTGTAGTTTCACCCATTATTAACACCGGTATGCCTGCAGGTCCTTCAGAATCTATTATACTCGCAGACTCAACAGCAGCTCCCTATCTCGTTGCGAAAGACCTCATAATTGAAGCAGAACATGGAGAAGACTCAAGCGCTCTTTTAGTCACAGATTCATCTGAGCTTGCAGCAGAAGTTACAGCGAAACTTCCGGGACTAATCTCCGGACTACCTGAAACACGGAAGAATTTTGTGGCATCTGTGCTGGGGAACTATGGAGGAATTATACAAGCAGCTTCTATGGAAGAAGCCTGCAGCATTGTAAACCTCTTTGCTCCTGAGCACCTTCAGATCGCGGTAGAAGACGATTTTGATGTTCTTGAAAAAATAACTGAAGCTGGTGAGATTCTTTTAGGGCAGAACACTCCCTTTTCACTAGCAAATTATGCAACAGGGCCGAATGCAGTACTCCCGACAGGAGCTGCCGCAAAAACTTACAGCGCAGTTTCTGTACGGAACTTTATAAAATACTCTTCTGTTATTCGGGCTTCTGCACAAGGAAGGAAAGCCCTTACTGAAACAGTAAAACGGATTGCAGAATACGAAGGGTTTGCAGCACACGCACTTTCACTTGATAACCGCGATGGAAAATAGCGCCAGGAGTTTCCATTCAGCTAATGAGGTATTCGAATATTTTACAAGCTTTTTGAATCTTGAAAAAAACCTGAAGCCTAATAGAGAATACCGCACTGACAGGATGAAGAAGCTCCTGTCTTGCTTTCAAGATCCCCAAAACAGCTTTAGAGCTGTTCACATAGCCGGTTCAAAGGGAAAAGGATCCACTGCAAGCTTTATTGCATCAGCGCTCTCAGAGATGGGGTTTAAAACAGGGATATATGCTTCTCCACATGTGCTTTCATACAAAGAACGCATCCGTAAGCCTGAAGGATTCTTTTCTGAACAAGCCTATATCCGAGCTGGGACTGAAATATCACAGGTCCTTTGCACACTCTCCCACAAACAGGAAAAAGAATGTATCCATCCCACAACCTTTGAGCTTTTCACAGTCATGTCGTTTTTGATCTTTAGAAATGAAAAGATGGATTTCGCAGTAATTGAGACTGGTATAGGCGGCAGACTGGACGCAACAAATGTTATCCACCCAGATATTTCTGTTATTACACCTATTGAACTGGAACACAGGGAAATGCTCGGGAACACCATCTCTGAAATTGCAGGAGAAAAAGCTGGAATAATTAAGAGATTCGTACCTGTTGTATGTGCACACCAGAGCATTGATGCAAAAGCTGTGCTTTCCCAGCGTGCAAAAACAGAAGGGGCTTCTTTTCACTATATTGATGAGCATATACCAAAGACGCAGTGGGAAATGAGCGATGAAAAATCGGTTATCCATTTATTCTTTACAGATAATTCCAGTATTTCTTTTCCCAGCCTGCTCTTTGGAAGTTACCAGGCAGATAATGCGGCTGTTGCCTATCTAACTATAAAAACCCTTTTCTCCAAAGCTGATAATGCTAGTGTTCTGAAGGGTTTTTCAAAAGCATTCCTACCAGGACGGTTTGAGATCTTAAAAAGGAACCCATTAATAATTACTGATGCTGCACATACACCGGGTTCAATAAAACGCCTGATAGATTCGGTATGTAGTGTATACTCTCCTCCTTTTATCATTATTTTTGGTGCTGTAAAGGGTAAGGATTTACACGGTATGGCATCTGTACTTGCTGAGTATTCCAAACATATTATCCTAACAAGACCAGGGACATTTAAACCTTCAAGCTTCTCTGAAATGGAGGCAGCATTTTCTTCAGTATCTGAAAAGACATGCACAATTCAGTGTCCAAAGGCGGCAGTTAAAAAAGGAATTGAGCTTTCAAAGCCTGACCTGCCCATTATCTGCACAGGCTCTTTTTACTTGGTGTCCGAGATAAATGCTGTTGTAACTGAGCTTTTATAGACGGATTTGCCATTGTTTATTACAATATCCTTATGTTGATACTACACATTACAGCAGCTTTTATTGTCATCCTTAGTCACAGTATTTTTATTATTACCGCAGTTTTGTGGTCTGCAGGAAAAATTGATAATCCCGGCAAAATTGGGTCAGCAGCAAAGGCTGTTTCACAGATATCCCTTCCCCTTGTATATCTCACTGGTATCCTGGCTCTGATACAATACACAGTGAGCGAAAACCCTGTAATTCAGTATCATATTCTCGTCGGTATAGTTCCACTATTGATGATTTTCGTGTTTCAGTTGAAGAAATCATGGAAAAAGCAGGCGCCATGGCTGCTTCCTGTAGTAAACTTACTGGTGTTCGTAGCTGCAGCTGTTATCGCATTTTTGTAGGAGGTATGGTTTGAAAGAATTATTGGAAGGTGCTCTTATTGTAAAGGAAGGAGATATAACAAGGGAAAAGGTTGATGTTATTGTAAATGCTGCTAACTCAAGCCTGCTCGGCGGTGGAGGAGTTGACGGCGCGATTCATAAAATGGGGGGTAAACAAATATTACAGGAATGTAAGGAAATACGCGAGAATCAATACCCTGGAGGACTGCCTGTAGGCAAAGCAGTAATCACTACAGCAGGTAAGTTACCTGCAAAACATGTCATCCACACAGTCGGCCCAGTCTGGCACGGCGGTAATGAAAATGAAAGGGTAAAGCTCGCAAATGCATACCGTAATTCTCTAGAGCTTGCTGCAAATACCGGTCTTACGACCATTGCCTTCCCTGCAATTTCAACAGGGATATACGGATTTCCTAAAGAAATTGCTGCACCTATAGTCTTTCAGACAATAAAAGATCATGTAAACGCAAATACACTGCCGAATAAGGTGATGCTTGTCTTTTTTTTAAAAAAGGATATGAATATTTTTCTTGAATCCATTTAATTGCCAACTAGAGGAAACTATGTCTTTAAATAAAGCAGAAATCGATGCAGTACTTTCAGAGCTTGACTTACTTGGTGCTAGAATACAGAAGGTGTTCCAGCCCAAAACAACAGACCTCGTATTTCAGCTGTATAACAAAAGAAATGCTTTTTTTCTCTTTGCTTCCCTTGAACACGGGAAAACAAGGATACACAGTATACCGGAAAAACCGGAAACTGAGATAAAGCTTCAGCGATTTGCCCAGTTTCTTAGAGCCAACATCCAAGGAGGAGTCATTCAGGAGGTTGCCCATGTACATAAGGAGCGAATTGTCCGTTTCACTATCACCAGATCTGAAAATACCTACTACCTGTATATGCGTTTATGGACCGGATCCGGTAATATCCTTGTTACAGACACAAATGGGGAAATTCTTGATGCAATGTATAGGAAACCCAAGAAAAATGAAACAAGCGGAGAATTCTACACCCCGGAAATAGCCCTTGAAAATACGACATATAAGAATAGTAAAACCTATACAGTAAGAGACTACCCAGGAGAAGGTCCGCTTAATAAACGGATTGCAGAGTATTATCTAAGCTCAGAAGAAATAACCACCAAAGAGCAGCTAAAAGAGCAAGCTCTCCGGAACACACAAAAACGTATTTCCACACTTCAAAAGCAGCTTTCAAAACTGCGAACAAAGTCTGACCAAGCAGCGGATGCAGGGAGGTATAAGGAAATCGGGGACATAATCCTCGCAAATGCTTTTAATATCAGTCCAAACCAGAAATGGCTGAAAGCACCGGATTTTTATCATGATAATGCTACTGTAGAAATAGAGCTTGACCCTGCAATGAATGCTGCAGAAAATGCGGAAGAATACTATAAACAGTATAAAAAAAACCAGGCTGCAAAGGAGCATTTCTCAGCTGAAATTGCATCAACTGAACAGGAATTACAAAAAGAAGAGAAAAACCTGGATACAATCAGAGAGACCGAGGAAATATCCAAGCTCAGGGAATTTGTGAAGCAAAAGCAGAAACAGAAACAGCAGAAGGATGATGAACAACCTGGACTTCGGCTTATTTCCCATGGATTTATCCTGTTAGTTGGCAGGAATGCAAAAGAAAATGATCAGCTTTTGCGTAAATATGTGAATGGAAATGACTGGTGGGTACATACAAGAGACTATCCTGGAGGATATGTTTTCGTAAAAACACCAAAAGGGAAAACCGTGCCCCTTGAAGTACTGTTGGATGCAGGGAATCTGGCAGTGCTCTACAGTAAGGGAAAGAATGAACAGAATGTGGACCTTTATTATACACAGGTTAAATATCTAAGAAGAGCAAAGAATGCCCCAAAAGGCACCGTGCTTCCGACTCAGGAGAAAAACCTGAATATCACTGTATCAAGGGAAAGGCTCCAATCTGTGTTCAATGATAACCAATATGACTAAGGAGTAAAAAATGGATTTCAACTTAACAGCACAAGAGAAGGAAACTCTTTTAATAACCGCAAGAAATAGAATACGTGACGATTTAGGATTAGAAAAAACAACAGTCCCTGAACCAAGTGAAAAGCTGTCCAATAAATACGGCGCATTTGTAACACTGCATAAGAAAAAGGCGCTTCGGGGATGTATCGGACACATGCAGGGTGTAGAACCTCTTATTGATACCATATCAGACATGGCACACGCTGCTGCATTCCAGGATCCAAGATTTCCTCCCCTTAGAAGGGATGAGGAGAAAGATGTTCACATTGAAATTACTGTACTTTCTCCATTACAAGAAATATCAGATATAGATGAAATACAAGTGGGAACCCACGGGCTGTACATTCAGAAAGGTCCGCGTACAGGAGTCCTCCTTCCGCAAGTCGCAGTTGAACAGGATTGGGACAGGACTACTTTTCTTATGCATACATGCTACAAAGCTGGCTTATCCCCTGAGGAATGGAAACAACCTGATACAAAGATTTTCATCTTCAGCGGGTTGATTTTTAGTGAACAGGAAACTGAATAATCCTATTGCGATAGATATACAAGCAACAAAAAAAACAATCAGAGATGAGCTTGTTGCAATACCGCACACAGAGAGTTCATTCACATTTTGCGTGTGATCAGGGAAAATGTATTCACCGCCGAAGTATAAGCCGAGACTGATTGCTTCTAATACAAGTCCTGAGGCAAGCGTATAATTTGCGAACTGGGCTCTGCTTAACCAAGGTTCTATCTCTGTATCTATTCCTTCACCCCCAGTCTCTCCAGACACCGGTTCTCCGTTTTCACTAAAACCCGCCTTTAACTGAGGATCATTATTTTACCAGTACAAATGTGTCTGATCCTTTTAGGGTTCATACAGTTTACCATATCAGCGCCTCCTCTTATATAATAACACAAATACTAGAGATATAAAATTCTTGATAAAATGTTAGCATTGCAAACTATAGGCATTCAAGCTATAGTATACATTAGAAATTTAAAGCGGTAATTGTTTGAAGAAAGGGGATCAGCTTCTGAGTGAGATCCAAATAAATTATACAGATAAAGATATCAATAACTTATTAAACACTGTACAGAAAAAAGACGGACCTTCTTCGTCTACGCGGCATTATACGCAGAAAGAGGACTTTTTTTTATACCTACCTGAAAAATATACTGTGCCGTCATTGCCGATTCATCATGATGTTAAACAGACTGTACCGGGAAAAGAGTATCTGCAAAAGATTCGGAATGTTATTTCGGAACTTACAGCTATAGAACCGGATGTTTTTCAAGGCCTCACCTACATGTTTTCACCATCTGAGATCTTAAAACCAGCTTTTTTCCGTTTATACAGAGTTGAAAACAGCCATTACTTGTTTATTCTGAAAATTGATTTAATGTACAAGCCAATGTACAACGAGGTGGTTCAAAAAGGTACGAACGATTTTACCTCATCATTTACTACTGACAAGCTTTTTTTAGAAGCTATATTCATTCCATTGGAAAAGGTATTAATCCAACACGGTAAAATGGTCGGTTTCAAAATACGGCAGCTTATTTCTGATACCTGGATTGGTGAAACCGGGAGAGGGTATTTTGTACAGGGAATTTGGATTGACAATGATCTTACGAAATTCTTTTCCAAGCTCTTCATTCCAGATGGAAAACGGACATATCCATATTACCCCTTTATTTGTAAATACCGAACAATCTGCCACAGTGTAATTAATCTGTCTGTTGATAATAGAAAAAAATATCTTCCCTATCTCCATAATGCAATTCAGTTTTTACTTCCTCAACTTAGTGATATCCAACAAAGTATTAGGGGTGATTCCTTTTCTGCGGATATGCCAATTTTTATTGATTTAAAGAACAAGATACCGGAAAATTGGCAAGATATTTGGACGGACTTGTCTGTGTCTCCCTACTTAAACGAGGAAGATCAAAAGGAGTTTGTAATTGAAAATTAGTTGGGAAAACCTACCGGGTTTAAAAGTCACAATTATGGGACTTGGGCTTCATGGCGGAGGGCTGGAGGCTGCACGCTTTTTTGCTCGTCACGGTTCCGAGGTTACAGTAACTGATCTTCGGGATGCCAAGATACTAAAACCCTCAATTGATAAGCTGAAAGAATTTTCCATTCGCTATGTGTTAGGCAGACACGAAACCGCAGATTTTACGAATACTGATCTTGTGATAAAAAATCCCGCAGTGCCCTGGACATCTCATTATTTAGAAGTTGCTCAACATATAGAAACCGATATTTCTATTTTCCTCGCTCTTACCAAAAGCCCGATTTTAGCAATTACAGGGAGCAAAGGGAAATCCACGACTGTTTCAGCCTTACATTCTGTGTTGCGCAGGGAAAATCCAAAAACAAAACTTGGGGGAAATATTACAGTTTCACCGTTGAGTTTTATTGATGAAACAGGTCCTGACGTTCCTGTTGTACTTGAGCTCTCCTCTTGGCAGCTCGGTGATATCCGCGGTAAAGGTCTATTAAATCCCGAGGTTGCTGCAATTACTACAATACTGCCGGACCACTTAAACAGGTACCGCAGTATGGCAGAATACATTGATGACAAGCGGGTAATCTATTCTGAACAATCGCCGGAGAACGCAACTCTGTGTAATTACGATGATATGTATGGAAAAGAATTTGCCCAGGAAACACAGGGTCGTCCTTTTTTCTTTTCAAGCAAGCCCCTTCCCCAAAGTCTCCAAGGCGCGTTCCTAACTGAAACCGGAGAAGGGTTCTTCAGGGATGAAAATGGAAAGGAAACCAAAATACTCCCTGAAAAACTCATGGTCAGCGGAACCCACATGAAAACAAACCTTCTTACTGCTGCAAGTACTGCGTTTATATTCGGTACTGCACCGGAAACGATCATGGCTGCATTGAGTACATTTTCCGGCATTGAACACAGACACGAAGTGTTTGAGAAATACAACAACACTGTTTTCATAAACGACTCAGCAGCAACAATTCCTGAGGCGACTGTTGCTGCTGTCAAAAGCATTGAAGAACCCGTGCATTTGATAACCGGCGGTACTGATAAAGAGCTTGATTTTTCTGTTTTCAGAGAAATAGTACGGAAACCGGAACAAATATATCTGTTAGAAGGCTCTGCTACACACAAAATAGTAGAACTTCTTGACCAGTATGATACCTCTTATGCAGGACCCTACAACTCTCTCAGATCTGTATGTGAAGATGTGTTTGAAAAAGCAAAACCCGGCTCAGTGGTTATTCTTTCTCCAGGATGCGCAAGTTTTGGAATGTTTTTAAATGAATTTGACAGGGGCCGGCAGTTTAAACACATTATTCAATCACTAATAAAAAATAAAACATAAACAATCGTTGTATCACTTTAATTTAAAAACCAGCTTATAGAAAAACTTCTCTCTCGCCTTTAGAGAATGTACGATAGTTCTCATACAAATCGTCTGTCTTCTTTTGCCACCTATGGAATTCTTCCATATCATATTCTTCAGGATACTCTTTGTACAGATTCATAGCACGTTGAGAGTCTCTCATTGCCTGCATAAAGCGAAGGCTTAGTGAAACCAGGCCCAGGTTTGTAAAAACTCTTGATAATTTTTCTACTATTTGACGGAAGTCATATGTTATTGTATTGGATGAAAAGGTACTGATAAAATTCTCATTGCTTAAAAGACCTGCGTGAAATACTTCTGTTACCTGGTTCAATGTCATTGACTGCAAAAACCGCCTGACAATGTCATAGCTTGCAAGAATAGCACCCCGTTTTGACTGATACTTGTGGTTGTAAGCCCAAAGGGTTTCAAAACCGATTTTTCCTTGGTTCCATGCTTCTGTTATTGTCCGTGCAGCAATATCGGCTGCATGCATACTGGATGCAACTCCAGAGCCCATGGTGGGTATAACCTGACATGCTGAGTCGCCTACACAGAGAAATCCGTTACCAACTAGAGTGTCTAATGCGCGCCTTAAGGGGATCAACCTTCCGCCGCCTGAGACCCGCTTTCCGAAAAAAGGATAGCGCGTATGAAACTGCTGAGAAGGATTGCCTTCAGGCGAACCTGATCCGCTGATTGAAGATCCGAATATGAGGTTGACTGTGTTGTTTTTTCTCACATGGATTGACTCATAGGCATGGTACTTCCCGATTCTGGTTGCTGACATGCCTGGTAAGAGTTCAAACTCTTCCTTGATCCGCTGAAGCTGTGCATCTGAAACTTCCCTGGTCTCTTGAAATCCAAAGGCAAAATCCTGCTTTCGCAAGCGTTTTTTTATGTTATACCTGTCAGGCACCTGCCTCCGCAAAACTGCCCAAATACCTGTTGCGTCAATCACAAGGCTTGAATCCATGTGAAAAGACTGCTGGCCGAAAAGTCCCTTTCTGTCTCCGGCAATTCCTGTAATCGAGTCATTGGTATATAACAGCCTGAGAGCTGAGTGCTGCTCATATAGATCTACACCAGATTCTATGGCAAGGTCCAATAAATGCTGGTTCAAGGCTCTATGACCTAGAGTAAACCCCTCTTCATTAACATCTTCTACCTCAACATAGTCCTCCGGTTTTTCAGCGAAAAACCTGCTCACATCCGGATCCTCTTCCCACATAGATTTAGGGGGCAGCAAAAGTCCGATGCGACCGAACACAGAGCGCTCTACAGTAACCTCCCATGGGTAGCCTATCTTTTCTTTCGGATTCGAATCAATGAGTGCTACATTAAGCCCTGAATGCACCAGCTTTCTCGCGATTGTACAACCAGCTGAGCCTGCACCAACGATGATGCAGTCATAAGACTTCATAGAGGGTGTTCCCTCCATCCCTTCCCGTGAAATGACCATAGAGACTTTACTCCCAGTTTAGGGAGTTTTTCCAGTGTTGAGACAAACTCTGCTGTAATCTGGTCAGGCTGATGAGCATCGGAGTTCATTGTCATTGGGATATTCATCTTGGCAGCGGAAGCAATAATCCAATCAGCAGGATACAGTTCATCCGTTCTTCCCCTGGCTATTCCTCCGGTATTTATCTCAAGCACAGTATCCACGCTTTTCATCCCTTCCAGTGCTGAAAGAACCACGTCCTTATACCACTTCTCATTTGTATCGAAAATGCCGTTGTTGTTCTTTTTAATCAGGTCGAAATGCCCGATTATGTCCGGTTTATGGCGGAGAGCAAGGTTCGCGACCCTAGTGTAATACTCCAACACAGCCTGTTTGGGATCATTATCAAAGTTTTCCAGAACACCTGTCCGGAGTTCATCCTCTGTATTATCGATAGTCCAGTAATTTCCGTTTGAGAGTTTTCCTAAAAAATGGACTGAACCAATAATAAAATCCAGGTCCCACTGCTCCCAAAATGCGTCTGTTGGGCTGATAATATAGGGTATGTAATCAACCTCGAGTCCGGTTAGGATGGTAATGTCTTTCGCGTACAAGCGCCGGAGCCTGCCAATCTCCTGCACATAGGCAGCAAGCTTCTCAGGTTTCATTGTCCATTCAGTTTCAAAAGGACATGGGGCATGGCTTGAAAAACCGAGGACCTTGACATCACCCTTTAGCGCGGCTTCTACATACGCCTCCGGTTTTCCGTTTCCATCGCAGTAATCCGTATGTGTGTGATAATTATATTTCCACTCCATAGGCTACTCTTCCCATTGCATAAAATCGTCAATCGAATACAGTTCAATTTGGTCATCGAGAAAATCGGTAAACGCCAGATACCGGTCATCCGGAGAGACATCCAGACCTGTCGGCTGGTCCATACCGTACGCCCAGTCAATTATTTCCATTGTTTCAGTATCCAAAACACTGATCCATCCAAACTCAGGGCCTTCCTGAATATATGTTTCAGGATTATTCCTTCCGCGGTTCGATACAAAGAGGTACTGGCCGTCAGATGTCAGGTCAATGGTATTTACTTTTCTTCCAACATGGACCCTGTGGAGGAGCTCGTCAGTTTCCATATCTATTACAAAAACATCTCCCCAGGCCATATCTGATGCATAGAGCCTGTTTTGGCTGTAGTCAACTGCGGTATGGCGCATTGCTCCAGGGCCGAGCTGCAGCGTGGACACAACAGTCCGGTCAGGGACGGATATTTTATCAATATTTCCGTTACTAAAAAGACAGGCGTACATGTACTGGCCGTCTTCAGTCAGTGCAAGACCTCTGGGAATTCCGTTTGTAGGAATCATATCTACCAGCTGTCTTGTTTCCATATTAATAACACCGATATCCTCGGTCCACCAATTTGAGACATAGGCAAACTCTTCATTATGGTCAATGCAGATTATCTTCGGCCCTCCGCCCCCTGTGGGAATGGTTGCCTGGTATTCAAAGGATTCAAGGTCTATGATGTGGACAGAATTTGTGGTCATCTGGCTTACCCAGATCTCTCCCCGCTGTTCAGCAAAGGCAATCTCCACAAATCCGTCTTCATCTGCATACTCTTGGGGAAATTCAATCCTGCCCCAGTATTCTCTGGATTCAGTTTCATACACATCCACCCCGTCATCCCGGAGGAGTGCTGAAAGCATGTATGCTCCATCCGGTGTAAACTGTACGCATTTCGGGCTTACCCCGGTGGGCAGATACTCAAGCTCTACAAGGAGGGAATCCTCCCGCTCTAGCTTGTTTTCATAGTATTCAGTACCTGGCACAGTTATGGTATCTGTTTCAGAAATAAAGCCTTCTGCTGAAATACTTATTTCATTCTCCCCTTCAGGAAGGTCATAGTACCGAAACTCATTTTCTCTTCGTTCAGGTTCAATATCCTCCCCGTCAAGAAAAAGAGAATAATCAGTAGGAAAGATACGGAAAGCAACAACCTCTCCGCACACCGTATAGGTAACAACAAAAAATAATACTACTAGGACGATAATTAATTTGTGCTTCATAGTATGAGCATATTAGCATTTTGAGAGAAAAGCAATAATAATTTGATCAGTATTCTTGGTTTATCTGCGCTGAAAGCTCTTGAAATACCACTTTCGGAGTCTTTCAGCAAGCCGGAAGACAGGATACAACAGTGACAGGGGATAATCCCAGGCGCCGGGCATGTTCCGGATCTGTCCACCGAACCCGGTTTTAAAACGGTAGAGTCCGTACATTGGGTGGTCTTTATCCGGCTTTGGAGGTATTCCGAACAAGTCATACTCAGTACACCCAGCGCTTTTCGCGAGTTTCATTGCTTCCCACTGCAAAGCATACGCTGGCATAAGGCTGCGCTTTTTCCCGCTTGATGCGCCGTAGAGATACACAGAATGCTCTTTATTCAGTGCAATAAAATTCCCTGCAAGCACCTCACCCTCATGCTCAGCAAATAACAGGGTGATGTCCATGTCCTCAGTTTCCCAGGCAAGCTCCCATACTTTTTTGTAATACTCAGCAGAGTGGATCGCGATCTTGTCCCGCTGGGCTGTTTCCTGGTAGATATTGTACCAGGTGTCGTATTCATCAAAAGAAGCCTTCCGTACTGTAACCCCTTTTTTTGCTGCAAGGCGGACATTGTACCTGGTCTTGCTTTTCATTGCTTTGAGAATTTCATCTTCACTTTGTTCAAGGTTTACTACAACTGTGTTTGGAGGCTGGATATCCATAACAGCTTTTTTTAATGGAGGCGTGAATGCGGGATAGGGCTTTCCCTCGCCTGCCACACTCCATTTCGGGTCCCACCGTAGTACAACAGTATTTCCAGGTAGGTACTTTTTTAGTCGTTTCGAGAGTAATTGCAATAGCTCGCTCTGTTTTACCCCCGGAACCTGACAATCAGGTCCATGGGGGACATAGGCAAGATGAAATACACCGGTAAGCTTCCGCACCAATACAAGAAGAGTAAATTGAATCTGGAGGTATGTGCAGGCATAGGCAAAGACCTGCCAGCCGAATTCGGATTTCAGCCTTCCCCAGTACTCAGTCTGTAGAAGGCTGTTATTCTTTGAAATCTCTTCAAGGGAAATCGGATGTATTGAAAGATCTGGCATAAATCAGCCGACTTCTCCTGATTTTACATTTACCGTTTTCAGAATACTGCCGTTTACCTCAAGCTCTGCGTTCCCTGCTTTCACTATATTAGCTTCAACCTTAAGGGGGATTTCGAAAAACTGGTCTATTTTCAGTTTCTTCAGGGTCTTCTCTTCTTCAGGCTCAAAGCCTTTTGCAACAACCCTGTCTCCAACAGCTGCATTATCAGCGAAAATAACTTCAATTTTGTCGCCTTCCTCTGCTGCTAGGAGCATTCCCTGGCTCTTGACGCCTCGCAGCTTTGCAGGCTTCAGGTTATTCACAAGAATAATGTTCTTATTCAACAGCTCTTCTTCTGTGTAATAGGGAACAAGTCCGGAAACAATCTGGCGCTCTTCCCCTGTTCCGTCATCAAGCTTTTCAATGAACAGCTTGTCTGCTTCAGGGTGCCGCTGAATATCAATTATTTTCGCGACACGCAGGTCAACCTTGTCCCTGAACTCCTCTTCCACTGCGGGTTTCTTTACCGCTTCTTCCCGTTCTTTCTGTGTTCCTGAAAATTTCTCTTTCATAGCGTTTATGTGGTCATCCTCCAGTCTCTTAAAAAGTATTTCTGGCTTTTGGACTTCTGTTATTCCTTCCAGTTTACCGATGGTATTCCAGTCAGCATTCTCTATTCCCAACAGACCAAGCAGCTTTCTGGATGTTGCAGGCATGTAGGGCTGGACCATAATACCCAGATCCCGGATTAAGTACACAAGATTGCTTAAAAGCGCGTGTGTGCTTTCCGGGTCTTCTTTCCGTGTTTTCCATGGTTCAGCATCCTGAAACACCTTGTTTCCTATATCAGCAATCTCGAAAATGGTGCGCAGTCCGTCCTTGAGTTCAGCTGCATCCAAGTGTACGGTTGCCTTTTCCTCAAGTTCCCGGACTTTCGGCCACATCCTAGAATCCTCGGGTGCACCGATTACCTTGCTGTCAAAAAAGCGTGTTAAAAAGGTCAGGGTTCTGTTTGCAAGGTTGCCTAGGTTTCCAATCAGCTCTGAGTTTACCTTTTCCTGAAAGTCCTTCCATGTAAAGGTATAGTCAGACTTCTCCGGTCTGTTGTAGAAGATGTAAAAACGCCAAACATCAGCAGGAATACCAGTGTCCTGCGCGTCTGTTCCGAACACCCCTACTCCCTTGCTCTTGGAAAACTTACCACTTTCATAGTTTAGGTATTCAGATGATGACATATGGTGGAGAAGAGTCCAGTCTTCCCCTGACCCGATGAGAGATGAGGGAAAGATAACTGTATGAAAAGGAATATTATCTTTGCCAATAAACTGAAAAAGCTCAACTTCCTCTGGATTTTGCCACCAGGCTTTCCAGTCGTCCGTATGAGTAGCAGTAATGGAAATATAGCCGATTGGCGCGTCAAACCAGACATAAAACACCTTGTCCCTGTATCCGTCCAGGGGAACAGGAATACCCCACTTTAAGTCGCGGGTAATGCACCGCTCTTTCAAGCCGTCGCGGATCCATGACTGGGTCATCTGGATCGCGTTACGCGCCCAGTTCCCTTTAACCTGCGCCTTGCTGATCCATTCCTGGAGCTTTGGCAGGATTGCAGGGAGATCAATGTATAAGTGGTTTGTCTGTTTCATGACAGGCTTATTTCCACAGGTGCCGCACCTGGGAGAAATGAGGTCCACAGGATCAAGGAGTTTTCCGCAGCTCTCACACTGGTCGCCCCTTGCATCATCATATCCGCAGTGGGGACATTCGCCCCGCACATAACGGTCAGCAAGGTAACGCTGGTCGTGTTCGCAGTACAGCTGTTCTATCGTCTTCTCGTTTATGTATCCGTTTTCATAGACCTTTGTGAAAATATGCTGCACAATTTCTGTCTGTTCAGGCGTGGAAGTGCGGCCGAATTTATCGAACGCAATTTCAAACCAGTCATAAATGTCCTTGTGCACCTTATAATATCTGTCACAAAGCTCTTTCGGAGTAATTCCCTCTTCCAAAGCCCTGGTCTCAGTTGCAGTGCCGTATTCATCTGTACCGCAGATGTAGAGTGTGTCATATCCTTTTAGTCTGCAGAAACGTGCGAACACGTCTGCTGAGAGTACCTGGATCAGGTTCCCAAGATGGGGGATGTTATTTACATAAGGTAATGCTGATGTTATAAGTCTTTTCTTTTCCATAAATTGCACTATAGGCACGCAGAAAACTTGTGTCAAGAGATGGAAGGATCTATTCGAACTTTGAACCTTCATGAATAACAAATTCACTTTTAACGCGCATTTAATGGGGCAAAGTTTGTAATTGCTAAGACGTTGAACTACACATTTTAAAATCACTTTGCTCATTGAGGTACAAATTCTGCCAAATCCGGCTTTCCAAACTATTTTTTTGCAACCACGAATTGCCCGGAAAGTCACTTCGCAGCAAAGCTGGCATTTTTCCCGTAGAAACTACGGCCAACAAAGCGATTCAAACTTTAC
>CAYRYS010000012.1:20131-59913 GCA_964428555.1 uncultured Spirochaetales bacterium | reverse complement strand
ATGACAGTATAATTAGTTTAATTAGCATATGCTATTTACAGGACAGTTTTGTATGAAAGTTGCGTTTCCAGCAGACGAGAGAATCAACGAAGGGACGAGGTTAGACCGGCGGTTTGGCCGCGCTCTGGGGTTTATGGTGTTTGATACCGACAACTCAGATTTTGATTGGCTAGATAATGAACAGAATATTGATTCGCCAAAAGGCGCAGGCATCCAAGCAGCTCAGCATTTAATTAATAACGATGTAAATTCGATAGTTGTTCAAAACATTGGGCCAAAAGCGTTCGATTTATTAAATAAATTCCACATTAGTATATATGCTGCTGGTAAGTACACTATAATTGATCAGGCATATAAAGCTTTTTTGGAAAGCCGACTGTCCAAATTGACAGATCCAAATACAATAGGCCTGGGTTAATTAATACCGGCAAAAATTAAAAGGAGTGTTTTTATGAAAATCGCAATACCAACAGCACAGGGCAGACTATGTCCGCATTTTGGACACTGTGAGACCTTCTCGATCTTCGAGATTGAAGATAATAATATCGTTAGCTCGGAAAGCCTTACCCCTCCGCCACATGAGCCTGGGGTACTTCCGAAATGGCTCCATGAGCAGGGAGCAACAGCTATTATTGCAGGTGGTATGGGCCGGAGAGCACAGGATCTCTTTAGTCAAAACGATATTACAGTCATAGTTGGGGCTGAATCAAAAGCACCGGATAAGGTTGTAAATGACTATCTCTCCGGCAAACTAGAAACAGGAAATAACCTGTGCGATCATTAGTATATTAGTAAAAAATATATTACAATTACCACTAGGATGCAGACATATTGTGAACAGTATGTCTGTTTTCATTTACAATAGGATACTGAAATACTATGCCAAGACCAAGAAAATGCAGAAAAATATGCTGCAAACCATCTACAACACTGTTCAAACCAGCAGGAATAGCTGCTACGCTTTTAGAACAGGTTACTCTCACAGTTGATGAGTTCGAGTCAATCAGATTAGCTGACCAATTGGGGCTATACCAGAAACAGGCTGCAGATCAAATGCAGGTCTCAAGACAAACCTTCGGAAATATTTTATCCTCAGCAAGGAAAAAGATTGCTGATGCACTAGTAAACAGCAAAGCATTAAGGATTAATGGAGGAAATGTAGAGATGGGAAAACACAGCCCTGGGTGTGGGCATCTCACTGATACTAAGGACTAACAATTGGCAAGAATTATTGTTACTGATGATGAACCCCGGATGCTCACAATCATCACTGATTATCTGAAGCGCCAGGGCCACACTGTAGTTGAAGCAGAAAACGGTATACAAGCTGTACACACAGTTGAAAATGATCAGGAAATTGACCTGCTTATTCTGGATGTCATGATGCCCACATTAAAAAGCTTCGCGCAAAGCAATGATGATGGGAAATCACAGGCAGATGTCGCTGGAACTCCCATCAACTGATATTAAATTTCTTTCTAGGCTGCCTATTACCAGACTAAAAGAGAGGATAGGATTCTTAATACCCAAATTTTTGAACATATCAATTCACTCAACGATCAAACTTTTCTAGCCGTGCAAACTCCGATATTTCCAGTCCAGGAGGCGGTATCCCATAGCTGAAAAGATGGCAGAGCAAGACTTTTCTGCTAAATATAACCAAGGAAAAGGAAATGATGAAATTGACAGTCTTGGCAGTGCTATGAACGGGCTTTCGGAGAATCTGAATTCTGCGTTAACAGATGATATTTCACATTTGAAAGAAAAATCTCAGCCCCCTTGATTTGCCGGATGGGGTGAGAAAAGCTTGCCTATCTGATAAAAGATTTGTACAATCGAAATCATGTTTGAACTGCAGATTATTGCCCAAAAACTTGAGTCCCTTGAAGAGACAATTCTTCACAAGCTATTTGACAGAGCGCAATTCGGACTTAATCCCCCTGCGTATCAGCCGGAGATGAGCGGCTTTCCAAAACACAATGACATGAGTCTTTTAGAAATCCGATTGAGAATGCAGGAGGAGATAGATGCACGCTTTGGCAGGTATACAGTGCCAGAAGAACAGCCGTTTCATAACGACCTTCCTGCACCGCAGCGAGAGGGAGCCTTTGACCAGTGGCAGCTGCCGAACATGGATTTCTCAGTAATAAGCCAATGTAATTCAATAATGAAAGATTACCTTGAACTGCTTCCGGAAATCTGCAGACATCTTGATGATGGGCACTACGGCTCTGCTGTTGAACATGATGTTTTTTCGCTACAGGCTATTGCCCGACGTATACACTATGGTGCTATCTATGTTGCAGAAAGCAAATACCAAGCAGATCCCAAATGCTTTAGAACATTAATTCAAAAAAAAGATACCGATGCTCTAATGCAGACAATAACAAGAGAAGAAGTAGAAGAGCGGATCCTGCGCAGAGTGAAAGAAAAAACTACACAGCTTCAGGCGCAGGTTAATAAAAATATCCGGAATTGTGTGAATCCGGACAGGGCCGCTCTATTCTACAAAGAAACAGTCATCCCCCTGACTAAACAAGGGGAAATACAGTATCTCCTTCACAGATAGCACTTATTTTTTAATAATCCTGCGCTTCTTTCCTTTTCTGGAACGAGAATTACCGTAACTGTTTCTCCAACGTTTTCCTTTTTCACTTCTTCTGTCGCCTCTTCCCATAGTATTAAACCTCCTGACATAATAATACATACACTACAGAAATATGTCTACACCGCCTCTTACTCCACCTGCATGCTCGGTGTACATCAAATAGAGAAAACTTATTGTCATATAGAGTATTTGGAGATAGTATAAAGTGAATGAATATAAACAATGAGGTGTACCAAAAAATATTCTACATACTCCTGTCCATCGCAGTTTTCGCTGCTTTACATTTCTTCATGGTAACAACCATTGCACCCAGGGGAAATGTAATTTCAGAAAACTGGCAGATAAGAGGACCTGAGATCACCCAAACCGTAGATGCTCCATTTTCATTTCCCCTGACGCAAATAGGTAGATACAGAATGACGAATTCATTTCATGCTTCAACAGATGAAGCACTTGTCTTGAACCATCTCTCGTTTCAGGCCTTTCAAGTATATATAAACAATACCCTTGTTTACCAGGCAGGAAGTTTTCTGCGGCCAACCGGGAACTTGCAGAATTATACTTTTGTTATCCCTCTGCCTCCGGCACAGGACAATGAATACATTGTTGAAATAATCGGCCATGCTGCATATAAAGTGGAAATTCCTTCTGAACCATTTGTCATTCAGGAAGACAGGGCACTTACATTAATGGGCTTTTCTAATTTTCTCTATAATGACCTCCTACTATTATGCATTGGCGCAAGCTTCCTCATTGGTATTGTGCTTATTTCACACTCATTTCATCATTCGCAGAAATTCGGGCATGACTTTTTCATGGGACTGTCTGCAATCTTCGCAGCCCTATTCTGCCTAGACTATGTGTATTTTGCATCAATGGGCCCAATGTGGATGTTCTTTACCATTGACAAAATACTCATGGGTTTTGGATACATTGGTCCGCTGTGCTTTCTTATTGGGCTTGAACTGTACTACATCCAGAAAATTAAATTTGGAACTGTTGCATCTATCTTAACCGGGATATCCGTACTTGTAATCTTTACATCGCCAACATTCCGTTTTTTTGCCGATGTACTGCGAGTTACAAACCTCATCCTCCTAGTAAATATGCTTGCTTCAGTTTTTTATATCTTTTCTAAACAGAGGCGGAAACCATTTCTCCTGATCCCTGCTATGCTGCTTACCCTTTCTATACTCCATCTTACTGCGAGTATGATATTACATCTCGGCTGGCCGGTTGTTGTTCAATACGTTGTACTTTTTAGCGCTGTTTTATTCAGCATCAACCTGGTTATGGAATTTAATGAACTGTTTCACCAGAATAAAGAGCTTGAAGAAAAATTCAATAAAGATCCATTGACCGGTGCCTTTAATAGACATGCGCTGTTTGATCTTAAGCTGGACCTGTTTCAAATTTTAGTGCTTATTGATCTGGACAATTTCAAGGTGTACAATGACACATACGGCCATGCTGCCGGAGATGAGCTTCTTGTCATTTTCACACAAGCAGTAATGGAAAACCTCCGTAAAGATGATGTGGTAATCCGGTCCGGCGGTGATGAGTTCCTGCTATTTCTTAGAGAAATAGATATTCAGCTGTCAAAACGCATTGTAGAACGGATCGGCTACCACTTTCTACAAAATGTCCTGTATCCTGATGCTGGATTCTCCTATGGTATTACAAAAATTACCGGAAACCGCAAAGAAGACCTTGAAAAAGCTGATGCAAAAATGTATGCAATGAAATCCGAGCATAAACAATCTTAATAAACTAATTAAAGTTATTTACTATTTTATGTGTTTGTATCATAATATATCTAATGGATATAACTAAGATTTTACTTGTGGAAGACAACAAACCATTACGGCATTTGGTCAAAGATCATTTATCAAAAAACGGATACATTGTTTTTCAGGCCCCGGATATTGAGACTGCAAACTATCACTTTGAAAATGAACGGATCAATCTCATCATTCTTGACCTTATGCTCAATGATAAAGACGGAATGGAGTTCCTCCAAACTGTGCGAAAAACCAATCAGCACGTACCTGTAATAATAATCAGTACAATTGTATCCATAAAGAAGAAACTCAAAGGCTTTAACCTCGGTGCTGACGACTATGTAACTAAACCTTTTTATCCCGAAGAATTGGTCTCCAGGGTAAAACGGATGATAGAAAGAGCCAGACAGACTGTTCCTGCCCAGCATTTAAAACCTGATAAACCAACAGTAATAGGCCATTTCTCTATAAATTATAAAAACGGTACAATTTCCAAGAACGGACAAGTGCTTGGACTGCGGCGTAAACTCTGGCGGCTTTTAGAATACGTTATATTAAACAATAACCGGATTATTGACAAAGCCCAGCTCTATACATATGCATGGGGAGATGATTCAATGTATAACCAGAACACCCTTAATGTGCATATTCAGAAGCTCAGGAGTAAAATCGAAGATAATCCAGCTTACCCAATGTACTTAAAAACAATTCACGGTCAAGGAATCAAATTCTTTCCAACAGGAAAAGAGTAAAGAAATGCCGGATATAATGGGCACAGCCCTGTCATTTCCTGAAATGATTATCCTTAGAAAGGTAATAAAACCAAAGCTGATCGCAATCTTTGTTGTAATGCTCAGTGTTTCGAGTATAACTGTAGGGTATCTCTTCAACCTCGTCCTAGCCTAAAAAAACCGGCCGCTTTGGCCGGTTTTTTATACAGCTTGGTTTCAGGGTTACTTAGTAGAAACTGTCTCAATAACAGCGTATGAATATGTGCCTGCTTCGCTGTCGGATACAGGACGAACTCCCATGTATAAAGTAGTATAATCAGTAGGATTTGATGTTGACCAACTCGGATTATCAGGATCCCAGCTGGATTCGAATATTGTGGTATCCCCTTTACCATAGCTTACGCGGTTACCATCTTGATCGTAAACAGTGAACTCAACATTCCCGGTAAGAGGCATGGTTTTATGGTCTGCAAATTCAGTTACATCTCCAAGGTAAATGTCTAACGCGGAAATTCCCTTACTAAAGTCAGCTGAATTAATCTGAAACCAGTCAACCTCACCTGCAGATATTGATTCATCTGAATAATCAACTTCAATATCAGTGCCTACGGTTGCATCTGAATAATACAAGCTTACAGTACGGGTTGAAGATTTTGTACCATCAGAATAAACAGCCACAAGCCCTACAGATTCAAAGCTTGCTGGAGTCCAGTCCTCCTTTGGTGAATACTGCTCTACACCTGGCTCTATCTCTGTAGTAACCCCATCTGCAGTAACTTCAACGTGATGAAACCCGGAAGCTGTTGGATCTGTCCATGTTACAGTTACTGAATCAAAGGTACTTGAAATAGCAGCACTACTTACACCATCTGGTAAATCTGGTGGTGGCTCTACAGTTATTTGACAACCCGCAAAGACCATAATAGCAACTATTGTAGATAATATTAATTTTTTCATATACACCCTCCATCTCTTTGTTAATACCATTCTACCAGATATGTATTAAATTTTTATTAATTTCTCTATTTTTTTCTAGTAATACGCTAAAAACCCATAGTAACCTGTTTTACTGAGTCAACTGAAATTGAATACCAGTCTGTCTCTGTGCCATCGATTGTTGCACTGGTAAAATCTGTATCAGAATTTGTTGAAGAAATCTTCACTGTGGTAAAATCCAACTGTGCTGAGACTGATGAAGAACGGTATCCTGAGGTATTCACTGCCACAGCTGAAACACTCATAGGACTGGGCACCCATTTATTTATTGTATAGGATTCCACACCAGCATTTACTGTCTCGGTCTGGCCATCAATTGTCAGCTCAATATAGCTCAAGTCAGTGTCTGCGGGGTCGTTCCAGGTTACTGTTGCAGAGGAAAAGGTACTCGATATTGAAAGACTATCCACAGCGCCTGGAGCAGTATTGTTTCCGCTGACTATTACCTGACAACCAGTAAATGAAATGATAACAACTAAAAAATACTACAGTTCTCTGCATTTGGTCCTCCTTTTCTGAAATACTTTTCTTAACGTACACACAGAAGGGCGGCACCTTCAACATTATTCAGAAAACCGTGTATATCCGTTAGAAAATAATAGAGCAGTGCTCGGTCTTGTGTTTTTCCATACTACCCAAGAAAGCTGCGTATTTTTTTGGTTAATACTTCGCAGTTTTGAGCCTTTGAAAGACGATAGAAAAGGGCATACAAAAAGGCATTGGTGTTCACCTTTCTGCGGATTTCAATGATTTCAGTTCCTAATTGCTGCGCAAATTCAAACAAGCTTTCCAATAATCTCTCAATTAATATGTAATCTGACTCACCCAACACTGCAGCAGCCCGTGCCAAGCGATCTGGCTCGCCGTGACCATAGGGAGCAGAGACAGTAAGAAGGCGGAGAATGCCGGATGCAAGGAGTTTCTTTTTTTGTAGTAACAACCTTGGAGCAAGGAGAAGCTCATGGAGCGCGTCAGCGCAGTGGGCAGAAGCATGGGCCCAGCCTTTGCCGTTAATGACAGCCCGGAAATCCTCTTCCTGGAGAATGTAGTTTTGCAAGGTATCCGCTGCCCTGTCGGCAAGTTCAGAGGACATTACATCATCCTGAATAAGGCGGTAAAACACCGGCGCTAATAAGAGTGCTGAAAATGAGCGGGTCAGAACTGAATCATCTCCTTTAGTACCGACTTTATAAAATAGATGAAACTCATCAGTAAGAACATCCATCATCCTCTGCACTTCCTCACTAGTTATCCTGTTTTTCACGATAAAATGGAAGAGCACTGGGTACAAAAGACCGTCTCTAAGCTCAGGATCCGGATGACCGATAAGGTACTGATATTTTTCAAAAAACGCGAAATAGTCCTGTCCGTCTTTCAGAGTAAAGTCGTTTTCCACAACTTGTTTCAGCTCGTGCTTCACTGCGCCTGCATCCATCAATATCCTCCTGTGTTCATAGACAGTGGATTATATACTCCCTGTAATATCAAGCACAAGGGAAACAGATAAAATTGTTTGGCTCTCACGCCAAGAGAGGGAAGTTGTATTTTTTACCCGAATATTCTGGGTGATGACAGCTCCCAGGCCCGCGAGTACACCGAACTCTGAAGTATACTGCCCCAAACTGGCGCTAATCGGTTCGTATGATGCAGTACCCCCAATCCGAAAGTTCAGGCTGTCCAGGAGAACAAATTCAGCTTCTCCCCAATACGCATGGGTCAAGCCGGTTTCAGTGCTTACCACAGCGGTGTATCTGCTCCACAGACTCAGTCCATTCGTTACATACCATCTGCCTCCAAGCCCGATAAAGCTCACTAGTTCAGTAGTAACATCTGCACGAAGAGATACAATTGCATAGAAGCCAGGCACCTCCCAATTGATATCTCCATACCACCTGTGCATAAGCCCGTCTTCTATATGGTTTAATTGCATGTAGGAGAGTTCTGAGTAAAAACCGGGTAAATGGGGAAACACAATTCCCCCGCCGCCGCCAAGCAGCTGAAGACCATTCCTATAGGTTCCTGTTGCTTTAATAAGATACGTAACTGATGGATGAAAAGAAAAAGCAAAAACATCTTCCAGGGTAAACCCATTATCTATCGCACCGGAGGTATAGTTATACCTATCCCATCGGAAGTTGGTGATATTCCGAATATCTGCTCCATACAGCAAAGACACTGACCATGTGACCAAAATGAAAATAATACATATTCTTTTCATAACCCCTCCATGCAATAATGTATTAATTATAGTATAATAGAAAACCTAGGACTTTGCAGAAAAGGCGGGAATACATATGAGTATTATCAAAGGAGACTATTTCAGATGAATACAAGAAATGAGGACAAGCCAGTTCAAATAGGAAAAAACACCTACTGGGTCGGATCAGGGAAACTCAACCACGGCCTGGGGTGTAATCCCTATCTGCTTCTTGATGAAGACCAGGCGGTCCTTTTTGATCCTGGCTCTGTCTTAGATTTTGATATTGTAATAGAAAAAGTGCGCTCTTTGGTTGATCTTGGAAAAATACGCACTGTTGTGCTCCACCATCAGGATCCAGACTTCTGTTCAGCACTTCCCCTTTTTGAAGAACAAGGACTATCAGCGGACATTCTTACCCATTGGCGGAGCAGCCTCTTTATTCAGTTTTATGGAATAGCTTCTCAATTTGTTCCTGTAAATGAAAACAGTTACCAGTACACGCTGAAAAGCGGAAAGGTATTGCGGTTTATCCCTACCCCGTATCTCCACTTTCCGGGATCCATTATGACCTATGATCCTGAGACTGAAATTCTGTTCTCCAGCGACCTTTTCGGTGCATACGGAGAGGCTCCCCAGCTTTTTGCAGACCCTGGGTATATGGAATCAATGCTTGCCTTTCATGAACATTACATGCCTTCAAATGAACTGCTCAGGGAATCCATGGAGCGAATAGAGGGTTTACCAATCTCTCTTATTGCGCCCCAGCACGGTAATCTTATTACAGAAAACATTCCCGACTATATCTAGGCCCTTAAAAAATTAAAGTGCGGCACATTTCAGAGAATCGAGAAACGGGATTTGGAAAAAGACGGGGGAATTGAGCAGTTACTCAATAAGATGATTGCACGGTACAATCATCTGTATTCGAATGTACCATGGGATAGTATATTTTCTTCTCCTGATATTCAGCTGAACAATGAGAACACAGCAATTCTCGATCATTCACATGAGAAACTCTCCCTGTGGCATACCTTTTTTGAGAAAATACACTCTGTAATGGGACTTACCTGGCTGTCTGTTATCGAACCGCTAGTTGAAAAAGCAGTAAACGAGTACAGGCTTCCATATCCAGAGATATTCCAGGCAAAACTTGTGCAGACCCGGCTGGAAGCACGGGAGGTCTCCCAGGAGAACCTGAAACTAAAAAGCCTCAATGAGCGCCTTGAGAAGCACTTGGACCAGGTACAGAGAAAAATGACTGAAGATGAAAACACCGGGCTGAAAAACCAACGGTTTTTTACTTACTATTTATCAGAAGAGCTACAGGATGGATCATTTTTAGAGTCTGACTCTGAATTTCTGTTCATTGGATTAGATAATCTGCAGGCTATAAATCTTTCATTTGGGAAAGACGGAGGGGACAGGGCTCTCTCTTCCCTTGCATATATAATTGATGAAACATTAACAAAAAAAACCACTGCTTTAACACGCCAGGTTTTCAAACTGGATGGCCCCCGGTTTCTCTGCTACATGCCTGAAGAACCGAGAAGCACTGCAAAGGAGGAAGCAAAAAAACTGCTGCAGGATGTAGCAGATTCAGATGCCTTTTTTACAGACATTACTGTATCAATAGGAATTGTTTCAGGATCAGAGATCTTCCGTATGAACAAAAAACCCGGAGATATGATAGAAGAGCTCCTGCGGACAGGAGGTGACAGGCTGACAGAAGCGCAAAAAAACGGGGGTAATTCAATTTATTTTCCAAGTGGAGAAAGAGATATAAAACCGGGGAGGCATAAAATATGCATCATTGATACAGACTCCTATTTTACAGAAGTACTTGCTTCAGAACTGGCAAAGATGGATATAAATGTAATACTATACACTGACGGTGAAGAGGCTTTGACTAATATTCCAGCCCAGCAGCCTGACTGCATTATATCCGAGTTTACTGTACCGATAGTTTCAGGAATAGAGATCCTGGAGCAGCTCCGGGCTGATCCGGTAACTGCACGGATCCCCTTTATATTGGCTTCCTACAAAAAGAATGATACCCTTATTGAAAAGGCATATTCATTACGTGTAAGGAATTTTCTAAAAAAGCCGGTTTCTCTCCAGGAAGTAACCAGTATTGTTAGGACCATTATTGAAGCATGAATCATATAATCGTGTATTACGCAACAGCCGCATTCCTCGCTGTTAATATTTTTCTATCTATTGCATTCATTTTTTATAGAAAACGCAGGACCACGGATAAACCCAAAGAACCCTATGCCCTGCAAAAGCCGCAAACAATACCAACCTTAACTGCATTACAGAACAAGCAGCATATTACCGGAAAAGCAAATTACATCACCTATATAAAGCTCCTCTCCTCAGGTTCAAAGAGAAAGCGGAAAAAAGCAGCTATCTCGCTTCGCCGCTTTCCTGAATCAGCAGTGAAAAATGCATTAGTATATGCCCTCAGCAGAGAAAGATACAATTCTGTGAAACTCTATATTGTACATGCATTAACCTATATTGGAGATCCTGCAACATTACCTGCAATTATTGACCAGCTGCCTCAAGCTCCTGAGTTTTTTCATACCCGTTTCCAAGCAATGCTGGTTGAACAAGCAGGTGCATTATATAGTTTCTTTCCTGTGCTGAAAGACCGGAAAGAACCCCAAATTCAGCAGCTCCTTCTGGAACTGGCTCGCGTATATCCTGCAAAGGACCTTTCCTTGTATGTTCAGCATCTTTATCAGCAAGGGGGGCCTGAAATAGCAAGAACAGCCTTTGATGTGCTCTCAACAACATATCCAAGTACCATAGATGTAAGAAGAGCGATAGGAAACAAAGATAGGGTCATTCAAAATAAAGCGGTTGCTTTTCTTGCAAGAAAAGGACAACAAGAAGACCTACCGATAATTCTCATGCTTTTAAAAACAAAGTCACTGCGGGAAGAGGCGATTTCTGCGCTTGACACTATTGTCAGGAAATCTCCCCTATTAACCCCCACCCTTATTCTCAGGTATTCGGTAGAAGAGAACCAGCAGATAAAAAGCGGGATTCTTACAGTATTAGCAGATCATATTGCATTGTTCCTCGCCAGGTCAGAGCTGCAAGGCACGAATGAACTGAGAGAGTTCCTGCAGGATGTATATCTTTCCGGGAACGCAGCAGGATTCATTAATTTCCTGATAAGCAATAATAATATTACTATTGAAAACATTGTAGTTAATGCAATCAAACCTATACTTTCAGAAAACAGGGAGAGTTTAAAACTTCTTTCCGCGAGTCTTCCAAGACGAATCCGCAATAAACTGAATATTCAGGAAAATGAACAAAAAAAGGTGAAGCGTTCCCATAAATCAGAGACCGGAAAAAATATTTTTTTAATTATCTGCTTCCTTACTGCTTTTTCAGCTATTCCTCTGTTGTTTTTAGTAAGCGGAGCAGGGAATTTTCAAGAATATATAAGGTTTTTTAATTATGCATTCGGTTTTTATACCGTGCTTCTAAACAGTACATACCTAGTAATGCTGGCTTTCTCAAGCATTGGTATCTTTGTTCAGAGCGAGTTATGGAAAATAAAGCCAAAGGATTTCCTGTATCATCAAAAAATACTGCCATCTATTTCAATTATCGCACCCGCGTTTAATGAGGAAAGTACGATCATCGAAAACGCCAACTCCCTGCTTGCACTTGACTATCCAGATTATGAGGTAATTATTGTAAATGACGGTTCAACCGACAGGACACTTGAAAAACTTGTCCGATATTTTGAACTTGAACGGAAAAAAATAACATGTCCCGGCAGCTTGGAAACACAGGAAGTACTTGGAATCTACCAGTCACCGCGTGCCCCGGGTTTGGTCGTCATTGACAAGCAAAACGGGGGTAAAGCTGATTCGCTGAATGCAGGAATCAACTATTCCTCAAATGAATATTTTGCCAGTATAGATGCTGACTCTATTTTAGAACAGAGCGCATTACTAAAAATTGCCTCAGGTATTTTGGATGAAGAAAATGAAGTTGTAGCAGCTGGAGGGAATATTCTCCCAGTCAATGGGTGTACAGTAAAACGGGGATATATAAAAGAAAAGCATGTACCGAAAACATTCCTCGCAAAATTGCAGACTGTTGAATACCTGCGCTCTTTTATTGCAGGAAGGGTCGGATGGTCAGTAATCAAGGGCTTAACAATAATTTCCGGTGCATTCGGACTTTTTAAGCGGGAACGGGTAATGGAGTTTCACGGATACCTTACTTCTGTAGAACAGTATAAAAAGGATACAGTTGGAGAAGACATGGAAATCGTTGTCCGCTTGGCACGGAGAATGCGGGACTTTCAACGAAAATTCCGCATCATCTATCAATACAATGCAAACTGCTGGACAGAAGTTCCTGAGCGGTTTCACACACTTAGCCGGCAGAGAGACAGGTGGCAGCGCGGACTGATTGATATTATTGTGTTCCATTTCTCAATATTTCTCAACCCAAGACACAAAACACGGGGCATGATATCGTTTCCGTATTTTGTTCTATTTGAAATTATTGGCCCTTGGATTGAACTGCAGGGATTTGTTCTTTTCTTTACTGCAATAGCATTCGGTCTTATGACCCCAGGACTCTTTCTTTTCTTATTCACCGCTTCCGTGTTACTTGGAACAATGACAACACTAACTTCTTTGCTCTTGTCGGAAAAAGAAAGCGGCTTCGAGAATCAAAGCGATGAGGTACTCATCCTGCTCTATGCTTTTATTGAAGGCTTTGGGATGAGGCAATTACTGAGTATAACAAGAATTTACGGCTTTCTATCATCGTTTTTCAAAAACAGAGGATGGGGACAGATGACAAGAAAAGGCTTCACAGAAAACAACAGCAAAGCAGAGGACCAAGAACCGTCTATTGAATATATCGAAAGTCCCGAAGAGTGACTTCATATATCCCTTCTCCTTCTGGCTCCTGGCCTTGGTACAGCCAGAAATTCAGACGTACCCGCTCTCTTCCAGGGCGCGGAACATTACCTTCATACACCCAGGTGGAAATCAGATCTTCCTCAGTGAAGTCAGGATATCCATGGCCATGGTAGCTTGCAAACTCTACCCTCTCAGGAAGCCAGGTAATGACATGAGTGGAATAGGTTCCAGAAAGAGAGAATTCAAATCGATGCCTGTTTCCTTCTATAGTATGAGGCTGCACCACATATTGACCGTTTGGCAGATACTCTGTCCCCCATTGTGAGAACTCAATATCAATTTCCCTGTGGTGTGCTTCAGGGTTCGTGTCCCAGGTAAATATTCCAAAGACCGCTGGCGCAGGGAGCTGGTCTATTCTGCCTTCAAGCGCAAATACATACCTGCCGTATCCGAAACGCTCCCTGCAGATTACCTCAGAAGCAAGCCACCTGTTCTCATCATGACGAAGAGTCAAGTGCAGGCCATCATCATCAACCCAAACGCTTTCAGTACTGTCTGAGAAATAATTCGGCCCTGGCATTGTGCCGGATTCTGCAGTCTTCACAATCCAGGAATACTCAGCAAATTCATGGACAACAGGCTGACTGATTGCCTCACCAATTACAACCATGGAGAATAGTATATAAAGCATATATCTGTGTATATAATAGCTTTTCATCTCTGTAAAGATACTACCATCGAAAGGATAAGCAAGGACATTTCTTTCGGAATCAATCCTGTTTCAGGCAGGTATACGGCGGAAACAGGAATAGGCGGTACAGCAGCAGCACTTACAAACCTTGCCTCTTATTCACATCAGCAGATACGCATTGAATCAGAGGAGATTCCATTGGGAACAGACATTGGTCAAACCCAGTATGCAATATTCCCTCCCTACAGAAGCGGGTATAAACTCGAGGTTAGCATTGAAGCAACAAAATACATACGAGGAAGGATTGTAAGTCCAGACAGCGATCCCATTGCGCTTTCTGCCGGAAGAATCTACCCGGAAAATTCAGGCAGTGCATCTGAACAAGGAAATGTAACCTTTTTTACAAACAGAGAAGGTATGTTCGAAGCATACGGCATTCTGCCGGGGAATTATGCTTTGGAACTCTTTGCATTTCCAAATGCAGATATTAGCTTTACAATAGAAGAGGACGACCGGGTCTTCCAGGACCTGGGAGAGATACGGATTGCACCTCCTGAAGGAGAAGAAGATGAAACTCAGTAAAACAAAGATGTTCTTATCAACCCTGTTCTTTCTCATATTCTTTGCGCAGGCAGCCTTTCCTGCTGTCACACTCCGTATTCAGTCAATCAGTAAGAACATTAATATAAATTACGATTTTGATAACGCGGTAGAACTGGTTGAAACAATTTCCATACGCCACAGAGGGGACGCGACAAATTTTTTCATCACCTTCTCAGCTGGAAACAGCGGACAATACGATCCGCGCTTAGCAGTAAATGCCACAGCAGATGACATTGTATACTATATGTACGATAATACGACAAACCAAAACATTCTCAAAGACCTTGCGGCAAACCCTGGTACAAACGAAGTCCTTTCCGGCTCCTTTCCCGCGAACAGCAATTGGCAGACAATCGATTTTACCTACACATTGTATATTCCAGCAGGCGAGTTTGAAGCTAAGGACCAGTACGCGGATGATGTTGTATGTACACTCTATTCAGGGGACTTGTCAAACAACAGGTCTGAAGACAACGAAACAATCGGATTAACCATCCGTACGAACACAGTAACAGAGCTTTCTTTACGGGACACCGGACTTCCCTTTGACGCAAACATAACAAGCAATTCCATAGATTTCGGTACATTGGTTATCGGTGAAACAGAAAGCTGCGACGTAATTGCAAGAACAAACGATGTTTTCTCACTCTCCATTACATCTGACAATGGCAGCGTTATGCTTCCTGCAGACACAACCGACCCGAGCACAGTACCCTATACCCTCTATTTTGACGGAACTCCATTGACCTTATCAGCAAGAACAGCGGTTGAGGTGGTAACAAGCGCGGGGCCCACAGACTACGCTGGATTCAGATACCCGGTGGATATAACTATCGGAGACTTCGGCATGGCAACAGAGGGGCTTTACACCGACACAATAACCGTTGACATGGTAGCAAAGTAAAAATATCTTTATTGAATGATTTCACCCCGCAATCTTTCAGCCCAACTCTTTTCTTTTATCCTTGTTTTATTTCTATCCAGCTGCGCCCATATCCGGCTTGCAGAATTGGAATACCAAAACACTCCTCCGGGAGGATGTACAACTATCGATTATCTTTTTACCTCCCCGGAGAGCGAAGTCCTTACTGAGTTTAGCCACATGGCTGAGCTTGATCAGATTACTGCAAACACTGAAGACCAGCTGGAACTGCTCTGGGTAGTAAGCTCCTGGGCGCACAGTCTCTGGGACCACCACTCAAGCAACCAGCCTTCCAGCACGGACCCGCGAGTCATACTCAGTGAGGTAAGACAGGGGGTTCGCTACCGCTGTGTTGAATACGCAAGAATTATTCACGCAGCGCTTCTTTCCATGGGAATCCCTGCCAGGTTTATGAATATGAAGCAGGAGCACCCAGAGAACACGAGTTCCAGTCATGTTGTCTGCGAAGCATATCTTTCAGACTATAACACATGGGTCATGGTTGACTGTCAATGGAACAGGATTCCAATGGAAACAGGCTGGCCATTGAGCACAGCGGGAATGCAGCGGGTTATTGCTTCCCAGGACAGGGAGCTGAGCTTTTACAACCATGGTTCTGACTGGGTATACCAGGGGTGGGTCACTCCATACCTGTTCTATCTGCATTTCAACCCTGACTGCAGAATTATTATAGACAGCATATTTGCCAGAAGAAACATTTCGCCAATGCTTTTTGACCAGCTGCCAAGGCAGGGCTGCGTGGGGGAAGAGAGTTAATCCCTGTCCTTCCCTGTTCTGTAGTAGCGCCAGGCATTTACCCCTGCTGAGCCCCAGGTTGAAAAAGCAAAAAAGAATGGAGTCATTTTCCGCACCTTCCCAAGCGGGTGAAACTGTACTGCTCTTATTTCAGAATCATACCAAATCGGATCAATATCATGCTCTTCCCCATTATGGTCAACTCTTACCCAGGTATGACCCCCTGTCCCATCATCAAACTTGCAGGAAAGAGAATAAACCGGATACGCGGTAATGCCTATTTTTCTCAAGAGCTCGGACAAGGCATACGCGGACTGCGTACAGTATCCATAGCCGCGAAGGAATGCGCCTGCAGGAGAATCGTAGCTGTTACGTCTGCAATATGCCATTCTATCTCCCACAAGGACACGGGCCTCTTCAACAAGCTCCCATCCTGTTTTCCCTGAAGCAGAAAGCCGCTCACCTGCTTTGGTAAGAGTAAGCCCTTTTTCAATACCCTCCCTGCTTCCTTTTGACAAGGTAAGCATTGCGGGAACAGATATGAGATACCAGGCAAAAACAATAAAGGCAGTAAAACCTGTTAGGCTAATCAATAGAAGTACGAACAGACCCATCTTTTCACTCCCTTCACGATTCGGCGAAAAAGCCCCTGTTTTCGGGAGAAACAGAGCGCTCGCAATAGGGCTTCCCCTTTTTTTTATAATGCTTTTCTTTACAAAGACCGCACCAGCAATGGTTTTTACACTTGGTTTTCGGACAAGGGCAATCATCCCTGTAACTGTCTATGTGTTCTTTCATCATCACCCCATAAATATAACACATCTCTTCAACAAAAATAGCCCCAAGTTGAAAAAGCAAAAAAACAAGGCAGCCGCGGTGGGCTGCCTATCAATTTTTAAATGCGGCTTCAGAAAGGAAGTGAGTTTTGCAACTCACAAAGAGTGTTTTCATTACACACCTGTGGTAAGCAAAATGCAATGAGGTATTTCCCCTATTGTTTTGCGCGCATGGATTATTCATCATTTTTTTTATAGATATTGCAAATTCAGCCGGTTTTCCGTATTTTTAAAAAATGATGAAACACAGCCGAATTGTCATCACCCTAATTATAGGGGGTATTTTTTTCTTTACAGGGTGTCAAATCCTGTTTTACGATCCATTTGATATAAAGTCCTCTATTCTTCAGTGGGAAACCTATAGATCTGATCATTTTGAATATCACTACCTTTCAGATACAACAGATGATGACTGGTCCATGGGTTTAAGGCGCTTTGACGGAACGACCTTCACCCCAAATACGGAAAATATTTCAGAAGCAGTCAAAGAGTTTTCCAATCATTTCGAAGGGTGGTACTCCGCGCTTGCAGGACTTTTCGGCACAGACCCTGCCGCTGACTTCCGGATGGCGGTTTTCAATTATGCCTCAAAACAGCAGCAGATCGAGTACTCAGGGGGAAGCGCGGATATGTTCATTGACTTCTCTACTATAGACGGAGACGGGATTGCCATCCACCTGGGCCATGAAGGGGTGTGCGGCCATGAAATGGTCCACATTTTCCAGTCAAGCATCGGCAATGCTCCGGGACTGCTTATGGAAGGAATGGCAGTTGCATTGGGCGGGGCTCATTGGGAATCTGAGCCGGATGTTTATGTTGACCTTCCGACCCTGCCTTTGCCTGAATACTCAGGTCCAGTGGAAACAGCGGCGTGGAACAATTACCCCCTCCATGCCTTGGCAGGACATATTGCAGGTTTTCGGGAAGTTGAGCCATGGAGCGACGGAGAGGCGGACAACGGAGAAAAGCCTTTTGGCGGTACAGACTTGCGTCCTCGGGACCTGATGTTCTGGGGAAGTAATTTTTCCAACATGTGGTACACGTACTGCCTTGGCGGGTCCTTTGTGCATTACCTTGTCTCAGCATACGGATGGAAGCCATTTATGGAGGTATACCGAAATTCTGTCAGTTCCGCCCTTACTGGAACCGATGTATACGCCCTTTTTGAGGATGCTTACGGTAAACCCTTTCATGACCTGGAGGCTGAGTGGGAACAGATGCTTACTAAAAGCGGGACCAACAGTTCAACAGATGTTGACCTGAGCAATTACTGGAGCTTTTCACAATGAAACAGAGGATATGTTCAGGTATAACACATTCTATCTTAGCTGCCTTTTTTCTTTTCTTACCGCTTTGTCTGTCCGCGGTTGAAACAGGAAGCAGCAACTTCATCACCCTTCCCTCTTCAACTGCTGGCATTGCTTCAAACAGGCTTTGGAGCGCGAACACATTCATCGGCTTTGGGCTGCAGTCAATCCTGCCCCAGGCACAGCCGCTGCAGCCCCAGTTTTCAGCAGGAACGTCCCTGCATATGGGCAGCATGAGTATTGAGGTCCTTGTATCGGGAATCGGCAGCAATTTCTGGGGGTGTACTGTTCTCCGCACACAACTGCTTCGTCAGCGCAGCTCAATCATCAACCTTGCTACTGAATTCCGTACAACTCTGCCCTCCTGGACAATGGCAATTAATCCATGGGCAGGGGTGACCATGGGCCAGGACTTCGGGTTCTGGTTCTGGAACATCGGAGGCCAGGCAGGTCTGTATTCAGCACCAATGCCGAACCAGCGGCCTTTAGGACCACACCTTATTTTAAACCAATACGCTGGAATTGGGGTATATCTGCTTCCGTGGCTATCCTTTCAATTCGAAGAAGCATTTGCCGGAAGCACAGGGTACATACTCTTCGGCACAGTCCTGCGGTTCAGGCCGGTAAAAATAAAAGCAGGGTGGCCGATTAATTGGGCATTCGCTGGAGGGGATCTGCATTTTCTTCCTGTAATTCCAGGTATACAAATTGAGTATGCCTTAGGGGGAAGTTTATGATATTTTCCAAGTCACCGGTAATCTTCGCGGCACTATCGTTTTTTGCAGTGCTCGTTTTTTCAGCAGAAGCCCAGACCCCGCGTTTACGGCAAAATGGTCCCTTAGTTCCAGGGGCGCATGCATTACTTCCCGGACAAATAAGAATATCGGTTAACTATAATTCCCACCAACTCTTTCTTACCCCTGAGCTTGTAAGAACAGGCAGCGGTCTAATTCCATGGGTCCCAGGTCCTTTCAGCATAGGGATAAGGCAGAATCTTCTCCCTGTAGAAACACCAAATGTACTTGAAGGGATAGAATACACAACAGAGGTGTATGTTAACGGAAACAATGCCCCTGCTGTGTCAGCAGATATTGGGAGTGCCTTCAGAATGGACGGACTTTTCCCGTGGTTCCAAGCCCTTCGAGTAAGCATTGCCGGAATTTCGTCCATGGAAACAAATGCCTGGCTGGCACGGACCTCAGCAAATTTTGGAACAAACAGGTTTCTCATCTCCTTTGCAGGGGAGATAGGAATCCTGCTTGCTTTGCCTGAGAACTTGTTCTTTGCGGGTACCGGTCTTTCTGTGAATTATCTGATAATAAGAGAGCTATTGATTATACATACCGAATTCCGCGGATCCAGTATTGACCGCTTTTCCGCAGGTGGGAGTCTTAGTTTCCTCGCGGGTAGTTTTGCTTTTACTGGCGGCGGCTATTTTGTAAAAACACCGAGCGGACATAGAATAAATCCTGCTGTATCGATAACCTATAGTCATAGACAAGTTCGAAGCCCAAGGTCTTCGGATTAAAAAGGTGTTATATATAGAGGAATATTCACCTTTCACCTGTTTCCTATGTCTATGTTGCCCGTTCAAGCACCCAAACCGCAGCATGGCCTTTGCCGTCTCCCCCTTTACAGGGAGGAAATGTTTCTCCCTCTGAAAGGGCTATTTCCTGGTCAATATGCTCTTTACAGCGGTACATGCCGCTTTGCTCACATACCTCGCCTGTTTTTGCTGTCATACACACCTCCAGCCTTAGAGTATACCCTCGAACACACCAGAAAAAAAGGAAACAAATCTTTACTGCCCCGAAGCTTTTGGGTTTTCATCTCTCTATGCATTAGATAAAGAGAATCAAGAAACAGAAAACACAGAGAAAACATTATAAATCTCAGGAGGAATTTTGTTCCGTATTCTTTTCTCTTTGTTTTACAAATAACATGGTGTATTATAGAAGCATGATGATAAAACAATGTTTGAAATTTGTGTACATCCTGGTTCTTGTTTCCCTAGTGGTGTCATGCGGAGACCTGCTTATGCTTCTCGGTTTCCCGGGTGCAAATGTCTCCTTAGTCATGCGTATAGAGCATGAAGGAGAATGGCATGGCAGAGCAGCAGAAGCAACCTATTATACGGATGAGGATATTGCCCGTACTGAGCCGGATGAGAACGCGGCAGTGCAGGAAATCTCAGGTATAGGTTTGGAGGACTATGAATTCGGATTAAGCAGGAACTGGTTTTTCCTTGAAGCTGAAAAAGCAGATTCCGGTACAGAGATGCTGCGTATTGAGTTCATATCAAGAAACAATGACTCAGGGGAGGAAACGGTAATTGACTTTCAGGAAACTGTCCTTCCAGGGGAGCGGGTTTCAATGACTCTGTACACAGGAAACTACGATTTTGTAAATAATGAACACCTGGAATAGAAAGAAAATACTGTTGTAGGGTACCTTGCTGTAGATATTATGATCCAGGATGAGCTATTTTTCTCACTGAACGCAGTAATTCTCATTTTAAAGTCCTTCTCTTTTCTGTGTGAGCGATTTTCATACAATATCCCACTTAAAAGGCATGAAAATCTTGCTTTTCTTAAAAAGGACGAGGCTATTCTACTTTTTCCCATCTATTCGAATGTCAAAATCAGAATAGCTCCACTGGACGAATCAGGGTTCCTGGCCTATAGTTTAATATATGGACTACAAGCAAAGAAAAGCAGTTGAACAGATTATCGAGTCACATTCTTTAAAGGTATTTCTGCGCTACCTTGCAGTTGGAGTTATTCTTGTCTTAGTAGTAGTCTTCTTTTCACAGAACATCAGAAGCCTCAGATACGCTCCTCTGCCGATTCTTATCATCTACGCCATAGGAGGAGTCAATTTCCTTGCCAGCCATTTTATTATAAAAGCCCTGCAAAAACAAAACCAGCCATACAATACGATAGTACAAGCGGATTTTTACTTTACCTTTATTGATAACCTGATCGGCATTATTTTTATCCCTGTTTTCAGTGATATTTTTGTCTCTCCATTCTGGTTTATTCCTATCTTTGCTATCGCGCTCCTGCTTTCACTCCATGAAATGAAGAAGATCCATCTCCTTATTCTTTGTATCTGTCCGTTTATTTCCTACGCCTTGTTCCTGGGGTACCACTTTCTTATTACCGGTCTTTTCGTGTTCCATATCGCGAACCTGCTTTTCGCGGCAGTAATTTCAGCGCTTATATTCTACACCCATGCTATTATCATAAGAAGAAGGTATATCCATTTTCTTTTATACGATGACCAGGAAAAAGCTCTGGCCTTTTTAAACCATTATAATATTTCTGAGCGGGAGAAAGATGTATTCACCCTTCTCCTTTCCGGAAGATCAACAAAGGAAATTGCAGACCAGCTATACATTAGTGCGAAAACAGCGGAAAACCATATAAGCAGCATATTCCGCAAAACAGATACCCACTCAAGAATAGAACTGTACTCTGCGTATAACTCTTTTTACCCTGACATCACTTAATACGCTATCTTTCCTCCCCAAAACCGATGTACATCTGCTGGAGCGCGTCTAAGGGCTGTCCTGTAAAAAGCTGGAAGAACATGAAATTCCACTTATTGATTGAATCAACAGTCTTAGGGAATCTATCCTATTTTCTATCTGCTGATTGAAAAACAGGTAGTGCCCACTGTTTTCCTTCCGGAGCTGTTTCTAACACAGTCTCGAGCCTTTTCATTAGTTTTTTGAATACACCGGTTTGCATATACTTTTCTGCAAATTCTTTCTCTTTCCAGACCGCTATTACGAGGGCTTCAGGGGGATTAGTAAACAATTCAACCCTGACAAAACCTTCCTGGTTTCTAATTGAATGTAATACCTCTTCCTTCCATATTTCCACGCCCTGTTCGAAATGATCCTGGTAAAACGTATATTTCATTGATGCTGCAAACATATTATTCTCCTATATTCCTGCTCTGTTCTAACAACTGAAGCATTTGATCTTTCGGAACTGGTTTTGAATACTTGTACCCCTGTGCCTGGTGACACTTATACTTTTTTAGAAACTCCTCCTGCTGCTCAGTTTCAACACCCTCAGCAATGACTGTATACCCCAAAGTTCTTGCAACTGCAATAACTGAACGGGTAATAGCACTATCGTGCCTATTGTCCGGGAGGTCCTTAATAAAGGTACGGTCAATTTTTATTTCTGAAACAGGGAAATCCTTTAAATATCCCAGAGATGAATAACCGGTGCCGAAGTCATCTATGGATATCCGGAAACCAAGCTGCCTGATCTCCTCCATTGCTTTCACCGCTTTCTCGACATTACTGATAAGTACATGCTCAGTTATCTCAATTACTATTTTTTGTGGCGGAATTTTATAGGTCTTCAGCATTTCCCGCAAAACATGAATCAGCTCCTTTGACTGAAACTGCCTGGCAGCTACATTTACACTAATGCTTACATCTGTAAAACCCTTTTCCCGTAATTCGTACAAATATTCCGCAGCAGTTTGCAATACCCACTTTCCAATAGGTAGTATTAAATTTGTTTCCTCAGCAATGGGTATAAACTCGCCAGGGCTTATCGGATCACCGCCTGCAGGGAACCAGCGAATTAGCGCTTCCATACTCACCAGCTTACCGGATTCGAGATTAATCTTCGGTTGATAATACAACTGAAAATCCAGAAGGCTGGCAGATCTTCGCAACAATGTCTCTATTTCATTCTTCCTGCTAAGGCTATTGTTCAGTGCCTCTTTATAATAGCTGAAAGTATTCTTTCTATTCTCCTTTGCGTTATACAGTGCAAGGTCTGCCTTTTTCAAAAGCTCAGTCGGGTCTTTACCGTCATACGGAAAAACTGAAATTCCAATACTTACCCCGCTATATATCTCCTGCCCTGATATCATAAAAGGCTCTGCAAAAAGTGAGATAATACGCTTGGAAACCTTGGAAATTACCGAGGTATCCTTAATTCCAGTAAGGAGAATAACAAACTCATCGCCGCCATACCGGGCAAAGGTGTCCTCTTCTCTACAGACCTCCTGGATTCGATCCTTTACAATGGTCAGCAGCTGATCCCCTGCAGGATGTCCCAGACTATCATTGATATTTTTAAAGTTATCTAGATCGAGAAAAAGAACTCCCACATGTTCTGATTCCCGTACTGCTGCAGCAATGGACATTTTCATCCTGTCTATCAAGAGATTGCGGTTCGGCAGTCCGGTAAGCGCGTCGTGATAAGCCATGTGTTTCAGCTGTTTTTCCTGTGCCTTCCTATCTGTAATATCGTGAAACAGAGACACAAAGTGTTTTATACCTCCAAAGCGGTCCAGAACAGCAGAGATTGAAAGCCATTCAGGATATGCTTCTCCGGATTTCCGTCTATTCCAGATCTCCCCTTCCCAAACACCTTCAGTAAGTATTCTGTCCCACATATCCTTGTAAAAACCTTCTTCGTGCCGATCAGACCTCAGTATTCTCGGGTTCTGGCCAATTGCTTCCTCTGCTGTATATCCGGTTATTTCAGTAAACGCAGGATTCACCTTTTCTATTTTTCCATCTTTATCTGTAATGACAATTCCTTCTAAAGAATTCTGGAATACATTTTGCGTTAATATGAGTTCTTCTTCACGCTTTTTCCGGTCTGAAATATCACGGTCAACCCCACGGTAGCCCAGAAGCTCCCCGGTTTCATTAAAAACAGGAACGCCTGACTTTTCTATATCCACCTTTTTTCCAGACTTTGCGACAGCCTTAATCTCCAAGTTTCGTACAGGTAAGCGTTTTTCACTAAGTTCTCTGCATATATCCATAACTTGTTCAGCTATCTCAGGATCAAACAAATCATGGGGTGACTTACCGATTAGCTCTTCCGGTTCATACCCAAGAATATTTCTTACCTGGGGGCTGATATACCTGAGCTTGTTTTCCGGATCTGTCTCCCAAATAATATCTCCGAGTGTTTCTACTATATCCTTAAAGCGTTCCTGCTCAGCAACAAGCCGTGATTCATATTCCTGCCTATAGGAAATATCGCGAAAACTGCCGATAACATACGTATGGTTATGCCGAGTAAAAGATACAGCTCCGCCTTCTACAGGTATGCGAGTACCGTATTTGGAGACAAAACTCGTTGCGCCCATATAGTTATGTCCGGATTTTTTCACTTCTTCAAAAGAATTTGATATTTTTATTAACTCCTCAGGAGGATGGATATCAAGTACAGAGAGTTTTTCCAGTTCCTCTCTCTGGTATCCGAGCATTTTACAAGCAGCATCATTCACACGCAGTATTTTACCATTATCATCCACCATAATGAGGACATCAAAAACACGGTTAAAGAGAAGTTCAAAGATCTCACGCTCTTCTCGAACTTTTGTCTCAGCTGATTTCAGCTTTGTTACATCGAATAAGACTGTTTGTACAACCTTTTTGCCTTTATATATAAAAGGTATTCCTGCTAATACTACATGCTTACGTTTACCCCTCTCTGTAAAGATGCTACCTTCAATTGAACCATTGCTTATTTCAGAATCAAGAAGCTGGTTCAGCTTGCTTTTCATATTTTCTTTTTGATCGAGAGTAATGAAATCAAGAGCTCTCCTCTTTTTCAGTGCATCCTGACTTTCTGCCTCTAACAGCTCTACCGCAGCCGGGTTAGCATACAAGAGTGTATCATAATCATGTACAATTACTGCAACCGGTGAATGTTCAGTGAGAGATTGATAGTTGTATCTGCTTTCTGCTAACTCCCTGGCGATGCGCTTTTGACGTCGTATGAATATCCATCCAATGAATAGAAAGATCAGGATCGTTATCACTGTCATAATACGCATCCAAAGCTCATGACCAGGAGGAGAGAAAACAGCTGAAATAAAACTAGTCTCTAAGAAGACAATACTATCTATGGCAGATTCAACAACCCAAAAGACCAGTATTACTGTTAAGCCAATAATAAAATATAGTACATCATTCTTGTCTATGTTAGTAATTTTCACAATATAAAGCTTATGAATTCCGAGTATCCAAGTCAAATTAAATCAGATAATAATTAGAGAAATTTGGTAATTTATATTACAATGGATTGCTCTATCATTTTTACATCAGAATGGACCGTATCCAATTAAAACCGCGAACACAATAAACAGACAGGAAAGAACAGCCATAAGGATTTGCAACGGAATAGTCCACCGTATCCACTTAGGGTAGCTTACTACAGTAAAACTCAAAGCAATCAACAAGAGCGCGTTTGAAGGAAAGAGCATATTGCTAAACCCGTCTCCAAACCCGAATGCAAGCACTGCTGTCTGCCTTGTTATACCAACCAAATCAGCTAGAGGTGTGAGTATGGGCATCATCAAAAAGGCTTTTGCAGATGCTGAGCCGATAAAAAAGTTCATTGCCAAGGTTAACAGATAGATAAGAAAAGCAGCAGAAAGAACCGGAGCACCTTGAATGGAGCTCGCTGCATAGTACAGGATAGTATCTGTTATTCCCCCTTGGTCAACTATATATTTCACACTGTATGCCATGAGAATAAGCAGCACACCAGGGGCCATGTTTCCCCATCCCTTAAAAAAGGAAGCAGCAACCTCTTTTTTCGACAACCCTGCTAACAGCCCGCCGCCGATCCCGCCGATAAAGAAAAATAAGCCCATTAAGGGAAACGCAAGGTCACTCATTGCAGGAACAACAGAAGCCAGAAGCACCATAGTAATGGCAAACCCCATGCACACAGAGAACCAAAGGACCGCGCGGTGCATCCCTTTTTTGGTGCTGCTGTAGTCTTTCATTTCATCCCCTTGGTCAAGGTTCATCCTGCTCTCTTCCTCTGCGTGGACCAGCGATTCTTCCGGGTCTTTTTCAATCTTCTTTGCATAACGGGAAACAAAGAAATATACAGATAGGTATACAATAATAAAGAACAGGACCCTCAGCCAGGCACCGGAAAATAAGGGCAAATCCGCAATTTTCTGGGCAACACCGATAGTAAATGGGTTGGTCACCGAAGAGGCGAACCCAAATGCCATGGGCAACAGACTCAAGCCCAGTCCTGTTAGGGAATCCCATCCCAAGGAATGGGCTAAAGGTACAATAAAAATTATGAGAGGAACCATGCCCTCATAAATGCCCAGGAAGGAGGCAAGAAACATGAACATGAAGATAATAATCTTCATTAACAGGTATTTTCGTTTTTTAAACTTTCCAACAAGCTTAGCAATGAGAAAGGACATGACTTCCGCGTGCTCGAGGATCGCGATAGATCCGCCGACAAAGAGAAGAAAAATGATAATGGTAATAAGTGCTAAGTTATCGGATGCGAAAACAACTTCTAAAGGAGCGGTTATCCATCTCCAGAAAGGGTATTCAGGGTTTGTTTCAAATTCAAAGGAGCCGGGAACAATCAGGGTTCTGCCATTCTCAATCTCACGTTCGTAACTGCCTGCTGGAAGCACTTTGGTCAGTATTCCTGAGACTATCATGAGGCACAGGAGGATGATTGCTGCTCCTAAAAACGCCCTGAGCCCTATTTTTACTTGAGATTCTTTCCCCATTTTAGTCTTCTCCTTACAGTTGTTTCATAAAATCGGTAAAAAACGCGAGATGCATCCCATAATTTTCAAGGGAGATACACTCGTTTTTTCCGTGTATCCTATCCAGCCCCTCTTGGTCAAGCTTCATTGGTACAAAGTGGTAAATATTCTTACTTATCCGGGCGTAATGCTTTGAGTCTGTTGTTCCAACTACCAAATAGGGCACTACCGCGGAAATTCCGCATACCCTTTGTATTGTATCTCCCAGCATCCTATACTCCAGGCTATAAAGGTCTGCCTCAGGTACAGGATTATTCGATTCAATTTCGTTTAACAGCTCCACTGTTACCCTGTCATCGCGGATGGTTTTTCTCATCCTATTAAGCACTGTATCCAAGGTTTCCCCTGGAAGTATGCGAATGTTTACTACTGCTTCAGCTTTTTCAGGGAGAACATTCTCCTTATCGCTTCCTGAGATAACAGTTGCTGCCTGGGTAGTCCGTACCAGGGAATTGGTTACCGCTGTTTTGGATAAGATGTATGTTAAAAGCCCCCCAAAGAGCCAGAGATTCGCGGTTACTATTCCCATGGGAAACGAAACATAGGGTGTCAGGTCCCGGAAAAACCGCTTAACTGTGGGAATGAGGCGCAAAGGAAAGGGCCGAGATTCCAGTTTCATAATCCCCCGGGAGAGTATCCCCACAGCTGTATGTGCATCCGGCATTGAGGAGTGTCCGCTCTTGCCTTGGACAGAGAGGCGCACATTCGCGTACCCCTTTTCACTGGTTCCAATTAATGCAAGGGGCACCTTTACCATGGATATGGTATTCTCGACAATCACAGCTCCCTCATCCAAGACCATTCTGAACTGTGTCCCTTTTTCCGCAAAGTATGAAGCCATTACAGAAGCACCGTGGATCCCCATGACCTCCTCATCCCCGCCAAAGGCAAAGAAAATATCAGCCTCAGGGGTGAACCCTGATGATATCAGGCCCTCTGCTGATTCCATTATTGCCATTAGGGAGTTTTTTGTATCCAGTGTGCCCCTGCCCCAAACACAGCCGTCCGCAATTTCCCCGGAAAAGGGAGGATGCTTCCATCCTGCTTCACCTGCGGGTACTACATCAAAATGGGCCAATAAAAGGGACGGTTCTTTCTCAGGATCTTTCCCAGGCCATCGGTAGATATGCGCGTATTGGTTCAGCCTCGTCTTCTCCATATGGGTATGGCACTCAGGAAAGCTCTTTTCCATAAAAGCTTCCCACTGGGAAAACACTGAAACATCGATTTTATCATAATCAGTATATGATACTGTGGGAATCGCAACTGCTTCAGAGAGCCTTCGCACACTGGGGTGGTCTTCAGAAAGCCTGGAAAACCCGGGCCCAGCTGCTTTCGTTACTGACCTACGAAGCACCAACGTTCTGCCAAGCAGAAAGAAAAACAGACAAAGAAATAATCCGGTTACAAGCAGTGGAATAAACATTGGAAAAGTATACAAGCATTATTGAAAAATTACAAACAGTATGTAATTATTACTGCGGTTACTGATCCCGGGACAACCACAGTAATCGTAATGAAGGAGCTTTCGATGCACAAACCGTTATACAAAGTACTTTTTGCAATTACCGTGTTAGCGACCCTGGGCGGACTTCTTACGCTCATCCCCTGGCCCGCAGCTTCCTGGCCCAATATTATGGGGTACTCATCTTTGTGCACATTTGCACCTGCGGCAACACTGTATTGTTTTCTTATTGCAGGGATAAGCTGTTTTCTCCGTGCTGCTTTTGTGAAAGAAAGCAAAGGGACAGCCATAGAAAAGCTGCAAAAACACCTCCACGCAGTCGTGCCGCTTGCAGTCATACTCGTCCTTGCCCTTGGATCTACAGTCTGGTTTGTAAATGTAAAAGTCCAATACACAGATGCCGGGTCAGCTGCAACAGAGTGGGTTGAATAGCAGGTAGATAAAACAGGAAAACCCAGCTTTGCTGCAACCACGCTCCCAGCCCTTCGGCACTTCGATACTTCGACTACGCTCAGCACGGCGCTCCGCTCAGGAACCGTGATTCTGCTGTCAGCACAACAACGCTCCTCGAGTGATTCCGCAAAGCGGAATCGTATCGAGAGGACGGAGAAACCGCCAGCTTTTGCTGCGAAGAATAATCCAGGTGTTATCTTTTTCACGGTCATCTCGATACCGGAACTTCTCTTTGGGAAGTTCCATACTCGATGCGCGAACAGGTGTTCGCTTCTACACAGTCATCTCGGTACCAAAACTTCTCTTTGGGAAGTTCCATACTCGATGCGCGTACAAGCATTGTTTTTCACCCAGTAAGCTCAAAAAATGCCTAAGAATTTGCCCGGGAGCTTTCTCTCCTTTTTTAGGTATGTCAGCCACCTTGGAACACTGTTTTTCTTTACATACTCACGCACCCGGCGAAAGCCTTCTCCGTATACCTTATCTTTCGCCTGCATCATTTTTTTGATAAGATATTCCGCATACTCGGATTTTTCATCTTTCAAAACAAGGTATGAGGCCATTTGACAGCTCCCTTCTTTCAAGGCTAGTGAATTATCTAACGGAGCGTTGAGATACTGCCATACATGCATCAGTTCATGAGCACAAGTAGAAAAGTAATAATAATAGGGCATACCTTTTAAAATATAAATTGAGATTGCAAAGTCCTCGAGCTTACGGTTTACAATCCTGCGGTCAAGCTTTGCGTATCCGTGTTTCTCATTGCGGTCTTTTGAGACACTTTTTAGCTTGCTCCTGTTGAGTAGGAATAATTTTGGTTTAAATTTTGAAAATCCGATTCCATAGTCTTCTAAACGGTTATATACATCTATCAGGATATTCATCCCTTCATTATGTTCACTAACCGCTGTCTGAATACAGGTACCGCAGATTGCCCTTCCGTCCGGATATATTGTACCTCCCCCTGTTAGAGCTTTAGAAAGAAACCTACCGCAGTAGTCGCATTGGGGTTTCTCTTTTTTATGGTAGTCGTGGTAAATATTACCCCAAGAATCTGCCAGGTACCTGCCGTTTATTACCTTCCCGCAGAGACTACAGTATTTTGCTTTGTGTTTGTAAAAGCATTCTGTGTGGTAGGGGATGCTTTCAGAAATAATGTATTCTCCTGAAACAGGTTTTCCGCAGGCCCCGCAGATTTTTTCTGGTTTTCTCTTCGTCAAAAAATGCCTCTGATATTTACAGCGGAAATACTTCTGAAATCCGTCCGTTTTCTTTTATGGAAACTCCGGATGGACCTGCTGTTATTATTGTACCAAGTACTTCCCGCGGTTCATTGATTATACCGCTGGGATGTGTTAATCCTGCCTCTACCGCACGTTCCCAGGGCTGAAAGAAAACCTTCTGATTATCAGTAAGAGAGATTGCCTCATTGTATACAACCCAGTAGCTCCCTTCAGGCAGATCCCACCAACCGTATTTATCATCAGCAGAATGCTTCACAGGGTCAAGCCATTCAATTGGTGCCTTTTGGTATTCACTCCCTCCAAAATCTAACCGCCCGGGTTTTGTCAGCTTTCCGATTCTTTTCGCAGTCAAGTAAAAGGCGTTCCGGGCTTCTGAATACTGTGTTTTTTCGTGAAGATAATTTTGAACAACTGTTTTTATATCTGTCATAGGTTCATCCTCCTTTTGTTAAACATAGTTATATGAACAGAGAATGGTCAATAAACACGGATGCCCATTTTGCTTTATGTAATCTATCAGTAGAACCATGCTATTGTTCCATTGACTCCAGATTCTCTATGTCCTCTTTTATCCTTATATCAGTTAGAGGATTCACCAGGAAAAACAATTTCAGTATTTTCAGAGAAAACAATGGCTCACGAAAAAAGTGTCTTGCTTTTCATAAATATTTCAATCACACTGTAGATATGCAAAACAAATGGATATTATTTTCAATACTACTAGGTACAGCTGTCCTATTCGGTTATCTTGCCCGGTTTTTTTTCGTACCCTTTGTGGTTGCCCTGACCTTTGCCACTCTTTTTCATCCAGTACTTCGCTGGGTCCAAAAGTATATTAAAAACCGCAGTTTGAGTGCTCTAATACTTATCCTAATACTATTCATCATCTTCATGATACCAGCGTATTTTGTTACCCAGCTTTTAGTGATTCAAGCAATTGATTTTTACAGCACAGTCCGTTCATTCCTGCGAGACCCGGGTATCGGTGTAATTATCAATAAAATAGCTTCCTGGGGCATTTTAACCAATATAGATTTCACCCAAGTGAACTGGAGCTCTCTCACAAGCCAGGCAGTTTCTCAAGCAACATCATTAGCTACTATGATCGTAAACCGCACATCTACCAGTGTGCTTGCCACAGTTTCCAATATTTTTATCATCTTCTTTGCAATGTTCTATTTCTTCCGGGATAGCGATAATATGCTCGACGGTATAAAAGCTATTCTGCCTTTAGATGCAAAACACATTGACAACCTTTCAAAAGAATTTGCAGCCACAAGCAGGGCAGCAGTATTAGCAACCCTGGTAATCGGATTGATCCAGGGAATTGTCGGCGCCGGTACCTTCCTTATTGTGGGAATTGAATCTTGGCTTCTTTGGGGAGTAGTGATGACAATACTCTCCATCATTCCGCTTGTAGGGTCTTATATTATTATGGTCCCGGCTGCGATTTTCCTTTTTGTGCAGGGAAGTATTTGGGCTGGATTATTCGTTTTAGTTATGACAAGCCTAGTCTCTTACAGTGTGGAATACCTTCTTCGCCCTAAGTTTGTGGGCAAGGACGCGAAAATGCATGAACTCGTGGTTTTCGTTGCCTCACTTGGGGGATTAACTGTATTCGGAGTTGCAGGGTTTATTGTCGGACCGGTAATTGCGGCAATTCTTATCGTCTTTCTTCGGATCTACAAAGAAGGCCAGAAACAGCGGAATCCCATTTACCACGCAAAACACAAAAAGACAGCTAGACGCTAAAAGGTAATTCGTAATAGGGTATTCTCCGCTCTTGGATAAAGCCGAGTCTTGCTGCCAGCCTCTGGGAGCCCGCGTTTTCAGAGTGACAGGACCAGACAGGTTCCAAGCGCTTTTCCATTGCATAATCAATTAACCCTGATGACACAAGAGATGCGTACCCCCTGCCCCTATACTCCGGGTGTGTCTCAATTCCGATCTCCAGATAGTTATCTACCATATAGGACGCAAATGCTGTTGAGGCAATCTGCCCGTCTTTCCATAAACATACACCTGAAGCCTTTTTATCAAAATCTTCTTTTGAATCCCAGAATTTCTTCGGTACAACAGATCCGTCAATCATATCAAAATCTTCGAGTACAAGCGGCCTAATATCAATATTCGCATAATCCAGATTCTCTTTGGTTTTTAGATACTGTTCATGGCTGAAACGAAAGTTCACCCGCTCATACTGGAGCACTGAGGATACAGGACCTGTTTCATCACCTAAGGCCTTTGTATCAGGTTTGATAACCTCAGGTCCCAGCAGCGTATTTAATACTTCTTCCCAGAAAAGGGGCCATACCTGCATGAGCTCTTTTCTGTTACGCTCAACGGATTTTCCCAAAAGGTAAGGCTTTAAAGAAGAATTAAAAGAACCGTCTTCAGTGTTTCCTATAAGCAAGGTCATTCCATAGGGATGGTGAATGTAAAATACATCCGGCTCCTGCTTATCATTGCAGTAGATTTTTCCGGAAACATTGCCGATAGCTACAGACTGGGCAAAAAGGGTATTGATCCGGGCTTCCTGAAGCAAAGGCAATGCTTTGTAATACTCTTGTGCTTTCATTAACCTCATAAGTCGTTCACCTTAAATGGATAAATAGATTGCAGATTAGAATATTATATTTTGTATTTTTTGTAAATTACTTTTATTAAACCCTATCATTGCGTTAATAAGCACAAAGCCGTCAAATGTCCCAAGGCTCTCTGGGGTAATCTCCGCTTCCTGGATTTCTCCCTCTGCAAGGAGCCTTGCCCTTGTTGTGCCGGGAAGAAGAGGAGAAGCAGGAGTAAGCCACCTGCTGTTTTGCTTGAACACAATGTTTGCAGCTGATGAGTCAGTTACCAGCCCGTTTTTCACGATGAGAATATCGTCGCACTCTCGGTTCCTATTTAAAAGTGCTGAAATGTCATTCCGGTTCGTGTATTTATAAGAATAATCTATCCAGTCAGCATGGACAATCTTAAGGGTATCCCGTTTCTTCTGAGCATATGGCTGAAATTCAGTTTTATAGCTCCTGCTATTGTAGAGAAACCTGCATTTCACTGTTCCTTCCCTGTATGTACTCGGAACAGTGAGCACCTGGGCAATCTGGAAGCCTGGGCCTGTTTTGTAAAGATGGTGAAAGGCTGACTCAAGGCGTCTCTGGTGCCACTCAAGGTAAAAGGGTTTACCATTTTCGATTTTTATTGATTCTACCAGCGGGTACATACTACTGCCTCCCTGGAATGTAAACTTTTTGAATTAGCTCATTATATTCTTCCATACAACTGCTTAAAGCGGTAATACCGCCTCCACTGCGGTAGCAGAACCCCTCTTGTGTTTTTTCAATATACCTGATATTCACTCCGCTATCCAGGGTATTTCCATCAAAAAGACCGAAAACCCCGGTATAATACCCCCTGGGTACACCCTCTGCATTGCGGATAATTCTACAGGTACGCTTTTTTGGAGCACCGCTGACAGAGCCTGCAGGAAGGAGTGTAACGAGAATATCTCCAAGCTTATTTTTCCAGTTTTGCGGCAGTCTTCCCCGGACCTCTGAGCTTACCTGAAGTATCCTGCCTTTGCTTGTGGATAGTTCATCAATATAGCGGAACCTTGGTACTGTCACATGTTCCGCAACTATAGAAAGATCATTCCTTATTAAGTCCACAATAGTATTGTGTTCGTATTCTTCTTTTTTATCCTCAAGGACCTTTTTTGCAGCATCCGGAATTGCAGCATTGATAGTACCTTTCATTGGATACGAATAGATATGTCCGTCCTGAATCCTCACAAAACACTCTGGTGAAAACAAAGTAAACTCATCTTGAAACAGAAGCTTGTATTTTGCTTGGGACGCGGTAAAAACTTCGGCTAATGTACAGGAAAGTGATATTTTCGTAGGAAAGGTAAGATTTAACAGATAGGTTTCTCCCTGTTCCAGGTGTTTACGCACACAGAAGAATGCATTTGCGTAGCATTCAAAAAAAACCGGCTGTACATCACCCATTACAGGAAGCCGGGTATTCTGTTCGTTCTGAAGATTTGTGTTTCCATTTACAGAATAAAAAACACCCTTTTCAGCTGCCTGGTCCAAGGGACAGAGGAATGGTTTCTCAAGCTCGAAGTCAAAAAGAAAGAGAAAGGCCTGTCCCTCTGATGCCAGACGGTTCATTTTTCCTGCAAAACTCTCAAGCGCAGTTAGATGCATAAAAAGCGCTCCATTATCATTTCCCCGCAGTTTGTAATGTACGACTCAGGGTGAAACTGAACACCAAACACAGGATGCTCCCTGTGCTCTACAGCCATGATTATCCGGTCCTCTGACACAGCAGTGACACGCAGCTGTTCCGGTAAACTATCCGGGTCCGCAACCCAGGAATTGTACAGCCCTGCCCTGGGCCTGTCCCCCTTTGCTTGGGCCTGTCCCTCTGTCGCGAGCAGACGCGATGGCGCGGATATTGACAAAAAACGGGGCTGCCCGTGAATTACCTTTCCCGGATTTATCAGTTTACCACCGTAAAACGTGCATACAGCCTGGTGGCCAAGGCAGATCCCAAGTATCGGCAGCTTTCCTGCATACCTATCGAGAACTTTGTGCATAATAGGAAACTCATCCGGAAGCCCGGGACCTGGAGAAAAGATAATCCGGTCATAACATCCTGCCTCTTCTAAGGCAAGGTTCTCGGCTAAAACAACTGTAGGCCTGTCCCCGCTCACCTTACGAAGGAGCTCCACAATGTTATAGGTAAAAGAATCGTTGTTATCGATTAAAAGTGTTTTCATTATTACATAGAACTTCTAACACAATATCCCCTGGTCTGTCCACATCCTTCAAAACACCAGGCTCGCCGGTTTCAACCAAGCAAACTGGGCCTGTCCCCAAAAGGAAATCAAGACGTTGATTTTTTGATGATGAGAGCACCATAGTAATCATTTTTGCCGATAAGAGCACGGGGTGACCTTTCCTCCCTTCGAAGGAGGCTGCGAAAGCCGGGTATTCACCTGAAAACGCGGTTAATAATGACAAAAAGCTTCTTGATGTAACATAGGGACAGTCCCCCGGCTGAATAAACACAGCAGGGGCATTCGACTTAGAAACTCCACATTTAATAGAAGAAAACATCCCATCCTGGGGATTCTGATTGATAATCACTTCAGATTTCTCGGGAAGGGATAGCGCGTGGAGCAATGGCGCCCGCTTTTCAGATGTTACAATAATAATTCTTTCAGACACCTTTAGTGCTGCCATCACTGAATGGATAACCATGGGTAATCCGTTTACAGGCTCAAGGATTTTATCTCTGCCAAACCTGGAAGCTGCTCCAGCAGCAAGAATAATTGTGTCCGGCTTTCTATAGCGCTTCGGATACAATCCTGGTACCAGCCTTTCCCTCAAGTGCGTTGAGCATGTGCTCAGGACTGGTAATAATAGCCTGCTTGCCACCTCTCCGGACAAACTCGCACCCTGCTTGTATTTTTGGGAGCATGCTGCCTTTTGCAAAATGTCCTTCTGAGGCATAGACCTGCGCAAGGTCTATTGTCATGGTTTCAATAGCCCGTTCCTCTGGAGTTCCGAAATTGAGAAGCACATGAGGAACAGCTGTAGAAATAAGCAGTGTATCAGCACCAATGGATGCAGCTAACAGGCTAGAAGCGAGATCTTTGTCAATTACAGCAGCCCTGCCGGAGAGAGAGCCGTCGGGGTTCACCACAACAGGAAGCCCGCCGCCTCCCGCAGCAATCACAATATATCCGGAGCGCACCAGCGAGGTAATAGCATCCTCTTCAATTATGCGTTTTGGAATGGGAGAGGCAACAACCCTGCGGTATCCACGGTTCGCATCTTCTGCAATGTCCCATTTGTCCTCGAGTTTGTGTTTTTCCGCTTCTTCTTTTGAATAAAACGGGCCAATGGGTTTACTCGGGTTTTTAAATGCCGGGTCATCATCATCAATCTCAACCTGAGTAATAAGCGTCACTACCCTTTTCTCCAAGATCCCGGCAAGCTTCAATTCTTTATCTAAAAGCTGCTGGATCATATACCCCATGGCTCCTTGGGAGTCTGCGCCGCAAACATCCAGAGGCAAAGTGGGTAATTGGTTTCTAGAAAGCTCTGACCGAAGAAGAATGTTTCCAATCTGGGGACCGTTCCCATGGGTGATAACAACCTGGTTGCCTGCTTGTATTATCCTGGCAATATATCCGCAAGTTTCATCAGCAGCATCCCACTGCTCTTGAATCGTCCCCTTTTCGCCTGGACGTATAATTGAATTGCCGCCTATTGCGATCACAATTTTTCCTGCCATGCTCATCCCCGCTGTAGTAAAATTTGAAAATGCCCGCACCTGGATACTACAACAGGACAGGCATTCATCATCATTACAGAATATCACATTACAAAGCTTGGTCAACATCGGCTTTGTCTTTTTTTACAAATACATACAAACTATGATATACTGCTTTGAATAATGTACGTATAGCCGGAGGAACCAATGGTTATTTTTTTCATCACCCTTTCGCTTCTCATCCTCGGGATCCTTATTGCCACACTGCCTGACAAAAATGCCCGTCACCCGGATTCCAGAGAAATAACAAAAGAGAATAGGAATTTTCCTGATGCCTTTATTTGGTTCACAGGCGAGGACGCGTATCAACACGAAGAGGGAAACCGCAATACTGACTGGGCAGAATGGGAAGAACAAGAGACCTCTCCTATTACTGACAATGAGACAAATGAAAAGGCAGCCTTCTTTTTGGAGCACTTTGATGAAGATATCCAGCGCGCTGCTGATGCTGGTCACAACGCACATAGGATAGGCATAGAATGGGCAAGGGTTGAGCCTGAAGTCGGGAAATATGATGACTCTGCTTTTGCAATGTATGAAAGCATGCTAACAAAGATTAGAGATAAAGGGATGAAAACGTTTTTGAATCTCTGGCATTTTACCTTGCCCAAATGGGCTGCGAATGTCGGGGGATGGGAAAGCGCACAAGTAGCAGAGCGATGGCGGGATTATGTGTCTGAGTGCGCAAAACGCTTTGGGCATCTTGTGAACTTCTGGAGCACCATGATTGATGCCCAGATTTTCGCGCTAAAGGGATACGCGACCGGCGAATATCCTCCTTTTGTAAAAGACCTAAACCGGGCGGTTGCGATGTATGATATTCTTATCCGTGCCCACGCTGATGCATACAGAATTATTAAAGATAAAGCGCAAGTACCTGAAGGAGTGAATACAGAGCCCCAGATTGGTCATATCTACTATTTCGCGTGGTATGAGCCGAAAGCAGGATTTCCCCACACTATTGCATACAAACAAATGGACAGGATTTTCAATACCGCTTTCTTGGATGCCCTTTACACTGGAAGACTGAAACTGAATGTGCTCGGAGGCCCGAGTATTAATACTGAAATACCCGGTGCAAAAAATAGCCTGGACTGGATTGGCGTGAATTACTACACCCGCGAACTGATAGGCCTGTCCCTCAAAGAGCCGGGGCTGATTCAGCGTACTGTGAAAGCGGGCACTGAAACAACAGACATGGGCTGGGAGATTTTTCCTGAGGGTTTATACAAGCTGCTGCACCGCCTTGCAAAACGCTACCCTGAAGTTCCCCTGTACATTACAGAGAGCGGACTAGCAGATGCACAGGACAGCAAAAGACCGAATTTCATACTTGAACACCTTGCCTGGACACACCAATGCATTCAAGAAGGTCTTCCTGTAAGGGGTTTTGCATACTGGAGCTGGACTGATAACTGGGAATGGCATGAAGGCTATTGGCCCAAATTCGGCCTCTATGAAGTAGACAGAAAAACCGGCGAACGGATAGAACGCCCCTCTGCCAGGCTATACAAATGGATTACTGAGCATAACAAACTCCCATCTGAATCAGAAAGGGAATCTCTCCTGAACAAAACATAAAATATTTCGCCATCTGAGGCTACTCCCTGCCAACATTCCCTCTGGGGACAGGCCCCTTCCTTCCCTCTGGGGACAGGCCATTCCTGCATTTACCCAACTTGGGACAGGCCATTATTAACAACCCTACGCATTTGCGCTGAAATTGTCATTCTCGACACTCTGCTTTTTGACCACTCAAGCTTGAAACCACTTAGGCCTGTCCCTATTTCCCGGATTTCACATCAATTTCTTTAGTCTCAAAAAAAAAACTGTTATTTGTCCACTTTTTTTCAGTTTCGTGAAGTGCCTGTAAAAAACACCCTGTATTAGTTAGTAGATCGTGCACAGATCAAAATCTAATATAGTAGGAGTTTAAGATGAGACTACCAAGACCAGTTCCTGAGGGTTTTGCCTTTCATGTTATGTCTAGAAGCCTCAATGGAGAGCGGATTTTCGGCAAGAGAATATATAAAGATATGTTTATGTCCTTGCTTGTAAAAGCCAAGAAGTTATTTTCTTTTGAAATCCACCACTTTGTAATTATGGATACACATTATCACATGATTATCGAGCCACTTGGCGATGAAAAGCTCAAGGATATTATGCATTGGATCCTGTTTCAGTTTGCTCAATTTTATAACAGGAAAGAAAATAGATACGGACATGTCTTCGCAGAACGATACAAAAGTGTAATTATATGGACATTAGAGCAATTTTTTCGTGTATATAACTACATTACAAATAATGTAAAAGATCTTCCAGGGAAAGTTGATCCTAAAAAATATATATACAGCGGGATTTGTCATATAATTAACAAGATATACCTGGTTATATCCTGTATCCAACCAAAGACTTGGCTTTGTTTTAAAACCTATTGTGAAGAATATAAAACGTAACAAATAAGAGTTCTCATTGAAACAGTAAACTCCGAACACATATCTCTACCTTATGGAATCATTTTGTCTTCAACCTAAGATACAATTCAAAGCACAGTCAACTCTTGCATCAAATCGAAAATAATGCATCCATATCACAAAATTAATAGAAAAGAAGTCTGATTTTTCTCAAGAAAAAGTTGATTTTGGTTTAGTTTTTCGTGAAAGAGCTCTGCAGGGACAGGCCCTCATCAAAAAATTGAGGTGAGGGCCTGTCCCTGTATTGACTTAATTTAATTTCTTATATATTTTGTTTTTTATATATATGTTATATTTTCTATAGGAGGACTTATGCCAATCTCTGTCTCGCAATCTCGATGCCCACAGAACCATCCATGCCCATCAGTAAGGATTTGTCCGGCAAATGCACTCAAACAAAACGGCTTTAGTGCACCAATCGTTGATGAAAGCAAATGCACTAACTGCGGAAAATGCATTCGCTTCTGCCCTTTAGGCGCGATCCAAGGATAAATGCAATGGGGCCTGTCCCCACAGCGCGATGAAGCCCAAATGGGGACAGGCCCTGCATCCTCTTCCTCCCCTTGTTCTTCAGATGATGTATCTTGGCTATGCCGTTGAGTTTCTAAATCAACCTCATCCGAAAGAAGTGTTCCGCTTGCAGTTCTACAGCTTATCAAAGAGAAAAGAATAAGAATGATGATGAAACGAACTAGTTTCATACCTACATAATAACACGAATTTTTTTTAAAATACTGAAGGGATTTAATGTTAATTTAATATTTATTGTGTATAATGAAAGCAAATACTAAATAAAAGGAAGGAACATGCTTATGAAAAATTTTCTTAAAATTCTTGTTTTAGCAGTTCTGTTGGTTTTCACATTCTCAGCTTGTGA
>CAYRYS010000012.1:18188-20031 GCA_964428555.1 uncultured Spirochaetales bacterium | reverse complement strand
CCCTCCCTTTGCGGAGGGGTTTTTTATTTTATCTTCCATCCATTTTATTCCCAATTTTTAACATACCGTTTTGTTGTTTATTGTATCTGTTGACCTGTTCATTATTATATTTAATATTAATTTAATATATGCATGTTATTATTGTAGTAAATTTTAATCCATAAGGAGACTACATTGAAAAGGACTTTACAAATGTTTCTACTAGTTTTAGTTCTTGTATTTGCTTTCTCTGCTTGTGAGATAACTGTTGCACCTACAACAGACGATACATCTACAGATGAGCAGACAATAGAAGAAGAGGACAAAACTGAACCTGTATACAGATTATCAGTTGTTGAGTATTATAACTCAGAAGATTCTCTGCAGTATTACATAGAGCTTGAGTATCCAGGCGAAAATACTGTTGTAGCTAATCAATGGAACACAAATTACACTCCCAAAGATGATTCAGATGATTACATTTCTCGCACTGTCACCTATGTTTGTGATTCTTCAGGGAACCTTCTTTCTGAAACAGAGTTAGCCCCTCCCTCTTCTGAGAATCCGAGAGAAACTGAATATAACTACACATCTGGGGTTTTAAGCAGTATTACGCAAACCTACAACAAAAGTACTTACTTTTGTAGAACTTGTACTGTGGATAGTGATACGGGCAACCTAACATCACTTGAAACTATGAACACTGATTGGCCACAATTCAATAATAATATTGGGTTTAGGTGGGAAGATGGGTTTCTAAAAACACGGTCATATAATCTTGTGTCAGACCCCAAAACACTCCAATATCAAAATCTTTCTTATGACAACGATGGAAACTTAACCAGGCTTGATTATGAAGGAGGAATTAGCGATGGTGATTATATTACTTATGCTATAGACGAAAATGGAAACATTGAAACAAGCACAGAATATGGCTCTGATGGGGAAATGGATTTTAATAACACATATACCTGGGAAGAAGGGGAATCTCCGATTGACTTCAGCCAGCCTATTATTGAATATTTAACCGAGGAGTTAAGTATATTTTTTTAGTTTTCACTCCCCTCCCTTTGCGGAGGGGTTTTTTTATTTGTGTTTGAATGTACCGACAATCTCTCCATAGTAGACCCTATGAAAGTCCCCTTGCAGATAATAGGATGACCGGATTTCTGGGTCAATCTGCGCGTCTATTACATCGTTTTTATGTACAATTCTGCACTCATAATGGAGTATGCTTTCCCGGATATATGGAGTTTCTATTCTTTCCCCTTTTTGGAGATGAAAACCGCAGGCAGTTATCTTATCCATATTCCGCCCTGACTTGCTGCCGCACAGGGCAAGCTCTTTTTTCATTTCCTCAGGGATTACACAGACAGCAAAGCCCTTTTCCACTTCCAGAAGATCAAAGGAATACCTGGAAGGCCGTACATAGGCAGTAAGCATTGGCCGTGACCAGACCCTGCCCACTGTTGCCCACCCTATTGTCATCGGGTTTCCCACGTCCCCGGAAACAAGGAGCGCGCCGTTCTGTTCCAGACTGTTCATTAAGGCATCAAAGCCTTCTGTGTATTTTATTTCTGTCATTATAGCCTCCGTGTTTACCCTTAGTGTAGCATTATCCTTAAAAGATAATCAAACACACACTGGCTTGTCTATTCATCAAAAACGCCAGCTTTGCTGCACAAGATTAACCCAGGCACTGACCTTTTCTCCCTCATCTCGATACGATTTTCCTTTCGGAAAATCACTCGATGACCGTGTAGGTGCTACCATTCTTCTCGCATCTCAGTACATTTCTGCTCTCTAAACAAAATCACTCGATGACCGTGTAGGTGCTACCATTCTTCTCGCATCTCAGTACATT
>CAYRYS010000012.1:0-18088 GCA_964428555.1 uncultured Spirochaetales bacterium | reverse complement strand
CCATTCTTCTCGCATCTCAGTACATTTCTGCTCTCTAAACAAAATCACTCGATGAGCAGGTTAACAAAACAACTCTTTGAGTTTGACAGCCGGAGTATTCACGATTAGAGTATAAAGGGCTTACAATATTGGAGGCATCTGTATGACAAAAGAAGATTTTCTCAAAGAAGCGATTAATCTTGCTGTTGAAAACGTACATTCCGGTAACGGCGGCCCCTTTGGAGCTGTTGTTGTGAAAGACGGTAAGATTATAGCAAAAGGCGCGAACAGTGTAACAGGTACACACGACCCCACTGCCCACGCGGAGATCGTTGCAATCCGCAGGGCATGCAAAGAACTGGACAGCTTCCAGCTTGCTGACTGTGAAATCTATTCATCCTGTGAGCCATGCCCTATGTGCTTGGGTGCAATTTACTGGGCACGGCCAAAAGCCCTCTACTTTGCTGCAGATCAAAAAGATGCTTCATCCGTCGGTTTTGACGACTCTTTTATCTATGACGAGTTAAGCCTTCCTGCTGAACAGCGGAGTATTCCCACGTATCAGGTAAACCATACGGAAAAGCTCAGGCCATTCAAAGCCTGGGAAGAGTTTGAAGAAAAGATGAAATATTAGTCCATTCCTACTGACCTGAACCTTTTTGGTGTTTCTGAAAATAGTATAGCAGCAAAAAGCATTACTCAACGCAGAGCCGAATATCTCCTACATACTCCCATTCATCTCCTGGGTTTGCGGAAATCATAACCCTGTATTGCCCTGGAGGTAATGCATCTACAGAGAGTACCCACTCCCCGGCATTCTGCGAAAACTCAGCAGAGTCATCAAAGTCTGTATCATCCTGGTTCCGGACATTCGGCCATAGCCTTGTCCCTTCAGGTGCTGAGAACCTGATCTGAAGAGGCTCGCTGTACACCCTGAGATACCCCGCATTTTCAGTGAGCAGCTGAAGACCCAGCCTATCAAATTCCGGGGTAAAACCAAGGTACGGCCCTAAGACCTCTGTGCCTGATAGTCCTTGTCGCGGGAGGTGATCATCAACAGTAACAAAAGCGTATCCAATCCAGACCCACTCTTCATCCTCCAATGAGTGAAAATTGATTTTATACCGTCCTGCTTGCACAGGAGAGAAGATTATCTCATGCCCCCCAGGCACTTCTCTCACCCTGTGCAGACCATGCTGCTGCTGACCCTCCGGATCTGTAATATAACAGCGGATATCAAACCCTGCTGATCCAAAGATTCTGTAGGAAATATCTTCTCCCCGCCGGACCGTCTCACCAGGGCTGTCATCACTAAACCGGAAACCCCGGTCAGCAAACCTGGAGTTGGTAAATGGATATGGTGCGAATCTTCCATTTTGGTACTCGGTTGTAATTGAGTCAGGTACTGTGACTGTTGCCATACCCGAATAGGTCCACTGAGATTCTTGAAGCAGAAAGAGGTAAATACGGTAGTTTCCTGGTCCAGGAGGTGTCACCCTAAGAAACAGCTGGTCTGAAGTCCCTTCTATAGCAGCAAATCCCTGGTACTGGTGCTGACCTGTTTCATCGAACATAGTAAAAGCAACATCATGAGAAGGGTCAAGCCTGTTTATGGGAAGAATTGCAGTACCGTTTTCTGCTATTACATGTCCGTATCCGAAGGGCACTGAAACGCGGGCATTTTGATAGTTTTCGCTGGGTTGAAAATACGGAGCCACACTGTCCATACCTTCTGCGATCTGAATACCTGCATCTTGAATAACCCTATGAATTACCCGAATTAAGGGGATGTATTGATCACCCTCTATTCTATAAAGCCAGGTTGAATACCGTCCTGTATTAAGAAATGAAACCTGATATTCCAGACTATTTCCTTCAGAGCTGATGAGCTTAATATTGTTCGGAAGGTTTTCTCCTTCTATATCAGAATAGCAGGCATACTCCTCAGTGTTTGGAACAGAAAAGCAGAGCCTGGACTCAGGCCTGTCCCCACTGGCAATTTGAAATAAGGGGGATTCGATGTCCCCAATGCCCAGGCTTTCTTCCATATAATAGACGCTTTCTGCAATACATACCGTATCTTCAGGCAGATGTCCAGAGGCAAGGAGATATTCATCTTCTGTAATATGAGTCTCTACTTCTTCTATGGTCCTCGGAAAAAAGAGCCCGGGTTCAAAGGGTACAGGATCCAGAAAAAACCGGGTAAGTATTTCTTCGTTCATACCTTGGTAAAAAAACTCAAGCAGTATCTCCCTGGAGGTAATGTCTCCAGGATAATGGCTTCCATAGGCAACTCTTGCCTCTCTGTCCCACTCATAGGTTACCGGTTCCTGAAACGAATGCCACCTGGGAATAATAAACAGGTGCCGCATCTGCTGGACTTCCTCACCCGGAAGCACCGCAAGGTTATCCGGTCTCTGGTAGTAGCACCAAAGCCCTCTGCCAGGGTCATAGTGCCCAGGAAAAACATGGGAAAGAGCAGGGTTATTTGTCAGGTCCTCCCACCTGGCTGAAAGGGGGGCAATGCCGGCTGCTCTGTACATTGCGAGCTGAATAATTGTGGTATTTCCGCAATCACCAAGGAAATGTCCATCCTCCAAATACATTCGGTATTGCCTATTGATCCAGTGAATTCCATTCCATGGATAATCAATCCCTCCAATTGATATCTCATCGCCGCCTGCAGCCATCAAATCTCTTGCCCGAGTGAGCATCCGGTCAGGATACATTCCCCGCTCATGAAAATCCAGAAGTATATCAAATGGCGTTGTCACATAGAAACGGTTTGTATGCACCCACTCCTCCAGCGAAGCAGCTGTTCCTTGAAGAGAATGGGTGACTAAATGATTTTCCCGGATAATTCGGTTCAGCCGACGCAAGGTATCAATACTGTCAACATATTCTCTGTATTCACTAAGGTCTATTTCATCGAACCGGTCGGTTCCAAGAACATAGTAAAGCCCAAGGTAATTCAGGAATGATGATCTGTCAGCCCAGAGGATTTTCGGGATAAGCGGCGCATTTCGCAATGAATAGTACACACCAATTTCATCCTGCCAATCCAGGATCTCCCGGTAAAAAACATATTGCTCCAGGATATCCTCTAATATTGCCTGCTTTGCTTCCCCTGCTGCAAGTGAAAATAACGTACTATGAGCAAGCGCAATTGCAGGGGTAATGACATCCCCCTGGGAAAAGGCATTGTTATCAAAAAGATAGAGTAAGAGAAAAAGAGAATGGTTCACAGGAGCAGAATCCTGCCTCAGTATTCTTAGATAATCATCTTCCTGAAGGATGAGAGTTAGGGCTTCGGTTCCATCAAAACCTGTTGCTTCTGTCCATTCAATAAGACGCCTCTGGGCACGATTAAAATTTATTTGTGAAATATAATGGGGCATCTCTTGTTCAAGCAAAGAAATTTGTGCCTCCAGTGTTGGAAAAGTCTGATGAATATCAGAAAACGCGGGAGACACATAAATAAAGACAAGGATCCAACTCAGAAACATTTTTTTCATTACTATCATGCTCCTGTATCTAATTCTATATCAATATTAATAAAATGCCAGTAAAAGTTCTTGCTATTGAGTTGACTGATTAAAAAAGTGCCCCTATGATCTATACTGAGGAACTGTATATGAAGAATATTTTTATCAACGTTTGCAAATCTCAAAATATTGTTGATCCGGGTTTACTTCAGAGCATACTTGAGCTTGCTGTACAGATTGCACGGGAAGGAAGAGAAGGTCGGCGAATCGGTACAATTTTCACAGTGGGTGATGAAGAAAAGGTCCTGGAGCTCTCACGCACGCTCATCTTAGATCCTCTTGCAGGACATCCCGCCAAAATTAAACACATCTATAATTCTGATATGAGGGAAACAGTAAAAGAACTTGCACAGCTTGACGGGGGTTTTGTTATTAGTACTGATGGCATTGTTCTCTCTGGCGCGCGTTTCTTTGACGCAGGAACCAAGGATGTAAAAATCCCTCTAGGACTTGGAACCCGACACCTTGCTGCAGCTGGTCTGAGTAAAGCAACAAATGCGCTCTCAATCGTGGTTTCAGAGAGCTCCCTTGTAAGGGTTTTTGAAGCAGGTAACATTATTGCAGAGATCTATCCTGAACTGTGGCTCTTCCGGCTCCAGCAGAGTCAGATTCAGTCACCTCGGGTTGAGCATCAAGATGAACAACAGATGACAGTTATAAGCAGAGAGAAGGAAAAAGGGTAACCATCTCTACTACCTCGAACCTTACTAAGAACTGCGCAATTATTGCATAATGTTTTATTACGTTTTGCATATAGCATTTTGAATATAGGAGAATTGAAAATGGGCAGTGTCGGGATTAGCGATATTGGAATATATATTCCCAAAAACAGAATTTCAATAGATCAGGTAATAGATAGCAAAACCTCATTGGATGATGCTCAACTCCAGCACCGAAAGCGCGCGGCTGCAACCACAGGACAGAAGGCAATCCGCTTTCCTGATAAATGGGAGGACTCAGCTACGCTTGGAGCAGAGGCAGCACGTGATCTGTTTTCCCAATAGCCTAACGACCTTCCATGTGCAGCACGCCTGTGCAGGTGCTACCCTGTCCATGCTTTCTGTGGCATCACGCTTTTTAGCAGCAGGAGCTGACTATGTTGATATAGCTGGATCAGGGGGAACAAACTGGATAACAGTGGAAACACTCAGAGGTAATAATCCCTATGAATCTATAGCCCAGGAATTCACAAACTGGGGATATCCTACCGGCTACCTTCTTGGAGCATATGCAGCAGGAATGGCCCTTCCCTGAATCCGCGCAGTAAAAGCAGGCGGAGCCGAAGCAGTAGAAAAACACATTGAAGAGCTGTGTTCCGGATTAAAACGGATAATGCTCCTAGCAGGATGCCCTAATGTTCGGAGCCTACGAAAAATTCCATTGTGGAAGAATAGAGATTTTACTGATACAATAGAGACACTAAATACTTTTTTTGCGCGAATGGAGGGACCGATTGTCTAAAATAGAAATTCCGACAAACTTTCGAAAACTTGGTATTACTGAACGAAGAGAGCTGCTGGCAGACCAGGGGATTCCCCTTCCGGACGGGGAACCGGATCCTGAGTTTCTATCAAAGGCAGATGCAATGGTCGAATCCGCAATCGGCTTCATGCCTGTTCCCCTTGGAATTGTAAAAGGCCTTGTTGTAAATGGAAAAGCACGGGACTTACCTGTTGCAACAGAAGAACCCTCTGTTATAGCAGCTGCTAATTATGCTGCAAAGCTTACAGGGAATCACGGCGGTATAACAGCAAAAGCCGGCCCCCAGGAAATGATTGCCCAACTGTATTTGAAAGGACTATCCCATAGGACTGCGGAAACCCTATCTCATTCCAGAGGCCTTTTTAAGGAAATCCTTGATCCTGTGCTTTCATCCATGGAAGAACGGGGAGGCGGATTCCGGGACATGCAGCTTGTGTGGATGCCGAAGCTGGAGCTGTACAGACTCCATGTTTTTATTGATGTACAAGACGCAATGGGAGCAAATATCCTAAACACTGCAGCAGAGAAATTAAAGAAATATTTTGAGATGAAATACAGTGCAGAAGGTGTGCTTGCGATTCTTTCGAATCATGCTGCGAAACGAATGGTAACAGCAGAGTTCTCCCTGCCAATAGAGGCACTGAAAAAATCCCGCTTTACCGGAGAGGCAGCAGCAGAAAGAATCGTACTACTTTCCGATATTGCTGCAACCGATCCTTACCGCGCGGTAACACATAATAAGGGAATCATGAACGCAGTTACAGGACTCGCTCTTGCCACAGGAAATGACACCAGGGCAATAGAAGCAGGGGTGCATCAGTACGCAGCAGAAAACGGTGTGTATACATCATTAAGTACTTTCATTATTGAAAAAAGCTCATTAAAAGCAAGGCTGCATTTGCCTCTGCCGATTGCAACAACAGGAGGAAGTATTACCTTCCATCCAGTATCCCAGTGGAGCAAAAAGCTGATCGGAACAGAATCCGGGGTCGAACTTGCAGAACTTGCAGGTGCACTCGGGCTGGCCCAGAATTTTGCTGCCCTTTATGCACTTGCCACAGAGGGAATTCAAAAAGGGCATATGCGGCTCCATACACGGAAGACTGCTTACCTTGCGGGAGCACGGGACAGGGAGCTGGAAGAATTTGCCGCCTTCCTGCTGTCCGGAAATATCACCTCTGTTGAAGATGCCAAAACCATATTTGAACAGGGCCGGCCATGGCACGAATAGAAGTAACAGCACATCCCAGCCTCGCGCTTATAAAATACTGGGGAAAAAAGGATGACAAGAATAATATTCCAGCAACATCCAGCTTAGCAGTAAGCCTTGGGTCTCTCTCAACAAGGACTGTTGTTAAAACAAAAAAAAGCGGGGATTCAGTGGTTATCGATAATCATGCTGATGAGAGTTCCAGATTCGCCCCTGTCTTCGAAGAAATACGGAAAAAGGCTGGAGAGTTTATCGGGTTTAACATTGTTTCAACAAATGACTTCCCAGCATCAGCAGGTCTTGCCAGCTCATCTTCAGGTATTGCAGCAATGACTATAGCCTGTGCGAAAGCTGCAGGTTTGGATTTAGAACTGAGAGAACTGTCTGAAATAGCGCGCAGGGGCTCTACTTCAGCTGCCCGCGCAGTTTACGGCGGCTTTACTGAACTTATTGGAGGCAGTAAATATGCAAAGCAGATAGGTGACTCAGAATTCTGGCCTGAGCTCAGAATTGCAGTGCTTATTACACAAAAAACAAAAAAAAGCATTTCATCCAGAGATGGAATGTACAGAGCACGGGAAACAAGCCCATTTTATAATCAATGGATCGAAAATTCCGAAGGTATTTTTTGTCAGGCAAAAAAGGCACTCTTAGAAAAAGATGTAGAGAAATTGGGTGAGTGTATGCGCAAGAGCTATCTCTCCATGTTCGGGACTATGTTCACTGCGGATCCTCCGGTTTTTTACTGGAGAGGAGAGAGTGTTGAGCTTATCCACAGATGTCAAGCCCTCAGGAGTGCAGGCATTGGTATATGGGAAACAATGGACGCCGGCCCCCAGGTAAAAGCAGTTTTTACAGAAAATGATGAAGAAAAAATACGCATGGCTTTTTCAGACCTTGCAGAACGGGGGCAGCTGCTTATAACCAGGCCGGGCGGAGGCCCTATTGTGCATGGTGAGTAAGGAAGATGCACAAAAAACAGTAAAAGTACCTGGCAACCAGGAGAAGAAAACAGGTTTTTCAGTACATGTGTTACGAAAACAGCGGAAACCGTCCAGGAATTTCTGCCCTGGTTTCCCTGGTTTCAAGCAGAGATAACTGTAGATACCTCAAGTTTCTTTGCCGGCACAGCCAGAAAGCTCGGCTATGGTTCATCTGCTGCAGCCGGTTTTGATGATTTTTCACCTGCATTTCAAAAAGCTGGTAAGGTAAGCAGGGAGCTTGGTAAAGCCATTGGGGTTCCTGCTGCGGTTGCTCTTCCAGGAAACACCGGACTCAGCGATACCTACGCGGTACAAGCAGCAGGCGCAGAGCTTGCAGACTTTCTTGAATCAGAAACTCCGGGAAAATGGTACATCAATCTATGTACCTAGGAGAAACCTAGGTGTAAGAAAATTACAAAGCCCTGTAAATATAATTCTTGGTTTTGAAGGCTTTACCTTTTTCCGGTAAACGATGAACGGATCTTTTCGAATCTGCGCTGCTGTCCATTTATACATATCAGAAGCAGTTTTTATTGGAACAAGATACCGCTTTGAAATATGGGCAAAGCCTTTTTCTGCAATATCCTGCCATTGAAAAAATCGATCTATCTGGGCACGGATAAAACTGCGGTATTGATCCGGACTTTCTTTCGCATTCTCTTCTGATAATGATAAAAACCCGGTATTCCCAGTCGGCAGATAGGTCCTGCCGAACCGTACATCCTCGTTAATATCCCTGATAAAATTGATGTACTGCATTGCCCTGCCAAGCATTTTTGCGTATTCATCCGCCTGGAGGTCCAACTCTAAAATCCTGGCCATGAAAAGTCCGATAACCTCAGCAGAACCATAAATATACTCTAGAGTTTCTTCTAATGTATTGTATGTGCTCTTTGTTAAATCCATTTCCATAGATGCAAAAAAAGCTTCAGTCCACCCAGGGGAAAACTGCTTTCTTTCTGCAAGCTCGATAAATGAATCAATAATAACATCTCCGCTTTCTTTTCCGCCAAGAGCTTTATAATATTGTTCTTTGAAATGATAAAATTCCTCATTTTGCTGCGGCACTGCATCTACATAGTTATCAACAACCCGAACAAAGCCGTATAGAGTATATACATCCTCCCGTACCTTCTCAGGAAAAAAGGCGCTTGAGTTAAAATATGTCTTACTCCCTTCTTTGAATATCCGGGAATGAATATTACTATTATTCATTACAAGCTCCATACCTGTCTCTTTATATTATATTAGTTATTATTACTATAAAAGACAATTACCTTTTTATTTTTGCTGTTCTGTCAGTATTTTCAAGCCCTCATGTGCCAGTGTCAAACCAAATATTCCGGTTATAGTATTCAAGCTCCCTAGAACCTGCGCCTTCCGCATTGCCCTATTACCCTTCCGGTCTTTCTCTTTTTCAACTTCAGTAATTGCCTCTTTTTTCGGCGGCTCAGATGAATACACACACTGCACCCCCTCACTTATGCCCCGTTTTCTCAGCATTCTCCGGATCTGCTTTGCCAAACTGCAGTTACTTGTCTGAAACAGATCAGCAGTCTGTATTTTAGCAGGATCAGATTTGAGTGCCGCTCCCATGGATGACAGCACCGGGATTTTCCGCTTCACTGCCTGGGATAGCAGGTCTGCCTTTGGGCCTAGAGAGTCAATTGCATCAATTATCAGATCCGGTTCATGGAGGAATATCCGGTCAAGAGCCCCTCCTTCGATAAACATATCAAGGGGAATTACTTCTGCCTTCGGGTTAATATCCAAAATCCGCTCTTTTGCTACCTCGGTTTTCTTTTTCCCAATAGTTGACTCAAGCGCGTAGATCTGACGATTAATATTCGTAATGTGTACAGTATCAAAGTCAACAAGCACAAAGCTTCCAACCCCGGACCTTGCCAATGCTTCCGCAGCAAAGCTTCCTACTGCTCCAAGACCTGCCAGTACAACCCGTGAATCCTTGAGTTTATCTACAGCTTCATTACCGAGCAGCTTTACTGTCCGTAAAAACCGTTCCATTTTCTCTAGTCCTTTCTATGAGCGCACGCTTGTCAGTTCTCCGAATGTCAGCTGCAAGGTCATACACACTATACAGCAAATGAGAATATTCGGAAACAGGCTGTCCTTCCTGATAAGGAAAATCCGTATCCAAAAGCAATCTGTCTTCAGATACTTGCGCAATAGCAGCAGCTGCCTTTTTTGAACCTGAGTTCAGTACAAAGGGAGCAAACGAAAGATACCCTCCCATTTTCACAATTTCCTGCATCACCTCCGGAGACCCTGCAAAAGCATGTACAAGAAAGGGAATACCTGCAGAGGAAAGGATGGACAGATCTTCCAGAAGCGGGCCCCAAGCCCTTACACAGTGAATATTCACCGGTCTTTTATGCTTCTTCGCAATAGAAAGCTGTCCTCGAAACACAGCCCTCTGCCTTTCCATCGGAACCCTGGTCTTCAGTTTGTCCAAACCGACCTCACCAATCCCAGCTTCAGACTCTGAGAGCAGAGCATCAAGGTAGTATAGGTCTTCCTCCCAGGAGTCCGAAATAAACCATGGGTGTATACCGAGATAAGGGAAAACACCTGTATGCTTAGCAGAAAGGTCCAGCACCTGGGGCATATCAGCTTTTTCAACCGAATTACACAGCGCTTGAATTTCCGTGTCTAAGGGGATATCAAAAGTCCCCATCTGTAGATGAACATGTGCGTCAAATATCATATAAAAATCATACCACATCCGGGTTCAACTTTACACTTAATAATCCACTTATTTATTAGTAATTTTATCAGCTTTATTTCTAATTACACATTCACTTTTTTTCTGTTTCATAGTATTATGTATGTATGGAACAGATGAATGACCGTATATATTTAGACAATAATGCTACAACAATTGTAGACCCTGCAGTAAAAGAGGCAATGGATCCTTTTTTTCTTAAGCTCTACGGTAACCCAAACTCCCTTCACAGCTTTGGAACAGAAACGCATCCATACCTCAGGATAGCATTGGACAGGCTGTATAAAGGGATAAATGCATCAGAGGATGATGATATCCTCATCAATAGCTGCGCTACAGAAGGCAATAACACAGTAATTAAAGGTATCTATTTTACACAGATCGTAAAAGGCGGGAAAAACCATGTGATAACCTCCCAGGTAGAGCACCCCAGTGTGTCAAATCCATTTAAATTCCTTGAAGCACTTGGTGTTGAAGTAACCTATCTACCAGTCAATGCTGACGGGATTATCAGCGCAGAGACCCTGAAACAGTATATTGACCCTGACAGAACAGCCTTAGTCTCTATTATGTGGGCAAATAATGAAACAGGGTTAATTAACCCGGTAAAAGAGCTTTCCCAGGTCTGCAAAGAAAACAATGTGCTATTTCACACTGACGCAGTACAGGCAATCGGTAAGGTGCCTGTAGATGTTCAGGACACAGAAGTCGATTTTTTGACTTTTAGTGCACACAAGTTCCACGGACCAAAGGGTGTTGGCGGTTTATATGTAAAACAAGGCCGCAGCGTTACCCCGCTTCTGCACGGAGGCGAGCAAATGGGTGAACTTCGGGCAGGAACTATTAACGTTCCATATTTTGTAGGCATGGGCCTTGCCATGGACCTTGCGGTTAACAATCTTGAATACGAGAACACCAAAGTTCGGAAGCTCAGGGACATGCTGGAAGAGGCAATACTGGAGATTCCAGAGACCCAGGTTATTGGAGACAGGAAGCTGAGGACACCAAACACAATTCTTGCATCTTTCCGCGGAATTGAAGGAGAAGCCTTTCTCTGGGACCTGAATAAATACGGAATTGCAGCAAGCACAGGCTCAGCATGCGCATCAGAATCCCTTGACCCCAACCCTACGTTTATCGCAATCGGGATTGATAATGAACTTGCACATACGGGTGTTCGCTTTAGCCTGAGCAGGTTCACAACAGAAAAAGAGATAGCGGAAACAATAGAAGCTGTCAGAAAAACAGTGGAACGGCTCCGCGGTATTTCTTCGCATTCATAGAAAATAGATTTTGGAGTGAATAATGTCAAAGAATGATTTACTAGGCGGCTCCCTTTGGGAGCAGTATTCAAATAAAGTGGCCCAGCGTATGGACAATCCGAAGCACATGGGCGAATTAACAGAAGCAGACGCAGAAGCAAAAAACGCAGAGCTCATTATTGCTGACTGGGGCGCAGAGTCCTGCGGAGATGCGGTGCGTTTATTCTGGCTCGTAGATCCCAAGACGCAGGAAATAGTTGATGCGCGGTTTAAAAGTTTTGGCTGCGGAACAGCAATCGCGTCCAGCGACATGATGGCTGAGCTGTGTATTGGAAAAACCGTAAATGAGGCAGTGAAGATTACCAATGTAGATGTAGAAAAAGCATTGCGGGATGATGATGAAACTCCGGCAGTTCCGCCGCAAAAAATGCACTGCTCTGTTATGGCTTACGATGTCATAAAAAAGGCTGCATCTGTATACAAAGGAATTGATGTAGAGGAGTTTGAAAAAGAAGAGATTGTATGTGAATGCGCCCATGTCTCCTTAAATACAATTCAGGAGGTCATTAATCTCAATGACCTGAAAACAGTTGAAGAAATTACTCAATACACAAAAGCCGGGGCATTCTGTAAGTCCTGTGTCAGACCAGGGGGACATGAAACCCGGAAGTACTATCTTGTGGACATACTAAAAGACACAAGAGCAGAAATGGAAAAGGCGCAGGTACGGAAAATGTCAGAAGCAAAGGACTTTTCGAGTATGAACCTTATTCAAAAACATAGAGCAGTTGAACAAGTGCTGGATGAAAAGGTAAGGAAAATGCTTCTTGCAGACGGCGGAAGTGTCGAAGTTGTAGATATGCGGGCAAAGTCTGGAAAAATTGAGGTTTATATTCAATATCAGGGTGCTTGTATGGGCTGCCCTTCAAGCACTGGCGGCACGCTTAGGGCAATAGAATCAGCTTTACAGAAGAATCTTGATGAAAACATTTCTGTAATTCCTGTTTAGGAAAAAGGTTCTTGCCAACGCCTCAGGAACTGTGCTCTTGATATTGCAAAAAACAGAAAGGAAGAAATAATGGAACCAATTTTCAAAAGAAAGAGTATCCGTGCTTTTACCGGAGAACCGGTGGAAAAAGAGGTTGTTGAAGAGCTTCTTCACGCAGGCATGAGTGCACCCTCAGCAGGGAATGAACGGCCCTGGGAATTCATTGTTACACAGAAACGAAAAAATCTGGACTATCTTTCCGGGATAAGCCCCTATGCGGGAGCATTAAAGACTGCAGGTACTGCTGTTGTTGTGCTTGGAGACTTACAGAAAGAAAAATTTAAGGGCTATTGGGTCCAAGACTGCGCAGCTGCAACAGAGAACATTCTTATTGCTGCTACAGCGCACAAACTCGGCAGTGTCTGGCTCGGGGTGTACCCAATGCAGGAACGGATTGATTTTCTCAGAAAGTTCTATTCACTTCCCAGTCATATTACCCCATTCGCCATTGTTGCTTTAGGGTATATTTCAGAAAACCTGGAAGCAAAAGACCGCTATTCAGCTGAGCGGGTCCATTTTGAAGGATTCAGCGGATAGCGGCAAAAACTTCTTACTCCTCTATTATCCAGGCATAAGAATAGGGGGTCATTTTCAAAGATTCGAATCTTTCTTCAGAAAAGAGCTCTTTCCCCCGAACCTCCACTTTCTTCTGGTCTTCTGAAAGATTATGTACGCAGGTCAGTACTGTTCCGTCTTTTTCCCTGCGAATATACAGGACATCATCATCCCCAATAAGCGGATAAGAGGGATCTACACGGAATAGCTCACAGTACTCTCTTCGCTTTTCTATCATTGCTTTCAGCCCGTCGTGCACTTTTGCTTCATCCGAGGTTGGGTCTTTTTCCGCAATCTCTCCTTTGTGCCACTGCATTGGGCCTCTATTAAAAAACCGCGCATCCGGATACCCGGTTTGCTCAGCACTTGCACTGAAGAATTTTTCATCATTTTCAGCTGCTACCTCGTCTCCGTAATAGATAATCGGTGTTCCGATAACTGTCATCAACATGGAATACATGGTCAGGACCTTGCGTACGTCCTTTTTCATCAGGTCATACAAACGTCCGGCTATCCCCTCGCCTTCCCGGAAGGTAAGACGCGGGTTATGGAGGTAATGACTGTTCATCAGGTCCCGCTCCTCTTTTGTAACAAATTCAAGAGTAAGCTCATCGTGGCAGCGGAGAAAAGACATCCACTGGCATTCTTCCGGCTTGTCCGGGGTTACCTGAGGAGAAAGGGTCCGGATAATGTATTTCCTATCTGACTCTGCAAGGGACAGAAAAATCCTGGGCATTAGGGGAAAGTGATATGCTGTGTGACACTCATCACCGTTTCCGAAATATTCAACTACATCCTTAGGTTCCATGTTTGCCTCTGCCATAAGGAGTGTGCCTTTACCGACATAATCCAGGCATTCCCTGAATAGTTTAATTATCAGATGGGTTGTGGGAAGGTTCTCACAGTTAGTGCCCTGCTCTTTCCATATAAAGGGAATCGCATCCATCCGCAGGCCGTCTACCCCTTTCAGCTTCCAGAACACGCATGCCTTGGCCATTTCCAGAAAGACCCTGGGGTTCCGGTAATTTAAATCCGGCTGAAACTCATAGAACCGATGAAAATAAAAGTCATCTGTGGCTGTATTGTATTCCCAATTAGAGTTCACCATACCCTTAAACAAGAGGCGGGCATCTTCATACTTTTCGGTATTATTGTTCCAAATATAAAAGTCCCGGTATTTTGCATCCTTTGACTGCTTCGCGTCCTGGAACCAGGGGTGCTGGTCTGAGGTATGGTTCAATGCCATATCGAATATAATTTTTATGCCATAGCTGTGGGCCTTTTCAAGAAAGTCGAAGAACTGCTGGTTTCCCCCTAGGTCGTGCCTGACTTTTGTGTAATCCGAGATGTCAAACCCCTGGTCACGCATTGGAGACTCAAGCATTGGCAAGAGCCAGAGTGTATCCACCCCTAGCTCCTGAAGATAAGGCAGCCGCTTTACAAACCCGAGAAAATCCCCTGCAAACAGGTCTACATACGCGGAGTAGAGCACAGCGTCTTTATACCAGTCCTCTTTCAGTTCAATGCTTGGGGTAAAATCCTTTTTTGATTTTTCCAACAAATCTGTCAGCTCTGTAAAAACTGCATCATTTTCTGTTCCATATATCTGTTTCCATAATTCATATATTTTACTGTCCATGGTTACTCCTTTCTACAAGCAAATTGTATTTCCATAGTATACTATTTCCGTTTTTTCACACAGGAATTTTCACATATTTTCCTCACTTTTCTCTCTTGTTTTTCTATCCGGAATTTACATTATTCTCCATGCAGGAGCAGCTATGCTGCATAGATTACCCCCAGTACTACCATTTTCCCTGCATCTCGGTACCCTTCGGCTCCGCTCAGGGACCGCCCTTCGATGCTTCGGCTACGCTCAGTACGGCGCTCTGCTCAGCACACCGCTCTGCTCAGTACGGCGCTAAGCGGTTGCTCAGGCTCTCGAAGTACAGGGCAGGCATTCTTCCTTGCGGAAAATCACTCGATGGCCGGTTTGCCCTGTCCGCAAAAGCATAATTTTGGTAGAATCCAGTTATGAATTGTCCGGTATGCGAAGCAATTGTTCTGAAACAGATTACACACAGCAGAGGCAGAGAGTACGGCTCCTGCGAAAACTGCGGGCTCTTTTTTATGCTCCCTGAGCACAGACAGCCCCCTGAAGCAGAGAAGTACAGGTACACACTCCACAACAACAGTATAGAGGAACCTGGGTATGTAAAATACCTAGAAGGGTTCCTAAATGCCGCAGTGTATTCCTGTGTAGAAAAAGGCGCCTCTGTGCTTGACTACGGCAGCGGACCTGAACCTGTCATGGTCCAGCTGATGAAAAGACGAGGGTACAAGGCTCTTGGGTATGACCCTTATTTTTCGCCTGATAAATCTGTACTGAATAAAGTGTATGACTGTGTTACCTGTGTGGAGGTTATTGAACACATGGTTAACCCCTCCAGGCTCTTCAAAGACGCAGCCCGTATGCTGCCTCCAGACCGAATGCTTTTTATCCGCACAGAGCTGCATGCTGGGGATGACGAAGCGTTCCGGACATGGTGGTATCCTGAAGACGAGACCCATGTTTCCTTTTTCGCGCCCAAAACAATAGAACACCTCTGCGTTTTCCACGGCTTTTCACTGGAATGGATAAAAAAAGGACATTACATCTCCTGCGTAAAAAAATAAGTCGCTTACACTGCTCATATTTCCGGGAATTTTTCCCAGAATTTTTAAGCAGATTATGAAATTGGCCTAAATTTTCAGATATCTTGCTGTGCATACGCATTTTTGACCAAAATATTTTATAAAACCTATTCATACTGTTTCTTTTTGACTCTATATAATGCGCATTATGACCCATAGCGCACTTTTTGCCCATTTTTCCTAAGCTGCAGAAAAGCCGTCTATGAGCAACACTCCTTTACACGCACTATACTGAAACTGTAACTTACTGCATTATAAGTATTTACCGTTTTATCCAAAAATTCAGCGCTAAACTTGGCACATATATTGCTTATATATAAGTGAATAAAATAAATCATTATGGAGGATTACCATGAGATACTTAGTAAAACCAAGAATAAACAACGGAGTTTCAACAAACTTAGATTCACTGCTCAACTCTATTTTCGATGACCTTCCTGTATGGGAAGCCCGGAGACCGGCAGTAAATATACTTGAAGAAGAGAATAACTATATTCTCGAAGCAGAACTTCCCGGTCTTTCCGAGAATGACATCGACATTCAGGTAAAGGAAAACGTGATGACAATTTCCAAAAAGCACAATGAAGAAGAAAAGGGTGAAAATGAAGCACCGAAATATCTGATCCGGGAAAGGGGAAGTATTGAGTTCAAGAGAAGTTTCGTCCTGCCAAAGGATGCTAACCCTGAAAAGATCGACGCTTCCTTTAAAAACGGTGTTCTTACACTAAAGATTACCAAAAAGGAAGAAACAAAGCCCAGAACTATTAAAATAAAGAAAGGCTAAAGCCTCCCTATATATAAAATAGAAAGCGCCCTTTTTTTGGGCGCTTTTTTTATTATTCCTTACTGCTCTTTTTCCAAGTAATCGAATATTGATTCTTTCATCCTCAAACTCGCACGTACAGGCTTATTCTCTTTTGCCTCATAGAGTTTTGCGTCTGTTTCATCGAAAAATGCTTCAAGGTTCTCTGGCCGAGAAGAATGCACACCAATGCTTACAGAATATGGGACTTCACACCTACTTTCATCTACCTTTTGAATGATTCTCGATTTTACTTCTTCACCTGCTTCAAGATCTGCTTCAGGAAGGAGCACAACAAATTCATCCCCTCCATACCGCGCTGCAATATCAATCTTTCTGACACAGCAGTTTATTATACCAGCGAAGTCTTTCAGAACAAGGTCACCGGACCTGTGGCCGTATTCATCATTAATTTCTTTAAAGCAGTCCACATCCATTAAGAGCATTGTTAAGGGATTCCCGGTTCTTTCGCACCGGTTAAATTCCTTCTCAATGGCCCGCAGGAAGCCGCGCTGATTCTGCAGTCCAGTCAGCTCATCCGTGGAAGCCATACGCTTCAGGGCTTGTACATAATAGGCACGCTCAATCGCGATTGCTGCAAAATCAGCAATCGTTCTAAGGATCTTTAAGTCTACAGGAGTAAAGAGTGTCTCATCCAGCTTATTTATCAGCTCTATTACTCCAAAACAGCGGTTATCGGTCTTTAGGGGAACTCCTATAATAGACTTGGTTGTAAACCCGGTAATGTTGTCCATTGCTGCATCAAACCTGTGGTCCTTACTAACATCTTCAATAATTAAAGGTTCCTCATTCTCAAAAATCCAACCAGCTATCCCCTGTCCGGGATGCATAACATTCCCTTTTAGTTTTTCACCGCCTACTCCTGTAGCTACTACAAAACGGAGGGCTTTTTCCTTAGAATCATACAGGAGTAATGACCAATTCTTCGGACCAAAGATCTCCCCAACATTCCGCATCACTTCATTAATTGTTTCCCGAAGGCTTTTTGCAGACGAGATAGATTTCGCGATATCAGAAAAAAAAGAAAGCTTTATATAATCTTCTGTTCCCTCGAATTTATTCACCATTTTTTGTCCTTTAGATCAATAAAAATATTGAACCTATCTGAGTTTCAATTACACTCATAATACTAGTATAATTGAGCAAAGTTTGCAAATGCCAAAACAAAAAGCTCGTATTTTGTATTAATAGGTTTTACAGAATAATTTGCATATTCTGTGAATACATGGTACACCAAATTGTATGTAATCTCAAAGATATCTAAATGATTAAAAGAGGATTCTATGGATTTCGAGAACGCCCTCGCAAAAGGCAGGGTCCGGTATGTACTGCATAAACTTTTTCATATGAATACCATGCTCCCCACATTGGACATGCTTACTGACGTGGTAAAACCTGAGGGCCAAACATATAGAGGAATGCAGGACGTGGATCTCCAGTTTGTTGCAGGAACGGAAAACCGGTCCAAGGACTTTACAAAAGGCTTTTACCCAGCACATGCCTGGATGAGACAACGATGGAAAAATGTAAAGGAGAGCTTTCTATCCGGCAGGATCTCTGAACCGATTGTACTCATTCTCTATGGCGGGTATTACTTTGTCAGAGACGGCAACCACAGGGTATCGATCGCGAAAATCAGTGAACAGGAATTTGTGTCCGCGGATGTTACAGAGCTAAAAATTCCCATTAAGCTGCCAATGTACAAGGGAAAAAACCTGAAAAAACTGTTTCGCGCAAAGTACCGTTTCCATAAGCGAACAAAAG
>CAYRYS010000011.1:0-61029 GCA_964428555.1 uncultured Spirochaetales bacterium | reverse complement strand
GGATAGATGAAGACGGTACAAGCCTTGATACTGTTACCTTTCAGAGGGAAGCATACCGGGTACCCCGCTTCGAGGTCATGCTCCATGGCCCAAACCGGGTGCCTACGGACCGGTCTTTTACTGTTGAGCTTACTGCTGACTATTATGCAGGAGGCAGGGTGGCTGGTCAGCAGGTGGACTGGAGTGTATCCAGGTATCCCTACAGTATTCAGCCGGCTGGGTATCCGGGGTTTGTGTTTGCCTCTGATCAGCGTATCAGTGGAGGAAGAACTCAGTCAGGAACATCCGTAACCACCAGACGGGATGTAACCAATGAAAACGGATTTGCTTCAATCGAGGTTGACCCAAGCACAGTAGAGCAGGTTAGAGCATTGAGATATGTCATAGAAGCAGAAGTACAGGGTGCAGATTCTCAGAGCGTTGCAGCAGTGAAACAGGTAATTGCACTTCCCCCGTTTTCTATAGGACTCAAAGTAGAGCGCTTTATCCGGGAAGGTTCTGTTATCAGCCCACAGGTACTTGTTGTTGATCATGAAGAAGAGCCCCTTGCTGGAAAGGAATTTACCCTTAGGCTGTACCAGAGGCAGTGGCATTCATACTTGACCCAAAGCGATATAACCACAGGAGAAGCCAGATATACTAGCGATGTAGTAGATGAGCTTGTATATGAACAGGAATATATTTCTACAGATAGTCCTTTTGAAATTGATGTTCCTGTAGATGATTCAGGTATATATGTTGTTGAGGTCCTTGCGCGGGACAGGCTGGGCAGGCTCCAGCAGGTAAGTCAGGACTTATACATGGCAGGTGAAACACCTGCTGCATGGCGGCGGACAGAGGCAAATGTGTTTGAAACAGTACTCAGTAGAAATGAATACGAACCAGGGGATGAGGTAGAGCTGCTTTTGAAAAGCCCCTTTCAGGATGCACATGCCCTGGTAATTGCGGAAACTCCTCAGGGGAACCGGTATTCATGGGTAGATATCCGGAACGGCCAAGGGGTATTTACTATGGCAGTTATGGAAAACTATCCCCCCGGATTTCACATCCATACCCTGCTTATGCGGGGACGGCTTCCGGGAACAGCACAGCAGCTGGACGGCAGAGTAGACCGCGGACGCCCAATATCCATGGCAAACACCACTTATGTTCCTGTAGCAACAGTCAGGCATGAGCTTAATGTAGAGCTTGAACACCAGGAGCAGGTACTTCCTGGTCAAGAGGCAGAAATGGAAATCCGTGTGACCGATTTTGCAGGGAACCCGGTTAACGGCCAGATCGTGTTGTGGCTTGTAGACAGGGCAGTGCTTTCACTTGCTCAGGAAGGCCCAATTGATCCTTTACAAGCATTCATAGATCCTGTTTCCTCCTACCTTACTCTCAGGGATACAAGGAACCAGACAGTTGGAAACCTTCCGACTGAACAGACTCCTGGCGGCGGCGGATATTATGAACCCACTGCTGCAGAAGATGAGGTTATGCGGCTGATGGAGCAGACAACAGTGAGAAGGAACTTTTCAACCGTACCCTTTTTTGATGATGAGGTTCAGGTTACCAACGGAAGGGCTGTGGTGAATATACCAATGCCGGATAACCTTACTGACTTCGCAGTACGTGCTGTAGCAGTTTCCCAAATGTCTATGTTCGGAACAGCAGAATCGGTAATCTCGATCCGGCTTCCTGTAATTGTCCAATCCAGTCTTCCGCGGCTGCTGCGGCCTGGGGATGAGTTTTCCGCTGGAGGTATTGCTCGCTTGGTAGAAGGAGAAGAGGGCGCCGGAAGTGCTGGTCTTCAGCTGGAAGGTCTTGTTACCTCCGGTGGTCAGACTAGTGCGTCCCGCGAAATAATGCTTAACCGCGGTGAGCCAGTACAGGTGTACTTCCCAATTAGGGTTCCCCGGGATGCAGAGGACGGTACCCTTGCCCTAGTACGGCTTGGTGTGGAACGGCTTTCAGACAGTGCTGCAGATGCTTTTGAAACTCAGCTGCCAGTAAGCACAGGGCTTCAGGAGGTGTATCTTGAAAACACAGTAATGCCCGCCGTTGGAGAAGAGGTGGAAATTCCTGAGGCACAAAGTGCTTTCCAAGAGGGAAGCATGGTTCAGTCAATATTGATTACCAGGGATTCAGAGCTTCTCCGTCTTCTCACAGGTTTGGAAGCTGTGCGGTATTTTCAGCCGCGCTCTACAGAGCAGAGGGTGAGTGCGGTATACCCTGGGATCGTGCTTCGGGATATTTTTGACAATCTTGGTATTGACTGGAATACAGGAATAACTTCTGGAGAGATCGATTCGCTTATTTCTTATCTGGAAACAGTGACAGATGACAACGGTCTATACGCCTATTGGCCTGGAACCCAAGGGTATGTGTCGCTAACAGCCTATGTTTTTCAATTTCTCGCTGCAGCAAGAGGTGCAGGCTATTTTGTTGAGCCTGATATCCTTAGACGCACTGCCCGGTCGCTTGAACAGGCACTTCGCTCGGATTACCGGTATTTTATTTCCGGCTATTCCTTTGAGGAACGGGTGGACGCTCTCTATGGCCTTGCGCTATTTGATAGATTTAACTATGCCTATGCTGAAGACTTGCTTAGGGGAGCGCGGAACCAAAGTCTGTACTCCATGGCAAGAATGATCGATGTTTATTACCGCTCAGGAAGGGGGGATAACCCTGTTGTTCAGGAGCTGGTAGATCTTCTGTGGGAGCGTTCTGTGTTCCGCCTTGTTGACGGGGAAGAACAGTTTGCAGGTCTTGACTATTCCAGACGGTATTGGGGAGGCCCTGCACTTTCCAGTGAAACAAGGACCCTTTCTGCAGTAATTGCAGCCCTGCTTCATGCAGATCCTGATTCGCCGAGACTGCAGCTTATGATTGATGATCTGGTCCGCAGGGGCGATGATCTTGGTTGGGGCGGTTCCAGGCGTACAGCGAGTGCCCTCCTGACTCTTGCCAGAGTAATCTCTTCGGACCCGCCTGTACAGAACAGGCATGTTTTCAGGCTGGGAACTGAAGAAGGAACAGAGGAGCTGGTACTCAGCAGCGAGCGCTTTATTCAACAGAGCCTATATGCAGAAGCTCAGCCGGTGCTTACCTACCTTGAAGGACCTGAGGATCAGCCTCCGTTTGTCTGGGTCAGGACCAGGTATTTCCCTGCTTTTAGTGAATCAGGTATACCTGCAGAGTCCGACGGGTTTGTTGTAAACCGGGAATTTCAGATTGTGGAGGATAATGCAATTATTAATAGGATACAGATTCAGTCAGAGGATAGCATATCCTTGGATGCAGATACGATTATAGAAGAACATGTTACTATAACAAGCAGTGAAGACCACTATTTTGCAGCAGTTGAAATACCGGTTCCTGCAGGGTGTGAAATAATGAACCCGAATTTGGATATTTCATCTTCAGAGGCAGTACCCCAGGGGCGGCTTACCAGGGAGCCGGATTATGTTCGGTATTTGGACGGCAAGGTTGTTTTCTACTATCAAAATCTTCCTGCAGGAACGTATCATTTTTATTTTCGGGAGAAAGCTTCCTTTTCCGGTGCTTTTTCCATTCCTCCAGCTTCAGCTGACCTGTTGTATGATCCCCGAACCTATGGATCGTCGGAAGGGGCTCTGCTGAATATTAGGAATACGGAGTAACAACTGCTATTATGGATCAGAGAAAGCTTTTCAGCGCCTGCTGCACAAAACTTGGTGCAGCAGGCACTCTCTCTGCTGCTTTATGGATCCTCATTGCTTTATCCGGTATTTTTTTCGGAGTTTATGCAGCCTTTCGTACAAGGCTGGAAGATCCTGAGCCCACAGCCCTTGTATACTACCAAGATAGTACCTATCTCTCAGAAGGTGTGCTTGAATACGACACTCTTGGATACTGGGAAGTTGGAGCAAGGGGTATTGAGCGGATCCGGACCTGTATTCTCCAAATTGAAGATACACGGTTTTATCATCATCCAGGTGTAGACCCTAGAGGAATTGTGAGGGCAGCTATTCATAACCTCTCTGGAGGTCCGATCCAGGGAGGGTCCACTATTGCAATGCAAGTGGCGCGGCTCCAAGACTCTGGGGACAGAAATATTCTGAACAAAGCAATTGAGATGTTAACAGCTCTGTTTTTAGTAAACACCTATGGAAGAGATGCTGTGTTGAGGCAGTATATGCGTATCGCGCCTACAGGACCTCAGTTTCACGGCTTTGCCTATGCAGCCCGGCGCTTTTTTAGAAAACCACTGGAAGATCTGAGCTGGGCAGAAGCTGCTCTCCTTGCTTCAGTACCCAAGTCTCCGGGAGAAATGGACTTGTTTTCCTTTGATGGATTTCAAAATGCACAGCAAAGGGCAGGAGTTATTCTGGATCTGCTCCGGCAGGAAGATAGAATTACTGCAGCAGAATACAATGCAGCGAGTGAGCAATTGGCTGATATGGCTGCTCCTGTTAGACAGGAGCGGAGTATGAGCGCCTTTCATTTTACCAGAAGATTATTTGACCAGGACGGGCTTAACAGAGGCAGACAGACTGTAGTGCGGTCAAGTCTTGACTATACTCTGCAGCATGCTGCTGCACTTGAAATATCAGAAGCACTTGAAACTTTTCGGGATTTCGGCGCAGGGAATGCTGCTGCACTGTTAGCAGACAGGGAAACAGGAAGGATCTTAGCTTATGTGGGCTCAGAAGATTATTATGACACTCAATTCTCCGGTGCAATCAATTATGCTGCATTACCTCGTTCCTCAGGAAGCATATTAAAGCCGTTTATTTTTGCACTTGGCTTAGAAACAGGGATATATACGCCCGCGAGTATTATAGCAGACCTTCCGCTGCAGATAAGGAACCAAAGCGGTGACATAATTATAGAAAACTATGATGACCGGTTTTTCGGTCCCATGCTCTACAGAAGGGCGCTTGCGAACTCCAGAAATACACCTGCTGTACGGGTACTTCAGGGAATTGGAACTGTCAGGTGTTACGATCATCTTTCCAGGCTCGGACTTTGTCCGCCGACCCGCGGTCCGGAATACTATGGTACTGGACTTGTGCTTGGCGGGGTATACCTTACCCTTGAGGACCTGGTACGTGCTTACGGTGTGCTGGCAAACCAGGGTAGGGATTTTGCGCTTCAATGGAGAGCTGATTCCCAGCATGTGCCCGAAGGAAGGGTTTATACCCAAAATACTGCAAGGCAGATCTCTCTCTTCCTCTCTGATCCGTCAGCAAGACTTCCGTCTTTTTCCAGACTCTCAGCACTAGAATTCGATTATCCGGTTGCAGTGAAAACAGGGACTAGCCAGGGTTATAGGGATGCCTGGGCTATCGGGTACTCGGAAGACTATATTGCAGGTGTATGGATAGGGCATCCTGAGCATAGTCCTATGAACAGTATTGCAGGGATTCATGCTGCAGGAATTCTGCACCGTATACTAAATAGAGCTTATTCTGAGGATAACACGTTTTCGACAGGTCCGGATTTTCCGGTGCCTGAAAATAGTGTACCCGCAGAAATATGTTCTCTTTCCGGCAAGCTTGCAGGCAGAGACTGTCCATCAACAGTAATGGAATACTTCTCAAGTGACACTGTTCCCACAGAACAGTGTAATGTCCATCTCCGCTTTGCTGTTGATTCCAGGTTTGGCACACAGGCGGATGGTGCAACTCCGCCTGAGCTTGTTGAGCTCCAGGTGTTTACTGTTCTCCCCCCGGAATATGCGGTATGGGCAGAACACAATGACTATGGCGCGCCTCCCAGGTATTTTCACCAGGATTCTCAGGCTCAGGTGGAAGTAACTAGTCCGTTAGATGGAAGTGCCTTTATTCTTGACCCTGGTCTTCCTGCTGAGTACCAGTCTATACCTTTACATGCATCAGTGTATCCTGTTGTAGATGAAATACACTGGTTTGTAAATGGTGAGTTTTATCAAGCATCTGAGTATCCCTATGAAATACGCCTTCCCTTGTCCCCTGGACAGCACAGTATTCAAGCCAGATTTCCCAATGCTTCTGTATTTTCCCAAGAGGTTACAATCAGCGTTTCCGGATAATAATTTAACAATGATCTTCAATTAAGCTGCTTGTGTTTTCTCGGATTTATCTTCCGGTTTATATGAATGTCTTGCAAAAAGAGGGAGAAACTATTATCTTTATTAAAGAAAATGGAGATAATAGAAAAGATAGGCAGTAAATGAGGCAAAAAAGAAATAGAGTCAGGGTATTAATTCTTATAATATTATTAATACAAATCCTTGTTACCTCCTTTTCCTGCTCTGCATCTAGTATAAAAATCGGGTTTGCCGGCCCATTTTCCGGGTATTTGTCAGACCTCGGTGTTTCCGGCCGAAATGGAGCAGAGCTTGCGGTGAGAGAAATAAACGAAGCAGGGGGATTGAACGGCAGAGAGCTTATCCTCCTTACAGAGGATGATGAAGCAGACCCGGATATGGCAGTACAAGCTGATCAGGCGCTTCTGGACGCTGGTGCTGTTGCAATAATTGGTCATATGACAAGCTCTGTTGCTGCAGAGACTGTTAGGTTTGCAAACCAGAATGATATTTTCATGATATCTCCCACAATTAGTACTGATACACTTACTGGTATAGATGATAATTTTTTTAGGATAGTGTATACATCTGAGGACCAGGCCCGGCTGCTTGTTGACTATGCTGTAGGCCAAGAGCTGTGGAATTTTACCGGTTTTTTCGAGACTCAAAACACTGCATTCAGTAGGCAGCAGCTCGAATTCTTTCAAAATGGGATTACCTCTTCAGGCGGAGTACTTGAGGTTATTGGTTCTTTTCGCGCGGATAATTTTTCTGCAATTCAGGCGGCAGCTTCACAGACCATAGAGACTGAACCGGATGCTGCTGCTGTGTTTGCCCCCGGTTTGTCAACAGCATTGTTTTGCCAATTCTTAGAACAGCTTGGGAGTACTCAGGTTGTTCTTACCAGCAGCTGGGCAATGACAGATGCACTCATCCGGTACGGAGGCACTGCATTGGACCGGATCCGTATAGCCGGTTATTTTATAGAAGGTTCCCAGCAGCCGGAGTACCGCAGGTTCAGGGAAAAATACGAACAGATATTCCACCAGTCCCCGGGGTTTGCTTCCGTGTATGCATATGAAGCGGTGCAGGTTCTTTTTTATGCATTGCAGAATACTGACTCATGGTCAGCTGAAGACCTGAAGCAAACGATAATCCGGCACGCCAGGTTTCACGGACTTCAGTCAATTTTTCGAATAAATGAGTACGGCGACTGCGAGAGGGAGGGCCATATTTTTACTGTTGAAGACGGGCGTTTTGTTTTTGCGGAGAACGGGCGATGAAAAATCTGCACACCAGCTCTTCTCCCGGGCTTTTCTCTTCTTTTCTGCGAAGAACTATGGTGCTCCTTTTAGTACCCCTATGTATTTTGCTGGTCATTACCGGTTTTACGATAAGTAATTCAACAAAGCAAGATCTACTGTATAATAACCGGTTAATAAGTAATTCAATTATCCAGAATGTAGAAGACTTTTTCCGTCATGTAAATGAAATGTCGAGTATACTTATCTCTGAATTAGAAAACGGCAGCTATAGTGAGGAGATGATCCAGTCCATTATGGCTACCATGGTATCCAACTCCCACTGGCTTGAAAGCATTATTCTTCTAAATCCGGAAGGCAGGATATCGAGGCTCTATCCAAGGATACCTGAACTAAGGGATATTAGTCTTGAGAATGCAGCTTTTGTGCGTCCTGTTCTCCAGGGAAATGAGCATTATATATCCTCTTCTTCTTTATCTATAGTAACTGGTAACTCCGCGTTGTTTTCATCTTATAGGTCTGAAGCTGGTATTATTATTTTTCAGATTACATTAGGATTTATACAGGAACATATTCTAACAGCAGGAGAAGAGAGTCAGTTGCTTTTTTCTGTAATTGACAGAAACGGGATATACATGGGGCACAGCATAAGTGAATATTTTGAGTCCCGCAGGGTGGAACCAAATTTTGCTGAGTTACAGGCAGCAGCAGAAGAAGGAAGCCTTATAGAAGCAGTGTATAATGAACAGGATTACTTTGTATATGCCCAGGCAAGTGATGCCTATCCCTGGTTAGTTGCGGTGTATCAAAAAAAGAGCACAGCACTCCAGTGGTTTTATACATATTTCCTTTTCACTGTATTCCTGCTGATTTTTACACTAGGTGTTGCTGTACTCATCTCTGCGCATTCCTTTAGTTCCATACTGTCATCAGTATCTGAGTTGAAGAAAAGGATGCGCCAGGTTGCTGAAGGGAATCTTCAACAAAGGATACAGCTATCCGCATACTCAGAACTCGATGAATTTGCTGCTGAGTTTAATAAGATGACAGACCGGCTTGCTTATTCGCGTGAAGAGCTGACAAGAGAGTTTAACCAAAGAAGGGCTATGGTCAAGCAGCTTCAGTACAGTAATGAGCGCTTTAGAAATACTATCCGCCATGCGCCGATCCCTATTGTAGTCTATACTGAGGACATGCGGCTCCTTTTTTCCTCCACTAAATGGGACCAGGCATTAGGCTTTGAGCCAGAGGAGAATCAGGATTTCCCTGACGAGCTCATCTCTTCTTTGGAAGACAAGGAAAGATGGACAGAGGTAGTGGGGTTCCTTAGGTCCGGCGGAGAGAATGCTGAATTGGTGAATCTTTCGCTTACTGCAAAGAAAGGAGATAATATCGTCTGGGATCTAAACCGAGCACGTATTGGCAGCCTTGCTGACGGTACTAATGTCTATGTAATTATGGCCACTGATATTACAAAGAGGGTCAATTATGAAAACCATATTTCAGCCTCGCTTCGTGAGAAGAATGTGCTCCTAAAGGAGATCCACCACAGGGTAAAGAATAATATGCAGATTATTGTGAGCCTGTTAAACCTACAGTCAAGCACATTTGATGATGAGCAGCTTGCAAGCGTGTTGGAGGAATCCAGAAATAGAATAGATAGTATGGCCCTCGTGCATGAGTTGTTGTACAAGTCTGAGAATTTATCGAAGATAGATATGGCAGACTATGGGGAGTCTATCTTTCATGGGCTGCTCAATTCCTATCCTGCAGGCGGAAGGGTCGAATGGAGTATAGATGTTCAGGATGTATTTCTTGACATAGAAAAGGCTGTTCCCTGCGGTCTGATTATGAATGAAGCGATTTCAAACGCTCTCAAATATGCTTTTCCAGAAAAAAACGAGGGAATACTGTCGCTTCACTTTTTTCAGAGCAATAATCAATACCAAATGATTATCCAGGACAATGGTGTTGGAATGGAGCTCAGTGAAAACAAGGAAACCCTTGGACTGCAGCTTATATATATTCTTGCGGATCAGCTTTCAGGTAAAATATCGGTACAGAGCAAGGATGGTGTAAGAATTATTCTTGAGTTTCCCAAAACAGAAAACAGGACTGAATAGTACAGAATTCCGGAAAAAATCCGGTATCGGTTTGCTTAATCAGGCTTTTATCGTTATATTGGACGAAATAACATATATTTAGGTTGTCTGAAATTTATACGTTTTTTTATTATATACAGGCAGGTTAAAGAAAGGACGAATACATGCAAATAGCAAAGGACTGTGTAGTAAAAATTGAATACACAGTAAAAGATGAAAACGGCCAGGTAATTGATACTTCCGAAGGAAGAAAGCCCCTTGCATATCTTCATGGAAACAATAATCTTATACCAGGCTTAGAAGCAGAGCTTGAAGGAAAGGAAGAAGGGGTAAAACTGGAAGCAACAGTACCTCCTGAAAAGGCATATGGAGAGTACAATGATCAAATGATTTTCGCAGTACCGAAAGACAACTTTCAGGGTGTTGATACTGTTGAACCAGGTATGCAGTTTCAGGCTCAGCTTGAGAATGAAATGCGCATACTTACGGTTAAGTCTATTGAAGGTGATCAGGTTACTGTTGATGGAAACCATCCGCTCGCAGGAAAAGAACTGCATTTTGATGTTGAAGTTAAAGATGTCCGTGAAGCAACCGATGAAGAGCTGGAACACGGTCACGCACACCAGGAATAAATTAGACTATTATTCCTATCCGCGCTTAGGAGAACAGGCCGCATTATCGAAGTATAATGCGGACCTCCTTTTTGTTATCCGCGTTTTTTATTGTTAAATAGGCAATAGAAGATCCTAAGATATGACCTGCATCAAAAAAACTGTAACGTATTTTTCCATTCTTAATTTTTCAGAAGGGCATTTGGAATTTTAAAAAGAACAGTCAGCAAAATATAAAATAGCTCTATTGCATAAAGAATGCCATTCAACTATAGTGCCTAGTCAGTGGAGTTATCCATGGTAAAGTAAGGAGAGGGGGCATATGGACAGAAAACTCTTTATTAATGAAAAGGTACGGCACTGTTATTGGGACTTGAATATAAACTGTGCCAGTACAGTACTAAAAACCTTGGCTGCAGTAACAGGTATTACTATTTCCCAGCAGGTTATAGCTGCTGCAAAAGGCATGCATGGAGCAGGCGGGGCCGGAGAACAGTGCGGCCTTGTTGAGGGAATGCTCATGTTTCTCGGAGTCTACGGTACTGAGCAAGGCAGAACAAACAAGCAAATTGCAGCACAGTGTAGCGAATTTGCAAAAGAATTTACCAAACGCTTTTCAAGTGTATCCTGTTCTGTACTGCGTCCGGAGGGATTCACAGATGATAACCCCCCTCACCTGTGTGAAGGGCTTACTGTACGGGCTATAGAATTTGCAGTGGATTTTCTTAAGCAGGAGTACCCAGGGGAATGCAGGTCTTGGAGAAATGCTGATCCGATTTCTGCCTAAACCGGTAGCTTTGGGAGTCCTCATTTCTGCTCTGGTATTGGTATTAATGACTCAGCTTCAATAAAACGGGTAATACAGTTTAACGGTTCTTCTGCTAACTGTACTGCTTGAATAAAATATTCTAGGAATGCAGGGTTTTCCAGCTTACGGAAAAAAGGAAGAGCCTGTTTTAGACAGTGCCAAGCCTCCTTTTGATTCAGTTTTGAAGAAGGATGAAAGTAGCTTCCGTTTCTTCCGCTTAACAGGCTTTTTCTCCATTTATAGTCTTCCGAAAGGGCTTTGCTTATTTGTGTAAGAGCAAGGTGCTTTATCAGATATTCTTTTATGTATTGGAATTTCCGGTCTGTGTTTGTCCCGCTATTAAAGGTAACCGGAAGTTTTACTGTGATTAAGCGGTCTCCGTTTTTATCAAATTGAGAAAAAGCAGCAGTATAAAAGTCTTTCTCAGGAATAAAGGGTTTTGCCCTGGGGGCGAAATGTATTTCTGAGAAGTACTCAAGCTGTCTTCTTGCTGCAGCAAGGTCTTCCAATGCATGTTTATTACCAGGGTTTTTGTTTGTTTTTTCTGTTAGTTTCGGGATTATCTCTGTTTCTAATAGCGATATTGCCTGGGGAAGGGGAACAGTCATTGTGTCCGAATGATACACAATATTCTCATCTGTACCGCACTCGGTATTCTCATCAATAGAATAGGTTTCAGGAAAAAAGGCTTTAACCATTGCCCGGATTACAGGCGGTGTGTGAATGGTCAGCTCAATCGGAGTGTAGTCATCATCTCTGTCTCCGTATTTACGCACAGCTGTGTACAATTCCTCTGCAGCAGTATTGATTGTTTTTTCAGATACATCTGAGTCATGTGAAAATAGGATGTCCCGTCCGCCGAGAGATATAAGCTGTTCGAGTAATCCCCATGACTCCTGAAGTTTCGGCAGGCTTTGTATATCTTCTTTTTGGTCAATGGAGATGTTCAGGTCCAGGAGGGTCCGCAGGTATTGCAGGGCATTCTCTGTACGAATTTTTGCTTTTGTATAGCGCTTTTTCATGTCTTCCGGAAAAAATCTGGCTTTCTCCAACACCCTGACACTATACGATAAGCACGCAGCACTATATTCTAAGACTTTATCAATATCCAGGGGATTGTTTTGTCTCTCGTCCTTTAGAATTGAGCGGTGTAAAAAGTCGCACTGCTTGTCCAGGTTTTCCAGGACCTGGTCCTGTCTCTGTATTATACTCATGCTTGTTTTGGGTATTCAGAAAAGGGAATGACCATCTTTATGAGAATCCCTGAATCTACATTGTTTTCTATGGAAATCCTGCCGCCAAGTCTCTGGTGCACTATTTTATGAATAATGTACATTCCCAATCCTGTTCCGCCTTTTCCTTTTTTTGTAGTGAAAAACGGCTCAAAAACATTTGACAGATCCTTTTCAGGGATACCCTTACCGTTGTCTGTATAATATATATATATATTCACATTATCGGCAAAGATTTCAATGTTAATTTCCCCATGGTCGATTCCTTCAAATCCGTGAACAAGGCTGTTGTGAATAAGGTTCGTGAATATCTGGGAATAGGAACCAGGATATCCGGTGATAACAAGATCCTGCGGGCAGGAGAATGAAAATGTATGGACAGTTTTTCGTAGGCTAGGGTACATACTAATTTTTGTATCCTCAAGCAGTCTGTACATTGAAAACTCTTCCAGGCTTTCTGATGCCTGGTCTGCTGCCAGACGCTTAAAACTGCCTATCAGTTTCACTGCTTTTTCCAGATTTTTCTTGATCATCTCTGAGCTGCTCTCTGATACCTCTATATAGTCAGAGAAATTGGATTTCTTCATCTTCCCTTCTGCAAAAAGGGTCTGGATTTCTTTTGTTTTTTCCTTTAAGTGGGTGATTGCTGTAATCCCGATTCCGACCGGAGTGTTCAAGTCGTGTGCTACACTGGCAATCATTCTGCCTAGGTCAGCCATTTTCTCTGCGTTTACAATATGCTCATTCCGCTCTTCAATAAGCTTGCTTAAATACAGGTTTTTTTCACGCAGCCTGTCCTCAGAGATTCTCAGACTTTTCATGTTCCCCTGGATTCTATATACCATCCTATTTATGCTGTCCTTTAATACCGTGAGTTCACTCCTTGTCTTTGTTGTTATTGGATGGTCCAGATTTACTGTGCTGATTCTCTCAATTTCTGTAATCATGTTATGTATTGGGCTGGTAATGCCCTTTGAGATTAAGTAGCTGGTGAAGAGGATAATGAGTATGATTATAATACCGATGAGAAAATGCCGTGCCCGTGCGCGGACTAACTCCTGGTACAACGAGAGGTTTGAATATACCATTTGTATGACCCGGCTGGTATCAGTGGGGTACCTTGGGTCCTGAAAGTCAGCATATATATACTTTGTCTCAGAGAAAGGCCGTGCCCCTGGGATGGAAATAGGCTGGTTATCTTCAAAAACTGCCAGTACATTTTCCTGTTCTAAAGGGGATACGGACTCTGTATGATCAGTAACCAGAGAAGCTGACATATCATAAACATTGATGCTTACTAAATAGGGTATAGTAGTTTCTAATTGTTCGATAATCGGCTGGAGTCGAAAGATATGGGAGAACTCATCGAACTCAGCGGATTTCAATCCAAGTTCAAAAAGATAGCGGTTATCCGGGCTTGGCATATATGCGTATTTCCGCAGCTGACCTGTGCGAATCTCAAAGGTAATTCTGTCCGAGACATAGGAATCTTCTTGGAGGATCCTGCGTAACCGTGACCTGAATTGGGGATACTGCTGAAAGTCCAGTCCCATATCCGGCTCATAGGTAGTGTGGATTACCTCGATAGCTTCTGAGATAATATAAAAGTCAATTGAGCCCCCTGTTTCTTGTTGGAGCGCGTTTAAGTCAATAGCGAAGGGATCCCTTCCCGTATTTTCATACTCTTCAATTAGCCGTTCGAAGATTATCTCAAAGTCTTCATCAATTACCCTCTCTATAACCTTATTCATATCATCCATGGTATAGAGGGTGTTCAGAATGTTTAATTCTGCTGCATTTCGAAGCTCTTCGTACTGATTTTGAAAGAACGCTTCAGTCTGTTGATATTGAGTTATAAGAATGAAAAGAAATAATGGAGTGAATATGATAAATATAATAAGAAAAAGAATTATTCGAAGAGGAATGTAGTTTTTCCGCTTAGAAGAGGACATTGACTTTTTACCTTTTTTACAAATACCAATTACTTATATATACATTATCAGAATTGTACCACATTCTTTCTTTCTTTGCACTAAAAAATATTATCCGATGCGTTTTGGGCTTTGCTGTTATGCTGCAGGAAGATAGATATAAAATGCGGTGCCTTTCCCTATAACGCTTTCCGCATAAATGTAACCTTTACTTTGTTTTATAAATCCGTAAATCATTGCAAGTCCTAGGCCGGTGCCTTTTCCCTGGTCTTTTGTAGTGTAAAAGGGCTCAAAGATGTGCTCAATAACCTCTGTATTCATTCCATGACCTGTGTCCTCAATTTTAATGCAGGAATACTCTCCCTGTTGCATCTCCTTGTGCTTTGGGTCCCTGTCGCGGGGAGAGACTTTTCTTAGGTAGGTAGCTACACTCAGGCTGCCTCCCCCGGGCATGGAATCACGTGCATTCAGTGCGAGGTTTATAATACATTGTTTTAGCTGGTTGGGGTCAATTAAAACCGGTTTCAGTTCCTTTTGGAGTGAAAACTCCAGGGAGATCGTTTCTCCGGTAATTGTTTTAAGCATATTCTCCATAGATTCGATTATCTGGTTCAGATTGATGATAACAGGCTCAAGCGCCTGCTTCCTGGAAAAGGTCAGGAGCTGGTCAGTTATTTGTGCCGCAATTTCTCCTGCAGAATTGATTTGATCAACCGGCTTGTAAAGTGGATTATCTTTATTTAGCTTGGATAGAAGAAAATTCGAGTAGGTAAGGATAACCATAAGCATATTGTTGAAATCGTGAGCAATTCCTGCAGAAAGTCTTCCAATTGCATCCATTTTTTGGGCTTGTATTAGCTGGTTTTCCAGTTCTTTCTGTGCTGTTATATCTGTACCATAAACATTTATATAGTTTCTCTCTGGTATATGAACTGTCCGGAAAGAGAAAAGCTTGTTGCCAATATAAAACTCCAGTGTATCTGTGTAGTTCAAGGTTTCCTCTTGGTTTTTTGGCCGTAAAAACATTGCAGTATTGTATTCTATTTTCTTAATTAACGGTTCAGCAGCTGCATTCATGTAGAGAATGGTACCGTTTTCTGCAATGCGGAACACAGGGTTAGGGTCCTCTGAAGGGAATTTCGCCATGTTCTGGATTTTTTCAAGGTCCCGTTTGCGGTCAGTTACATCTTTTAATATGACCTGAATAATGCTCTGCTGGGCATCAATCATCCGAAGGCTTAATTCTAAATCCAGACCTAAAGGGTTTTGGCTTGAGTCAATATTCAGCAGGTGTGTTCCCACTGTCTTCAGGGTTGAAATAACCTGCGGCAGTGCTGAGCTTCCGATAAGAACTGCAAGCTCTTCTATTGTCAATGCTTTCAACCGGCTTTTTGATGTTTGAAACAGAACAGAAGCTTTGGTGTTTAGATCCAGAATCCTGCCGAAACTATTTACTAGAATAATCGCGTCATTGGACTGCTCAAAAAGGGTTCTATACCGCGTCTCGCTCTGGAGTAAAGCTTTTTCCGTATGAATGCGGTGTGTAATATCCCGTGTAATAAATATATACCCCTCAGAAATACCTGCTTTATTTTTAATCTCCTTTAATGACAAAGAAACCGGTATAAGTCCGTTCGGAGTTTTCAGCCAAGTCTCGAAATCTACGATTTCTTCCTGGGGCTGAAAAGATTGGGTCGGGATGGATAGTTCAATGTCAGGCAAATACCTGCTAATATCCTCTCCAATTATTTTTTCTGCGCTGCTTTCAAGGTGGTCTGCTGCAGCATTGTTTACAGAAACAATGCGCTGATCCTGATTCACCAGGAACATGCAGTCCGGAACAATAGATAAAAGATGTGAAGCAGCTGCTTCTGTAGTTAGGGTGTACATATCATACTTTACTGCTGCATAGGTTATAATGATAATCGAAGTAATAAAGGAAACACTGTAAAATTGATGAAGATGAATATCTAAAGCGAAGAATACAAGCTCATACAAAATTAGGGAAGATATTGGTATAATAATGCTGAATAGAACGAAATAGGCTTGTTGTTTTTTGATCCATTGGTTTGTTCTTGTAATATACCTGACTATCAGGAATATGGAAAGGAGTCCTTGAATTACAAACCAAATAATTGCCAAATAATAAAGAACTCCTGAGTCGTTTATCGCATATGTCCATCCAGCTGTTCCTTGTATAGGAACGCTTGTTAAAAATGGAGTAAAAACTTTGATAATAATAAACAATAAACTTGGTCCATATATAAGCACATATCTAAGCGAAAAGAACTTTGCTTTCATATATTCTGTAAAGAGCAGAGTGAAGTGGAGGAACAATGGGGTGAGAAGGAACCAGGCAATATCCAGCTGGATCCAAAACATTGCGAATTCAATAGACTTGGACTCATGAAAACCGAACTCAATAAAGCTGGTGAATGCAATGCAGAACATGAGGAGGAGAAAAATTTTGTTTAGTGCGTCCCTCGGGCTCTTGTAGAAAACATAGATTCCGCAGCCGGTAGCTGTGAGCGATGTGAGTAATGCAATGTATGAAGCAGTTTCCATTGTTTTCTTACATTTGCTCCTATTAAAACCGTATTTGCAATATCCTGCATATGTTACTATAGTAGATATTACTATACTTTTTCGATTATTTTTAGTACAATTTCTTTAATAGTACAAGGAGAAGGGTGTTGGGTAAAAAAATTCTTGTAATTGATGATACGGTGATGATTGTGGGCGCGCTGAATACTATTCTTCAAGAAGCAGGGCATGAGGTTAAAGGTGTTGTTGATGCTGAATCCGGAGAAAAAGAAGCATTAAGCGGAGAGTACGATCTTATCGTAGTAGACCTGAAAATGCCCAATAAAAGCGGTGCCGAGGTTGTGAAGAATATAAAAAATGCTAAAGAAGATGCAAAAATTCTGCTCATAACCGGGTATCCCACAGACCCGATGCTCCAGGAAGCCTTGGATGCAGGAGCTATAGGGTATCTGAAAAAACCGTTTAAGGTTGATGAAATATATAAATACTTGGATGCTTAATCTCTAGGTAAGCCTGGTATTGTAAAGGTTGATAGCTCAACCCCTTCCCAATTATATCCGATATCAGTGTTATGCGGGTCCAGTATTCTTTCACCGTTTACGATATAATGGTAGAAATGTGTTCCTTCATTCATTCTCAGTCTAGTTGAATACACTCCAGGTCGAACTTCCCGCATTCTGGAAAAAAATGGGTCCCAGTTGTTAAAAGTACCTGCAACATATACAGTCTTCCCTGGCGAGTCGTGGAGTATAAACTGTACAATGCCGTTGTGCTCTACTACCGGGCTGGTGATTCTGTATTGCGGTACCTCGGGAACTGAGATCCGAGAGAGACGAATGTTGTTATTGTCCCGGACTGTTCTTGAGTTTTCCGGATCAGGCTGCCATAACCCGTCAACAGTGATTCGGTAATCTATGTATTCCTGGTTTTCAGGTACAGGGTATAGAAAGAAATATATCCCATTACTGTTTCTATAGTAGGTATGGATCCTGTTAAAATTTTCATGCCGAAATGCTATTCCCACATGGCGTACCGGCCTCTCTGCTTCAAAAGAAAATATAATATTGCCTTCAAATATCTCCGGAGGGGCTGCTTCTTCCATCCCTACGATCCGCAAGTGGAGCTGGACATTTTCAATTTCGAGGCTATAACAGGCTGCCCCAGGAAAAAGCATAAAGAGGAGAATACATAAAAATGTTACACTATGTGGAATAAAAACCTTGTTCATCTATTAATGTATTCGGAAAGTATTAAAAGGAGCTTAATAAAATAAATTTAAAAGCCTTCAGCAGGTATATAGTGTTCGCACTGCTTTTTCCTATTCATAAATTTTCCTGCATTGCCGAATATAAAGAAGACTGACTATAATCTATACTTCATGTAATAGTATATTCTATTATAGTATATACATTGAGTGAAGTTCTTCAAAAACCAAAATAAGGGTAGATTATGCCGAATCTTCAGGATATTGAAGATATAAAACAAAATATTGACTCACTTGCAGACGAACCATCCATCCTGCGGGAACGGGGAGAAGAGCTCGAGCCTGTGACCCTTGAGTCCGGGGGAGAAGGTGATGTAAGTGATCTTTTTGACCAGGAAGAAGCTGCATCTGAAGAAGCGCAACAACCGGGAGAAGAGGGAGCTGAAGAAGAGGGCGGATTTGATCTGGGCTTGGATGAAGAATCTCTGAATTTCTCTGTTCCTGATGAAGATTTTGAAAGCACAGATGAAGGTCTGCCTGGTTTGGATGAATTCCCTGACTTCGAAGACACAGAGGAAGGGGCTCTGGATATTGAGCAGGACCTGGAGGACCTTGAACAAGGCGGGGGTGAGCCGGAGGCTGGTGAGGAACCTGGGGCTGATTTTACTGAAGAGCCTGAAGAGCTGGGAGCTGAAGAAGAAGGCTTGGAAGACCTTGAGGCTGGTTTTGAGGAAGGCCTTGAAGAGGAAGAACCCAGCACTGAAGAAGGAACTCAAGAGGAGGAAGCTGAAGAGTTCGGCGATCTCGATGAGGACCTTGCTGCTTTTGAAGAAAGCCTAGGCTTAGAAGAAGAAGGTGCGCCTGGAGAAGAAGAAGCAGCAGAGGAAGAAGATTTTGCCCTGCCTGAAGAGTTAGAAGAGGAAGCAGTTGGTGAAGAAGCTGGAGCTGAGCAAGAAGGCGGTGAAGATGAGGATTTTTCCCTGCCGGAGATGGATGAAGACTTTGGTATGGAAGACACCTCTGCTTTACAGGAAGGCCTTTTAAGCGGACAAGAAGAAGAAACAGCTGAAGAGGCAGAAGACCTTGGTGAAGAGGATTTTGCGCTTCCTGAAGAATTTGAAGAGCCGGAAGAAGCAGGCGAGCCAGTTGAGGAAGCAGAAAGCAGCGAAGAGGAAGGCATCTCTTTTGAAGAAGGCGTGGATTTCGGTGTTTCAGAAGAAGAGGGAACTGAGGGGCTTGGGGATTTTGAGGATTTCTCTATTTCGGATGAAATGGAAGAAGCTGAAGCAGGTACGCAGGAAGGAGCCTCTGAAGGGGAAGGTATTACCTTTGAAGAGGGTGTTGACTTTGGTGTGCCTGAAGGAGAAGAAGGCTTTGAGGAGGAGCCTGACTTCGCTGAACCCGATGAAGGGGGAACAGAGGAAATTGACTCTTTTGATGAACCTGGTGACGATTTCGCTCTTCCTCCGGATATGGACTTTAAATCAGGCGGGGAAGAAGAAGGAGAACCTGAAGAAGCTGCCCCTGTAGATGAAGGGGATTTCGGCGACTTGGAGTCTGAAGGCGAAGATTTCGAGCTTGATGAATTCAGCCTCTCGGATTTTGGAGAAGGCTTTGGTATACCCGACGAACTGGAAGGGGAAGCGGCAGAGGACGAAGAGGAATTAAACCCTGCAGTAGCTGTTGAGGAAGTCGGAGCAGAGGAAGAGCATAAAGAGGTCAGCCTAAGCCAGGAAGATTTCAAGGCAGTTCAGCAGACACTGGCAATGCTGCCGAGGAACGTAAAGCTTGCTATTGAGGAATTGATCGGAGAAAAGGAGCTGTCAGGGCCGCGGCTTGAAAAGCTTTTGAATATGCTGGTCAAAGGTGCAAGTCCTCAGAGTATTGCTGACCTTGTTTCAAAGATAACCGGGAAGAAGATAAAAGTTCCCAAGAGCTATGAAAAAAAGACCGGGGAAGAGCTGGAACGTGAGAAAGGCACCCTCTGGTATGTGTTTAAAGAAAAGGTCTTTCCCATTCTCCGGCTTGTTGCAGCTATTGCCCTTGTTCTCGGTGTTATTTCATGGCTCTCATACACCTTTATATACCAGCCTGCATATGCTCATTACCTCTACACCAGGGGTATTGATCACATTGAGGAAGACCGGTATATCGAAGGAAACGAAACCTTTGACAGGGCACAGGATGTCTGGCATTCAAGAAGTCAGTATTATAACTATGCGGATACATTCAGGGATGAGCGTCAGTACGGACTTGCTACAGAGAAGTATGAAGAACTCCTGGAAATATATCCTACTGACAGACAGGGACTGCTTGATTATGCAGATCTTGAGTCAAATGTGCTGGCAAATTACGAACATGCAGACCAGCTGCTTGACCGTGTGCTGGAGGAGGAAATGTTCGATTATGATGCAATGCTCATGAAAGGCGACAATTACATGGCTTGGGCTGATATTGATCCAACTAGGTACGAAGATGCCCGGCGGGTTTACGCAACCTTAATGGAACAATATGGAAGAACTAATACCCTGCTTTTTCGTATGCTTCGGTATTTTATCCGTACAGATAATTACGACAGGGTTGTTGAACTAAAGGACTTTTTTCAAAGTGAAGAAGAAATCCCTATAGAGCCGGATGTTTATGCTGAGCTTGGGGGCTACCTGCTAGATAACAATATTACAGAGGAGGTTTCTGAAATTCTGTTCCGTGCCATGGATGTAAACGAGAGTCTGCCGGAGGTCCATTATCATCTAGCACGGTATTACAGAGAGATAGAAAACCTGTCAGAGGAGCGGCGGGCTTTAGGGTATGCCAGGAGGCTGTTTGAGAATGCTACTCCCCTCACGCGAAGAAGGCTTGCAATGCAGATAGACACCTTTAACAGAAGCGGTGAGGTTGAATATGAACGGAGAGAATACCTTACAGCTGAGGAATTCTACCAGGAAGGGATAGACCTCTATGAAAATGCCCTCCAGCGGGAGTTACTGGAGCAGGATCGAATGTTCGGGCGTCTGTATTATAATCTGGGAAACCTTTATTACTATCAGGTAGGAGAGTTTGATACTGCCCTTGCCTTGTTCGAAGAAGCAGAGGACAATCTCTATCAGAATGCTGACCAGAACTATAAGATGGGTGTAATCCGGTATATGAATGAAAACTACGATTCAGCACTTGAAGAGTTCTACACAGCAGCGTCTCCGTATTCAACAAACCGTAATCTTCTTTTTTCTACTGGAAACAGCCTTTTTGAGCGCAGGTCATATTTTTCAGCCCAAGGGTATTATATACACCTTTTAGATATATTGGAAAGAGAGCGTCAAAATATTACGTATCTTATGATTAACGAAAACCCGAACCACAGAAACTTAATAGAATACCTGATGAAGACCTATAATAACCTTGGTGTCACCTTTTACCGGCTCTATGAAGCAGGCGGCGGAGAGGATTACTATTCCAGGGCATTGACAAATCTGTATTATGCATCCGAACTATTCGATGCGTTATCCAGAAATCCTGCTACCCTTGAGAGAAGCAGTACTACGAACCTTGCGCACCTAAACTCCAGGTCTATTATGTATCCAGGGGCTGAGAATACTCCGTCAATTTATACGGACTTACCAATGGATATGCAGGTAGAGGATTTTTAACCGCAGGTTTTCTCTTTTTTTGGTACAAAGAACTTTTCAGGAATCCTCTCTGGGATGAATAGTAATAATAGTTCTGTGCTCTAAATCTTCGTGAAAGTGGGTTATCTGAGAGAAAAGATCATACCATCCGTTAAGAACTCCCCTGGCACTCCAGTTCAGGTGCACAAAAAATCCGGTATCGTGGTCAAGATACCCGTCAAGCACAAGGGGCATGGAAAACTCTGAAGACGGGGCTTGGACACGTATTATACAGGGTCTGTTGTTATCAATTTCTTCGGTAATTATTGCGATAATTTCATCCCTTCTGTTGGGAAAGCTCTCATCACTATATACATACCTTTGGATTTCACACCCAAACACAGATTCCACAGAGGAAAGCATTTGAGGAAGGTCTCTGGCAAAATCCTCTCCTCCAAAATTCTGACCGAGTGCTGCGGCAGCAGAGAAAAGATACTTTGAGACCTCGTTTTCTGAATCAGTCTCTTCTACAGGGAGGGTGCCCCTGAATTCTTCCCATACAGGAGTATAGCCCCGGAAATCGGCATCAACAAAAAGGCCGGAGTCTGTGGTATAGGATACATCCCCTGTTGGTGCAAGGCGATGGTGAAAAAGCACCTGTCCAAAAGCTGCGGAAAGCGGTGCAAGGGCTTGTTTGTCAGGAGCGCTGAGTGAATAATTATTTTCAATGTCCCATTCAGTATCAAGCAGATAATCCGCAGGTTCAGGAATAGAGATTGCGTTTACAAAGTCCTGAGGGTCAGCATCGGATTGGGCACATCCTGCTGTAAGCAAAAGCATGGAAAACACTGTGGCAGCTAGTATGCAGTATCTACTCAAACCCGTACCATCCAGTTGTGAACATCTTCCTGAGCTCCGTATTGAATTCCCTTTAATGCCCTATGGAGTGTTTCTGTCAATTCTCCCGGCTTATCATCAGTAAATTCTGTAGTATTTCCCTTATGGGTTATTGATGATATATAGGAAATTCCTGCAGCAGTGCCTGTTACAAAGACCTCTTTTGCCTCTGACATTGCCTCATCAATACTTATTTTCCGTTCTTCAGTTTTTACGCCCTGGTCTTTTGCAAGCTGAAGCACGGATGCCCTGTTTATCCCGGGAAGAATAGTGTCATCCAGTTCCGGAGTAACCAGGCTTCCGTTTTTCAAGTAGAAAAAGATATTGCAGCTCGACCCTTCTTCAACATAGGTCTTTTCCTGTGCATCCAGAAATATTGCTTCCATGTAGCCTGCTGCTTCTGCCTCTTTTTTTGCAAGTGTAGGAATAACATAATTGGCATCGCACTTGATCCACCCTGTTCCGTGGTGTGTAGCCCGTACTCTGTTTGTTGTTACTGCTGACTTTGAGCCTGGCTTGAAATATGAGCCTACAGGAGTGGTAACAACAATGACCCATGGCTCCTGGGGAATGCCTAAACCAATTGCCGGTTCGGAATAGGAAAAGGGCCGGATATAAATGGAATGGCCGGATGCGAAATCATCCTTTTCCCACTCCTTGTCGTATTGAATGGAAAAACCAAGGTCTTTATTGCGCTTTATTACTTCCAGTACTGCTTTTTCAAACAGTTCCTCTGGAAAAGCGGGCATTTTTAAGCCTCGCATGGAGCGGTTCATGCGCTTTGCGTTTTCGTCTAACCGGAATATTTTCAACGATCCATCCGGCTGGGGAAAAGCTTTTAACCCTTCAAAACATCCGTACCCGTATTGGGTGGTGTAGTTAACCAACGGCAGTTCAGGGAAGCTGTTTCTCCCTGCAAGGAGGTTTGCCTGCTTCTCAGGCTCCATTTCTGCTTCCTGTTCCTGTGTTAAATGGGGTTTCTTCTCAAACTCCTCTGTCCATCTCTTATCAGTATCATGATACTTTGCTATATATGTCCACGGATACATTGAAAGTGTAAAGCCTTTGCCCATTTTTTACTCCTTGAATTCCCTTCGCTGCCTCAGCTGGCAGAAAACACAGGGATTTGCCCGTAATTGTACGCAACAGAAAAACCCCGGTCAAGAGAATAATCGGCTGTTTTTGCAATTTGGTCCTGTCCTCTGCTAAAAAAAGAACACCGGGTAATAGCATTTTTCAGAAGGAAAACAAAAAGAAAGAGCCTGTATGCTGGAAGGAGAAAACTAATTGTTGCTAACCTTCCTGTTTTCCTTCACAATAGTGGAAGCTAATAAGGAGGATAATTATGCTAAACGATATAGTAATTCTGGCAGGCGGTTCAGGAACACGGCTATGGCCCGCTTCTGTGAAAAAACGTCCAAAGCAGTTTATGGATGCAGGAAAAGGAAAGTCTTTTCTGCAGGAAACCATTGAACGCGGTGCTGCATGTATTGTAGACGGGACTATTATTGTAGTTACAAACAGCACCCATGCTGACATGGTTGCAGAGGAGCTGAAAAAGTCAGACCTCCAGGGGAATAAGGCTGCGGTGTTTGCTGAGCCAATGGGCAAAAACACTGCTCCTGCCTGTGCTTTGGCTGCAGTATACCTGCAGGAGCAGGGGAATCGAAACTTCCTCATGATGCCTGCAGACCATTTGATCTCACCGGTTGAGCGTATGAAAAAGGACGCAGAGGCTGCTGCTGAACTTGCATCCCAAGGCTATGTTGTGCCAATCGGTATACCCCCTCAAGGCCCGGCCACAGGGTATGGGTATATTGAATGCGGCAAAGCGCTTGGCCCCGGGTATGCAGTAAAGTCATTTAAGGAAAAACCGGACAGTGAAACAGCGGTGCGGTTTCTGGATGCAGGAAATTTCTTTTGGAATTCCGGTTTGTACTGCCTGAACTCACGAGCATTTCTCGCAGAACTAGAGACCCATGCACCGGATGTTTACAAGCCCTTCCAGGGGTTTACAGTGTCAAAGGCTATAACTGAAGATGATAATGTCCTCCGCCTTTCAGGGGATTCTATTAAGGGCGTATACAACAGTACAGAGTCTATTTCCATAGATTACGCTGTAGCAGAACGGAGCAGCAAGGTCGCAATGGTAAAAGCAGGGTTTGACTGGAACGATGTAGGCTCATGGGATGAATTAACCGAGATTTTTGGGAGCAAAGTTAAGACACTGCTCACAGCAGAGAGCAGCAATAATTCTGTGTATTCAGACATGCCGGTAGCACTCTGCGGAGTAGATGACGTAATTGTAGTAGTTGATAACGGTGTTGTTATGGTCTGTAAAAAAGGGGAGTCCCAGAAGGTAAAACAAATTGTTGAGAAACTCAAAGAGAATGGTCCAAAGGAGCTGCTGTAAGCTTATAGCCTGGTGAGCTGTTTCTGGATTTCATTCATAACAAGTGCGCGGGAACGCATTGAGAGCTCCCGTGCACCCTCTTCTGTTCCGCCTATGTTTTTGTACAGGTTCCATTCAGCCTGAATAAGGTTTTCAACCTCCTGCTGCCGCTGTTTCAAGGTTGCTAAAGTCTCACCAACCTTGTACCGCTCTTTTCGAACCCACTGCAAAGCTGCCCTAAACTCAGTGAACAGCCGCGCCTGTTCGGTCAGCACCCGCGCAAAATCCTTGTTTCCGAAACCGGGGATAGAGGAGATTTTTTCAGTGCCAGGCTTTTCCTCATCCTCTTTCAGTATTTCAACATAGTTTCTCTGGATTGTCTGGGTTATTTCAGCCAAGCGTTTTTTCAGGTTCTCAGCCACTGCCTTTGCTTTTTCCTTTGAAAGGTTTGCTGTAAGGCTCTTTGCTGACTCGAGTTCTTTGCTGTAAAGCTTCATATTTACCAGAATATTCTTTACTGTCTGCTTTTTTGCAGTCTCAGGGTTTTTGCTTACCCGTTTCTGAATGTCCCCCATTATGGACTTTAGGTCATAGTCGCTCTTATCGTACTCAGCCTGTCTTTCCTTCAGCTCTATTACTCCGGTAACATACATTCTTTGAAGAATAATACAGAAGATAAGTGTAAAAAGAGTATCTTCAAGAGGAGCAAGCCTGGAAAGCTCAATAGACCTGTACTGAGCATCGGATGCGGTTTGGAAGACTCCTTTCAGTGCCTCCTTTTTTGCTTCGACTATACCCCCTTCAGCTGCGTTGCGCAGGTTAGTGAGTGCTTTGTTGAGGAACTCGGCATCCGGTTTGATAAAAAGCATGAAATCCGCATGCTTCTTTGCAGCTTCACGGATGTCGTACCAGTCTCCGCTTTGTTTTCTCTCTAGGTCTTTCATATTGTATTCCAGTGTATGTCTATCGGATAATTACAATATTTTATCAATAAAGAGAGAAATAAAAAAGCGAAAAAAGAATTTCTTGCTTATTCTTGTAACAGAAATAGATATAATAGAGGAAATTGGTACAGAAGCTAAAAAAACCCGCAGTAAATCTGAAAATGACAGAGGAAAAGTGGAAGATAAAGAAGAGTTATACTATAGTAATAGAGGAGATAGGACATGGTCTGCTCCATATTATTTCCTCCTTTCGATAAAAAAACTTGACACCTATATATGCCGCTGTTATACTAACTCCGAATTGAATGAATAAAAGGGGAGAATGGGTCGTTGACTTTTACCCCAAATAAAAAAGGAGGAAGTGAATGAAAAAACTAACACTTCTTTTAATTGTACTGCTTGCTTTTACCGGTCTTGCGTTTGCTGAAACTGAAGCTAACGTTTCTGGTTCTGCAAGTATGACTTTTGGAATTAACCTAGATGATCCTATGGCAATGGGATTTGTAAACTCAAACAGCGTAGACGTAATTCTTCCGCTTTACAGCGGCGGAGACTCTAATGGCGGTGATGATGACCTGTATGGTGAAATCAGTGTTTCAAACCTTGGTCTCCACATCAAAAACGGTTCTGTTGAAGATGTAGATGGAGATAACGGTGTTACTTCAACTGGTAGCGTATCTGCAAAGATCGTTGCTGGCAATGTATTCGTACAGGTATTCGGTGCACCAGGCTATGGTGTTGACTACGCAGCAGCTCCAGATGGTGCTTACAACATAAACGCACACGGCGACTGGATGGCTGACACTGGCGGAATGGCTGTTGGTTATGACGACGGAATGGTTGCTGTAACTGCTAAAGTTTCTTCTATCGGTGACTACAGAGATCATGATGCTGGAGCTACAGATGATGACACTACAGTTGATGCATGGTACGAAAGAGAAACTGACGACTCAGCTGATGCAACCGATTACCCTGCAAACAACACTCAGTATCAGTTCGTTTTCGGTCTTGACGGAAGTCTTACAATGGACATGATCTCTGTTCCATTTGCTGTAACTTTTGACGGTTACTCTACACCTCAACTCGTTGTAGTTGGTGGTCTTAAGCCTACTTTCGACCTTGGTGAGGGTACAGTATCTCTCGGTGTTGATGCTGGTTTCTCTGGTGATGACTTCGGTTTCGAGGTTGCTCCAGGCCTGACATACAACCTTGTTGAAGACGGTTCAAACGTTGCTCTTGATGTATTCTTTGGTATGTACAATGTAATGGGTGTTGAAACTAACCTTACAAAGGTTGCTTTCACATTCACAGAAACAGAAACTGACGGTTTTGTTGAAAATGCAATGATCAAAGTTGGCGCAGATGCGACAATTACTGAATTTGCTTTTGACGACACTCTCGGCTGGAATGCTGACCTTGACCTGAGCTACAATGCATCAGGAATCAAACCATATGTTAACTTTGGTTATGGCTCAGACGATGCTTTCGACCTTGGTGCTGGTGTTGAAGTTTCTGCTGACGCAAGCGGAATCGATAACACAACAATTACTCTTGACTACACAAGCTCAAACCTTATGGACGGAGCAGATATGGGAATTATCACTGCAGAAGTAGGTATTTCCTTCTAAGCTTAGATAAAAAAAGAGTAATACTTACGGTATTAACTGGCTGTCTGCCTTAACGGTGGGCAGCCATTTTTTTTATTTTTTTGCTCATCTATCTGTCTGCCTTCACGGTGGACAGTTTTTTTTACGCATTTTGTTAAGAAAAAAAGATTGTGCTATAGATATATCTATTATAGAATAAGGTCAATTATGTATTAATTACCATTATTAATTGCGTTATCTGTAAATAGTCATTCTCGTAATTTTAAAACGTAATTAAATAATGTGTACTAATTGAATAAAGGAGTTTGTATGCGTTTACATTGTGCACTTATGTTACTTGTTTTTAGTTTGTTTTTAGTGTTTATTTCTTGTGAATCCCCTTTGGAAACATCTCCGCCCACAGCAACCCTCTCAGCTGTAGCTGATAATACTGCTGTATGGGGCCAGGACTTTACCCTTTCTGTAACTGCGGAAGATGGGATGACCTACCAATGGTACCTTGACGGAGTGGCCCTTGAAGGGCAAACAGAAGCCAGCCTTACCTACTGCTGCTATGAAGTAGGAACCCTTGACCTTACTACGCGGATAACAGATGCAAGCGGTAATTCTTCACTTCAGGCGGTTTCCATTCAGGTTATTGAACCATTTTCATTGGTAGATGTCTATACAGTAGAGAACTCGAACCAAAGCGGTCTTCCCAGTCCTGACATAAATAAAGTCTATGTAGATGGAGATACAATATATGCTGGAACATATGGCTCTGGCTTAGCAATTTCTACTGATGCAGGAACAACCTGGAGCTATGCGACGGAGGAAAGCGGTCTTTTTAGTGACGGGATATATTCCATGCTTGTGGATGGAACAACAATCTATCTTGGGCATTATGGAGGTTTGTCTGTATCTACAGATGCAGGCAGCACCTGGGATGCAATTGACTATGATGGTACAGCTGTCGAGTATGCAAGGGTAAACGACATAATGAGACTTGGAGATGATCTGTTCCTTGCAACACAGCATGGTGTAGCGAAAAGCGCTAACAATGGGCTGAATATTACTGTAGCTACTTCAGCGAATGGGCTGGAAGAAGATAGTTATGAAGATGAAGATGTAAGGTCTATCGATGCTGACTCAGATGGGAATTTGTATGTTGCCAGTGATGAAGGTGTTTTTACTTCAACAGATGGGGGACAAAGTTGGACAAAGGTATTTGGCAGTGATATTTCATATGCATCCGATATCCTTATAGAAGGTTCAACTATTTATATAGGCGCATCCGATGGTTTGCATGTTACCTCTGATAACGGTACTAGCTGGGTTACATCTGGGCTCGGCGGTTCTTCCCGCTTCCTGAAATATGACGGTACAAACGTGTTTTTTGGGTCTTACTATGGAGGTTTTTACTACAGCAGTGACCACTATGCTACCTTTCAGCAGGTAACAACAGCAGATGGGCTTATTGACGGTTTAGAGCAGGGGTTTGCTTCAGATGGGAGTACATGGATTTTGGCTGCGGATTCGGGAATCTCCATTTCTTCTGACCAAGGTGAGAACTGGACAAATATGACAAATGGTCCTGGTTTAACAAGCAATGGAATTATGGATATAGTACTAGAGGATTCAACCCTTATTGCAGGTACTTCATTTGGTGGGGTTGTCACTTCCGAGGACTTTGGAGCAACCTGGGAATCAACAAGTTTACCTACTTATACCGATAATAGTAGAAACTTTGATACATATATAGGCGCCCTGTGTGTAACAGATTCCTACCTGTGGGCAGATAACCACAGGACAAGCGATGGAGGGGAAACCTGGACAAGCTTTAATCAGGACTCCAATGGCTTGGATTATCCAAATATACGAAATATGGTATCTCAAGGGGATACTGTGTACGCTGCAACTTCAGAGGGGGTTTCGGTTACTGAAAACAATGGAACCAACTGGACAACCTATAACGAAGGAAACGGTCTTCCTGTAAACAGTGTGAGCAGTGTGTATCACGACGGAAGCAGGCTCTATGCCGGGTTATACGGAGAGGGGCTGTACTATTCAGAGGATGAAGGAACCTCGTGGTCCGGGTTTTCTGAGTATCCAAGAGAATCCGTATATGCCATTTGTGAATATAATGGTGTGCTGTACACAGGAACCTGGTCTGAGGGTGTTGCCTACTCTTCAGACAGCGGAGAGACTTGGTCATCTGTCTCAATAGCAGAAGGCTTACCAGATGATTCAGTAAGCTCTGTATTTGCAGATGCCAACGGCCTCTATGTTGGTACCCACTGGGACGGTATTGCCTATTCTTCGGACTATGGCAGTAATTGGTGGACATTCGCAGAGGAAGAGGGCCTTCTAAGTGGCGAAATTAATGCCATTGCAGTAAACGAGGATTATCTGTTTGCAGGAACAGACCTTGGTATTGCAGTATTTCAGAGAAATTAAAAGGAGATGAGTAAAATGAAAAAAAATATTCTATATGTTATTATATATACATTGGTCCTTGTTGTGTTCCTTTCATGCGGAGCTGCCTCAATTAGTGTTGAAGTAGAGGGAGAAGGGCTAGTAAACATATATCCGGATGCAAGCCGCTTTACAGAGGGCTCCCAGATTGTGATAGAAGCAGTGCCTGGGGAGTATCGGCAGTTCGGCTGCTGGGGCGGAGATCTTACCTCTTTTGAAAACCCTGTTTCCTTAACAATGGATGTCACAAAAGCAATTACTGCATCCTTTGCACTCTGCACAGGGGAAGAGGGTAATGTCATTGTCCAGGAGGTCTCAGGAAGGACTGTTCCTGTTGGAGAAATGTGTTACTTCTCAGTAAATTTAAACCTTCCAGAAAGTGATCAGTATAGGGTGTGGATTTATCCTGATGGTAATACTTTAAGTTCTGATAGTGCGACTAATTTGGGTTATTATTTTTATAATAGTGAAGTTGTTCAGAATAACGAAACAGAAGTGCTTGTGGGCGGTGGATTAAAGGATTATGATACAGATGAATACTGCGCTGGATCATGCACTCACTGGTTTGTTAATATAGATACTTGGGACAGTGAGAATGAAGAGAATGTTGACTATGCGCAGTACCGCTTTGAATACCCAGTTACCTGGGAATAAGGGGGGTGTATGAGATTACGCGGAAGTATTCTAGTTTTTCTTGTAATTTGGGTTCTTTTCTCCTGTGCTACAGTGGAAGAAAGTACAAACCCCAATTTAACCGAATTCCAACGGAGCTTTGTCCACTTTCTTGTGGACTCTGAAGGCAATCAGGTGGATGACTCGATACTTGAAGAGACCCAATACCTGTTTGTCTACTATTCAGCAAGCTGGTGCGGTCCATGCCACCGCTTTACCCCAGGCCTTGTTGACTTTTATGAAAGAAACCACGAACGATACGGCAATTTCGAGGTGGTGCTCTACAGTTGGGACAGAAGTGCTTCAGATACGTATGACTATATGGAAGAATACGGAATGGAGTTTCCTACTGTAAACTATTACCGCAGGGAAAGCTCAGGCTTGGATGAGTTTGAACCAAACGGCATACCAACACTCGTTTTGCTTGACTCAGAGGGAAACATTGTACAGGACAGCTGGGATGGAGACCAATACTTGGGTGCAGGCAGGGTGCTGACCTATTTTGATAGGAACTGTGTTCCTGATGGAGTTAATTCCAAGTAAACATAAGGGAGCAGGCTTTTACAGTCTGCTCTTTTTTTATGAAGTTGAAAAAAAAGTGCGGTTTTCCTGAAGTGTGTGTAAAAAAACCCTTGTATTAATAGGTAAAGGCATCGTTAAAAAGCGATGCCGCGGATTTACAAGGAGGAACATATGAATCCAATGAACAGCCTGGTTATCGAAGGAAATCTAGTCCGTGACCCAATGCTGCGGACAACAGCCAAAGGCACTCCTGTGTGCAACTTTACGGTTGCAACAAACAGGTATTACAAAAAAGAGGACGAAATGGTGAAAGAAGTCAATTTCTTTGACGTGGAGGTCTGGTCAAAAATTGCGGAAAACTGCGCAAAAAACTTGGCCAAAGGGCTTGGGGTGAAGATTGAAGGTCGCCTCAAGCAGGACCGGTGGGTAGATGATGAAGGAAAGCCCCACAATAGAACTAAGATTGTCGGAAACCATGTGGAGCTAAAGATGAATTTCGGCGGAAAAAAGAAGGAAGAAGAGCGGGAAAAAGAGGAGGTAAATGTATAAAAACCTGCGTGTTTCTATTGACAATAACGCAAACAGGCTGTATTGTGTGGCTATGAATGTTACTATAAATAGAAACATAATAATTAACTATTGGCGCAAAAACGGATAAGACACAGAATACACATCTTTCTGTGTCCTCTTACCAGGCGCCGCAGAAAAAGACCGGGCGGCATACTCTTGTTGTTCGGTCTTTTTTTATTTAATAGAGGTATTATATGAAGCAAACCGAATTATTTAAGATTCTTTCAGGAGAGCGGTATACGCCGTACAACCTGGCAAAAAAACTAAATGCAAAAGCAGTACTTGAGTCTGCAAACTATGAAAAAGGCAAGGAGCGGTACTCAATCATCTTAGTCAAGGAGGCGTTTCAGGTCTGCCAATCCGGAAACGACTTTTTCATGGTCACACAGGGGAAGCGTAAAAAAATTAAAACAAATGCAAAGGATATTTTGTACCTTATTGAATACTTTGCTTCCCAGCATAAGAGTATCCACCAGGACATCCCCTTTCCTGCAGGGGGTATTGGGTATGTAAGTTACGATTTTGCAAGATACTGTGACTGGATTCGAATGAAGCCTGTAACAGACTCTCCTTCTCCCTACGATGCTGCATTTATCTACGGCCACATCTACCTAATTTATGACCACTTTTCAGAGCACTTGTATTTACTTGGTATGAATTACAAGGAAAAGTCTATAGACCTGGAAGAAGCAGCATTAGAAATTGAGAGAAGGATAAATGACCAGGATTATAACTATTTGAACAAGGATGACCAAGTATACCCTGTTGCGGATGTAAAAGAAATACCGCAGCAGGATGAGTTTCTAAAGTCTGTGGGAATAATAAAAGAAGAGATTATCAAAGGAAACCTTCTTCAGGCAGTGCTTTCAAGGCGCCTGGAGTTTGAATGCGATATCTCCGGGCTTGAAGCATACCGCAGACTCAGACTGAATAACCCTTCGCCCTACATGTTTTACCTGGACTATGGGGAATATCAGATTTTCGGAGCCTCTCCGGAGACCCACGCTAAAGCAGAAGAGGGGATTGTCTCTATTAAACCCATTGCAGGTACTAGAAGGCGGGGGAAGACCATTGGTGAGGATGCGCTTTTAGCAGAGGATCTTCTTTCAGATGAAAAAGAGCGTGCAGAGCATATTATGCTGGTAGACCTTGCACGTAATGATATTGGACGGGTATGTAAACCGGGAACTGTCCAGGTAGAGAGCATGATGGAGGTAGAATATTTCAGCCATGTCATGCACATAGTTTCAACAGTGAACGGAGAAGTCCTGCCCGGAAAAACAGCAGGAGATATTGTGCGCGCAACCTTCCCTGCAGGCACTGTGAGCGGTGCGCCGAAGATCAGGGCTATTGAGACCATAGATTCCCTGGAGCCTGTTTCACGGGGGTTTTATGCAGGCCTGGTAGGGTATTTTGCACCTGGCGGTACCTTTGACACATGTATTACCATCCGGTCTGCTTTGAAGAAAGGACGGAAGATGACATTTCAGGCAGGAGCAGGCATTGTCTATGACTCGGACCCTGAGAGGGAATACGAAGAAACCCAGGAAAAAATGCGCGCCCTTACGGAAACTGTAGGGCTGGAGGTATAGTATGTATGTGCTGATCGATAATTACGATTCTTTTACCTATAATGTGTATCAATATTGCAAAGAAATTACGGATAAAGAAATCCGGGTAATACGAAATGATAAAATAACAATCGAAAAACTGAAAACAATGAAGATCGACGGGCTGATTATTTCCCCAGGCCCGGGTCGGCCTGAGGATGCGGGAATTAGTGTGGATGCAATACGGGAATTCCAGGGTAAAGTGCCGATACTAGGTGTCTGTCTTGGGCTTCAGGCAGTGGCTTATGCCTTTGGAGGAGAGATTGTCCAGGCAAAGCATATACTCCACGGTAAAGAGGATACAGTAACAATGGATGGTAAGGGGCTTTTTCGGACACTGCCGAAAAAGGTATCAGTTGTTCGCTATCACTCACTTGTTGCACAGGAGCAAAGTCTACCTGACTGTCTGGAAATAAGCGCTGTCAGCAGTGATGGAGAAATAATGGGCCTGCGTCATAAAGAATATGTAATAGAAAGTGTGCAGTTTCACCCTGAATCAATTGCTTCAGATTACGGAAAGCGTATGTTAGAAAACTTTTTCAGCTATAAACGGGAGGCCTTTAGCCAGTCCAGTTGCTTGAAGGGGCTTTTGGCACGGAATGATCTTTCTGTACCCCAGGCAGAAGATTTTATGGACGAGGTGACCTCCGGCCGTCTTGGACAAGCTGCCATGGCAGGGATACTTATTGCCTTGAATGCAAAAGGCTTTACATCTGAAGAGGTAACAGGGTGTGCTGCTGTATTGCGCAGGAAGGCACTCAAAATGGACTTAGGACGCGGTGTTCTTGATACCTGCGGTACTGGGGGAGACGGAAAAGGAACGTTTAATATATCCTCCCTTACAGCACTAACTGCTTCAGCATTAGGAGCAACAGTGGCAAAACACGGAAACCGTGCGGTCAGCTCAATTTCAGGGAGCGCGGAGTTTTACCGGGAACTCGGTATTCCCGTGAGCATGACAAAAGAAGGTGTAGAGTCTTTAATCCGGGAAACAGGGTTTGGGTTTCTCTTTGCTCCAATGTACCATGGCGCAATGCGATTTGCTGCGCCTGTACGTAAAGACCTTGGAGTAAAGACAATTTTCAATGTTCTGGGCCCGCTTGTGAACCCTGCTTCAGCTGATTACCAGGTAATTGGAGTGTATGACAAGTCGCTCCTTGAGCTAGAGGCACGTGCAGCACAGGCACTCGGAGTAAAACGGGTGCTCACCGTGCATTCACGGGACGGCCTTGACGAGATAAGTATTGCAGATAAAACAGATGCCTATTTTATCGATGAAACAGGGAATGACGGCCCCTTGGAGATTGACCCGGAAAATTTCGGAATACGCGGATTTTCCACAGAAGATATGGCAGGGGGAACAGCAGAGGAAAACGCTGCTGAAGCAATGCGGATAATGGAAGGGGATGGCTCAGAAGGGCTGCTCCATGCTGTCAGCCTGAATACAGGCGCAGCGCTCTTTACTGCTGGAATAACCTTTTCCATAAAAGAGGGGTATAACCAGGCAAAGGCAGCGTTTATGGAAGGCAAAGTACTGAAACAATACAAAGATATTATCCAAGCTGCAAAAGGCTTGGGAGGAAATGCCGCATGACTATCTTAGATAAGATTGTATCCCGCAGAAGAGAGCGTCTAAAAATAGAAGGGGCGGCCGAGGGGGTTGAGATACCAGTGTACCGCAAGGTCCCGATAGTCAGGTTCGATGTAGGGCCAATGGTAATATGCGAGATAAAGCGGGGGTCTCCTTCCAGGGGGTTTATTAAAAAAGATGCAGATCCAACAGAGACCTCGGACGGGTATGTGAAATCCGGTGTACGCCATATCTCAGTACTCACTGAGCCTGAGTTTTTCTTCGGCAGCTTGACAGACCTCATGCTGGTAAAAGAGAAACACCCCTACGCTGCTGTTCTCCGCAAAGACTTTCTCTTGACTATGGAGGATATAGATGTCTCTTACAGAGCAGGCGCTGATGCAGTACTCCTTATTGCTGCTGTGTTAGACGAAAAGCAGCTGGCAGATATGTACAGGCATGCGGCTAATTACGGCATGAAAAGTCTTGTTGAAGTGCACACTGTTGAAGAGGTTGAAAAGGTTAGAAAACTGAAGCCCGAACTTGTGGGAATTAATGCACGGGACCTTGCATCTTTTACTATCGATGGGTTTACCCCTTTTCAGGTTGCAGAAGCAGTAGACTGGGAATGCTCACTTGTTTTTGAAAGCGGGATAAAAAATACCGCGGATATTGGCGCTGTGTTTACTGGAGGATTTGACGGGGTTCTAATTGGAGAGACGATGATGAAAAATCCGGCTCTGACGGCTTTGGCTGTACAAAATGCAAAGCAGGACCCTGTGTACAGCTTTTGGAGTAAGGTGTATAAACAGCGCAGAAAAGACCGGCCCCTTGTGAAAATCTGTGGAATAACAAACAGGGAAGACGCGGAAAAGGCGAAAACTCTGGGAGCGGATATGCTTGGGTTTGTTTTTGCAGAATCAAAGCGTAAGGTATCTGCAGAGCTTGTGCGCTTATTACAGGACCTTGACATCATTAAAATTGGTGTTGTTGTATCCGGTCCGCAAGGGGTACTGCCTCCTGATGTGCAGGAACTAGTAGAAGAAAACGCTTTGGATGCAGTACAGTTTCACGGAAATGAAGATCCCGATTGCCTTGCTGTGAAGCAGTTTGCATGGTATAAGGCACAGCGTTTTCAAAAGAAGGAGGAAGCAGATAAAGCGCAGGTCTTTTCCCATTTTCGGACACTGGTAGATGCATATGTAAAAGATCAGGCAGGCGGCACAGGCAGGCAAGTGTCACCTGAGATTGTGTCTGCTGTACAACAACGCGGTCCCCTTTGGCTCGCAGGGGGATTAGGACCTGACATCATCAAAAAGGTAATTGAAAAGCATAAGCCTGAATTGATCGATGCATCAAGCAGACTTGAAGCGTCTCCAGGGAAAAAGGACCACAAGCTGCTGGAAAAATACTTTGAGGAGATTATCCATGCTGAATATGTCTGACAACGGCTTTTTCGGAGAATATGGGGGCCGCTATGTTGCAGAAGTGCTCAGGGGTCCATTAGAAGAGCTGGGGAAAAGCTTTATTTCCGCAATGAAGGATCCAGCTTTTTTGCAGGAACTTGAGACTGCACGGAAAGAATACATTGGCAGACCAACACCCCTGTTGTATGCAGAAAACGCAACCAATGAAATAGGTGGAGCCCGGATATTTATAAAGCAGGAAGGGCTTGCACAAACAGGCGCACATAAAGTGAATAATGCAGTGGGCCAGGCATTGCTTGCAAAACAGATGGGGAAAAAGCGCATTATTGCTGAAACAGGGGCAGGCCAGCACGGCTTAGCAACAGCAGCGGTTTGCGCAAAATACGGGCTTGAGTGTACTGTGTATATGGGTTCTGTGGATATTGACCGCCAAAGGCCGAATGTTTTTTGGATGGAGCTTTTTGGTGCAAATGTTGTGCCTGTTGAATCCGGGTCTAAGACCCTGAAGGATGCAGTAAATGAGGCATTACGCGACTGGGCAGGAAGCTACCAGGAAACCCACTACTTGCTTGGTTCCGCCCTGGGGCCGGCTCCTTTTCCTGACATAGTTAGAGAGTTCCAGTCTGTTATCGGCAGAGAAGTTGAAAACCAGCTGCCCAGAGAAGATATTGCTGCAATGGTTGCTTGTGTAGGGGGAGGGTCCAATGCAATCGGGTTTTTCTCTCCCTTTCTGGGAGATGAAGGAGTCCGGCTTATTGGTGCTGAAGCTGGGGGAAAAGGCTCAGGCCCTGGAGAGAATGCAGTCCGCATGGCAGGGCACGGCAAGCTCGGGATTGTCCAAGGGTATAAGAGCATGTTCCTTACAGACAATGACGGCCAGCTTCTGCATACCCATTCAATATCAGCAGGTCTGGATTATCCTGGGATCGGTCCGCAGCTTGCTCATCTGGGTATGGAGGGCAGGATACATTTTACCGGCATTTCTGACACTGAGGCTGTAGAGGCTTTACAGTTTTTTGCAAGAACTGAAGGTATTGTTTTTGCTTTGGAATCTGCCCATGCCGGAGCAGCAGCAATTAAAGAAGCAAAAAGGCTGCCAAAAGAAAAAGTCCTTGTTGTCAATATGTCAGGCAGGGGAGAGAAGGACATCTTTATTACAGCACGGGCCCTGGGCGGAGAGAAGTGGAAAGATTTCTTGAGTAAGGAGGCAGAAAGATGAAAAACAGCCTTATGGCCCATGTAGTAGCGTTTTATCCGGATTACCAGCGCTCTTTACAGGCAGCCCTTGCCTTAGCAGAGGCAGGAGCAGATTTCCTGGAAGTACAGTTCCCCTTTTCAGATCCATCTGCTGACGGACCTGCAATACAGAATGCGTGTACAAAAGCACTGGAGGCCGGGTTTACTGTGCAAAAGGGATTTGACTTTGTCCGCGACCTTTCAGCAGAAGTAAGTATTCCTGTTTTTATTATGTCCTATGCGAACATTGTGTTTGCACCTGGAGTTGAGCGGTTCGTAGAGCAGGCAAAACAGAGCGGCGCCCAGGGACTGATTATTCCGGACCTGCCCCCTGGTGATGATGAAGGGTTATACGCAGCGTGCAGTGAGTACGGCCTTTCCTGTATTCCTGTTATTGTTCCCTACATTTCAGAAGCGCGGATAAATGAGGTGCTTGCCTTTAAGCCTGAATATATTTATTTGGCTCTGCGAAAGGGAATAACAGGGGAGCACACGGTAATCGGCCCGCAGCAGGAGAAGAGGATACAGGATCTGCAAAGCCGGGCAAAGGTGATGGCAGGATTCGGGATCCGCTCAGGAGAACAGGCAGCGTATCTTTCTAAGCTCGGTGCTGTTTCGATTGCAGGCACGGTCTTTGTGAATTCTATTACCCAGACGATGGATACTCCGGATTTTCCACAAAAGCTGAAAGATTTAGCTGTTTCCATTATTTATCCGTAAAAATGCTTGTCTCCGGTATTTACAGTACCGCCGGTTATGCCGAATAATAATGTAGACCCTGAAAATAGGAGGACCGGTGGGACTCTTTTCAAAGAGCAAAGGACTTTCGCAAAAGGAGATCGAAAAAGCACTGGAGAAGATCCGGGGCCGTTACCGTCATTATATTACAGCGTATCTTCAGGATCCCGAGCTACTTGCCAAATTTGAAGACCGCTACTTCTCAGCTCTACGTGCCAGGATCAAGCTGGATAATTTTCTGTTTGCTGAAATGACAGCAATAGAAGAGCTGATAAAAAATGCCCAGGAAGAGGAGGCAGCTGCTTTGGAAGCAAAGCTGCCGAAGAAAAAGCATACGAATATTATTGAAAACGTACAAGCTAAACGGGAAAAGCAGATAAGCAAGTATCTCCCTATAGAATGTCCCGGAGATGAAGAAATCCGCCGCCTCTTTGGAGCTGTCAGTACTGTAATTGAAACCACCCTCTATCCTATAGAAAAGCATATCCGCGAGGTCCATGAACGGGATGTTGAGCGGCTTTGGAACCGTGTCTCTTCGGAAATGTATGAATATGTTCCCAGGACAGCAGAAGGAGTGCCTCCAGCGCTTGAACATTATGTATCTCTAAACACGAGGGAGCTAAAGAGTTACAAAGAGATTGAGCTCCATGAAAAACAGCTTATTTATAGTGCAGGGTGTTTTCTCAACAATGCATATGCAGCTTTGACCAGCGCGGAAAAAGCCTTGTCAGATCAAAACGGTAAGGCTAAGCTCATGCAGGCTGCACAGGCAGTCTCTTTCGTATTGCGGGACTTTCGGCTCCAGGACATGAAGGAAGCACCTCTCTCCTAGATTCCTCTGATTGAAATCCGCGACTATGATGAAAAAATCCATTTCCCCCTTGTTTTTCTCCTGCTTTCTTCATAATCTATCAAACAGGTATCAAAAGGAGGGTAATGTATGAGCAAAGAAGTAATCTTAACAAAAGAGAATTTTGAAGCTGAGGTAAAGCAGTCGGATATTCCGGTATTGATTGATTTTTGGGCAGAATGGTGTGTTCCCTGTAGAATGGTGGCTCCAATGCTCCATGAATTGGCTGAAGAATACGAGGGCAAGGTGAAAATTGCAAAGGTAAATGTAGATGAACAGCCCGAACTTGCTGAAGAATACAAGATCCAAAGCATACCGACATTGATGGTATTTAAAGATGGAAGACTTGAGAAAGACCATGTCGGTGCAGGAAGCAAAGACCAGATAGAGGGGCTGTTCAAATCGCTAATATAGAGTTCTCTAATTACTGTATTCATCATCATTATTGATGGTGCCGAATGTGTAGCCGCTGGTTGGCGTAATATGCCAGTCAGCGCTGCTGTTTGTGTCTATACTAGTACTCAAGCGGTTCATTGACCGTGTTGCTGTTGAGTCTTCCGGGTCAATGCAGTCTTCAGGAGCAATCTGTTCTGCTGCTGCTGTCCACCCCCCTTGTCCGTGAATACAGTCCATTCTATCCATGACCCTTGTTGACCCAAACCCCCGGTAGTGCTCATCTGAAGTGCTTGTTCTGTTCGAGTATGCAACCGCATCCACTAATGTGCCTGAAGGAGATGTGTAGATGCTCAGGACACCGTTATTTCCGGATAGGCCGGTCCCCTCTGACAGCCAGAGGTCATATGCCTCAGGTGAGCTGTCTAAGCCCCCTGATATATCAGTGCTCTCTGTTTCGTTTATCTCTTCTTCAATCGCCTCAGGTTTTGTATGGATAAGAATGTAGTCATCAGTCTCAACTTCAATACTAGGGAGAACCATGCATTGTTCATATTCTCCGGGTACGCCCTCAAAAAAGGTTAGACCTGCAGTGTTCCCCTCTGAAAGCACCCGGAGCTCAACCAAATCCGGATGAGCGCGTGACCCTTGGGTAGTAAACTCATTAATTACAATTTCAGGCAGGTCCGGGTTATGGCCGTAAAATGGAATAATAAAACTCAGTGAGTTGTCTTGGATATCAGTAACGTGGGCGTCTATCCGGTACAGTATTCCTGGTCCGCATTCGTCTTGAAAAACAATGGTAACGGTTTCCTGAGCAGCTTGCGCTGATTCAATGCCAAGGTCCGGAGCCAGGAGAATATCTTCTGAAGATATTTCAACCGGTTCATTGAATTCGAGTTGTATCGATGTTTCAGTGACTTCTGTAATCCCCAGCAGCTGCGGCGGGGTCAGGTCTCCGCTCAAAGGACCTTGGAATACCCCATCTGTTGTACAGGAGAAAATTAATGTGAGCATTACAGCTTGTGCAAACAATTTCTTAATTTTCATATAATACCTCCAATAAATGTTTGTAATTTATTCTGCTTTGTATTAGTTATTATCATAGAGATATTACTCCTGCTTCAGCTATGGAAAGGAAAAAGAGAAAAATGGGCGATTCAAATCTATTTAACAAGTATGGACAAAACTTTGATCCGGAAAAGGTGATATTCCGCGAAGGAGAAGTGGGTGAACACATGTACATTATCCAATGCGGTACAGTCCGGATTACAAAGAATATAAACGGTAAGGAACACACCCTTACCGTGCTTGGCAAGGGCGATTTCTTCGGTGAAATGGCTATTGTAAACAGGATCCGCAGGACAGCTACTGCAGTTGCGGTTGAGCCGGTCGAGGTGCTCAGTTTTAACAGGGAAGGCTTTCTTTCTATGATAGAAAAAAACGCGAAGATTGCCCTGAATGTTATTGATAAGCTTTGTAGGCGGCTGCAGCACTCAAATCTGCAGATTCAGCATCTTGTTAAGCGTAATGAACGTTCCCTTATTGCACTAAACCTGTACTATGCCTTCTATGAGCATGGAATGGAGGCTGCTGTCTTAAAAGTGCAGAAAGTTGCAGAGCGCATGGCGCTTGAGCTGGAGATACCTGAGCGGAATGTGATGAAGCATCTGAAAAAGCTTGAAGAAGAGGAGATTATCATTATCAAAGAAAACGAGCTTCTCCTGGGAGATAAAGACCGTCTGTATGCTCTTTCAGAAAATGTGTCATAGTAAAACAGAGAAAATGCCCTCACAAATTGATGCTGATATTACCGATACATAGGATAAAACCTGTTTTCAAAACAGCGTAAAATGTATAGTATGTACGGAAAATGTGTATTAACTGTGTTACCTTATTGATTAACTAACTCATACTGACTATTAGGAGCTAATGAATGTGCGGAATAATCGGATACTGTGGAAACAGGAATTCTACAGATATACTTGTTGAAGGACTTAAGCGGCTTGAATACCGTGGATATGACAGCGCAGGGATCTGTGTTGCTCATAACGGCGTTTTGGATATTGTGAAACGTGAAGGCAAAATACGGGAACTGCGCCAGGCAGTCCCGGCAAATATGGAAGGTACCTATGGAATAGGACATACCAGATGGGCAACTCATGGAGAAGTGAATGATACGAATGCCCACCCTCATCTTGATATGACAGGAAAAATCGCGATTGTTCATAATGGAATAATTGAGAACTATAATTCCTTAAAGACTAATTTGGTAAAACAGGGATATGTTTTCCGGTCAGAAACAGATTCAGAAGTTGTTGCTCAGCTTATTTCATCCTATTATCAAGGTGACCTTGAAGCAGCGGTAAAATCTGCGGTTGCGCTTATTGAAGGTACCTATGGTATTGCCTGCATCTGCTCAGAGGAGCCTCAGAAGCTGGTAGGCGCGCGGAACGGATCTCCCCTTGTTGTGGGAGTTGGGCACGATGAAATGTTTCTTGCATCCGATGTAACTGCAATGATTGCTCATACAAAGCAGGTTGTTTATTTGGAGGACGGCGAGCTGGTAACCATTACGCCGGATAAATTCACTACCTATGATACGAGCCATAGGCAAATATCCAAACAGATTGATGAGGTTTCATGGGACCTGGAAGAGATAGAGAAAAATGGGTATGAGCATTTTATGGAAAAGGAGATATTTGAACAGCCTGATTCAATTGTAAGGGCTTTTCGGGGGAGGATCCATAAAGGTGATGCAACTGCACACCTTGGAGGGTTGAACATGTCCAGAAAGGAATTGTTAAATATCCAGAGGGTAAAGATAATTGCAGCCGGTACCTCGTATCATGCAGGTCAGGTTGCTGCCTATCTCCTTGAATCAATTGCCCGTGTGCCTGCAACTGCTGAACTTGCTTCAGAGGTGCGGTACAGAAACCCCCTTGTGGAGCGCAATACCCTGTATTTTGCAGTAAGCCAGTCAGGAGAAACAGCAGACACCCTCTATGCAATGCGGGAGCTTCAGAGAAAGGGTGCAACAGTGCTCGGTGTGTGTAATGTTGTTGGAAGTACTATCCCCAGAGAGTCTGACGGGGGGACGTATATTCACTCAGGACCTGAAATCGCGGTAGCAAGTACAAAGGCATTCACCTCTCAGGTAACAGTGTTCTATCTGTTTACCCTGCTTCTGGCACGAATGCGCGATATGTCCTATGAAAATGGAATGAAATACATAAAGCAGCTTTCAAGCGTACCGGATCTTGTAGACAAGATTCTGAAAAAAAAAGATGAGCTTAGTGCGCTTGCAAAGAAGTATGCCAATGCACAGGACTTTCTCTTTCTCGGTAGGGGAATTAATTACCCCGTTGCCTTAGAAGGAGCGTTAAAGCTTAAAGAGATAAGCTATATCCATGCAGAAGGATATAGTGCTGCGGAGATAAAACACGGTCCCATTGCTTTGATAAACGAAGAGACACCAAGCCTCTTTTTAGTACCTGATGATATACTCAGAGAAAAAGTAATCTCTAATATGAAGGAGATAAAGGCTAGGAAAGGTCCTGTTATCGCGATAGCGGTTGAGGGAGATACTGAAGTAGCTGAAATTGCTGACGATGTTTTTTATATTCCCCACACTGAGGAAATATTCTATCCTTACCTTATGGTGATTCCTCTTCAGCTCTTCTCATATTTCTGCGCCCTTGAATTAGAACGGGATGTGGATCAGCCGAGGAACCTTGCAAAAAGTGTTACAGTGGAATAAAAAACACGCAATTATACTTATTTTTGCTGTAGTCTGTACTCTTGGGGCTGCTGCTCAGGAAAACGGCCCGGCTATTTTAGAGCGCGGGCCGTTTTTTGTCCGAGGTATTGAAATACTGGAACCGAACGCAATGCGGGCTTATTTCGGTGAGTATGTGTACTCCGATTCATCTGTGCTGGTGTGGTACACCCAGGCGGATGTTCTGCTTTCAGATGAATGGGAAGGCACCCAGTGTTCAGGAGAAACCGTTTTTCAGCGCACAGGCGAGTTGGGTACAGAGGTCTTCTATAATGATGAAGAAGGCTGGAAGGTCTTCCTGGTATTTGCAGAGGACCAGTCCCAGTGGTGCAGATTTTTCTCAGTGTTTATTACCCGTTTTTCCTATTTTCTTCGTGCAACAGGCACTGAATCCGGGGTTTCCTTCCCTGCTGTGCTTGAATTCCAATAATCTTCATACCTGCAAGTAGAATAGCAAAACTTCGGATTAAATAACCTGTTCATAAAACCGATAATGAAAGAGATATGAAAAAGCTTTTTGTATGTATAATTATCTTAGTATTTTCAGTCTCTCTTCTTTTTTCCCAGGACCTTGATCTTTCATCTGAAGATCTAATTATTGAACAGAGCCTGGAAGGCGGTTTTGATCTGTATATACGGAATAAGGATGATATTCAGTCCGTGCTTCTTACTGAATCAACAGCTGATCCTGAAATGCAGAATGCTGTATACGCATACCGCTCTCCGGAATATAACACTGTGAATGGTGATGAGCTGCGGATGCTCAACGGAGAGTTCCTTGATAATGATGACGGCTTGTATTCTTTGATAGATTCAACTCCCGAGCCTCATGAAGAACTTGGAAGCGCGTACCATATATTCATCCCCTATGTGGTTGAATACGGGTACCCCTGGACCCGATCAGGCGAGCTCTTAGTTGTAGACGGTACGTATCTGAACATTCGGACCTTTCCTCTGCCCTATGCTGATTATGCTGAAGGTTTTGTAGACAATCCATATGAGCTTTCTGTGACCCAGGCGCCGAGAGAAGGACCGCCGGAAGAAAACTATATGGAAGACACTGTAGATGCCTATACTGCGATTGCGGAAAACTCAGAAGGAGAAGCAGTTTACTCAGAAGGTTCCGAAGATACGGTTGGGCAGATTGGCAGAATCCTGCAGAATACAGGCGATGGAGACCTTGACCTTGTACTTGCCTTGGATACTACTGAGAGTATGCTGGATGATATACCAGTGCTCAGAGAATCCCTTGTGCCCCTCCTGGAGGCAGAGGTTGCCAGGTTTGACTCCTACAGGGTCGGTATGGTCTTGTATAAAGATTATATGGAAAACTATGTGACCCGGGTTCTGCCTTTTGTAGATTCCCTTGAATCAGTTCAGCGTTATATTGACAGAGTGCGGGTTTACGGGGGCAGGGATATACCTGAAGCAGTACATGAGGCAATCTACTCAGGACTAAGCGGTTTTGAATGGGCTGCACAGAATAGAGTGCTTATCCTTGTCGGAGATGCTCCGCCCCATTCCAGACCAAGAGGTGAAGTGACAGAGGACATGCTGTACATGATGTCAGAAGAGCTTGGAGTCAGAGTGTATACAATCATCCTTCCGCAATAAAGGGACTGGGTTCTGTTACGCAATCTATTTATAGACAGAAGAGAAATAAGAAGGAAAAAAAACCCCGCTCAAATTAAGGCGGGGTTTTCTTTTGCCACAAATAGAAGAATGCTTATTCTTCTTCCGGTGTTTCCTGTTCTGTTTCGGGATGTTCCGGTTGAGTGTTCTCATTATCTTCTTCAGCCGGTTCGCTGTTAAGCTCTGCTTCAATAACCTCAAGCAGCTGAAGGGAAAGCACTCGCGGCCATTCTGGGAGCTGCTGTCCTTCTGAAGGTTCATCGTATTTATCAAGCAGGTCTATAAATCTTTGCTTTGCCTCTTCAAGGTATCCCTGTCTGTAGCGAATAAAGGCGATTTCATATTCTGCTTCAATCCGCATATATGTCCTATCAGGGAAACGTTCAAGAAATGTCCGGTAATAAACCAGTGCTGACTCGAGGTCGTTTACATCGTATGCTTCATTCGCCTGCTGAAAGTATTTTGCTGGCGGCAAGTCTTCAGGAATCTCTTCAGGCGTCGTGTGACAGGAGAAGAGGGTTATTAAGAGAATTGTGGTTAGTAGTATAAGTCTGTTCATTCGAGTGAATCTCTCTTTCTTCCTATTTTTCAAGGTTATAGATTTCATCCTTAATTGGAAGAGTTTTTTTCAATTCCTTTATGAAATCCTTGGTGTCGCCCATAGGAACATATGTGTCGCATTCCTTGAGGCTTCTTCGAGCAACTGTAAAATACTTATAAATCTTTTCTTCACCAAGCTTTTTTCGCCATTTTCCTGCTGTGCAGCGCACGCGCAGCTGATACTGATTGCCGTTGCCGACAGGATGGCGAACTAATTTACAGTGTTTACAGTTCGCGCAATAAATCTTTTCAGTACTTGCGTTTTTTACTTGGCTGGAAGCGTCTTGGCCGTTTGCCATGAACACATCCTCCTTTTTATGGGGTTCATAATATCATGATCGACTTTTTACGGTCAAGTGTTTAGTGGTTTATGGGTTCATTGGTCAGCTTTGTACTTGGAAGATATTATTGGACAGGAGCAATTTAAACTTTGAACCTCATATTTCGAATTGCTGATAGGACTGTACTGAATACGTGAAAGTTGATAGAATCGATATATGATTGCAACTATAGTTAACTGCGCTTCTATTTTAATTGGTTCAGCCATTGGCTTTGTGTTTAAGAAAAGTGTCCACGATGAGGCCAAGCATGTTGTTTTTACTTCTATCGGATTAATGACCTTTGTAATCGGCTTTTCAATGGCCTTGAATAGCTCACGTATTTTGTTCCTTACCCTAAGCCTTGTTCTCGGCGGGGTTCTCGGCCATGCCCTTCATATTGAAAAAGGTATTCTGAAATTCGGGGAGTTCCTGAAAGGCATTGTAGCAAAAGAAGAAAGTGAAAGCACCCGCCTCTTTGCCCAAGGGTTCTTGGATGCTTCAGTACTCTTCTGTGTAGGTGCTATGGCAATTGTCGGATCCTTTCAGGCAGGTGCTGAAGGCTCCTATGACCTTCTCTTTACAAAGTCTGTGCTTGACGGATTTATGGCAATACTATTTACTGCAGCAATGGGGCTTGGTGTCGCATTTTCCGCAATAACCGTGCTTATTTATCAGGGTGTACTCACTCTGCTTGCTTCCTACATCAGGCCTTATGTAAGCGAGCTCCTGCTCACAGAGATTAGTGCATGCGGCGGAGTTCTCATCATCATGATCGGATTCAACCTTCTGGAGCTCCGAAAGATCAAAACAGCCAACTTTTTGCCTGCTCTGATCTTCATGGTGCTCTTTATCTTCCTTGAGCCGTTGTTAGAGCTTATCCCCATTTTATAAAGCCTGGAAGAAAGGGGTGCACGAGATGGGGGTGCTTTGGCAGTATTCTTACTGCGTATCCCTGTCTTCCTGTATGTCTGCATGTGACTGTTGCGGAAAATACGCATTTCTTGTCTTCGGATTTACCGGAATCCGGAGACATCTCCGTGCGTTCAGCATTGGAAATATTATCTGTTGAATCTACTGGTCCGTAGTAAAGTTCGACCTTTATCTCATCTGTTGAAAGCCCGGAAGTTAATACATCTGCCTTTACGGTAATTTCATCACCAATTTTCAGGATATTCCCTGCAGAACAGGAAATACCTGCAATCTGTAGTTCTTTCCAATATTTTTTCAAATGATCAATGTATACAGCTATTTCCCTGCTAATAGCAAAGTTATTTTTTGAAAACTTCTTGTGGTTTTTCAGTGCAGGGTAGTAAAAGCTTTCAGCATATTCAGTGAGCATCCGGTGGCTTGAAAACCGTGCTCCTGCTGTTTTCATGGATTCCTTCATCATGGTTATCCAGGTTCTCGGCAGATTGTCCCTGCCGCGGTTGTAAAAAACAGGAAGTATTTCCCGCTCAAGCGTGTCATACAATGCCTTGCTTTCTATCTCATCCTGGAGGTCCTCGTCATCATATTCTTCGCCATGGCCGATACTCCATCCTAAGCTAGGCTCGTATGCCTCTGCCCACCATCCGTCCGGAATTGAGCAGTTGAGTACACCGTTTAATGCTGCCTTCATGCCGCTGGTACCGCTTGCTTCCATTGGTCTTCTCGGCGTGTTCAGCCAGACATCGCTTCCTGAAATTAGGTATTTCGCAATATTCATATCATAGTCTTCAAGGAACACGACTTTGCTCCGTACCTCCGGATTGGAAGCAAAATGAACTATATCTTTTATCAGGTTTTTTCCGGGAATATCGTGCGGATGGGCTTTCCCTGCGAAAATAAGCTGAATAGGCCGCTGTGTATCAGTAAGCAGGCGCATCAGGCGTTCAGTGTCGCGAAAGAGCAGGGTTGCCCGTTTATATGTGGCAAACCGCCGGGCAAAGCTGATAGTTAGTGCATAGGGTGATAACAGGTTCTCTGCCTGTTCTACCTGTGCCCGAGATGCTCCTCTCCGTTTCATCTGCATTCTAAGCCTGTCCCTGACAAAGGCCACGAGACGTTCCCTTCTTCTTTCATGAGTCCGCCAGAGCTCTTCATCTGAAATTCTTGACATCCGTTCCCAGATAGAAAGCTTTTCAGGTTCATCATTAAACTTGGGGCCAAAGTACCGGTCAAGGAGGTCGAGCATATTGTGACCGATCCAGGTCCGTGTGTGTACTCCATTAGTAATATGGGTTATCGGCACTTCGTGTCTAGGCACCTTCGGCCAGATCCGTTCCCACATATCCCGGGAAATGTCTCCATGGAGTTTACTTACCCCGTTATTATATGCTGACATCTTTAAGGCAAGCACAGTCATACAGCACTCCTCATTTCCGTCCTCAGGATTCTCTCTCCCGAGTTTGAGAAACTCTTCCCAGCTAATACCGAAGCCCTGCATCTTTGCCTTGAAACACTTATCGATTAGGGGGAGAGCAAAGCGTTCATTCCCTGCAGGCACGGGTGTAGGGGTTGTAAAAACATTGGTGGGCCATACTGCCTGATATGCTTCTGAAAAGGTTAAGCTCTTTTCTTTTCTGAGTGCGCGGACTCGCTCAAGGCTGAGGAATGCGGAATGGCCTTCGTTCATATGTGTTACTACAGGATTTATTCCTACAGCTTTCAGTGCTCTGAGTCCGCCCATTCCGAGAAGGATCTCCTGCCGGATCCGTGTTTCTTTGTCCCCGCCATAAAGGGCAGCTGTTATCTTCCGGTTCTCATCTGTGTTCTCCTCTATATTGGTATCTAGGAGATACAGTGAATTTCTGCCTACTTTCACTTCCCACACCTTGGCAATAACTACCGAATCAGCAATATCGATACTGATCTTTACCTCTTTTCCGTTTTTATCGCGGCATTGGGTAACCGGCATATTGTACCAGTCGTTTTCAGGGTAGGACTCCTGCTGGAAGCCGTCTGCATTTAGATACTGTTTAAAATATCCCTGTCTGTACAGTAGGCCAACACCGACTAAAGGCAGTCCAAGGTCGGATGCTGACTTCATATGGTCACCTGATAGGATGCCGAGTCCCCCTGAATATACCGGAAGGCTTACATCCATACCGTATTCCATAGAAAAATAGGCAATGCTATCTTCGTATTTTCCAGTATACCATGTTTCACCTTCCTGGTACTTTTTGAAACGATTATACACAGATTCAAGTGCTGCAATGTAGGAGTCGTCCTGTGCTGCCTCTTCAAGCCGTTCCTGGTTCACCATGCCTAAAAGGCGTACCGGATTCTGATCCGCGTCTAACCATGATTCATAGTCAAGGCGGATAAAAAGCTGGACTGCATCGAAATTCCAGCTTAGCCAGAGATTGTGTGCGATTTCCTCTAAGGGTTTGAGTTTGTCCGGTATATTTGGTTTTACTGTATAGGTAAGAATATTCATTATCTCTCCTCCGCTTTTATATTTTGAATGGAACAGATAAAATTTTATTGCCTAACAGTACATATGTCAAAGACTTTTCTATCCTGGGAGCAATTCAAACTTTGGTCCGGCATAAGTGGAATTACCTATTATAATTTGCTTATAATGGGGCAAACTTTGTAATTGCTAAAACGATTAACTTCACTTATAAAATTGCTGCTAACCTGGGAATTCAATGTCCTCTTCAACAATACTGATGCATATACTGTGTTCTGTAACCCCGGGCATTGCGTCTATTTCTGAAAGTGCTTTCTTCATGTTTCCTTCAATTGCAGCATGGGTGGTAATAACAATTGATGCAGTTGTCATCCCTGTCTGTTCTTCGGATATTTCCTTCTGCAGCACAGATGACAAGCTGATACCATGATCTCCGAACACTTTGGAGATCTTTGCCAGCATTCCCGGGCTGTCCTGAACAGTCATGCGGATGTAAAACCTGCTTTCAATGTCCGATGGAGGAAGCTGATTTGCTTTTTCTGTAAGGTCCGGCCATATAGTTAGAGAATCAAAGATCCGCTGCCATGATCCTGTACACAGAGACAGAATGTCGGATGCTACAGCAGAAGCTGTGGGAGAGCCCCCTGCTCCCCTGCCGTAGTACATTGTATGCCCAACAGCACTGGAGTATACACTCACTGCATTAAAAGCGCCCGAGACCCAGGCAAGCGGGTGCTCTTTGGAAATAAAAGCAGGTCGCACGCGGAGTGAAACCCCGTTCTTCTGTTTTTGCGCGACCGCAAGGAGTTTAATTACGTATCCCAGCTCTTTCCCGTATTCAACATCACTTAAATTCAGGGAGTCTATGCCGTGTACTGGAATTGTATCAAGACCGATTCTGCTGCTGTAGGCAAGGGAAGACATAATGGTGAGTTTATGAGCAGAGTCCATACCTGACACATCCAGTGTCGGATCTGCTTCTGCCAGACCGCTTTCCTGGGCTTCTCTTAGTACGTTTTCATAACTTTCACCCCGCTGGTCCATTGCAGTAAGAATGTAGTTGCATGTGCCGTTTACTATTCCGTATAAAGCATGCACACTGTTTGCTGAAAGGCCGTCGCAGAGTGCTCGGATAATCGGAATCCCCCCTGCGCAGCTTGCCTCAAAAGCGATTGATACATGGTTTTTTCTGGCAAGCCGGAAAAGTTCAATACCATGCTCTGCAAGCAGGGCTTTATTTGCAGTAACCACGTGCTTGCCTGCATTCAGGGCTTTTTCTATAAATGTTTTTGCAATACCAGTGCCCCCTACCAGCTCTACAACTACTCCGACCTCCGGATCAGAGAGTGCTTTCTCAAAGTCTGTCTCAAAAAGGGATTCCTCGAGTCCAAGCTCCTTAGCATGGCTAAAGTCAAGGTCTACAATATATTTTAAACAAATATCCGTATTTGTTTTTTTCTGCAGGTATTTTTCTTCGGTGAATAAAAGCTTTGCTGTCGCTCCGCCTACTGTGCCGCAGCCGAGTACTGCTACGCCTGGTTGTATTTTATTGGATTTCACAAATGGCCTCCGAACTGATTTTTTAGGTACCCTTGGAATCCTAGGGATGCGTATCCTAAATGTCAAGAAAGAGATAGGTTTTTTTCCTATTTTGATCTATGTGCTTCCCATTTCTTTACTACAGTGGCGAAAAACTGCTCAACAAGCCCTACAGATAGATTCGGAACCTGTATCAGCCTGGTGTTGTCCTGTATTTTTACAGAAGTAATCAGTGTCCTCTCACGTAAAGACCTGCGGATAATCCGTTCCTCGATTTCATTGGGAGCAGATTTTTTTAAGAGGTTGCAAAAGCGTGCTAACCGGAATGCTGTTACCATTTCCATTGTTGTCAGGTCTCCTGACCAGGGATATGCAGCAGCTCCGGTGCAAAGTACTGCTGAGCCGGGGGGAAATTGGTTCCTGCTTCCAAACCCGGGAATACCCGGAACAGGATAGAAAAGTGAAATACCTATATCGCTTGGAATGTCCATAAGAAAATCCAGGGTATTGATGATGTTCTCTTTCGTGTCTCCAGGGAACCCGCAAATAAAGTAGGTTATAACAGGTATTTCAAGCTCCAGAAGCCTATTACAGAGGGTGGTTAAGGTTTCTGTACTTCCGTACCTGTGCATTCTTTGAAGCAGGGTGCTGTTCTTGGAAACTAGTGAAAAATTGAATTTGTAAAAACCTGCATCTACCAGATGGTCTATCGTGTTTTTATCCATGAGCGTGTAATCAATGCCGTTTTCAGCGGTAAAGCTTACTGAGTTACAATGCTTTTTCAGGAGCTTTAAAACAGTGAAAAATGTGTCCTTGTCTGCTAGGAGGTTGTCATCTTCCAAATTTATCCTAAGCGGAAGGTCTGTGGGAATTTCTTTAATTGCTGCTGAGATAGATTCAATGGAAGCTGTGCGGAGTCCGTTTCCGTGACACAGACGGTTTGCGCAAAAACTGCATTGTTTATTACACCCTCTGGAATAGGTGAAAGAAATATGGCGCATTCTCCTAGTGGAATAGGTCTGTGACCACATGGGGATGATCTCTTTGGCTGTTGTCTGTTTTGCAGCAATGCCTTGGGTCTGCTGTATGTTGTTGAGCGTAAATACACCGGGAATCCGAGATATATCCCTGGTGTCCTTACTGAATGCAGGTAAAAACTCCGGAAGCACTGTTTCTGCTTCACCTGCTAATACAGCGGTGAATAGCCCGCTTTGCAGGTAGTATTCCGGGAAAACCGAAGCACCGGCGCCGCATGCAAAAATCGGCAGCTCTGGTCTGATTTTTTTCAGCTCCCTTGCAGTCTGTATAGCATCTTCTGCATATGCAAAAGCGAAACTTGAAAGCAGTACAATGTCCGGTACTGCCTGAAGGACCCGTTCTGCAACTGTTTTCCAGTGCCTGCCGAAGCGCAGGTATTCGGTAAAGTAGGAGATAGGGCCGAATTCGCCGGGAAGAATGTTTTTTACAATGTAGTAGAGATTTTCCGGTAGCTCTGCTTTTCCTGTTTTGCTGCCTGGAAGCACAATCTCTGTATCAAAACCGAGCGATTTGACTGCAGATAGAGCAGTGTGGGCTCCAAGGTGGGCTGCGCGGTGGGGGGTAAAATAAAAATCCGAAACCGGTGGAACTGCAATAACTGCTTTCATAGCACTTAGTATAAAAAAAAGACCGCCTTTTATAAAGACGGTCTGGTAAACAAAGGGGCTTATTCTTCATTGTCTAAAGGCGGGATTATCAGTCTCCACCCAGGATAGATTAAGTCCGGGTTCTGGATTTTCCGTCTGTTTCTCTGCCAGATTTCAGGCCAGAGAAAGGGGTTGCCGTAAACAGATTCATACCCTGCAATCCGCCACAGACAGTCTTCATTCCCAGGCCTGTACTCCACTGTGTATACCTCTTCAACAGCTCGTGACTCATGGGCTTCTACATAGCGGAGGGACTCTTCAAAGAGCCTTCTTGCCTCTTCAAGATTTCCTGCATTTCTTGCCCGTACCCCTCTGCGCCATAGCTGTTGTGCCATTTCCAGGTCGCTAAGCTCAGACTCATCTGCAAGTACAGCAGGGCTTCCATCTGTGGGAAGGAGTAGTGACTGGTCTGCTTCTTCCGGGTTCTCCTGGTCTTCATCTGTTTCATCCAGATATTGCTCTCCTTCCCAGGAGCTCTCAGGTACAAGCAGTTCACCTTCTTCGCTTTCAATAGTCATTTGGGAGGCACGTTCTATTCTTTCCATAACCTGCTGCATCATATCGTTTGTTAGCTGTTCTTCTCTTCGCGTTCTGGATAGTCTCACTGTCTGCAGTGCTTGGTGTTTTGCTCTTGAAAGAAGGTCTTCTCCTTGTTCAAGGTTGTGCATTCTAAATGCATCTATGCCTTCAAAATAAAGCGTCATTGCTTCTTCCATCTCTTCGGGCGCCCAAAGAAAGGCATCGTTTTCTTCTGCATCTTCTATATACTGCTCAGTATCCCGCTGCAGTATCCTGACCCAACGGATTTGCTCATCAAGCTCTTGGGCGAACTCCTGCATCTCCAAAAACAGCTGCTCCGCGTCTTCCTGTGCCTGGGCAAGATCGCCGCTGCGTGCATTCTCTTCAATATTTTCAGCCCTGTGCATGAATTCTTGCCACTGTTGCGGGGCATACTCATCTGTTTCCAGTTCTTCGAGCATTTGTGTAAGCTGCTCAAGTCTGTCTTCGTATGTCTGTGCAATTGCTGCTACTGCTGTTTCAAATGCAAGCTCTGCATGTTCAATTGAGAGAAGGATCTGTTCCCGTGCCTGAGCCGGTTCAATATCTCCCAGTTCCCGGGCAGTCTGGAGTGCTGTCTGTGCCTGATCAAGAAGAACAGGTGCGTGAAGGTCTGCATCTGCTGCCAATGCCCTGTTTATTGCGCTTTCTGCTGGAATATATTCATTAGCTGAAACAGCTTCAATTTCTTCTTCAGGCTCCTCAGTAGGTGCGAGTTCCTCCGGTTCTTCAGGTTCAGGCTCTTCCTCCACCTGTTCCCGCGGTTCAACTTCTATTGGTTGTTCCTCTTCAATTTCCGGTTGTTCAGGCTCTTCCGGCGGTGTTTGGCATGAAGAGAATACAAGCAGAATAGATGCGAGAATAATTAGGATAATGTTTTTCATTTGCTTCCTCCGACTGACTTTATTCCGTATGGTAATCAGGTGGTATATTTTGAAAAAGTGTACCACCGGTATTATAGGAAGTCAAGAAAGGGGTTTTATCAGGCGTGCTTCTTCTATGTGGGATAAGGAAATCCGGGAAATATGATTTTGGCGGTTGTAATTGTGAAAAAATTAGGTATCTGTGATATAGTTTTATAAATAGTGTTGAAAAAAAGGAGTCTGAAGATGAAAAAGCTGATTATTCTATTTATTATATCTATCTTCGCTGTTTCCCTGCTCTCTGCTACAGAAGTTGTGGGCGAGATAGCATTTCTTGAAGGTGATGTGAGTATTACCCGTGACGGTGAGACAATAGAGGGCTATGATCTTGATTTCGGATCAGTAATTGAAAATTATGACCTTATTGAAACCGGCAATGACGGTACCTGTATTATAGCCACCTATCCGGAGACCGGGGTTGATGCTGAACTTCGTGTTGACCGCAGCAGTGTGTTTTATCTTGAGATATCCGGGGTGGAGCAGGAATCCCATACTACGGTTGAACTGATGACCGGAGCAATCCATTCCTCTGTTGAGCGGCTTACCGGAAGAAACACCTTTTCTGTCCAAACCGAATCCGCGGCCATGGGTGTTCGCGGAACCAGCTTTGAGGTAGCTTCAAGTACAACCGGAGATATACTTGTTACTTGTGAAGAAGGCTCAGTGGAATGTGAAAACAATAATGGTGATATTTTATTTGCTGAACCGGGTAGAGCAGTAGAGCAGTCAGCAGAGCGGTTCCGCCAGATACCGGTTGCTGTATCGGATATAGAAACCTTTAGAGAGAACTGGATTACTGAGCAAAGTGAAGCATTGCGTGCCAATGCCTTGCGTGCAATAAGAAACTATTCCCGGCGCTATGACCGTTACTTTGATCAGTTTGCAGAAGCGTGGGCGGATCTGCAGTCAGAATCAGATGTTATTATTCGCTGGATCCGGCAGGACAGAGAAGGCGAGATAAGCGGTTCAACACAGCTCTTGAGGGAAAAACGGGCCCTTATCGGACCTCTTATGGACATCCGTAGAAGTTTATTCATGTTTGAACGCATCTATTACAGGGTTCTAGAGCTTCAGGAGTATCACGAGCAGGGCTATGGACGTGGAAATATACGAAGGGGATACAGTACTGCCCATTTTTTTAATCGCGTTGAAAATGAAAGAAGCCTTTTGGAGGATCGGATGGCACGGTACCGGTATATTCTCAAACTTTTTGCTATCCGAAATGACGGCAGGACAATTTTTGAATCTTTTTCATCCAGCGGGCCTGATGAAGGATTCACGGATGAAGATGATTTCTTTTCAGATGATAACAGTTCTTTTTAACTGAAGACGGTATAATGATATTAGAAAAAGTACAAATTTTGTGATATTTCCCTATCCAATATTGCAGTATTTATAACCACACCGAATAGGGAAATTGATTATCTGTCTTCAACATAGTATACTTTTTATTAATGAATGACCAAATATTCAATATGCGTTCCCAGCTTATTTCAGAACTAAATGAGCTGGTTGAAAAGAGTGAATCCATTTTTTTAGATTTTGCCTCCAAGTATCCGAAGCTGCTTACTGAAATGGATAAGAGCCAGGTTCAAGCAAAAGGTGCGATATCCGCATTCCAGGCTGGTACCGGAAAAGAAGCCGAAGGGAATGTACAAGCCATACTGCTGAGAACACAGGAAGGGATCCTGAATTTTAAAAAGCGTTTTAAAGAGATTCGGGAAGAACAGGATGCCCAGATAACTGAATTGAGTTCTGGTATGAAGAGCTTAGATTCACTGGATGAGGTGATTCACAATATACGTGAAGACTCGGTGGAAATGGAACTTATTTCTCTGAATGCAATGACAGTTGCAATAAAAGCAGGATCAGAGGGACGAGCCTTTTCCTATATTACAGAAGAATTAAAAGGTATTGCCTCAAAGACAATTGAATTTACTGAAGAGCTTACAAAGCGCGGCCAGAGTATTCTGAAAATGTATAAGAACTTCCAGGATTCAGTAGATAGTGTAACAGAACAACAAGGATTGGTCTTTACAAGGATTAGCCAGGGTTTTGAAGAAAGTTTTCAAGGGATCAAACAGGGGTTGGAGCAGACCGTTGCTGCCCTGCAAAGTCTGATTGATCAGTCAGGAGAAACACGAAGCCATATAAACCGGATAATGGAAGCGATCCAGCTTCAGGATATTATACGCCAATCTGTGGACCATGTTATTATTTCCCTTGAAGAAATGAGAGATGTCGAATCAGACGGTTCTGACAGGCAGCTTCTCCTAGATGAACTGGTATTTCTTAATGCTCTTCCGGGTCTTTGTATTCAGCTGTTAGACGATGTACGCGCAAATATTAGTACAAGTAAGAGTGTGTTTGCAGACCAGGCAAAGCAGCTGCAGCAAAAGGTGGAAGACCTAGAGACAAAACGGAAAAGCTATGTAGATCAGCTCCAAGAGGAGGATTCCAGGGAAGAATCTTCTGTTGTTGCTGCCTTCCATTCTGCAATTGGTGTGCTTGAGAAGCTTTTTGTTGATATGGACCGTGCGCTTACACAGAAACAGGATGTGACACAAAAAGGAAATACCCTAATGAAGGAAGTGCGCGGCATGGAACGGGCATTTAAGTCTTTTACCATTCTCCTGAAGCGATTTAAGAATATTGATATTGCATCTAGGATAGAGGTTGCGAAACAGCAGGTTCTGCGTGATATGGGGGTTACTGTTGATGAGATGACTGATTTAACCACTACCATAGATAATGATGTTAATTCAGCACTTAGTGTAACAAAGGACTTTATTAGAAAGACCCAGAGTAAAATGGAAGATTACGAAGACTCCAGCAGTGATGAAGAGACTCTGGTGAGGGGTTTTGATCAAAGAATGCATTTTGAGTATGAAGAGCTTTCAGAAGCAAAGGAAATGCTTTTTAAACTTTTTGATGAGTTTTCACTATATACCTGGGACTTTGTTGAGCTTGTTGACTCAACAAACCAGGATATTAAGCACCTTGAAGCATTGGTATCAAAAATCGATGAAATAAAAGGCATCCTCCGATCCATTCGGGATCAGTCAAAGGCTCAAATCGATGAAATACTTGAAGATAGTGAAGACCATGATTGGAAAATACATAATAAACGGCTTCAGGATATTATTCAGCGGTTTACTATATTAACACATAAGAAAACAGCCGGTGAGATCGGTGGTTTCGAAGTAGAGGAAGGCATTGAGGCTGGAGAGATAACCTTCTTCTAAAGGCGGCAGGTATGGATTGGAATTTGGAATACAAGTCTGATGGAACTATTATCTGTTCCGGTGCTTTTATTCTTGAAAATATTGATGAAATTTATAAAGACCTTATATCCAATCTGCCGCAAGACAGGTTGGTTTTGGAAACGAGCAAAATTCGTGATGCAGATATGACGTTTTATCAGCTCTTGCTGAGCTACCGCAATTCAATTGGCAGTGTTGTTTTGCGGGGAGTACCTGATTACATAGAAAAAGATCTTAGAATGACTGGTTTGCATAAACTGCCTCCTTTTTCTGAAATTTCCGGAGATACACAATGACCCAGACTATATTGATCGTGGACGATTCTGTAACAGCCAGAGCTGCGGTAGACCAGGCTTTGAGAGGTGAAAAACGGACAATACTTCACGCAGTGGATGGAGAGGATGCGCTGCGTATACTCTCTGAACGGAAAGCAGCTGGTCAGCAGGTAGAGCTTATTGTTACTGATGTAAATATGCAGCCTGTAAACGGGATCTCTCTTACAAAGCAAGTTCGGTCCGGTATCTTTCCGTATGTTCCGATAATCGTTATTACCACTGAACATGATAAACAAAAAACTGAGGCAGCTAAAGAAGCAGGTGCAACTGCTTGGCTCAATAAACCTTTTGACGACGCTGCCCTTATCTCTTTAGTGGAACAGCTGCTTCCGGAGGAAAGGTAAGTGTCCCTAAGAAAGGAACTGGTTGGACTTTTCCGTCAGGAAGCTGAGGATCTGTTGTCTCAGACTGAAGAGCTAATCCTCGCAGCAAAGAAGGATCCTGTTGAACAGCAGATAGACCGAGTTGGAGAGATCTTTCGGTTTATCCACTCTTTAAAAGCAGCTGTTCACGGCCTTGGGCTTGATGACTACACAAAGCTTCTGCATGCCTGCGAAGAATGGATATTAAAATACAAAAATAGCATCCGCCACGATGATACAATTGATTATGCCCTTCTGTTGGAATTGATTGACTACCTTTCTGCTGCTTTTGAGGGCAATCGGCTCTATTCTCTGTACCACCCCGAGCGGTTTTATTCATTGCTAAAACGTTTTGAAAAAGAAAAGAGGCCTGAAGAAAGCGTGGAGCCGAAGAAAGAACAGGAAGATGTTCTGAGACATTTTAAGATAGAACTGCAGCTTGTGCAGGACATCCTTCATTACGGTCACCGCCCTCTTCGGCTCTTCAGACACCTTGCACGTAAGGGACAGCTGCTGGATGTCCGGTGTTCTTTTTCTGATCTTCCTGTTTTTACAGAGATTGAACCGACGAAACTATATGTTACTTGGAAGCTTAAATATGCAACAAGGCTGCCTCTGGATCAGCTTTCACGGATATTCGAAATTCTTCCTGAGGGATGTGTTGTTAAATTACGTGCTGGATCTGATAAAAAGAGTAATAACCGCCAACGCGGTAGTCATGTGCTTGAATGTGCGGTAAAGGCAAGTGCATTAGTGCAGCGTGTCCGGAGGTTCTTGAACGATGATACTCCACAGCGTCTGCTTATTGAAAAAGATTTATCCCAGGTGGCAGAGCTTTTGGAGGAGATTTCTGCAGATGCGGGGAAAGGGCACTCGAAATCAGCAGGTAAAGATGAATTTGAGGCAGTTCTCTTTCGGGCAGGCAAGTTCAGAGTTGCATTGCCTGCTGAAAAAGTAGAGAAAATTGAGAGAAGACGGCATAAGAAGACACTTTCCGGACTTACTGTTGATCCTTTTCACGTTTTGGAAAGAAAAGGGGATAACTCCGTAAGTACTGCTGAGGTCAAAAGCTCCGGAGGTATGGTAACATATGTGTTTGAATCTATGATTGGTAGGCAAAAGGTTACAATACTCCGTACACGAAAGATACCCCATCCTCATATATTCTCTTATGCTGTTTTATTAGAGAACAGCCAGATTGCCTATCTATTACAGGAAGCTGATGCTTTCTCTTCACAGGATACAGGAGAATGACATGCCCTATGAAATAAGTGATAAAGAATTTGCAATGTTTCAGAAGCTTATTTATGACAGAACAGGTATATATCTTTCTGAGAATAAGCGGCTCCTCATGCTTACAAGGCTAACCAAGCGTCTCCGTGCCTTGAATTTGGAAACTCTACAGGATTACTACAAACATATTATCGAAAGTGATGGGGGAACAGAGGAACTCATTCACATGATAAACCGCATAACTACGAATAAAACCGATTTTTTTCGGGAGAACCATCACTTTGACTTCCTGCGTTCAACCGTTTTTCCCCAGCTAGTTGAAGCAGGCCAAAAGAAAGTCAGGATCTGGAGTGCCGGGTGTTCAACCGGAGAAGAGCCTTATTCTATAGCAATGACAGCATTGGATTTTTTTCAGGACAAACCTGGATATGACATTAAGATACTGGCTACGGATTTAGACACCGATGTCCTGGACCATGGCAAGCAGGGGGTGTATCTGAAGGAGAAGACTGCCCCAATTTCGAATCAATATAAAATGCGTTTTACAAAAAAAGGGCCTGAGGACAAGGTTGAGATGGTGCCAGAGCTGAAGAATATTATCGATTTCAAGCGTCTGAATCTAAAAAACATTGTTCTCGGTCATAATCCCTTTAAGTACGGCTTTCAGATTATTTTCTGCAGGAATGTTATTATTTATTTTAAGAGGGAAGACAGGACGACCCTGGTATCTAAGTACCATAATATTCTTAGACCTGGAGGCTATCTCTTTCTCGGGCATTCTGAGAGCCTGATAGCCCAGGAAGTAGGGTTTTACCTAGTTGGAAACACCATGTATAAGAAGGATTAAATGTATCATCACTATAGCAACCATTTTAATAAAGAAGTGACGATTATACATCCTGGGGAGTATTTTGCTTCAGAGGATGACATTGTTATTTCTACTGTTCTCGGTTCTTGTGTTGCTGTAGCCTTTTTCGATCCGGTGAAAAAAAGCGGCGGCCTCAACCATTTTATGCTGCCGAGTACAGTCAGGAAAGAAAGCTTTTATTCAACCATGAGCGGAAAATACGGAATGTATGCTATGGAATTGTTGATAAATAAAATGATAAAACTCGGTTGTAAAAAGGATCGGCTTGTTGCAAAGGTGTTCGGCGGAGCTTCTGTGTTGGAACGCAAGGATGGAACAAAGAATGCAATTCCTGAAAGTAATGTAGACTTTGCTTTTGAGTATTTGAAGGCAGAGCAAATTGAAATCCAGTCATATGATGTAGGCGGAACCCAGGCAAGGAAGGTCTTCTTCTTTCCGCAGACAGCAAAAATACTCTTAAAGCGGATTACAGGAGTGTACCTCAAACCAATAGAAGAAGAGGAAGAGAGTTATCTGCGGAAGATCAAAAAAGAGAGCCAAAAAGGTGGAGAGCCGACACTGTTTTAAGAATAGCTGCTTTATATTCTTCTTTCTCCAAAATGTTCATCCCTGTGTTTATATAGATTAGAAATGTCAATGTTCGGTGGGAATTCGTGGTTTACTGAAACTGCTTTTATCAGTATTATCTATATAATTACAATAGATTTTCAATTCTGAAAATATATTAAGGAGTAGCAAATGGATTATGTACATGTAGGAAATTCAGGCCTTGAAGTTTCACGACTTTGCTTAGGAGCAATGACTTTCGGCCGCGAGACACCAAAGGATGAGAGCCTGAGCATGATGGACTATTTTAAGGAGCAAGGCGGGAATTTTATAGATACCGCAAACGTCTATTCTCAAGGACTTTCAGAGAAAATTGTTGGTGAATGGCTGGGCAAGCAGGACCGTGATGATTTTGTAGTTGCAACAAAAGTACGGTTTCCAATGGGGGATGGACCAAATAAGTCAGGCCTTGGCAGGAAGCATATGCTCTCTTCTGTTGAAGCCAGTATCCGGCGTCTGGATACAGAATATATAGATATTCTATATGTGCATGCCTGGGATTATAATACCCCTCTTGAAGAAACCCTTTCAACGCTTACCTCTCTTGTTGAATCCGGGATGGTCCGTTATATCGGAGTAAGTAATTATTCCGGGTGGCAGCTGCAGAAAGCTCTGGATATGAGTAAGATGCTTGAGTTTGAGCGGTATATCATTCTTCAGGCAAAATATAATCTCCTTGTCCGCTCAACTGAATGGGAGCTTCTCCCGGTTGTCAAGG
>CAYRYS010000010.1:16343-62419 GCA_964428555.1 uncultured Spirochaetales bacterium | reverse complement strand
AAGTAATTACCAAAATATATTCAAAAAAAAAGATGATAGAAGAAAAAAGATTGATAAAGAATAAAGCACTACTAACTTTCCCTGTCCTGTTAGTTATATTTTACATGTTAATTGGATACAGTCAAGTGACTGTGATGAAATAATTTATGAAGTACTAGGTAAACAAATTGAATTTCGGTAAAAAATAAACTGTGTTATGCAGAATAATACAGAAAATAAATAAATAATAATCGGCATGATAATTAAAATATGATAAACGCAAGAATAAATACACTGAAAAATATTAATTTGTATTGCTTTGAAGGGTTTTTGTACGGTAAAAACGTTTCCTTCTATTATTACAGAGAGTTTCACTTCTCAACTAATCATGAACCTTTTTCTTGAAATCTCTATTCTTTCTCCATATATCTGCTTTCTTTAGAGTAGTATAATACTAACAGTGTTAGGCTAAGAGTATAAAATCATTTACTTTTTGCATAGGAAGGCTTGATAGTAATGTTAAGAAAATATAAATGATAGACTAAGAATAAAGGAGAATTAACAGATGTATAATGTATGTATCATCGGAGCAGGAGTCATAGGTACGGCAATTGCCAGGGAATTATCAAAATATAATCTGAATATCCTGCTCCTTGAAAAAGCAGAGGACGTAGGTAATGGCGCTACGAAAGCCAATTCCGGTATTGTCCATGGTGGGTATACTGCAAAAAACGGGACTCTAAAGGGCAGTTTGTCTATTTCCGGCAACAGAATGTTTAAAGAGCTGCAGAAGGAACTGAACTTTGAATACAAACAGATCGGATCTTTAGTATTGGCTTTTGAGGAATCCGAGCTGCCGCTGTTAGAGGAGCTTCAAAGAAACGGGGAAAGTAATGGAGTTAATGGGCTTGAAATAATAGGGTCTGATGAAATACAAAAACGTGAACCGAATGTTTCAGAAGCTGCTGTTGCTGCTCTGTTCTGTCCGGAAACAGGCATTGTTTCTCCATACGAGTTCTGTATTGCCTTAGCTGAAAATGCTGTCCAAAACGGGGTAGATTTGAAACTCCAATCAAGAGTTAAAAAAATTACCAAGGAGGAGTCTGCGTTTACCATCGAAACTGTAGAGAATTTGTATCAAGCTGAGCTGGTCATAAATGCTGCAGGGGTTTATTCAGATAAAATCGCACAAATGGTTGGCGATATGAGCATAGAGATTATTCCGAGAAAAGGCGAGTATATTGTATTTCAGCGCGGACAAGGCGAATTTATCAATTCAGTAGTATTCCAGGTCCCATCAAAAAGGGGGAAGGGTGTACTTGTTACGCCAACTTGTTGGAATAATCTGATGATTGGTCCGAATTCAGAAGAGATACCGGCTCCTGATGATACAAGTACCAATGTGGAAAGACTCAAATACATTGTCAGAACAGCAAAAAAAAGTGTGCCGGATTTCGACCTTCAAAAGATGATCCGGACATTCTCGGGAATAAGGGCTACAGAAAAAAGCAGAGATTTTGTAATACGGCAGTCTGAAGTAAGCGGGTTTGTCCATGCAGCAGGGATAGATTCTCCCGGCTTGACCAGTGCTCCTGCAATCGCGGAAAAAGTAGTAGAAATCTGCGGGGAAGCCGGCCTTGTGCTTAAGAAAAAGAAGTCCTTTCACAAGAATAGAAAAGCAATAACCAGGTATTCGAAACTCAAGCCTTTTTCAGAGGTGAAGGACTTAATATCATTGGAAGAGGGAGTTTCCCACCGGATTGTCTGCAGGTGCGAGCAGGTTTCTGAAGGTACAATCGTGGATGCCCTTCACAGAGGTATTGCAGTCAATTCTCTTGATGCGGTTAAGCGGCGGACAAGGGCAGGAATGGGCGCTTGTCAGGGAGAATTCTGCGGCTCCAGGGTAAAAAAGCTGATTGCAAGAGAAACAGGGCTTTCTGAGGCTGAAGTTTTTACAAAAGGAGAGGGGGAAGATGTACTTGCTAAGCGGGTTGATCCTACAAGCTATAAATCCTTATTGGAGGATGAATAATCCTGTATTTAAAAATACTCTCAATACAGCTTGAATATAGAATATTCTAATATTCCTTATTTAGTCTTGACCTACTATACAGAAAGGTATTATTATTCCTTCACAAAGTTGAATACATAGCGTTGGTTATTCAATTAAAGTAGTGATAGGCTTTTAAGTAAGGAGAGCATATGGCACACCCGGAAATAATTCAGGGGGGAATGGGAGTCGGTGTTTCAGATTGGAGACTTGCAAGAGAGGTTTCTATAAGAGGAGGGCTTGGAGTAGTTTCAGGTACTGCACTTGATGCTGTCTTCGTGCGAAGGCTTCAGCAAGGAGACCAGGGAGGACATCTGAGGCGGGGCTTGGCAGCATTTCCTGCTCAGGACATAGCACAGAGAATACTGGATACATATTATAATCCGGAAGGTGATGAGAGTTTTCATGATTTCTCCCAGTTGCCTCTGTATACCCAAAAACCTGATGACCTCCTTGTTTCTCTTACTGTTGCTGCTAATTTTGTTGAGGTGTTTCTTGCGAAAGAGGGACACTCCGGTGAAGTGGGTATCAATTTCCTGGAAAAAATACAGATGCCGAATCCTGCATCTGTTTATGGTGCAATGCTTGCAGGGGTTGATTACATACTTGTTGGTGCAGGTATACCAGTAGAATTTCCAGCAATGCTCGATAGGTTTGCAGCTGGGCAGGCAGCGGAGCTGAAGCTTCATGTAGAGGGTGCACAGAAAGGGGAGTTATACACCATCTCTTTTGATCCGTCAGCGCTTTTTCATGGCAATGCAACTGAGCTGAAAAGACCAAAATTCCTGGCAATTGTTTCTTCATTCATTCTTGCCGCAACAATGGCAAAAAAGGTTGAAGGGGTTGACGGCCTTGTACTGGAAAACCATACAGCAGGCGGTCATAATGCACCGCCGAGGGGAAAGCTTCAGCTGAATGACAGGGGAGAGCCGGTCTTTGGACCAAAGGATGAGATCGATTATAAAAAGATTAGTTCCCTTGGACTTCCTTTTTGGATTGCAGGGGGATATAGCATGCCCGGTTCGTTACAGGCTGCAAAAGCAGAAGGTGCAAAGGGAATTCAGGTAGGCAGTGTCTTTGCTTTCTGCAAAGAGTCGGGGATTCTTTCATCCCTTAAGCAGCAGTTTCTTAAAGCTGTTGAAGCAGGTAAAAACCTGGTTTTTACAGATCCATTTGCATCGCCAACCGGTTTTCCTTTTAAGCTTGCCCTTGTTGAGAAAACCTTATCCAATGCAGCTGAGTACTTGGAACGTAAGAGGATTTGTAATCTTGGATATCTTCGGAAGATATATAAAAAAGACGACGGCACCCTTGGTTACAGATGTCCTGCGGAACCGGTTGACAGTTTTATAAGTAAAGGCGGAGCTGAAGAGGAAGTGCAAGGCAGAAAATGTCTATGTAATGCTCTGCTTGCAAATATCGGATTAGCAAAAGAATATGTACGGGGATATATGGAAAAGCCCCTTCTTACAGTCGGTGAATGCATAGACTCAATAAAGCTTATGATCGCAAGAAAGGGCAGGGAGTATGCTGCAGCGGATGTTATGTCAATGCTGACTGATTCGTGAATATCAGCCTCTGCACTATAGGAAACAAAGCGCATTCTGTAGTGCATTCCTTGTATACAGACTGTGGTAATAGCCGTTTAGGCTGATTAGGTACTCATGGCTGCCTTGTTCCACAATTTTACCGCGACGCATAACTGTTTCCATTTTTTCGGGAAGTGAACTGATAAAATCTGCAATATTGGCTGCGCTGGCAGCCTGCCACAGTTCTTTTTCTGAAGCATTTGGATTACCGTATGCAATGTTCTCCCTGATTGTGCTGTTAAAGAGAAATACGTTTTGCTGCACTATTCCAATATTTTTCCGTACTATTTGCGACTATGATGTATAGGTATTATTGAACTGGGTTTTGTTTTCTCATCTTGTATCATTGTTTAATTAATGTTAGCTTTCCTAACAAATAATTAACATTATAGTATGAGGATGATGATGATATACGGATTTCTGAAGATTGCAGGAAGTCTCGGACTTTTTCTTTATGGAATGAATGTTATGAGTTCCGGTATCCAGAAAACAGCTGGAGATAAGCTTCAGTCCATTATGAATTTTATGACAACCAACAGGTTCATGGCTGTTTTGACGGGGTTTATAATTACCAGTATTATCCAGTCATCATCCGCTACTACTGTTATGGTAGTCAGCTTTGTAAATGCCCAGCTCCTGAACCTTACCCAGGCAATTGGGGTAATAATGGGAGCAAATATTGGAACCACCATAACAGGATGGATTGTTGCGATTCTCGGATTCAAAGTAAAGTTAACAGCACTTGCGCTGCCTGCAATTGGATTCGGAATTCCATTAATCCTTTCAAAGAAATTTGGGAATAGGGACCTTGGCGAGGTAATTATTGGGTTTGGTCTGCTTTTCCTCGGCCTTAGTTTTCTCAAGGATTCTGTGCCGGACATACGGGAAAATCCGGAGGTTCTGGAATTCATTACCAATTTTATGGGGCAAGGCATAGTTTCCTTTCTCCTGTTTGTTATAACCGGGACACTATTAACGATTATTATTCAATCTTCCTCTGCATCTATGGCAATAACAATTACTATGGCAGCTGCCGGATGGATCGATTTTTCGGCTGCAGCTGCAATGGTAATAGGTGAGAATATCGGGACCACAATTACTGCAAATGTCGCCTCTATTGGTACCAGTGTAAATGCGAGACGTTCGGCCAGGGCTCATGCCTTGTTTAATATGCTTGGTGTGGTGTGGATGGCTGTACTCTTCGATCCATTCCAGCACATGATAAACTTCATTGTTCCGGGAGACGTTTTTGCTGCTGAGTCTGTAGAGCTTGTTCCGCAGCACCTGGCAATGTTTCATACAATGTTTAATATAATAAATACCATTATATTTATACCCTTTGTAAAACAGATTGCATGGCTTGTGGAGCGTACTGTTTTTGAAAAACCCGATAAAGAAGAGCGGCCTCAGCTTCGGTACATCTCAACTGCACTACAGAGTACCCCTGAATTAAGTCTAATGGAGGCAAAATACGGGGTAGCAAGGATGGCAAAAACAGCTACCACTATGTTTGACACGTATCGCAACATTTTCCGCTCTACCTCTAAAAAAGATCTTGGAAAGATAGAGGAGCTGAGAAAGCAGGAAGATATTACTGACCAAATGCAGGAAGAGATCTCTTCCTTTCTTGCAGAGTGTTCTCTTTATGAGCTGAATGAGAGAAGTAATGAACGGTTAAACGCAATGATCCGTATTGTAGGCGAACTTGAAAGTATTGGGGATTCGATTTTTAATCTTTCTGTGCTTTGGGAACGTGTGCAAAAACGCAATAAATCCCTGGATGCTTCTGCATACGACGAGCTTGAACCATATATTCTGAATGTAAAAAAATTCCTGGATTTTATCCGGAACCATTTAGACAATACTGTGACACAAAGGGAAATCGAAGAGGCTGTTCACTTGGAAGATACAATAAATAACCAGAGAAATGCCTTGAAAAAATCATCTCGAAACAGGATTAAATCCGGGGCACCGGTAAAAGGTGAGCTTTTGTATATGGATATTGTTCAGCAGCTCGAACGGATTGGAGACTATTCTCTGAATATTGCAGAAGCCCTTGGTTCTGTTCACTAATGCTCCGAGATTAAATTATTCCCCACAGAAAAGAATAAATAGATTAGAATACTAGTTACGAAATCTTTCTTCACACTGCTGAAGGAGAAACCTTCGCGGTTTCTCTTATTATTATCAATGACTCTTTTTCTTGTCTTTATTGTAAACACAGTTTTTCTCGTTAAGACAGTAGCTGATGTCCGGGGTGATTCGCAGCTTATCAATAGCTGCGGAAGAATACGGGGATCTATTCAAAGGGCTGCAACGCTCTATTTCTCAGGAAAGATACCAGTACAAGTTTTTGAAGATATTGATGCATACTTTACTCTGCTGAAGACGCAGTTAGTACAGCAGAGGCTTTTACACGGCTTGTGAAGGAGGAGGTCAATATTCAAGAAAAAGAAATCACCATAAGCATAGGCTTAACCATGATCCATCCAGCAGATAATCCTGATAGCGTTATGAAGCGTGCGGACCGGGCATTGTACAGTGCAAAGAACTCAGGCCGGAACCGCGTAGTATTCATCAATGAATGAGACACAAAAATACTAATTGAATAGGTAGACACAGGAACCGGATCTGCGTTAGAATCAAGTGTTACTATACGAAAGAACACAAGGAGCTTAGAAATTTATGAGTAATTATTTTAAAACATACCCGGCAGCTGACGGAACATACGGTGAATACGGCGGGAGCTTTATTCCCGAGAGCCTACAGAAGGAAATGGACAAAATAACTGATGCGTATTATGCAATTAGCAAGTCCCACCAATTTATTTCAGACCTTCGCAGCATACGCAAGCATTTTCAAGGAAGGCCGACACCTGTTTATTATGCAGCAACACTTTCAGAGGAGTGCGGAGGCAGAATATATCTAAAGCGTGAAGATCTAAACCATACAGGAGCACATAAACTGAACCATTGTATGGGAGAGGCACTGCTTGCCACATATATGGGAAAGAAAAAACTGATTGCTGAGACAGGCGCAGGCCAGCATGGAGTTGCTCTTGCCACAGCAGCAGCGTACTTCGGCCTTGAATGTGAAATACATATGGGTGAAGTGGATATAGAAAAAGAGCATCCGAATGTGGTCCGCATGAAGATCCTCGGCGCAAATGTGGTCCCGGTTTCTCACGGCTTAAAGACACTGAAAGAAGCTGTTGACTCCGCGTTTCAGGCTTACCTTCAAGATTCTGAGGACTCCATTTACTGTATCGGTTCTGTTGTCGGTCCCCATCCCTTTCCTATGATGGTAAGAGACTTTCAACGTGTTGTGGGAATTGAAGCACGGGAACAGTTTATGGATATGACTGGCGAACTCCCGGACAATATTATTGCCTGTGTAGGCGGCGGGAGTAATGCAATGGGGATATTTTCAGCATTTTTGGATGATGAAGAATGTAAACTCCACGGTGTTGAACCGCTTGGGCGATCCACCACTCCTGGAGAACATGCTGCAACAATTACGTATGGAAAACCTGGTGTTATTCATGGATTTAAATGCTATATGCTTCAGGACAGCAAAGGCGAACCTGCGCCTGTTTATTCCATAGCCAGCGGACTGGACTATCCCGGAGTCGGGCCTGAGCACTCAATGCTCCACGACTTGAACAAGGTGCATTATACAGCGGTTTCTGACAAGGAATGTCTTGATGCGTTTTTTGCCCTCTCCAGGAAAGAAGGTATTATCCCTGCGTTAGAAAGCGCCCATGCCTTGGCTTATGCTATGAAATTGGCAAAGCAGGAGCCCAGGCAGTCAATCCTTGTAAACCTAAGCGGGCGGGGAGATAAGGATATTGATTTTGTCGTAGATAAATACGGTATACCGGAGTAACCCATTGTACAAGCCGGCAAAAGCCGGCTTTTCTTTTAAACCAAAACTAGAGCTTCACCAATTTGTGGTCGATTTTGATCCCTGCTTTTTCATAAAGCACACCTACAGGGTAGGTTTTCAAGGTTTTTTCCAAACAGCTCTCCAGTTTGTCCTGATCTGCTTCTGACTTTACTTTCACAACAGCTTTTGTTGACTCAATTGTTGCTGCGCCCTGGCTGTTCTGCTTCAATCTCCACGGAAAGCTCAGAAAATTCGACCCTCATTTTTCCTGCCACAATAGATTTTCAACTGTAGTATCTGTGTATCCTATGGTATACTTCTATTCTATGATCACTGCATTCATTTTTGACTTTAATGGCACTTTGTTTCCGGATACCGCGTATCACAATAAAGCATGGGACCGTTTTCTCTTAAACCACGGGATAGTTTTATCTGACTCTGAGAAAGATACGAAGATTCATGGAAAAAGCAATTCTGAGATATTACGATCAATTTTTCGTAAAAATCTAAACAAGTCTGAAATTGAGGAAATGATTCATCAAAAGGAATCGATTTATCAAAAAATATGTTTAGAAAAGGGGATGGAGCTTGCACCCGGAGCCTGGGAGTTTCTTGATTTTCTTGTACATAACAGAACCGCCCTTACAATCGCGACCGCATCTGGACGGGAGAATGTGGAATTCTTTTTTAAACACCTTCCCTTGGAAAACTGGTTTGATCCGGACCTTGTTGTTTTTGACGACGGAAATACCCGAAGTAAACCATATCCGGATAAGTTCCTAAAGGCAATGGACCTTCTCGGTGCAGTCCCTGAGAATACCGCAATTGCGGAAGACTCAGAAAGCGGTATAAAGGCAGCTCTTGCTGCGGAGGCTGGCTTAATATATAGAGTTACAACTCATATTAGCAAAACAGGCAATCCAAAAATCCTTCCCATAATAGACTTTAATAATATTGATAAAACCCCCTTTCTTGTTTGAGTTTCAGATGAAATATCCTTACAATTAAAATAGCCTACTGAAGTTGTAAATTATAGAAAGGTGTAAGAGTTGACTCTATGGTAATTGAAAGTACGAAAAAGGCAGAGTTTCTTAATGAGCTTGCGAAAAATTCTTTAAGAAAGTGGCCAATTGAAAAGATTATTGATTATTCGGTTACTAGGCTTGGAGAAATGTTTCCTCAATACAGGGTATGTTATTCACGCATAGACAATACCGGTATTCTGACAGTGAATAAATGCTGTGAAAACTCCTGCATGTCTTCTCTTGAAGGGCTTTCAGTGGACCTTACTCCTGCATCCCAGTACTTGTCTGCCCTCCGTGGAACCGAACCTGTTATTATTACGAATGTACAGCAGGATAGCCGCTTAGCTCCCTTGAAGGATGCAATGATAGCAGGGAACACAAAGGCTGTGCTGGATGTTCCCCTTGTGTATGGAGATGAGCTTGTTGGCCTTCTCTGCTTGGACTCACCAAGTCCGCGAACTTGGACAAAAGAAGAGGTGCTGTTCCTCCGGGAAACAACTGATTATCTTTCTTTGATACTGCATAATTATGATACACAAAAAAAGCTGGAGAGAAGCGAAGAAAGACTGAGGAGTATTTTTAATAATGCACCCCTTGGAATTTTTCGTACTAATCCCCATGGACAGGCAATTGAGGTGAATAATGAGATGGCCAGAATGCTGGGGTGTGAGAATCCGCAGGAGGTAATTGAGAATTTTACTGATCTGGCAAACCAGTTATACGTGCATCCTGAACGAAGACAAGATTTCCTGCAGACTTTGAAAGAAAAAGGGGCGCTCCGGAATTTTGAATATGAAGCTAAGAATAAAAACGGCCATCACATGATGTTTTCAATGAATGCCCGTATGCATACCGATGCTGAGTCAGGAGACACAGTAATTGACGGATTCGCCCAGGATATAACAGACCAGAAGCTGATTGAAAAGGAAAAATATGAGGTTGAGCAGCGGTTTCGAAAGGCCATTGAAGTAGCCCCGACTCCGGTAATACTGCATTCAGAGGACGGGATTTTGCTTCATGTAAACCGCGCGTGGCGGGAAATTACAGGGTATGACTATGAAACAGTAAAAACAGTCCCCCAATGGACTAGGCTCGCGTACCCGGAATCTCATCCGCAGGTAAATAATATGATACAAGCCCTTTATAAGATTGATGATGAAACCTATGAAGGTGAGTTTGAGATAACCGCAGCATCTGGAGAAAAGCGGGTATGGGATTTTACTTCTGCCCCTATTGGGAAAGGCCAGGATGGGAAAAATATTATTATGAGCATGGCTGTTGATATTACAAAGCAGCAGCGCTGGCAAAAGGGACTGCAAAAGAGCCTCGATGAGAGGGAAACACTCATCAGAGAGCTGTATCATAGGACAAAGAATAATATGCAGGTAATTGCTTCTATGCTCTCTTTAAAGCGGGGCAGTTTTGATAACCCGGATGTACAGACAGTATTGAGTGAGATGATTAGTAAAATTTACACTATGGCTTTGGTCCACGAGAAGCTCTACCAGTCTCAAAGCTTATCTCAGCTTGAATTGTCTGCATATGTAAAAGGTCTTGGACACCTGATTATTACGACCTTCGAGCTTGAGCATACAAATATTAAGATAGAATATGAGCTTGAAAAGATGAATGTCCTTATTGACACTGCTGTACCATTAGGTCTTGTGATAAATGAGCTTGTGACTAATGCAGTTAAGTATGCTTTCCCTCATACAGGTAGCGGAAAAATTACTATACAACTATTTTCTCTACCTGGGGAGAAAGCAGAATTGTGTATACAGGATAACGGGGTAGGTATGCCGAAAGAATTTTGCCTTGATCAAACTAAGACTCTTGGACTCCGCACTGTACGCAGTCTCATTGATGGGCAGCTGGGCGGAGAGATTTTCTGTAAAAACAATGATGTAGGAACAAAATGGATAATTCGGATCAGTGTAAACCTGAATAATGAACGGGTTTAAGTATTTGTCCTTTTTCCATGTAAACCCGTTTCATAAACCTACCAACATATTTCAGGTACTGTGTTTTTATGGTACACTCGAAATGAAATGACTGGTTATATTTGGCAAATCGAATCAGCTCCAAACTCCAAGTTCCCTTTCCGGATCTCCATCGAAGAAGAGGGAAGAACTATATTGGCTCTTCGTGCTCAGGATAAATGGCCTGGGCAGAAAGGAAATATTTTTTGTATCCGTGAGCGGTCCGCGCCCGAAGAAGAGGAAGATCTTCGTATCATAGAGAGAGTGCCTATTGCTTTTCTAAGAAGACAGGGGAAACGGGTGGAGATTGTCCTTGACAGGAATATCAAAAAGCGCTGTGATTTCCTTTTCCTGAAAAAGAAATCGAAAAACGGAAGGCAGTATGAGCAGATCTTTTTCAGGACCCAAACCGGGTTAAGGAGTCACAGGAGTAAAGGGGGGCCGCTTTTATACGGAACCGATACACTTGAATTAATTATTGACAGTGCAGAGAAATATCCTTGGAATTTTCCTGATGCAGATGTCCGAAGGGACAGACTGCCTGCTGGAGACTATGCCTTAGTTGAAGAAAATCGATTCATCGCACTTGTAGAACGGAAAACCTTTGATAATATGGTTACTGACTTGTACCAGAGTAGGATACTTCATCAGAAGCTCTCTGAGCTGTCCAGCTTCCCGAATCCAGCAATGGTAATAGAGGCACAGTATGGGGATTTCCTGGATAATAATAAAATAGGTGAAAAGTGTTCACCAGGCTACCTCTCCCGCCTGTTGGGTGAGCTCTCCGTACTTCATCCTGGTGTTCAGATTATCTATGCAGGCAATAGGAAGCTGGGAAATACATGGACTGCGCGGTTTTTTTCAGGTATAAGAAAGAACTACATTGAACAAGGATACGGGAGCATAACAGCTGGTGAGAAGCCTCCGGCATTTGTGACTACCCCGGTCCGGCGTGACCTGGAGGTCAGAAAACGTATTATCGAAGAGTATGGACAGAGGAAAGAGGGGTTTCAGACAAAGCATATTGCTGCTGACTTCCCGGACATGAAAAAATCCACAATCCAGGGGATAATAAAAAAACTGAAAAAGTCCGGAGATATTTATGCTGTTGGAAAAGGAAGCGGAACCAGATATTACAGCAAAGTATCAGACAAAGAGAACCGCTAAGATATATCTCTGGTAGGTTTTTGAAAATAAGTCCGCAGCTGTTCTTCCCTTATTATGCTTTTATATATTCAAGAAAATTTTCAAAGGGCAGTGATTTTGAATAGTACCACCCTTGGATTAATGTGCATCCAAGTGAATTATAGGATTCGCCGGACTTGCTGGCAGGAACTTGTCCATACAGGCGCGTTTGTGTTATCGTTTGCCCAATTATACCCAGGGGAGCAGCAAATTGATAGAAATTTACACGGACGGAGGGTGCTGGGGCAATCCGGGGCCCGGCGGTTGGGCTTATATCGGAGAGTTCGACGGTGAGCGCTTTCAAGCATCAGGGAGTGATCTTGCAACAACAAACAACAAAATGGAGCTTACAGCAGTGATTTTTGCTTTGGAATATGTTTTCGATGTTCTAAATGCAGATAAACAGAAGGTGCGCATACATACTGACAGTCAGTATGTGCAAAAGGGTATTACTCAGTGGATCGACAACTGGATAAAACGGGGTTGGAAAACAGCAGCAAAGAAACCGGTAAAAAATAGTGATCTTTGGAAGCGTCTCCTTGTTCTACGGGAAAAAGGGGATGTAGTTTTTACCTGGGTTAAGGGGCATGCTGGGAACCAGCTGAACGAAGCCTGTGATAGGCTGGTGCAGGAGGCAATTCAGTCAATTTCTGAAAAAAAGTAAGGCAAACTGAAGCAGGAGTAATATCCGCTGTATATATCTGATAGGAGGATATATGCGGATTTACGGATATGCTGTACACGGATTTGACGGAACGCTTGTTTCTATAGAAGTTGATCTTCGTAGAGGGATTCCGGGAATTGACCTTGTTGGTCTCCCCGATAATGCGGTAAAAGAGTCCAGGGAGCGGGTTCGGGCAGCTCTCAGGAATTCAGGGTTTGAACTGCCAAAATCCCGTATGCTCATCAACCTTTCTCCTGCAGGCCTAAAAAAACAGGGAGCAGGGTTTGATCTCCCTATTGCTGCAGCTATACTTGCGGCAACAGGGCAGATAGAATTTTCCGGTAATATAGAAAAGCTCATGCTTATCGGTGAACTCCAGCTTTCAGGAGAAATATGTCCTTCCAGGGGGATACTCAGTGCTGTGGCTTGTGCAGAGCGCTCGGGAATCAGTCATATCGCAGTTCCGAAACAAAACCTTGAAGAAGCCCGGTCAATAAAACTTGAAGGTATAACCGGTCTCTCTCGCCTGGAAATGCTTCTGGATGACGGTGTTTTTAAAAAAAACTATCAGTCACAACAATTTCCTGTCAATGCCAATTGTTATTATACTTATGAAGACTTTGCAGATATGAAGGGCCAGGAACGGGTTAAGCGTGCTTTGGAAGTCGCAGCTGCCGGGGGGCACCATGTTCTTCTATTCGGCCCTCCTGGAAGCGGAAAGACAATGGCAGCACAGCGCTTTCCCTCACTCCTGCCGAAGATTGCCGGAGATGATGCAATTGCTGTTACCAGACTTCATTCCCTTGCTGGGCTTTTAACAGAAAATGATAGACTGATAACAACTCCTCCCTTCCGCATGCCACACCATTCATCCAGCAGAGAAGGAATTATAGGAGGAGGAAAGTCGGTTATTCCCGGAGAGGCCTCTTTAGCTCATAAAGGGGTCCTTTTTCTGGATGAGGCGCCTGAGTTTAAACGAGGGCTTCTCCAGTCGCTTCGGGAACCGGTTGAGAACGGCCATGTCACCATAGTTCGTGCAGGTCAAAATTACCGTTTTCCTGCACAGTTCCAGCTAATTCTTGCTGCAAATCCCTGTCCCTGCGGAAACCTTGGAAAGGACAGGGGCGTTTGTGTCTGCAGCCCAAGAGAGATTGGGGCCTATTGGAAGCGCATCGGCGGTCCTCTTTTGGATAGAATCGATATCCGGGTGCCCCTAGATCCTATTCCAGCAGGGCAGATGATATCCGGTGAGTCAGAATCAAGTGCGCAGATCTCCGCGCGGGTTGCACAAGCAGCGGAAATCCAGAGACATCGGTATAAAAGACTCAGTTTTTCCTCAAATGCCAGGATGCATCCCGGAGAAGTCCGGAATTTTTGTCCATTGTCTGAAAAAGCAGAGCTGCAGTTTACAAAAGCGGTTGAAAAACTGGGGCTCTCCAACCGTGCTTGTCATTCGATTATTAAAGTAGCTAGGACCATTGCAGATCTGGAAGGCCATCAGAATATACAGGAAGATGATCTTTTGGAGGCTGTGTGGCATAGACGGTATGGGGACTCTGATTTTTTCTGGGTGTAACAGATAAGAATTGAGATAGATAATGCTGCCCTGCTTCGTTGGAGAGTGTAATTCTTCTTTGTTCAGAGTTGAATATGAATAATCTCTATACACTTGTATGAAAAATTGATTTCCCTACATTGGCATATAAAGAAAACTTCAGTATTATAGTATTAGATAAAGGTTGGAGTTTAAAGATGCGTTTGTACAGCAGAGGACAAGTAGTTTTTTTCTCAGTTGCCTCAGGCCTCATCGTTCTTCTCTTAGCTATTGGCTTTGGATTTCTGCCGTTTGGTTTTTCTCAGGAAAATTCAGAAGGTTCCCAGGAGATTGAATCTGAATCTGAGCGTTTTCAGGTCCAAGCAGAGGTCCAAGAGCTTCCTGATTTCCGTAGGGTTTCTGTTACTGACGGGTATACAGAAGATGAGCTGGAAAACATACGGATATATCAGGAGTATAACCAGGGTGTTGTCAATATCTCTACAGAGGTGGTTGCATATAACTGGTTTCTAGAGCCGGTTCCACAGGAGGGAAGTACAGGCTCGGGATCCATTATCGATGAACAGGGATATGTTCTTACAAACAACCATGTAGTGGAAGATGCGTACAAGGTATACCTTACCCTTGCTAACGGGGCACAGTATGAGGGCGAGGTAGTCGGTGTTGATCCGGAGAATGACCTTGCTGTGCTGCAGTTTACACCAGACCCTGAGGAAGAACTGGCTGTTATCCCTTTTGGTGCATCGAACGATCTCCGGGTAGGGCAAAAGGTACTTGCAATTGGAAATCCTTTTGCTTTTGAGCGGACACTTACGACAGGGATTGTTTCCGGTCTTGGCCGTCCTGTCCGCACAGATTCAGGAATAGTAATCCGTGATATGATCCAGACAGATGCATCAATCAATCCTGGAAATTCAGGAGGCCCGCTTTTGAATTCAAGGGGACAAATGATTGGAATAAACACTATGATCTATTCACCGACAGGAGGGTCAGTTGGTATCGGATTTGCGGTACCAGTAGATACTGCCAGGAGAGTAGTGCCGGACCTCATTGAATACGGCATGGTGCGCAGAGGATGGATTGATATTGTTCCGATCCAGATATTTCCAGCTTTGGTTCGGTATGCAGACCTGCCTGTAGAAAACGGTATACTGATTTCACGGGTAATTGAAGGGGGGAATGCAGAAGAGGCAGGTCTTCAGGGAGGCAGCCAAAGAAATGCTGTCCGCTATGGCAGAACAGTGATCTATCTGGGCGGAGATATTATTACTGAAATTGATGAAGAGAATGTTGCCACTCTTTCTGATATGTATGCAGTACTGGAAGACAAAGCGCCTGGAGATGTTGTTACTGTTACTGTCCTGCGAAACAGAAGACCCCGGGAGTTTGAAATAACCCTCTCAGAGCGCCCTGCCAGATATCAATGGGAGTAATACTTGTACTTGTAAAAATCGTTTTCGGTATTCCGGTTTTCTGCTATTAGCTGCGATTTGTGAAGAGAGTGCTACTATGGATGAACAAAACCGGAATACCGCTAATGGGAGTAAATGATGCCGAAATTTGAGGTTGTATCTGAATATCAGCCTGCTGGAGACCAGGGTAATGCAATTGAGAAACTCACAAACAGTCTAAAGGAAGGGAGCCTGTTTCAAACATTGAAAGGTGTGACTGGATCAGGAAAGACCTTTACTATGGCAAAGGTAATTGAACAGGTCCAGATGCCGACCCTTATTATTTCCCATAATAAGACTCTCTCAGCCCAGCTGTACCGGGAGTTCAAGGATTTTTTCCCCAACAATGCTGTTGAGTATTTTGTCTCCTATTATGATTACTACCAGCCGGAGGCTTATGTTCCGTCTAAAGACCTGTATATAGAAAAAGATTCATCTATAAATGATGAGATTGACAGAATGCGGCTTTCTGCAACAACGAGCCTTCTTTCCAGGAGGGATGTTATTGTTGTAGCAACTGTAAGCTGTATTTACGGATTGGGAAGCCCTGCTGACTACCTGAATATGCGTATTGAGCTTGAAGCAGGGAAATACTTGGATGTTGATGAAATAAAACGTAGGCTTGTTTCTCTCCAGTATGAGCGCAATGATATGGTGCTCCAGAGAGGAAGTTTCCGGGTAAAGGGGGATGTTCTTGAGGTCTTCCCTGCATATATGCAGGAGGCATACAGGATAGTCCTTTCCTGGGACGAGATTGAGTCAGTGTATAAAATACACACAGTTACCGGAGAGATTATCGAAGAGCTTGAAAGCTGTACAATATTCCCTGCAAAGCATTTTGTAATGCCTGAAGAGCAGATACAAAAGGCTTTGGAAAACATTAAGCAGGAGCTTGCAGACCAGGTAGCAAAATTCGAGGCTTCAGGAAAACTTGTTGAAGCACAAAGGATAAAAAGCAGAACAGAATATGACCTGGAAATGCTTCAGGAAATGGGCTACTGTTCCGGAATTGAAAACTATTCCAGACACTTAAGCGGCAGGTCTGAGGGGGAGCGTGCTGCAGTATTAATCGACTATTTTCCTGAGCATTATCTTACGTTTATCGATGAGTCACATGTAACCCTTCCTCAGATCGGTGCAATGTACGAAGGGGACAGGTCCAGGAAGATGAACCTCGTGACCCACGGCTTCCGTCTGCCCTCAGCTTTGGATAACAGGCCCTTATATTTTGCGGAATTTGAGAACCTCCTTGACCAGGCCATATTTGTATCTGCTACTCCTGGGAAGGCAGAAGCACAGCGCTCTGGCCGGTTCGTAGAGCAGATTATCCGGCCAACAGGGCTTTTGGATCCCCGTATTGATGTCAGACCCACTGAGGGACAGATTGAAGACCTGTATAGTGAGATAACAAAGCGGGTTGATAAAAATGAGCGTACCCTAGTAACAACACTTACAAAGAAGATGTCCGAGGACCTGACATCATACTTAAGCGAAATGGGACTGAAAGTCAGGTATCTTCACTCAGAAATTGAGACAATTGAACGGGTTGAAATTTTGTCAGACCTTAGGAAAGGGAATTTTGATGTCCTTGTTGGAATAAACCTGCTGCGGGAAGGCCTTGATCTGCCTGAAGTTTCTCTCATCGCTATTTTGGATGCTGACAAAATCGGATTTCTCAGATCATCAACATCTTTAATTCAGACAATCGGCAGAGCCGCGCGGAATGAAAACGGTATGGTCATAATGTATGCTGACAGGGAATCTGAGGCAATGAAGATAGCGATTGAAGAGACTGAGCGGAGAAGGAATATTCAGATTGAATACAACAAAGCACATGGTATTACACCCAAAACCATTAAAAAGGCTATCCACGATATCCTAGAGCGCAAGAAAAAGGACAAGCAGAAAAATGAGCAGATGTCCATAGAGGTTATGGAAAAGAATGTAAACCTCCTTGTACCAAAGGAACGGAAAAAACTGATAAAGCAGTTTGAAGAAAAAATGCTTGACCATGCAAAAAACCTGGAGTTTGAGGAAGCAGCAATCCTCAGGGATGAAATCAATAGACTGAAGGGCATAGACTAGTCAGCTTCGAATAGGACATAATCCAAGGGGCTCACTGTAACATGGGGAAGATTGCGGTTTAATGGATGGCTGTAGTATTCATTCCATTCTGTTCTCATTCTGTAATCAATATGTTCAAATGCCTCCAACACAGTAATAAACCCGTCTGAATTTGCATCTGCGGTAATAGGGGTTTCAAGGAGATAATAGGTGAAAACCCCATGATTATAGAGAGCTGATTCAGGGGCTTCCTCGAGCTGGCCTGCTGATGTTAGGACAAGGGTATTGTTATCTGATATATCAGAATCGGGAAGGTTTGCAAAATAAAGGTTCATTGCCATAAATGCAGGGGGCTCGACATCTCCCATAACATAGGTCCCACTTGTTGCATCGTCCGGTCTGTGGTCCCACCCTGTATCTCTGGTAGAAATGAAACCACCGGAATTACAGGAATCCAGGATGAGTACATTCTGTGTATGGGAAAGATTGTTTTGAAAGGAAGTACCGAGCTGGTCATCTGTAATAAAATTATCTTCCACTATGCCTGGGCCGAGAGAATCTGCAGGGTAGATGAACTCATTGATAGCATCATTGGGAAGGGATTCATCGGATGTATCTTCAGTTTTTATAGATCCTCCATGTCCTGCATAGTAAAAGACAACAAGGCTGTTTTCCCCTGCAGCTGCTCCTGCTTCCTGAATGTCTTGGAATATCCGGGCCCTTGTTGCTTCCTGGTCAAGCCGGAGTGTAACAGAAAAGCCGTTATCCTCAAGCAGCTTGGCTACCGCTATTGCATCATCATCACAATAGGTAAGATTATAATCCCCATCTCCTTCAGGATAGCTCGGATCATAAACAGAAATACCGTATACATAGGCAAGCTTGTTTTCAAAACTGCCTAATGGGAAACTGCAGGATATAAAGAAAAAGAGAATGAGGATGCTGATGCTGATGCACCACCTATTCTTCATATTCTGCTCCTAAGAGTGTGTAACTGAATCCGACTGTTATGGCAAAACGCATTTTTACTGTGCTTGCTCTGTCAAAAAACCACTCTAGAGGTGTTTTAATCCGGATACCAATCCTGTTTTCAGTCCTATACAGCATATCTAGTGATAGGCTCATACTGGGGAGAAAAAAGTAGTGCTCTGTGGAACGGTATTTTCCTATTCCAGCTGCAGCAGTAATTCTGGGGCCGAAACTAAATCCTTGGGTGTTTCCAAAAATAGGAAGCCAGGCAAAGAGGCGGTACTGGGTTAAACTGTATCCGCGCAGCTGAATACCTTGTATATATGCCCCTGTTGTTTCAACAGAAGAAAGGGATAAAGAAAGCCCTGCTGAAAATGCATTCTGAAAAAGTATGCTAAAATCCCCGGAAATGCCATAGGTTATTGGATAACCATAGGCGCCTTCATCAGTATAATTAAGCTGTATGCCTGCTTCGGTGTAAGGAGTGAAGATAATACTGTTCTGTGCGGAAGCAGCTGGGAGTATAAAAACCCCGATTATAGTAATTAAGATAAAATATCTCAAGAAATACCCTTTTATTCTGTAATGCAGATAAAACAGTGTGTACTGTGCTGTATCTGCCCCTGTACCAATTGCATAAAGCGTGTATAATGCATAATATATAACTTAACCAATAGAATTCAAGCAGTATGCTCATAAGTTAGGAAGATTTATGACCAGGAAAACCATTGTCATCGCATTGATATTTTCTTTCTTACTCCTATATGCCTGTGAAGATGAGCAGGAACTTCCCCAGACCCTCGACTTACCGCCTACACCGGTACTGTCTATTCAAGTTAACTGGGCAATTGTAGATGTGCCCTATATCCGACTCCGTTCTGAGCCTATTCCGGGTGCTTCTACAATAGATTGGCTGCAGCAGGGCGAAATAGTAGAAATACTTTCCAAGACTTCTACAACAACCGAATTCGAAGGCGAGTCGGATTATTGGTATCAGCTCAATTACGAAGGGATTCACGGATGGGCTTTTGGGTCCTTTTTAGAGATCTACGAATCAAGAGAACAGGCAGTACACCAGAACGGGGAATAGCATGTGGTATGAGCAGATTGGTCACATCCTGCCCTGGGTAGTTCCGCCTGTAATAGGCGGGTGCATCGGATTTATTACCAATGCAATTGCCATACGTATGCTGTTCCGTCCTTTACAAGCGTATTATATCGGACCTTTAAGGATTCCCTTTACTCCGGGGATTATTCCCAAGCAGCGTGAGTCTTTAGCACGGAGCATCGGAAAGATGGTTTCTAAAGAGCTTATTACAGGCACTGCGGTAAAAGAGCACCTTCACTCAGAGAAATTTCAGGAAACTCTCCAAGCACAAGTTGCTAAGGTCACCTCTTCAGTGCTGGATATGAAGTTGAAGGATATCAGCACAGGAAAGACCAATTCCTTTTACTCTGCTGCAACCAAGTCTCTCAAAGAGCTGTATACGAATTTTATCCAAAGCAGCAATTTTGAAAAGCTTGTGTATTCCCTTGTTTCAACACTTGTTCCAAGGCTGCTGTACCTGCAGGCAGGGAAATTCTTAGATTCAGAGACTGTACGAAGTGCTGTTTGCAACCGTGTTATTCCAGCTATCTCTTCTCAGGATATGCGGGAATGGGTCAAAAAAAAGGTCATTATCTGGTATGAGGACCGCACAGGCAGAAATATTCCCCTAGATGATATTCTTCCTGACCCATTACTGGATTTAGTACTCGAGGCAGTTGAGAGCCTGTATCCATTTATTTTTGAAGCACTGATGGAGTGGCTGCGTACACCGGATACTAAGTCAGAGCTCATTGTACAGGGTAAGTCTCTGCTTAGGAGCATTCTTTCGAGGCTGAATTTTTTTCAAAAGTTTTTGGTTTCAGCAGGACAGTATGACCGTACTCTTGAGGAGAACATGCCTGCAATTGTAGAGGACGCCTTAGGAGCCTTCAAAAAAGCCGGAAGCTCGAAGCGGAGTGAAAAAGGTATTGCCTTATCTGCAAAAAAGGGACTGCAAAAATGGAGACAGGAAGGATTTGCCGAGTTTACCCAGGAACGCAGCGAGAAGGTTAAAAACGATATAATCTTACTCATTGATACTGTGTTTGCTATGCTTGAAAATCCGAAAATCCAGGAAAAGACTGTAGAGTATATAGAAAAGCTTGCGCAAGGTTTGGAAGGCAGTTCCCTCCTGGATATTAGTGAAAACTACTTTGGAGCGGACAAAGAAACTATAATAGATTATGTGTATGAAAGGATTGTGTCCCTGTTACGAAATCCGGATATGGGGGAAAAGCTTAGCGGATTCTCCGGTATTTTGGATGAATATCTCCACCAAAACCGCGAACTCCGTGTAGGGGAAGTCTTAACTATTCCTAAATCTACAAAAAATGATGTTGATGTATTGTTTTCTAACACAATAATCAATATAATCGATTTACGTATTGAAGATGTAATTACCAGTTTGGATATCCAGGCACTTGTTGAGAATAGGGTAAATAGCCTGGATATTAAGGATGTTGAGCGGCTTTTGTTAATAGTTATTAAAAAGCATTTAAAATACATTAATATATTTGGGGGAATACTAGGCGGATTAATCGGATTTCTTCAAAGTATCTATATGGTGTTCTATTAATGTAAAACAAAAGAAAAGTAGAACTTGTAAGCGGTGAAATGATGAAAGAGATACATATTCTTATTCTTGATACTCAGGATGATTTATATACGTCCTTTTTTCAGGAGATAGACTTTTGTGACCCTGTTCCTGAGTTCTTTTTAAGCGGCAGGGAGGCATTAGCACAATTTGCAGAAACAGAATATCAGCTTGCTATTATCAATCCTGATATTCCTCATATAGATGAAAGAGAGTTTTGTAAGAAACTTAAGCGTCTGTCCTATATGAAGCCCTTTCAATTGATCCTTATAATTCCGGAAGACTCAAAACGGAATATCAAAGAGTGCCTGGACTGTGGAATTGACGATTTTATCCGAAGGCCTGTGGGTGTTCTTGAATTCTATTCCCGTATTAAAGCTGCCTACATCCGCTTGGAGAACCAGTATGAATTAGTGGAAGAACGGGAGTACTACAGAAATGCGGTTATTCAGGAGGAACGCCTTTCCTCACGTATCCTTGATCAGAATATGTATCTGAAAAATGTGAACCGCAACATCCAGAAAATGAACGAGGAGCTGGAAAAGGTCAATAAAGAGCTGGAAAAAGTTGCAAAATACGACTCTTTATCAGGTCTTCTCAACAGGATCAGCCTATTTGCAGTGCTGGATATAGAAATTGAGCGTGCTGTGCGGAATAATGGAACGCTCTCCGGTATTATGATGGATATTGATCACTTTAAGCGGATTAATGATAATTATGGTCATCAATGCGGAGATGCGGTTATTCGGGAGATAGGGAATGAGCTGAAAGACAGGCTCCGGAAATATGATCATGCAGGCAGGTACGGGGGCGAGGAGTTTTTTATTATTCTTCCGAATACTACATTGAACCAAGCAGCCCAAATTGCAAAGCGTTTTCGTGAGGACTTAGAAAATATGAGTATTGCCTGCAGGGAAGATACCCTAACAGTTACTGCTTCAATGGGGGTTGCCCAGTTCAAGAATGACAGGGAATCAAGAGAGGAATGGATCTCTAGAGCAGATAAAGCCCTTTATACAGCAAAGGAGAGAGGCAGAAACTGTGTAGAAACATGGTAGCCCTTGTTCGGAAAAAACAGGACCTTGTTTGCTGGAATGAAGACTCTGCATTGGCTGCATTGTAAATCCGATTTGCATTTTCCAATTATGAGTTCTGAATTCAGCTTTTTATCAAACCCAATACATACTGCAGTTTTTCCATGGTATTCAGTAAAATCTAAAGTAAACATGAAACTAAGAAATGGCATATCAGGCTCAGTGAACTCTACATCTTCGGGGCGGAAAAAGATTTTCCCCTCCATTACAGGGTTGGAATAATCTATTTGATTCTGCATCTTCAATGGGCCGGATGAAAGAGTAATGCCAGCTGTACAGACCCTCCATCTTCCGTTTTCCTGTTTCAGTTCCCCTTGGATTGAGTTTCCCATACCAACAAAACGGGCCACATAGGAGGTTTTGGGAACAGTGTAGATATTCTCAGGTGTATCAATTTGGATAATCCTTCCTTCCCCCATAACTGCAATCCTGTCCGATATTGCCAGTGCTTCTTCCTGATCGTGGGTAACATACAGGGTAGTTATTCCCAGCTCTTTCTGCATGCGCCGTATTTCTCTTCTGAGTTTTATTCTGAGTTTTGCATCTACAGCACTTAAGGGTTCATCCATAAGCAATAGGTCAGGCTCCGGAGCAAGGGACCGGGCTATTGCTACACGCTGGCGTTCTCCTCCAGAGAGCTCATTGGGATTTCTTTTTGCTAAATTTTGTATATGAAAAAAGGTAAGGAGATAACTAAGACGTTCTTTTTTATATGCTCTAGATGCATTACGAGTATTCAGGCCGTAAAGAATGTTTTCTTCCACACTCATATGCGGGAATAGCGCGTATTCCTGGAAGACATAGCCAATATTTCTACTGTAAGGCGGCTTTCCTGCTATATTTGTATTGCTGAGTAATATTTTCCCTTCAGATTCCATAAGACCTGCAATACACCGGAGAAGGGTTGTTTTTCCGCACCCGCTTGGTCCCAATATAGAGAGCAGCTCTCCCTGCTTTGCTGTAAAGTCTGCCTGGAGATGAAAATTCCCAAGGCGTGTATGCATTTGCTGTACCTCTAAACTCAAAAGAAGCCTCCTTTTTTTGAAAACCTGTCAATCATGTAAAACGCTGCAGCACTGGCAGTCATAAGCAACACCCCTAGGGCACCTGCTGCTGCAAAACGGTATGCACCTATAAGGCGATAGATTGTTATTGGTATGGTCGGTACTCTGTTCGAAGAGAGCATGAGAGAGGCATTTAATTCTCCTGCTGATAAGGCAAAGGCAAATACTGCTGCAGCAATGAGACCCCCTCTGATTAAGGGAAGTTCAATGGTCTTGAAGACCTTCCATGGACGTGCTCCCAGGGTTGCAGCTGCCTCCCTGAGGGAAGGAGAGACTGCCTTTAGGGATGATGCGAGGATCCGGACACAAAAAGGCAGGGCAATGACAGCATGGGCAATTGTTATAAGCGCACGTGTAGGGAAGACCGCGAACATTCTCTGGAGCCAGAAGTAGGAAAACCCTAAAAATACTGATGAAACTGCTAAGGGGAAGGTGCTCAGTACGGCAAGCAGGTTCCCTTTGAATTTTGCAGCCCGTTCACTGTAATATGCAAAACCTGAGGCCACAAGAATACTTAACAGGGATGCAAAAAAAGCAATACTCACACTGTTGCCTATAGAGATCAGTTCTTCGCTTCCCCATCTAAAAAGGCTGGTGAAATTCTCAAGTGAGAATACTTCAGGACCGCCCCTGGTCGTTGGAACAAAAAAGGAACCAGCAAATACGGAGATGATAGGACCGAATAGAAGAACAATTACAGCTGCGCAGTACAATAGAATAAGCGCTTTTTCTATACCAGGTGTTGTCTTCCAAGTTTTTTCTACTTTTCTTCCTTGGGAGGTTCCCTCCTGCTGCTGGTTTGAATGAAAAAACTGGTATAAGAGAATAATAAAAATGTTGATAACAATCTCAAAAGCACCGATTGTAAGTGCTGTTTTAAAGTCGAACTGATACCTGGCAAAACGGTAAACCTCAACCTCCAAAGTTGTCACCTGGGGGCCTCCGCCGAGCACTAGGACCACTGCAAAGCTGGTAAAGCAAAACAGAAAGATTAACGAAGCTGCTGAAAAAATTGCCGGAAGGATAGAGGGCAGCACCATTGTTCGAAAAAGCCCGAATCCCCTTGCTCCGAGAATTTTAGCTGATTCCATAGTGTTTTTCGGAATTCCTTCCCAGGCTGATGCAATAAATCGTAGTGCAATTGGGAAGTTGTATACTCCATGAGCGAAGATGACAGCAAGAGGGGTGTATAAAATACGTATTCCGGAATCCGGGTCTCCGGTTATACTTCGGAATGCTTCATTAACAAATCCTGAATTGCCGTAGAACAAGATGAACCCGAGTACAAGCAGTACAGGGGGAAGTACAAAAGGAATAACTGCCAGACTCCGGATAATTCCTTTTCCAGGAAAACGGTGTTCCGCAAGGAGGTAGGCACCGGGCAAGGCGACAATTACTGCAAAAATGCTGGATAACGCTGCCTGGATCAGGGAAAATCGGAGTACGGAAAAAAAGTATTCAGAACTGATAAAATCTGCAACACTCTGCCAGGTAGTTTCAATTCCTGATTGCGGCAGGGTGATAAATGCAGTAAGAAGAGGAATGTAGAAGAATATAATAATAAAAAATGCTGCCGGTATTCCGAACAATACCGGTAAGCTTAAGGTTCTTTTCATTTAGTTAGCAGTAAATATTTGTGACCATTGCCGTATCCAGCTGTTTCTGTTTTCATCGATACGCGAGAACTCGAGCATCCTGCTCTCTGAAGGTTCAGGCGCGTACTCGAATGAATCAGGAAGATCCACATTGGGATTTACAGGATACATCCAGTTTGTAAGCGGAATTTGTGACTGAAATTCCGGGGACAGTGCGAATTCTATAAATGCCCGGGCAGCTTCCTGGTTGTCTGCTCCTTTGAGTATCCCCATTCCCTCTACCTGCATATAGTTACCGTTTTCGAGCAGCGCTGCCTGATACTGAGTGGTATCTTCATACTCCACGTGATACGCAGGACTGGTTGTGTAGGAAAGGACCATTGGTGCTTCACCCTCAGTGAACAGTCCGTATCCGGAGTCCCATCCGTCTGTTATGGTTAGGATAGAGGGTTCAAGCCTTCTCCAGTAGTCTGTAAAATCTTCTCCATATGCGTCTATTGTCCAGAGAAAAAAACCAAGTCCAGGGCTGGAAGTTCTGGGATCCATGAGTATTAGTGAATCAGCCCATTGCTCCTGGGTAAGCTCTTCCAGGGTTACTGGAGGTGAGGAAATTGTTTCAGAGTCATAGATTATAGAAAAATATCCATAATCATACGGTGTTACATGACCGGTTGGGTCAAAGCGTAAGCGCTCGGGAACAACAGATAAGCTTTCAGGGGTCCACTGTTCAAACAGGTCCTGTTCAAGCACATAGGCAAGGCTGTTGTTATCAACACCAATGAGAACATCTGCTTGGGGATCGTTTTTTTCCAGCACTGCTTGAGAGATAACCTGCATCGCGTCTCCCCGGGATTCAAGCTCTACAGTATAGCCGGTTGCTTCTTCAAAAAGCGGGACAATAGCAGGACCTGGGCCCCATTCTGAAACAAATGAATCGTAAGCATAAATTACCAGAGTGTTATCATCCTGTGAATTACAGGAGATTACGAGAATAAGCAGGAGAATACTCACTGCCGTGCAGCATAGTTTTTTCATAACCGCGCTCCTTTGAGAGATTAAGTTGGTAAATACGAATGTGCAGGGCAGGGTACCGTTAGGTATCCGTTGTTCCTCCGCTGGTATTAACCAGATCAGGTTCTATGGGTATGATCTCAGACCGAATTGGGCCACCCCACAACGTATTTTCTTTAAAGTACTGTAGATTATTCTGTAAGTCAAGACTGTTTACAGCTTATAAAAAAGCGCTGGTATAGAATAGTTTCTTGCAATGGCATTCTGAATGGGGTATGCTTGGCCGTAAAAAGGAGTTATCTATGGAATATCTTATAGAAAACCAGCCGGTGTTTACAACTTTGACTATTAAACTGCTTCAGGGGGAGTTGGTAAAGGCAGAAGCTGGATCCATGGTATCTATGAGCAGTACTGTGGAATTGGATGCAAAAGCAACCAATAAAGGGATTTTTAACAGTTTAAAAGCAGCAGTTGGGGGAGAATCTTTTTTTACTTCTCTATTTACCGCGAAAGATGGTCCAGGGGAGGTTATCCTTGCCCCTCCGACTCCTGGGGACATTAAAAAGTTTCCCCTTACAGGCAGCACAATCTTTGCTCAATCCGGGGCATATCTTGCAGGTTCCGCGGATCTAGAATTATCTACCCAAGGTTCATTTAAATCTATGATAGCAGGGGAAAATCTATTCCTTCAGAAAATTAACGGCCAGGGTCTTGTGTTCCTTCATGCCTATGGTTCTGTGTTTGAGAAGTATTTGGATGATGATGAAACCTATGTTATAGATACCGGCCATTTGGTTGCCTTCGAAGAGAGTGTATCCTATAAAATAAAGTCTGTTTCTAAGGGAATATTCAGTACCCTTGCCTCAGGAGAGGGACTGGTCAGCGAGTTCCGCGGCCCAGGTACCATTTGGATCCAGTCCAGAAACTTGAATGCCTTTGCAGTACTCTTACAAAAGATTATCGCGCCAAAGAGTTAGGAAGCCGGAGTTTTTGGTATTCGTATAGTAAAGGTACTGCCAGCTCCTTCTGCGCTTTCTACTGACACAGTTCCTGAGTGAAGCTTTACTACATGTTTTACAATTGCAAGCCCTAAACCGGTTCCTCCGAGGTTCCGACTCCTGCTTTTATCAACCCGGTAAAACCGTTCGAATATCCGTTCAGATGCCTTTGGCGGAATTCCATATCCATTGTCTGCAATCGAAAATACTACTGCCTCAGCATCGCTATAAGCCTTTATTGTAACCTCTTCCCCAGGGTCGCTGTATTTCATGGCATTATCCAAAATATTTGCCAGGGCTTGCTCGAAGAGCAGGGGATTTATCATCACCTTCAAGTCTTCTTCAATGTTTACATAAAGGCTTATGTTCTGTGCCTCTTTTCTGCTTGAGCAGATCTGCAAAGCATTTTCTACAAGTTCTCTAGCATTATATTCTTCAAGCTGCATTTCCCGTTCATTTGCTTCCTCAAGCCGGGAAAGGCTTAGCAGGTCTTCAATGATAAATGTCAGCCTGTTAGTCTGTTTTTGAATAATTTCGAGGAAGCGTTTTATCTGCGCATTCTCTATTGGTGTATCAAGAAGGGTTTCTACAAAACCCTTAATAGAGGTCACCGGTGTTTTTAGCTCATGTGACACATTGCCGACAAAGTCTTTTCTTATCTGTTCTAAATGGATGAGCCGGGTAATATCATTGAATACAAATACAGCGCCCTGTTGAGATTTGTCAGTGTTCCGAAGCACAGATCCGTGGACCTGCAGATGTAAAGCCCTCTCTAAATACAGCCGTATTGTTTGTTCTGTTGTGGTCTCTGAACGGAATGTTTCTTCAATGAATTCATGAATAGCAATGTTTCTTGCTACATCGAGTATGTTTTTTTGAAGGGCTTCTTCCTGGCTAATGTTAAAAAGCGCGCATGCAGCAGGATTTATCTGTATTACCTGTTTTCTATTGTCGAGTACAATTACCCCCTCAACCATTCCGGATAGGACGCTCTCAATCTCTCTTCTCTGTTTTTCGATTGTCTCTATTCGGTCTTTGAGTTGGTGTGCCATTGAATAGAAGAAGTCAGCAAGTTTCTGCATTTCAGCAGGTTTTGTAACAGGGGCATGGTAATCCAGGTCTCCATCCGCATAGCGTATTGCCGCTTTTTGGAGCTCCTGCAAAGGCACCCGTATTCTTTGGACAATGTACAAGCTTGCAAGGCTGGTAAGAATAATAATAAAAACCCCTGCAATAATTATCTGAAAATTCACAGTGTTGATTGTCTGCTCAATGCTTGCAAGGGGAAGGGAAGTTCTGAGTACTGCTACAACATTTCCGGAATAGCGGACCGGAAGCGCGTAGTACATCATCTCAGCAGAAATGGAAATACTATATCTGGTACTTATTCCGTATTCATTGTGCAGAGCCTGGAGAATCTCCCGTCTATTGGAATGGTCACCGAGCTGATCCGGATTAAGCTCTGAGTCTCCGATAACCGTGCCATTAGTGAGAATAATGGTGATTCTGGTTAATCCCCCTCTTGCTGCCTGGTCGCAAAACTCTTCTGCATTGGCAAGAAGGTCTGCATATGTATTCGGAAGCAGGTTGCGCAGAATCCTTGCAGACTCTTCCAGGTTCCATTTAGATTGGCTGTAAAAAAAAGGCTGCAAAGTCTGCATACCTATAAGAAAAAATACTACAAGCGAAAACAGAACAATGAAGAGGTAGACAGGAAATATCTGTTTCAGCAAGGTCCTTCTCATTTTTTGCTATCTTTCATCCTGTAGCCGACTCCCCTGACTGTTTCTACCATGCTTCCTGCTTCTTTAAGTTTTTTTCGAAGCCCCAGGACCTGAACATCTACAGAACGCTCTGTTACCGGATAGTCCTGTCCCTTTACAGCATTGATAATCTGGTTCCTGGAAAAAACCCACCCAGGGCTTCTTCCCAGGAATTCAAGGATAGAGAATTCTGTTGCAGACAGGTCGAGGAACTCACCTTTATAAGTTACTTCATGACGGATCGGGTCAATGTTAAGGTCTCCAAGAACAATGGGAGATTCCGGCTTTTCAATGTTCTGGTGGCCGGATTTCCGTAACGCAGCCCTGACTCGCGCGATTAATACTTTGGGACTAAATGGCTTGGTAATATAATCGTCTGCTCCGAGCTCCAGACCAATAACTACATCGTGGTCTTCGCTTTTTGCTGAAACCATAATAATTGGTATATATTTTGTTTGTTTTTGCTGCTTCAGGGTCCTGCACACTTCAAGCCCGTCAATACCAGGGAGCATGAGGTCAAGCACCAGCAGGTCCGGGATTTCCTGGTCAATTTTTTGTAAAGCCTGTTCTCCTGACCCCGCAGTTCTTATTATATATCCCTCTTTTTCAAGGTTGAATGAGATAAGCTCCAGAATGTCCTTTTCATCATCTACAACCAGTATTCTTTCTTTTGCCATTTTCTTATCCTATGCACCTGTAATACCTGCTCAAAGCACGCGAGCAAGCCTGTTTTCTATTCGTTTAATTCAATATGTTTGCCAGAATTATCAAAGACAATCCATTCACAGATATTTGTTACATGATCTCCAAGACGCTCAATAAACCTGCTGATAAAAAGAAGCCGGGTAGCCTGCTCAATAACATCTCTGTTTTTCTCCATCAGGATAAGGAGTTCACGGATTACTCCTCTATGGAGGGTATCAATTTCATCGTCCCGCTTTGCAAGCTCCTTTGCTTTTTCAACATCTCCCTCAATATAGATCGAAAGCACATTGTGGATCATTTCTATGGCAATATTTGTCATTTTGGGAATATCTACCAGGGGTTTTATGTATTCCTCTTCTTTGAGCTTTATTGCTGCTTTTGCTAGGTGTCTTCCGTGGTCACCCATTCTCTCAAGGCTGGCAACAATTTTTAGTGTAGTAATGAGGTGGCGTAGGTCTGTGGCAACCGGCTGCTCGGTTGCAATAATCTTTGCCACCATGTCTTCGAGCTTGACTTCCATCTGGTTTATCGGTTCATCATCTTCAATTGTTTTTTCAGCAAGAGCTATGTCCTTATTTACCAGGGACTCAAGCCCGTTTCTGAGTATCTCCTCTACCATTGCTCCCATTTTGAGGAGTTCTTCGTGTAAACTGTCTATTGCATGGGTTAGGTGGTGTCTTTTCATGGGTATCTCCTTATCCGAATCTTCCTGAAATATATGCTTCTGTTTTCGGGTCTTTAGGATTAAAAAAGATGTCCTTCGTAGGCCCGGTTTCAACTATTTCCCCGTGCAGAAAAAAGCTTGTTGTATCTGAAATACGTCCAGCCTGCTGCATGTTATGGGTTACTATTATTATAGTATAATCTTTTTTCAGATCATCAATCAAATCTTCTATCCTGGATGTAGAAATCGGATCAAGAGCGGATGTCGGCTCATCCATCAACACTACATCCGGTTCAACTGCCAGCACACGTGCAATACAGAGCCGCTGCTGCTGCCCGCCGGAAAGACCAAGCGCAGGCTTGTGGAGCCTGTCCTTTACCTCTTCCCATAATGCTGCCTGTTTAATGCTCATTTCTACAATTTCATCCAGCTTTTTTTTGTTCCTTATACCGTGAATGCGCGGCCCGTATGCAACATTGTCATATACGCTCATGGTGAATGGGTTCGGTTTTTGAAACACCATCCCGATTTTTTTCCGCAGTTCTATTACATCGTAGGATGTATAGATGTCAATATCTTCGTATTTAACTGTTCCTGTTATTGTTACACCGTCTATCAGATCGTTCATTCTGTTCAGGGTCTTCAGAAACGTTGACTTTCCGCACCCGGAAGGGCCTATTAATGCGGTTACCTTATTTTGGACAATATCAATATTTACCTGTTTCAGTGCCTGAAATGTTCCGTAGAACAGATCAAGGTCTCTTATCTTCATTTTCATATTCGTACTGGACATTGTTCTCTCCTATCCTTTTGCCATTCTATTCATTCTGCTGATCAGCTTGGTTGCAGTGATATTGACAGCAAGAATTATGATTATGAGGATTGTTCCTGTGGCAAAGGCCCGTTCAAAGGAAATCCCCTCTTTTACCAGCTGGTATAGATGTACTGACAATACGCGAGCTGATGATGTCAGGCTCCGCGCCATTCTGTAGTCGAATCCCATGGTAAAAAGCAGTGCTGCTGTCTCTCCGATAGCCCTGCCAATGGCAAGTATTACACCGGTGAGTATTCCCGGAGTAGCAGCAGGTATTACTACCTTGGTGATTGTCTGCCATTTTGTTGCACCGAGTGCAAGGCTTCCTTCTCTGTATGAGGCAGGTACTGTTTTCAGGGCTTCTTCCGATGTCCTGATGATTGTCGGCAGGATCATAATAGTTATAGTAAGCGTTCCAGAGATCAGCCCGATGCCGATTCCCAGGTAGTTTACAAACACAATGAACCCGAATAGTCCGAATATGATAGAGGGAATTCCTGCCAATGTTTCTGTTCCCAGCCTGAGGATATAAACAAGCTTTCCCTGCTTTGCGTACTCAACCAGATAAATTGCTGCAGCAACCCCAATAGGTGTTGCGATTAGTAGGGTGAGTGCAATCATAAAAAGGGTGTTCATTATGATTGAGGAAATACCGCCCACTCTTCCTGCCCTTCTTGGAGGTTCAAGCAGAAATGAGAGGGAGAGGTTCATCCCTGTCCTGTGAAATTGAATTGGAAGAAAGTCAAATTCAGAGGCATTTCTATCTTCGAACCGTGTAATTCCTACTGCTCCTTCCTGTGTATCAAGAAGGTTGATCATTTCTTCGTATGTGTCAGTAATTGTGACCGAGTTTTCCGGCTCGAAATTGCCGTCAAATATGGTATTGACCATTGCCTGGTAAATATAGTGGTCTTCAGGCGGAAGGATTACGTTTACCGGGAGATCAATTCCGTTAATCTCTGTCCAGTTTTCAATTTCTCCAGATAGGAGGGCAGGGATGCTGTTGTTAGGGACAAACCTGAGTCTCTGGTTTTCCACAACCGCTTTTACACTTGGGTGCGCAGCAATGGAAAGTCTTCTGATTGGAACTGTTTTGCACCCTTGGATGCTATCCTCCATTGACGCAGGCACGTATCCTATTGCACCCCGTGTAGTGCGGACTTTCTGAACCATTTCCTCAACGCTTGATACATACTGTACAGCAGAATCAAATCCCTCACCTTGGTGAAGATATTCACCAAGTCCAGTGTAATCTCCTGAAGACAGGGCTACCGGTGCTATTTCCAGGTCTTGCGCGGTTATTCCTCCCCAATTAGCCGGTCTGCCTGTATACATGCCGTGAAGATCCTCTGCCATTATGCTTTCTATGCGTACACCGTTGTTTGCAATAATAATTAATCGGTGTTCCGGAGAATCCGCAACTGCTAGGGCTTCCTCTGAATAGGCTGTAACAACGCCCTCTTCAATAACGTCGAAATAAAATCCGCGGAATATAATATACCCGATAATATACAGCAGAATTGCAATAGTAAGACCTGCAGCTGCCCAAAGAAGCCCCTTTGCAATTTGTTCAATGAACTTGGTAAACCGTGTATGTCCTGTCGGAGGAACGCGTTTTTGTTTCGTAGTTGCCATCAATGTCAGCCCTCCTTTTTATTCTTTCTTGTAATTGCATTTACTGTAAGGTTGAGAATTAGGATAAAGACAAAGAGTACAATGCTTGTTGTAAACAAGGCAGTAAGGTGGTCTCCTGAAGCATATCCCATATCTGTTACAATATTCATAGTAAGTGTCCGCACATAGCTTAGTGGGCTATTCGGCATAATCGGTGCATTCCCGCCAACCATGAGCACAGCCATTGTTTCGCCAATCGCCCGCCCCATACCAAGTACAATACCGGCAATTATCCCGGACTTAGCTGAGGGGATGAGCACACGCACAATGGTCTGCCAATGAGTAGCTCCAAGCGCAAGTGACCCGTGTTTAAATTCCTTTGGCACTGATCGGATCGATACTTCTGAAACATTGATAATAGTCGGGAGGGTCATAATTGCAAGTACTATCGAGGCAGTGAGTACAGAATACCCTGTTCCTCCAAAGACTTCGCGGATGAACTTTGCAATAACAACAATACCGAAAAATCCGTAAATAACCGAAGGAATTCCTGCTAAAAGTTCAACTACGCTCCGCAGTATTCGTGCAACCTTTCCTTTTGCAATCTCTGCAAGGAAAATTGCACAGGCCAGGCCGATAGGGACGGAGAGGAGCAGTGACCCGAATGTTACATAGATTGAGCCTACAATAAAAGCGAGAATTCCATATTGTGGATTATCCTCATCTGAGGGATGCCAATCTGTGCTGAACAGGAATTCTGTTATGCTCACATCCTCAAACAAGGGCAGCCCGCGCTGAAAAATGAAAAACGTGATAAAAATAACAGAAAGCACAGAAAGTGCTGCGCAGAATAGAAGTACGTATTCTATTGCTTTTTCATATTGTTTTCTGTATTTCATGAGAGGTGTTCCCATGCAGTACTCCTTTTCGAGTGTAATTGCCAAAATATCAAGTGTTTTCCTTTTATCTGACATAAGCAGTTAATGTGATAATTGATAAGCTTTATTTAGGAAATTGTTAGGATTCTGTTAAACAGCGGATTTGGAAATACATATCACCGTGTTTTCTAAAAAAAGGCTGCCTGTAAGATCAGACAGCCTTGGATTCATTTTCTTTGAATGGTTAAATGTTACGGAAGAGCGATAAAGTCTTCTTCTGCAACAATGTCCTGTCCTGTAGGACCAAGGAGGAACTGTACGAAATCGTAAGCAAATGTCCCTTCTTCAAGTTCACCGTCATGGACAATGTTCAGTCTACGGGAAACCGGGAATTCTCCGTTCAGCACATTGTTTACTGTAGGTTCTGCGCCGTCAACAAGTACAGTCTTTGCACCCATATTTCTTGCCTGGTCAATATATCCGAAACCGCAGTATCCGATAGTGTTAGGAGTAGTTCCTACTTTTGTTACCAGGTCGCCGTTAGACTCTGTTGTTATTGCATTACCAATGAACTCGGCATCATCACCGATTACTTCTTCAAGCACGAGTTCACCGAAAGCACCTCTTGTACCTGATGCTTCATCACGGTTTACTACAACGATAGGAGCATCCTCGCCTCCTATTTCGCTCCAGTTTGTAATTTCGCCTGCAAAGATTGCTGCAACCTGATCCAGTGACAGGGCATCAACAGGAACATCAGCGTTTACAACAATAGCGATTCCGTCAAGGGCTATGGGAGTAGCCATTACGCCTGCTTCTTCTTCCTCCTGCTTTAAGTTCCTTGAAACTCCGCCAAGAGCATAGATTCCGTCAATAACACCCTGGACGCCTACTGAGGACCCCTGTGCTTCATAGGAAACCTCAACATCAGGCTGAACATCTTGATATGCCTCAATTGCAGATACCGCGATAGGTTCAACTGTTGTTGATCCGCCCATTGAATACTGTCCTGAAAATCCGCCACTTTCTTCCTGTCCGCCGCCTGCAAAAACAAAAGCAGTCACAGAAAGTAAAGCAATAATTAATGTAAGTTTTTTCATGTTTTCCTCCTAAAGAATTAGTTGTGTTTGTTTACACGCGCTATATTCAGGGAAAACAGTAAGATTAAAATAAAGATAATGTGAGAAAATGGTTAAATACCAGGATTAATCAGTATTTTCTATGGAATTTCTAAACCACCTAGCGAATGCTTCTAACCTGTTTTCAATAGACGATTGGATTCTATCAGAGAGGAAGGGGAGTCTCACCCCAGGTGCATAGGAAAGACCGTAAAATACCAATGCATCTTCAGTAGGAATAACTAACACTTGAAGGCTTAGGTCTTCAGGTGCTATTACCCGGACAAAAGTATAGTATAAGCCTGTTAGGTTTTTTGAGGAAAGAAGTATGGAATCCGGAAATACGGTATACTCGAGGCGGTAAATATTCGGTCCAAACCTTGAGTCGTCCTGCATAGCATACACAGTACTTTCCTGCGGAATAACAGCAACATGTCTATCAGGTATTTCTTCTTGAGCATCCGGGGAGTTTATTGTATACGCTTGGGAGAAAAGGGTGTGCATTCTGCCCCTGGAGACTGAGTAATACTCAAGCCCCTCCAAAGTACTGATTGAGCGGAGGGTATTGTACACTGCAACCAAATTGTCTTCTTCGGTATAGTCGGTGTTTGGAGTTGGAATATACTGAAGCGTTTCTGTTGCATAAGCAAAATTGGTGTTCTGAAAATCTTCAGTAAGAGGTTGGGCACCTTCTACATTCGGCAGAAGGGAGAGTTCCTCATGCTGTCTTGGAAAACGTGTTATACTTTGGTTTGCCCAAAGCTCGGATACAATCTCTGCAGAGATGCCTAGTTCGACAAGGTCAGCAGAAAAAAGATTGCCGGCTATGCTGAAAAATAGCATGAACCACAGTATTATTTTCGTATCTTGTATCTTATTCATAATTTGATAATTAACTCGCTTTCTTAAGAGATTATAATTATGATTACACTACAGAATTGTATCGGTTTGTTCAATACATACTCCCCCAAGCTATTGGATAAAAAAGCAGGATTAAAAGCTGTACACAAATATATGTAATTGTATAGTTTGGAACGAGTAATAAGGGAATACCTGTGAGGTACAAACAGCCATTGCAGAAATAAGAACCTCCATGATAGTATGCTCCATCACTTTTTATCAATGTAAAAGAGGTTGTATGAGCAATAGCATCATTGTGACAGGCGGCGGCACTGCAGGCCATGTCTTTCCTGCTTTGGCAGTTATTGAGAGACTGAAAAAGAAAAAAGATCTGGAGTTCTTATGGATCGGCTCTGCCAATGGAGTGGAACGGGAAATAGTCGGGAAAGAGGATATTCCCTTTCTATCGATTCCCTGCGGAAAACTGAGAAGGTATTTTGATCTGCGGACAATTTTCATGCCGTTCCAGGTTTTTGCCGGAATTATTGTTTCAATTATTCATCTCTTGAAATATAAACCCAGCCTTGTCTTTTCAAAAGGCGGCTATGTATCAGTCCCTCCCGTAATTGCTGCTAAAATACTCAGAATCCCTGCTATTACTCATGAATCAGATGTGGATCCTGGGCTAGCTACAAAGATAAACTCTCGCTTTGCGGATATTATCTGTGTTTCTTACAAGGAAACGAAGGGCAGGTTACCCGAAAAGCTCCGCAAAAAAGTGAAGATAACAGGAAATCCCGTACGCCGGGCTATCTTTGAGGGCAAGCCGGATAAAGGAAGGGCCTTGTTTTCTGTTCCCCGGGGAATGCCTGTACTTCTTGTTGTGGGTGGGTCCAGCGGCGCACTGGAGTTAAATCAGTATGTGTATGATAATATTAGCCAATGGAGCAAATACTTTTTTGTTATCCACCAAACAGGAGGTGCGGAAAAACGCTCTTACAGAGGTGAAAATTACTCTTGTAAAGATTTTTTCTCAGAAGAATATCCTGATATTTTAGCAGCTGCAGACCTTGTTCTTTCCAGGTCCGGCGCATCTGCAGTATGGGAGTGTATTGTTCTGCAAAAACCAGCAGTCTTTGTCCCATTAGGCAGAGGAAGCTCAAGGGGGGACCAGTATAGAAATGCTAGAACAGTGGCAGATACTGGAGCTGCTGTAGTGGTTGAAGATGACCAGCGCACTTCTGGATTCATCGGCGAACTTGTAAAAGAATTAATGGAATCTGATAAAGATCGGAAGAAAATGCAAGAGATTTACCGCTCTTTGTTATATAATAATGCTTCAGATGAAATATCAGAAATCTTAATTCAAAGAATAGGAGAGTAAATTATGGTAATAAACGGACTGGATATCTTTTTCATTGTTGTAATAGTAATAGCGGCAATTAGGTGTACCTATAAGGGATTCATAGCTGAAATCATGTCAATGGCAGCGATCTTTCTTTCTATTTTAGCAGCCGTTCTTTTTTATCAGGTTGGTGCTCACTATATATCAGTATACCTGTTTCAAAGTGCATGGAACCCTGTACTTTCTTTTCTGATAATTTTCCTTGTTGTGTATCTGCTGGTGAAAATTTTTGAGAAAGCAATAACAGGACTGTTCGAAAAGCTGCATTTGGACAATCTGGATAAGGCGTTTGGTTTTCTCTTCGGCATTTTGGAAGGAATTCTAGTTTGTGCTTTGGTTTTAATTGTGCTCACTGTTCAGCCGGTTTTTGATGTTACTTCTATAATCGAAGGAAGTTTTCTTGCTCAGGTTTTTATTGCGGTATTTCCCATTTCAGTAAGCCAGGGTCCTAATACATAATATGTTTGAAAACATTATCGGACATTCAGCTATTATCAGCCAGCTGACAGAAGATACACGGTCGAAAACTCTTCCTGCTTCTCTGCTCTTTACTGGTCCTGCGTATACCGGGAAGCTGAGTACAGCTCTAGAACTTGCACGGGTCTTAGGCTGTACTGGCAAAGGAGAGTGGAACTGCAGCTGTTCTTCCTGTCATTCTCATCGGTATTTGACAAATACTGACCTTCTCTTTGCAGGGAGTAGATATTTTCTTGAGGACATTGCAGCAGCAGCATATGCCTTGCAAAATACAGAAAGGGCTGCTAGTTGGTTTCTCTTTCTTCGTTCTGTAAGAAAGCTGACTAGGCGGTTTGACCCGGTAATGTGGGAAGGAAATGAGAGCAGGCTTTCTAAAATTCGTACACCTATACAGGCACTGGAGGAGACTATAGATGGAATCGATCCATTTACCGCGGAGTATGGTCCTGAGAAGATAGGTGAGATGATAGACTCTGTACAAAAAAATGCACAAAAGATCGTATCCTCAAAGGTATTGGATAATATAAGTGTAGATCAGATCCGTAAAATACGGTACTGGGCGCATAGAAGCGGTGGCAGTAATAAGTCTATTATTATTGAAAAGATAGAAAAATTACTTCCCTCTGCACAAAATGGACTCCTGAAAATCCTGGAAGAACCTCCCAGGGGAATAACTTTTATTTTAATAGCGCAGTCTAAAACCAATATTCTTTCAACTATTAAATCACGGGTCAGAGAGTACTCATTCCAGCCCAGAAAAAAAGAGGAAGAACACCAGGTTTTGGAAAAAATCTTTCGCGGAACAGACTTCTATTCGGAAAGCCTTCGGGACTTTTTTCTTGCCTGGAGTAAGGAAAACCGGGAACGCATAAGTGAGCATGCAGTACGGTTTATAGAGTCAGTATTGGAACCGAAAAGCGGAAGGGAAGTCCTTATTGAAGAGGCACAGCAGATGCTGGAAGATCTTGCAAAAAAGAATGAATTTGACTTATTCCTCGAGGAGATTATCTTTTTATTTGAGCGGTTACTGAAAAAAGGAGGGACAGGCACCAGCTCCTGGAAAGTCAGTATTGATAGGCTGTCCAAATGGATTGAGCTTATTCACTCTGCAAAAATGCGGGTTTCTGTATATAATATTGCTCCATCATTGGTATTGGAATCGCTTTTTTATTCAATGCGGGAGGTGGTATGAGGAGCTTTTTACAAAAAGCCCTTGAAAAATTGGATAGACTTGATAGAGAACAGATACGTTCTTTAGTAACTCATATAACCTCTGAAAATGAGTTATTAGGGATGGTCCTCGAATCTATGACTGACGGCGTCATTGTAACGGATAAGGAAAACAAGCTGCTATTTGTAAATAAATCTGCTGAAAGATTGCTGCCATTTACCTACCAGGAGACACAGGAGGATGAGGTCTGGAATTATATTGATGATGGTGAGCTCTCATCATTCTTCAAGGAGACCTTAGCTGAACAAAGTAGGATAAATGACCGTGAGTTTACGCTCCAGAACGAGGGAGTGCCGCAGACCCTTTCGATTAGTATTATGCCTCTTGTTTCTGAAGGCAATATTCAGGGAAATCTGTTTCATATTGAAGATGTAACTGATAAGCGGAGCAAAGAAGCACGGTTACGCCGTGCTGAAAGCCTTGCTGCACTTACCACCCTTACTGCAGGGGTTGCTCATGAAATTAAGAACCCCCTTGGTTCAATAAGCATACACCTGCAGCTTATTGAAAAGGCAATGAAGAAGATGGAGGTCGAATCTGATGAGATCAGCCACTATTTTGAGATTGTTAATGAAGAGGTAGACCGTCTAAACAGAATTGTTGTAGATTTTCTCTTTGCTGTAAGGCCAATGGATATACAGACACAGGACTCCTGTATTAACTACCTTATTCATGATTTAATCGACTTTCTCCAATTTGAGCTAGAAGAAGCTGACATAGATATCTCCCTCAAGCTCTCTGATAAACTGCCTTACATCGAGATAGATGAGAAATACATTAAACAGGCATTGCTGAATATCATTAAGAATGCGGTATCTGCTATGGAGGAAGGGGGCACTCTCACCATTGCAACAAGGGTAAAGAACAATGATGTTGTGCTATGTATATCAGATACAGGCCGTGGGATTCAGGAAGAACACCTTTCAAAAATATTTGAGCCCTATTTTACTACAAAGGATTTTGGGTCAGGTCTTGGTCTAACCTTGGTGTATAAAATCATTAAAGAGCATAAAGGCGAAATATCAGTTAATTCTAAGCCTGGTGAGGGAACTACATTTACCATTAAATTTCCAATACCTCAGCGGGAAAAACATCTACTAGGTTGGCGAGGCGGTGAATAGAATGAGGATTCAAGTACTTATTGTTGATGATGAGAAGAATATACGCGAAGGCCTTGGTAAAGCGCTTGAGCTTGAAGGTGATTATCAAATTCATTTGGCAGCTGACGGGCAGGAGGCATTGGATCTCTTTAAGCAAAAAGAGATTGACTGTGTGATAACAGACCTTAGAATGCCCAAGGTATCCGGTGAAAAGCTTTTAAAGCAGCTAGTAAAAGATGCACCTACGGTTCCGGTGATAATTCTCACTGGACATGGAACGATCGAAACTGCAGTACAGGCTATGCGGGACGGTGCATATGACTTTCTCACTAAGCCGGTTAATCTGGACAGACTTACATTACTGGTAAAGCGCGCTGTTAGTACAAGAGAGCTCATGCTTCAGCACAGGGCAATGCAGGTTGAGCTTGAAAAGAAGAAGGCTTATAAGAATATCATTGGAAAAAGCGACCAGATGCTGAAAATATTCGATGTTATTGAGCAGGTCGCTCCTACAAAGGCTTCAGTACTGGTTACAGGCGAAAGCGGAGTAGGAAAAGAACTAATTGCAGATGCGATCCATGAAAGCTCTAATAGAAAGGGACAGCCATTTATTAAAGTCCACTGTGCTGCACTTTCAGAGGGACTTTTAGAAAGTGAACTATTTGGTCATGAAAAGGGCGCTTTTACCGGTGCAATCAGCAGAAAAAAAGGCAGGTTTGAGCTTGCAAACGGCGGGACTATTTTCTTGGATGAGATTGGAGAGATCAGTCAGAGTGTGCAGATAAAAATACTCCGAGTGCTTCAGGAAAAAAAGTTTGAGCGTGTCGGTGGAGAGGAGACCCTTGAAGTAGATGTCCGGATTGTCTCTGCTACGAACCGCGATCTCCTTGATGAAATAAAAAACGGTAAATTCCGTGAGGATCTGTATTACAGATTGAATGTGGTGAACATTCATGTTCCCTCGCTCAGAGAACGTAAGGAGGATATTCCCCTCTTAGCTTCAGCCTTTCTCAAAGAGTTTGCAGAAGAAAATGGCAGAAACCTTGAAGGTATTGATCAAAAGGCACGAATGGCTTTGTATAACTACTCATGGCCCGGAAATATTCGGGAACTGCGCAACTGCATTGAGAGTGCTGTTGTAATGTCAAAGGACAAGGTAATTACTATGGAAGATCTGCCTCCAAATGTCACAAAGCTGCCGGATGATGACTATATTAGGATACCTGTTGGATCATCCTTCGAGGAAGCAGAGAAAGAAATCATACGCAGTACTTTGAACTATCAGAAGGGAAATAAGACAAAAACAGCAGAAGTTCTTGGCATAGGCAGAAAAACCCTGCATCGGAAAATATCTGAATACAGGATAGAAGAAAGCCAATAGCTTTACTGCTTTGTATTCCTGCTTTTGGTTTCAATTTTAATTTTATCGAAATACGTTAAAACACCTGCCAGCACAATGGAAACCACCCATACAATGAAAATAAAGATGAACCCGCTTGCTTGAGGCAGGGTGCTCCAAATTAACACTGAAATACCGAGCGCGCAGCAGAGCGAATAGATAATCAGCAGGATCCCCTGTGTTGAAAAACCGAGGTTCAGAAACTTGTGGTGCAGGTGTTCCTTGTCTGGGGCATGAATAGGGCGTTTTCCGATTACTCTTCTAATAATTGCAAGTGCTGTATCCAGTATTGGAATAAAAACCAGAGTAATTGGTATAACCAAATGGAGTGTTTTTATTGTCTCTCCTGCTTCAAGAAAGGACAGGACAGAAAGCATGAAGCCAAGGAAAAGAGCCCCTGAGTCGCCCATAAACACCTTTGCTGGCGGAAAATTATACACAAGAAATGCGATCACTGCTCCAGCTAAGGCAAATGAACAGACTGCTGTAAGGATAAGTCCGTTTACAACAGCATAAATACCGATAAACAAAGAAGCTATACCGCTGATTCCGCCTGCAAGTCCATCCATTCCGTCTGAGAGGTTCACTGCATTTGCTAACCCGACAATCCAGATAATGGTCAAAGGAACGGACAGAAATCCGAATGAAATATTTTGCCAAAATATGGGAACATAGAACACAGTTACCGAATATCCGGATATTACTACGAGTGTTGCACCTGCAAGCTGAATTATAAACTTAACTCCAGCAGGAAGCTCCATAAAATCATCAAATAGCCCGAGAGCAAAGAAGGTAAAAGCACCGCTGATAACGATCAGGAATGAAAACAGCGTATTTGCAGGCGGGATTGAGATAATTGATCCGTTGCCAAGAAGTAAAATGAAAGTAATAGAAACAATGAAAGAGATAAACATTCCAACACCGCCGAGCCTGGGAATGTTTCCTGAATGGATCTTTCTTCCTCCAAGAGAGTCATACCACTGGAATCGGTGGGCTATCCGAATAATAATCGGAGTAAGAATAAAATTGAGCAAAAATGAGGCTGCTGCAGTTAAAATGTACATAACCAAATTATTCATATGTTAAAGTCCAGTAATTAGTTTAGATAACTCCTGTTGATAGTATTCATTATATGCTATCATGTCAATCAAAGCAGAGAAATAAGAAAATAGTTGCAACGAACAAGTTTGCTGCATAAAGAATCACCTGCAGTTCCCGGATTTAAATTTTACCGGTTTCATGATACTGCTTTATACGCTGAAATGAATAGTTAATTTTTTTTGCAATCTCAGTTGCAGCTTTCAGCCTGTCAGGATCATTGGAGAACCGGTCTGGGTGGTATTTTCGTATTAGGACCTTATAAGACTTGCGGACTTCATCGAAATTCGTGCCAAAGCTTACCTCAAGGTTTTTGTAGTCTTGTGCAAGTTCCTGCGGCGGGCCGGAAGCCCCGGTTGTTCGCTGATAGCTTTTCTGGTAAGAATATTCATGTCTGCTCTGCTGGCTGCTCCCTGAATTGCTATCTCTGTTTAGGTAATCGTTCAATTCGTCCCACGCATCTGCCATGTCAGGATCCTGAAATGAATCTGCACCTGATTGAGAGGAGGGCTCAGCAAAATCCTCGAATATATCGTTAGAAAAAGAGCGGAATAGATTGTTCAATCTATTGAAAATGCTATCCAATTTTCATCTCCTTATTCAATATCAGTAAAACTATACTTCTTTTTTTAAAAAAATCATAGTATTATAAGCTAAGTAAATAAAAATATCGGGTTTGCCTTTGAACCTATGAGCTTTTTACCTGATGAATTTGCCCGATTTACCGTGTTTTCTATCAATGTTCCGGAAAAAGTATTTCAAACCTTCCTGAAAAAACATATTCCGGAGAGGCTGCTATATACACCTCGTTTGAACGAACCTTCCATTCAAAATAGAGTTTTGCATCGTTAAACTGTATTGTTGTTTCCGGGTCTGCGAAACCGTGTACGCATGAACTAATTCCGGCAGCTGCAGCAGTTGTGGATATATCAAGACTATTCTGAGAGTTCCATGCGCTGCATTTGAGTTCTTCTCTACTGTACACAGTGACAAAGGCAGGAAGGGCTTCCTTCGGAAACCTCTGGCTGCTGGCAAGAGCTGTAGTTAATTTTTTCAGTTCTGACTTAGGCTTGTTCTCATAATGAATAACGCATACAGGTTTGCCGATCCTGATTCCAGTATAATTAATAATAGGAAAACCTTCAATATTGGCAGGGACAAGAAGATCTTTTTCATCATAAGGAGTTACTGGAGTATCCTGGTCAAGGGAATAAGGTGTCCCGAGTTTAACAAGGAATGTATGCGAGTCAAGTGCAGTAACTGTATGTGAGGTATCCTTTGTATTTATCGTAACAGTGTCCTGATGAAAATAGCCGGAGTCAAATAGAAAGCGTGCTGCAATAAGCAGCTGATCCCCGTATGGGGTTACCGGGTCCCCGCGCTTTGTAAAACAGCGTATCTGCGTTGTATTATCAATGCTTTCTATTACAATTATTCCTCTTGCTCCGACTCCTCGTTTTCTCCTGCAAATGTATTCTGCCAGAAAGGCCAACTCTTCGTCTGTAAACCCCGGAGAATGGATGCAGTTTAGGAGTAACTGATCATTTCCTGCAATGCGTACCTTAATAAATTCTAAATCGTGCTGCTGTTCCATTAGTGTCAATTATAAACAAAGGGGATGTAGTTTTTCCAGTGAAGTATGCAATAATTCTTTCGAAACTACGATTGATAGATTTGTATCCGAGGAACCAAGGCTTATTAGACGGACCGGGATATCCGAGAGGGTATCAAATACCTTAGCAATGACTGAAGAATTCCGCCATAGCTGGTGGCCTACAAGGCAGACAATTGCCTGGTCTTTTTCCACTGTAACATTCCCAATGCCTTCCAACTCTAAAAGAATAGTATCCAGATTCGTATCAATATCAATGGTCATAGACACTGATACTTCTGAAGTTGCAATAAGATCCACCGGCGTCCTGTGTTTTTCAAATATTGAAAAAATCCTGCTTAGAAAACCGTATGCATTCAGCATTCTTGTTGAGTTGATAGTAACAACTGTTACATCTTTTTTTCCTGCTAATGCACGTACCCCCAGACTTTCTGTTCTCTCGGAAATACGTGTTCCAGGAAACTCCGGGTTTCCGGTATTTTTTACGTACACAGGTATGCTTTCTGCAACAGCAGGCTGAATGGTTGAGGGGTGTACGACTTTTGCTCCAAAATATGCAAGCTCTGCAGCTTCATCGTAGCTTAGCTCAAGAATTGTACGGGCATCTTTCACAATTCTCGGGTCTGTTGTCATAATGCCGTCAACATCAGTCCAGATTTGCACTTCCTCTGCTTTGAGTGCAGAGCCGAGAATAGCTGCAGTATAATCGGAACCGCCCCTGCCGAGAGTGGAGGTTACTCCGGAAAGTGTGGAAGCAATAAAGCCCTGTCCAATACAGAGCAATCCCTTTTTCGGTTTTAACCGTTCACGGATTGCCTTACCTGTTTCTTCAAAAAGTACATTTGCCTTTGTAAAATCTTCATCAGTTTTTATGAGTTTCCTGGAGTCAAAAAAATCTACTTGAATACCGCGGTCTTTTGCCCTTGCTGCAATAATAGTGGTAGAAAGGATTTCTCCGAATGAAAGTACAGCATCTGAACTTCTGGTTGTGCATTCCCGCAATAGGGAGATCCCTTTTACAAAAGATATAAGCTGAACAAAGTGCTCTTCAAGTATTTCCAGGGTCTCTGCTTTTATTGCTTCAGACTCAATAAATGATTTTACCGTCCCTTTATGGAGTTTTCGGATATGCCCAATTACTGTAACTGCTTCCTCTGTGTTTCCTTGTCCGGCAATTGTCTTTGCTCTTTCCAGGCTGTCCGTAGTTTTAGCCATGGCAGATGCAACAAGCACCGGAGCTTTTTGCAGCTGGTTCTCTGCAATGGAGATGACATTATCAATTTTTTCAAACGTACCAACAGAGGTTCCGCCGAATTTTAATACAATCATACAGGCAATAGTCCTTTCGTATACATTGTTTCTGCATTTAAGATGGCTGCACCAGCAGCTCCGCGGATAGTATTATGCCCGAGAATAACCATTTTTATATCCAGTACAGAACATTCCCGGACCCTGCCTACGAAGGTGACCATACCGTTACCTTTCATATAGTCCCTTGCCGGCTGGGGCCTGTCAGGCTGTTCAAAAACATAGATCGGTTTATCAGGTGCAAAAGGCAGCTGTGCTTCCTGAGGGTAGCCGGTAAATTCAGCAAGTGTTTTCTTCACTTCCTCAACTGAAGGTTTTTGATCAAATTCTATTGAGAGTGTTTCCATGTGTCCGTCAAATACCGGTACTCTGTTACATTGTGCACTTACTGTGAAATCTGCAGAAATAATTTTACCATTTTGGACTGAGCCGAGTATTTTTTGTGCTTCAACTTCCAGTTTTTCCTCTTCTCCGGAAATGTAGGGTACTACATTTCCCAGAATATCCATGGATGCAACACCCGGATACCCTGCTCCGGAGATTGCCTGCATAGTGGTTACCTGTACTCTTTTTATTCCGAATGCCTTATGTAAAGGTGCAAGCACCATTGCAAGGAACATTGTTGAGCAGTTTGAATTAGTAATAATACCGCCTTTATATGACTGGTCTTTTACGATATCCAGGTGTTCCGGATTAATTTCCGGAATAACAAGAGGCACATTCTTTACCATTCTATGGTTTTTGGAATTACTGATAACATAGTGGCCTGCTTCAGCATATTTTTCTTCTACAGGGCCTGCAATAGAGGAATCTAACCCTGAAAACAGTACAGGACTTTCCAGCTCCTCTTCAGTGGACTTTACAGTTAAATTCCGTATGTCCTCTGGAATAAAATCATCCTGCTTCCATTTACAGGCGTCTTCATATCTTTTACCTGCTGACCTAGGAGATGCGACAACCTCTTTCACAACAAAGTAGGGATGACTCCTTAGCAGATGTATAAATTTCTGGCCGACAGTACCTGTTGCTCCTAGTACTGCTACAGATATCTTTTTCATGGGGTTCCTCCAATCTTCTTTTCTCAGTAATGAACAGCAGCCCTCTTTCGCTGTCCCGGTTACAGGCCAGGTGTTACAGTTGCTGTTAGGTGTGTATATGATAATACTCAGCAACCGTCCATACAATGCTGCAATTCCATTACAGAATCTACGG
>CAYRYS010000010.1:0-16333 GCA_964428555.1 uncultured Spirochaetales bacterium | reverse complement strand
TACACTTACAATGTTGCAGATTCAGCAGTTGTTTACAGCTAGCATATACCTGGAGTTGTGTCAACATTCATAGAAACAGCTTGGCTATTTTACACATGGGCCTTTGCTTTTGGAAAAGCAGCAGAAAAAAATACTGCTGTTTTGAAGTATATGGAAAGCCCTTCTGGAGTAGAGATGATAAAAACAGATACACGCTTCTCCTATGATGCAATAGAATATATTCAGGATGCTGTTGCACAGGCTCAAGGTAACGAAGTATTTTTCATTTGCAAAGCAGATCAAGGCAGGGTTGTTGAATGTCAGGTGCATGCCCGGGGAAATCAGTCATCAGTACCTGCAATTGTTAAGCGCTGCAGCCCGGGGAATGTGATTGTTCACAATCATCCAGGTGGAAATTTAACTCCCAGCGAGGCAGACCTGTTTATTGCATCAAAGGCAGGAAATGACGGAATCGGCTTTTTCATTGTAAATAATTCAGTCGAGGATGTGTATGTTGTTACAGAACCCTATGAACCGCAGAAGACAGTAAAAATTGTGGAAAACGAGCTTGCTGCAGTTCTTGAACCGGATGGTGAGCTTGCTTCCCGCTTTGCGGATTATGAGTACCGTTCTTCCCAGGTGAATATGCTGAAGGCGGTATCAAAAGGTTTTAATGAATCAAAAATATGCTGTATTGAGGCAGGCACCGGGGTCGGGAAATCCTTTGCATATCTTCTTCCTGGAATTACCTGGTCCGAGCTGAATGATCAGAAGGTTGTTATTTCAACTGCAACTATCAATCTGCAGCAGCAGCTTATTGAAAAGGACATTCCCTTTGCTTCATCTGTGTTGAACTCTAAAATTAAGGCAGTGTTAGTAAAGGGCAGGGGTAACTATCTGTGTAAGCTTAGGCTCATGGAGGTTATGGACGAAGCTGACCTTTTCAAAGAAACAGATCCTGAGATAAAGCAGATTTATGATTGGTCAAAAACTACGAAGGATGGATCCAGGAGCGATCTTTCTTTTCTGCCGAGCCCTGAAGTATGGGCTCGGGTTGCTTCAGACTCGGACCGATGCAGGGGATTGAAATGTTCTTTCCGGGAGCAGTGCTTTTTTATGAAGGCACGAAAGGAAGCTGCCTCTGCAAATATACTGGTGGTTAATCATCATCTCTTGTTTTCTGATATTGCGCTCCGTAAGGAGACTGGTGAGTATGAAAGCTCAGCTGTGCTTCCTGGGTTTAAGAATCTGATTATTGATGAGGCACATAGTATAGAGGATAGTGCAAGTTCGTTTTTTTCCCTTGAACTGAATAGAAACCTCCTGCGCCGGACTTGCGGTCAGCTGTATCGAACAAAAAAAGACCGGTCTTTAGGGCTGTACAGGGTGTTAAAAGCTAAATTCCCCGGTAATCCGGCAATTGATAAGATACCGCATTTGACTTCAGCCATTCTTGAGCAAATGAATGAAATTGAAGCCGCAAGCCGGCTTCTCCTTGAGGGCAATCTTGCTTACCGTCTTATTCCCGGTAACCAGAGCAAAGAGCTGAAGCGGCTGCTGACAGAAATGGGGGAGCTCGAAATACGCATCCTCGCTCTTATAAACCCATTGTCTGTGCTTGCTGAGAAAAAGAATGATGAAGAAGAGGAAGACGGGTATACTACAGAATTGAAAGCGATAATCAGAAGACTTTCATCCTACAGCTCTGTTTGCCAGCAGTATAGGATATTTGATGAGAAGCCGGATTATGTTTTCTGGTTTGAGCGTGGGTTTTCGAAAAACAGTACAGAACTAGTCAATTTTCACGCAACCCCTTTAAGTATTGCAGCTATACTGGCAGAAACAGTATTTTCAGTGTACTCAACTGTTGTGTGTACATCAGCAACGCTTACGGTTACAGGAAAATTTTATTACTGGATGAGCAGAACCGGCGCATGCTTTGTAGATCCGGAGCGCATTCTTGCTGCTGCTCTTCCTTCTCCGTTTAACTACGCAAAACAGGTGATGCTTACTATTCCTTCAGATGCACCTGAACCTAGACTGGAAGAATACCAGGGTTACCTGATTACATTTATCCGGGAATCGGTTCTGCTCTGTGAAGGCAAGGCGCTTATTCTCTTTACATCGTATAAATTGCTTCGGAGTGTGTACGATGCTGTGCATAATGAGTTCAACCAGGCAGGTATTAGGACTCTGAAACAGGGTGAGGCAGATAGAGCTCGACTGTTGGAAGACTTTAAGAATGATGTAAACAGCGTGCTCTTTGCAACCGATTCATTTTGGCAGGGGGTAGACACTCCCGGAGATGCACTAAAGCTGTTGATTATAACCAGGCTGCCTTTTCAGGTCCCAACAGACCCTGTTATTCAGGCAAGGGCAGAATACATAGAGAAGAAAGGGGGGAAGCCCTTTTTCCAGTATTCATTGCCCCATGCAATTATCAGATTAAAACAGGGATTCGGAAGGCTGATGCGCAAGGAAAGTGATTCAGGTATAGTAGCAATTCTCGATTCCAGAATACTGAGTAAGCGGTACGGCAAAATGTTTCTCCAGAGTCTACCGCCTGCGCGTACAGTGTCAGGGGATTTTACATCATCAATGCGTGAGATTGAGGAATTTCTATATTAAGACACTCTGAAAGTCCCATCTATATAATAAAAAAAGGCTGCCCTGTATATGGACAGCCTTTTTTTTTGGCAAATAGAATCGGTTATTCAATAATAGCCAGGACGTCTGCAATCTGAAGGATTAGGAATTCATCTCCCTCAATCTTTACTGAAGTACCTGCATATTTGTCATACATAACCTTATCGCCGGTTTTTACTGTGATATCTTCACTTTCGCCAACTGCAGATATTACTCCAGTTTGGGTTTTTTCCTGTGCTGTCTGGGGTATGATTATACCTCCAGCACTCTTTTCTTCGCCTAATTCGATTTTTACGAGCACCCTGTCTCCGAGAGGTTTAATGTTCATGATCTCCTCCTGATTATTTGTATGAGATTATTCGATGTTATGTTATTCAAAAAGAATATACGATTCAGCCTGTTTGTGGTCAAGAAAAAACTGCTGTTTTATTGATAAATACCGCTGTTTTTTTGAGGTTTTTCCTCCTGCATACAAAATGCCGCTAAATATTCTGACCAAGTTTCTGAGAAAACGGATCCAAATGGTAGATAATGATACAGAATATGCTATAAATTTCCGGACTGGGCTATAATGACACGGTTTTAATGTATTGGAGATATAAGATAAATATGCGGTAGATTGCTAAGTGTTTATATTGTAATAAGTTACTTAGAAAAAAGTGCCACAGAGTTTTTTGGCATGTATCTTGCTTTAATATATATACAGGAGGAGCAAATGGCAACTAAGAAAAAAGCAACTTTAAACACATCTCAGAATAAGAAATACAGTAATGACGAGAATACACTCTCCATGTATTTGAAAGAAATAAACAGAATACCTCTTCTTACAAGGGAAGAAGAAAATAAATATGCAACACTTGCTGCGGAGGGCGATCAGCAGGCAAAAAACAAGCTGGTTCAGGCAAACCTTCGTTTTGTAGTAAATGTAGCAAAAAAATACCAAAATCAAGGTCTTCCCCTTTCTGACCTTATTTCAGAGGGGAATATCGGTCTTATGAATGCTATCGAGCGCTTTGATGTTACAAAAGGCTTCCATTTTATTTCCTACGCGGTTTGGTGGATCCGTCAGGCAATTCTTAAGGCAATCTGTGAAAAATCTAGAATGATCCGGCTTCCTCTGAACAGAGCAAATGAGCTGGTACAGATTGAAAAGACACGGAAACTGCTTCAGTCAGCTATTGGAGATGAACCGGATGTTGAGCAAATAGCCAGAGAGCTGAATATGACACCTGAGCATGTTTCTGACCTTCTCAACATTTCCCGGGACCTAATATCACTTGAAACCCCGGTATACTCTGAAAGAGACTCTTCTCTGTTAGGCGATTTTGTCGAGGATACAGGAAGCAAAGATCCGGATAGAGTAGTTATTGAGGGTACTCTCAAGGAGAACATCAATGATATTCTTGATACGCTTTCAGATAAGGAGTCTGACATCATTCAATACCGATTCGGGCTCAATGGTAGAAGTCCCCTCTCCCTAAAAGAGATTGGAGACAGATACAATCTGACCAAAGAGCGTATCCGCCAGATTGAAAAAAAGGCGCTGAAACGGCTGCAGCATCCGTCAAGGAGCCAGTATCTTGAGGCATATGTCTCATAAAACCCAGGTAAAACCCGTCAAAAGGCACTTGTTTTAAGAGTGCCTTTTTTTATTTAAGATATATTTAACAACAGGAGTAAATAAAAGTATTACCTTGACAGCTGGTATCTTTTAATTTAATATGACCTAAACATCTTAACATAGCATAATAGAAAATATTTGGAGGAAAAACGGCAATGACAAAGTATATATACTTTTTCGGAGGCGGCGAAGCAGAAGGTTCTGCATCAAAAAAACAATTACTTGGCGGAAAAGGCGCGAACTTAGCGGAAATGACAAACATCGGTATCCCTGTACCGCCGGGATTCACTATTTCAACAGAAGTTTGCAGAGAGTATTACGAAAACAATCAGCAGTATCCAGAAGGACTTGAGAAGGTACTGAATGAAAACCTTGATAAGCTTGAAAAGCTGATGGGTAAAAAGCTTGGGGATAAAAATGATCCTCTCTTGGTTTCAGTACGCTCAGGTGCTGCAGTATCAATGCCTGGTATGATGGATACAGTTCTTAACCTTGGGTTGAATGATGAAGCTGTACAGGGACTAGCAAAAAACAGCGGAAATGAGCGTTTCGCATGGGACGCATACCGAAGGTTTATCCAAATGTACGGTGACGTTGTAAAAGGCGTAGTGCATGAGAAATTCGAAGAAGCTCTGGATGAAGTTAAGGAAGCAAAGGGCGTTGAAAACGATATTGACCTGGATGCGGATGACCTAAAAAAGGTAGTAGAAAAATTCAAGGCAGTGTATAAAAAAGGTACTAAAGAAGACTTTCCTCAGGATCCGAAAAAACAGCTTTGGGGCGCAATCAATGCGGTTTTTGATTCATGGAACAATCCGCGGGCAATTAAATATAGAGAAATTAATGAAATACGCGGTCTCCAGGGAACAGCAGTAAATGTACAGTCCATGGTTTTTGGTAACTATGGAGATGATTCAGGAACAGGTGTATGTTTCTCAAGAGACCCATCTACCGGAGAGAATATTTTCTATGGTGAGTACCTGATGAATGCTCAAGGTGAGGACGTTGTAGCAGGAATCAGAACTCCTAAAACTATTGAATCATTGAAGGAACAGGATTCTGAAATCTATCAGAAACTAGTAGATTTTAAGGACAGACTTGAAGAGCATTATAAAGATATGCAGGATATTGAGTTTACCATTCAGCAGGGTGATCTCTATATTCTTCAGACAAGAAACGGTAAGCGGACCGGTGTTGCAGCTGTAAGAATCGCTGCGGAGTTGGTAAAAGAAGGAGTACTGAATAAAGAAGAAGCACTGATGCGTGTTTCCACAGCTCAGTTGGATCAGATGCTCCATCCTCGGATCGATCCGAATGATAAGGATAAATTGAATGTAATTGCAAAGGGACTGAATGCAAGCCCGGGTGCTGCTACAGGACAGATCGTATTTACTGCTGACGAAGCTGAAGAATGGAGAAATGAAGGAAAGGAAGTACTCCTTGTTCGAAAGGAAACTTCTCCTGAAGATATTGGTGGTATGAATGCTGCAAACGGTGTTCTTACATCTACCGGAGGTATGACAAGTCATGCTGCTGTTGTTGCCCGCGGAATGGGTACTCCTTGTGTTGCAGGATGTAAAGAGATTGCAATTAAAGGCGATTCAATGACAGTTGCTGGTAAAACCTATAATAAGGGTGACTGGATTACTATCGAAGGAACCTCAGGCGAGGTTTATGAAGGTGAAGTAAAGCTGGTTAAACCAGAAATTAGCGGCAGTCTCGGAGACTTTCTCGCATGGGCAGATGAAGTAAGAGCAACAGCAGAGAGGGACAACACTGATCAGAAGGGTTTTCTCATCCGTACAAATGCTGATCAGCCGAATGATGCAAAGCTTGCAAGAAGCTTTGGTGCTGAAGGAATCGGTCTTTGTAGAACAGAGCATATGTTCTTTGAAGAAGGAAAGCTTGAACTTTTCCAGCATATGATCGTTGCAGAAAACGAAGAGGCACGGAAAAAGGCACTTACAAAGCTGCTTCCTCTCCAAAAAGATGACTTTGCCGGTATTTTCGAAGCAATGGACGGACTTCCTGTAACAGTTCGGCTTCTTGACCCACCGCTTCATGAGTTCCTTCCAAAAGAAAAAGAAGATATAGAAGAAATGGCAAAAGTAGTCGGCATGACTGTTGAAGCATTGGAAGAAAAAATTGATTCACTCCATGAATTGAACCCGATGCTTGGACATAGAGGCTGCCGTCTAGGTGTTACCTATCCTGAGATCTACGATATGCAGGTAGAAGCAATTATGACTGCAGCAGTAGAGGTTCAGAAAAAGGGCGTGAAGGTTTATCCTGAAATCATGATTCCTCTTATTGGAACTTTCCAGGAACTGAAGATGCTTCGTGCAAATGCTGAAGAGATTGTTAAGTCTGTTTTCGGAAAAACAGGAACTGAAACCCCATATAAGATTGGAACTATGATCGAGATACCACGGGCTGCATTAACTGCTGATCTTGTTGCTGAGCATGCGGATTTCTTCTCATTCGGAACAAATGACCTTACCCAGATGACTTTCGGGTATTCACGTGACGATGTTGGGTCCTTCCTGCCTCAGTATATCAAGCAGGAGATTCTAGAACGGGATCCATTCCTTGCTCTTGATCAGGATGGTGTAGGTCAGCTTGTGAAAATTGGTGTTGAAAAAGGAAGAAGCACAAAGAAAGACTTGAAAATCGGTATCTGCGGTGAGCACGGCGGAGAAGCAAGTTCTATAGATTTCTGTTATAGACAGGGAATGAATTATGTTTCCTGTTCTCCATACAGAGTACCGCTTGCACGTCTTGCTGCAGCGCAGGCTGTTATCAGAAATAGATAGTAGTGATAAAAACTTCTAATATATAGATAATTTTTTCGGCCCGCTTTTGCGGGCCGTTTTCTTTTCATAGGAGCAACAGAAAAAAGTTATGACCTGTACATTAATCCACCGCATATATGAAAAACTGCTTGCATTATACGGTCAACGGGGGTGGTGGCCGGTTATTACAGAAGCAGGTGAGCATGCAAAAGGATATGTCCCTGGATCCTATCACCACCCTGTAACAAAAACAGGCAGAACAGAGGTCGTTGTTGGAGCAATATTAACTCAGAATACTACATGGATGAATGTGAGGAAGGCTTTAGCAAATCTCTTAGAAAAGCATTTGATAGATTCTAAAAAGTTATTGCAAATAGATAAAAATGACCTTGCTCAGATCATCCGGTCCGCAGGATACTATAATCAGAAGGCAAAGAAGCTTAAAGAGGTATTCTGTTTCTTTGAGCAGAACCATGCCCTTGAAACAGGTATAGCGCCATCAAGGCAAGCACTGCTCGAATTGTGGGGTGTTGGACCTGAGACAGCTGACAGTATTCTTTTGTACGGGTTTCACGAAAACCAATTTGTTATTGATACATATACTAAACGGGCTCTCTCAAGAATTACCGGCATTTCTGACTCGGTACCCTATGCTTACTTGAAAGAGCGTATCACAGCTGATATACCGAAAAACACAGAGATATACAAAGAGTATCATGCACTTTTTGTGGAACTTGGAAAACATGTGTGCACAAAGAGGAAACCGAAATGCAGCCTCTGTCCTGTTAGTGATCTTTGCGAATACTACAGAACAGAAACTGGTTTGTCTTATTCTCCTGAATCAAACACCTCTTCACCAAGCTGATACTTGGATGTATCGATGGATGACCGGTAGTTCTTAATATCTTTAACTTCTCTTGCAAGCTCAGGGTACTGATACTCTAAAACTCCGGATTCTTTTTGATTGAACTCAATTCCCTTCTGTGTACCGATAGACTTTAAAAAAGATTCCCGGAACTTTTCCCAATTATCCGGCTTTTCATCATCATTTTTCGGCTTAATTTCTGAAGGTCTGACAGATTCAGGCTCGAGTAGAACCTCGCCCATAATTGTGGAACGGAAATTGTCCTGTTTTATTTCCAGATTTCTGGTTTTATCGCGCATTCTCCGAACCAAGGGGACTGCATAAAACAGGACAGCAAATACAACAGGTACTATGCCTAATCCTATAGGAACAATTGAAGCAGGTAGTCCTATTTCCCAGAAGAACGTATTTGTGAATACGTATAGAAAGCTGAAGGGGTTCGCTTTTCCTGTCATACCTCCGCTGAGGATTGAAAAATAAAAGAAGTATCCGCCGAATAAGAGGTTGAATCCATTAAAAAATGCGATCCATCTATTCAGGCTTTTCTTATTTGTATTAAACGGAATTACGCCCTTTTTATAATGAGGTACTTCGCCTGCAGATACCTGTTCCCTGGAACGCATTAATGCGGGGAATTCGAATGCGAGTGTACCTTCATCAGTAACAATAGGATTTCCTTCAAACTCAAGAAGATAGCGGTTTATAAGTGACTCTGCTCTGTTGTATGAAATACCGGTCAGGTTTACCAGCTCCTCAGTAGTAATAACCCCTTTATGCGCCCTGATAAATGCAATTACCATCTTCTTTTGAAGCTCTTCCCAGGTCTTGTTCGGATCTTCTTCTCCGAATACAAAAGCGAATACCCCTTTGTGAAGAGGTCTGGCTTTCGGTGTATGTTTTTTCTTCATACCGGAGTAGAGCCACAGATGGATGAAAAACTCAAATACTCTTGCTGTTAAATAGAATAGCCCGAAGCTCCCTCTGCCGCGTGACCTGCTTGAACTCCCTCTTGAGCTAGCAGTTCCTGCTATTGAGGCAACCACGGCTAAGACTAAAAGTGCAACAAAAAGGATGAAATACCCAACCAGCATGATCATGATCCAGATCTTGAAAAGGAATGCAAGGACTTTGCCGGTAATCGAAACAGCTTTTTTAAAAAACCTCTGTAATCCAGGCCCCAAACCCCGCACTGTATTTTTCATACCATTTGGAAAGTAGTAGAGAATATCTCCTGACTCGGTCACTTTCATATGGCCGTTGTATTCATTCGAAACAATCTTGATTACTTCTTCTACCTGGTGTTTCGGAAGTCCTGTTTCTGCAATCAGGTCTGCTACAGTTGATTCATTTTTCCGCTTTTTTAAGACAGTAACCAGCTGGCCCTTTACTTTGTCCATATTATAGTCATATATTTTATTTTCTTTTGCCAAAATACACTCCTTAGTTTTTATGTGTATATCTCTATTCTATGCTGTAATTCACAAACTATCAAGAAACCATGAAATCTTTGTTTACATTCTCATACAATTACCATACAATCTATAGTGAAAATCCGGACAATGCGAAAGGATGCATTCTATGAGCATGGAAGTACGAAAATATATTACTGCAATGCGGAAGGTTATAATTTTTAAATTCCTTACAGACCAGGAGCTTCGGCATATTCTTAGCATAGCAGATGTAATTAACTATAAAAAAGAAGATAAGATTGTGTCTGAGGGTGAGATAAGCCCCTATTTCTTTGCTGTTGTAAAAGGGAATGTTCATGTTTCAGTGCGGCAGTCAGACGGTAAAGAGGTTTTTATCTGTTCACTAGCTGAGGGTGATATATTCGGCGAGACTGGTATTTTTCTTAAGATGAAGCGTACTGCGAATGTTGTTTCTACAGAAAATACTACCATACTGCGAATCCATAGAAAGGACATGCTGGACTTTATTAAGCAACACCCTGAGACCGGGAATAAGATACTGATGATGATAATATACAGCTTAATGAAAAAACTGAGAGATTCAAACCAGGAAATTGCATTTGAGAGAAAGACAGATATAGATCAGGGCGGAATTGATAGCATTGTAAAAGACTTTATGCTTGAGGTGTAAAACCCATCACGCCTTCCATGCAAACTGTGCAATAATTTCAAGAAGTTCCCGCGCAGCTTTGTTTTTCGTTGTTAACCGGATATCAAATACTCTATCTTCATCATCTATCACAATGAGTTCATTCTCTTCAGATTCAAACCCTTGGTTTGGTTTCCCGACATCATTTACTGCTATCAAATCAGCACCTGCTTTTTTCCTTCGTGAAACCCCGTCCCGGATAAGACCATCTCTGTCCAACCCTGTCTGTGCCCGAAAAGCGACCACATAGGTCTCAGGAAAGGCAGGCTTCACTTGGTCAAGGATTTTTTCTGTGGGGACAAGCTCCAGATAGAGCTTTTCGCTGGTATGGGTTGATATTTTTTCCTCTGAAACTTTCTCCACCTTGTAGTCTGAAACTGCAGCACAGGAGATAAAGCAGTCATACTTCCGGTTTTCCAACTCATTGAATACAGCTTGCTTCATCTGGCTTCCTGTTTCAGTTTTAATTATATTTATTGATTCAGGGAGCGGTATAGATGTTTTTCCTGCAATTAGAGTAACCTCTGCTCCTGCTGCCTGTGCAGCCTCTGCAATTGCTATGCCCATCTTGCCTGTGCTGTTATTGGTGATTGTTCTGACTGTATCGATGTATTCAACAGTCCTGCCTGCAGTAATGAGCACGCGTTTGCCGTGAAAATTAATAGATTGGGAAACAGCGATTTCTGCAGCAAGGCAAATATCTTCGGTAGAAGCGATTTTTGCCTTGCCTTCTGCTGTTTTGGGCAGCATTACCTGTATACCCCAATTCTGCAGAACTTCGATATTTTTTATTACACCTGGGTGCTGGTACATTGCCATGTGCATTGCAGGTACAATTATAACAGGTATACCTTGGCCGATTGCTGTTGTTGCAAAGGTTGTAACTGGTGTGTCATCTATGGCTGCAGCAATCTTTCCAATTGTGTTTGCTGTGGCAGGTGCAATAATGAAAAGGTCTGCAGGCTTTTCTACGTTTCCGCAGTATCTGACATGTTCAATTTCTCCGGTAAGTTTTGTAACAGGTGTATTACCTGTGGACCAGTGGACTAAGTCCGGATGGATAAGCCTTTGGGCAGCTTCAGTAAACACTGGAATTACATCAGCACCCCTTCTCATAAGCTCTCTTGCGATCTCCGGTGATCTGCCGGCTGCAACACTTCCGGTTATTCCCAGTACAATCTGCTTTCCCTTCAGCGTATTTCCTTTGCTTCCCTGTATATCAAAAGAAGGGTGTTTTTTCTCCATCAGCTTCTCCTTTTACTCTTCTCTGCTCATTTCTTGCGAAACAACAGAAAGGATTTGTAAAAAATCTTCACACATTGCACTGGTAACGTGGGGCATTAGCACAATCCTGAAAAAACCAGGGAATTCGGATACTGCCCAGCGTCTGTTCCGTAGTTTTTGTACCAGTTCTTGGACTGGGATATCTGTGTGACGCACACCGATTACATTCATTACCGGTTCAGTCACTATATCAAAGCCTGGTATTTTGGATATTCTGTCTGCAAGCTCCATTGTACGGTCCATGCATTTCTTTACAATAGCTGTATACCCTTCTTTTCCTAAGTGGGTCATCACTGCCCATACTGATGCAGTAGAAGCCCCTGATCGAGTACCAACAATAGTACGTTGAGATGTCTTTCCTCCAGCAAGATAGGTTACCTGATGTGCTGCCGCGTCAGCTGTTTTTCTGTCCCGATAGAGTATCGCCCCTGCGGGAATTGCGGACCTACCCATTTTATGGGGATCAATGGTGATTGACCAGACCCCAGGAAGGGAAAAATCAAACTCAGCGCTCTGATACCCGGCATCTACGAGAAAAGGAAGAACAAATCCGCCGAATGCTGCATCAATATGGAGATAAAGTTTATGCTTTTCTGCAATTTCAGATAGCTTTCTAATAGGGTCTACTGTTCCCAACCCTGTTGTACCAGCAATTCCTACAATACCTGCTGTGTTTTCATCGATCGCCTTTTCTACATGGTCAGCGATTACGCGGTATTGATCATCAACCGCAATCTTAACAAGCTCAAGTCCGAGCATTCTTGCTGCTTTATCAAAGCTGAAGTGTGCTGTTTCCGGCAGTATTACCTTGTTCTTTTGAGGAAACAGCTCTTTCATGGTCCACATTGCAAGGATGTTTGCTTCAGTCCCTCCTGTAACCAGTGATCCTTCAGCACAATTACCGGAAAGCAGCGAGGAAAGCATGGAAATACACTCAGATTCAATGTCCTGAAGGCCGGGGCAGAGTCCTGGGTCGCCGATATTTCTATCCAGGTAGTCAGTAAATACTGTGTATGAAAGTTCATGGGGCATGGAACACATTGATCCGAGAATTGTCCCGTTGGAAAACACTAAATCTGTTTTAAGTTTGTCTTTGAGAAGATTTTCAACTGTATTGATAGGTATGCCAGTATTATTCATAAGCAGCTAATGATAAGTGTGTTCATCTCCTGGAAAGCTCTTGGCTTTAACCTCTGCAATATACTCGGATACTGCGTTTTGTATAACAGAAGACAGATCTGCATATGCTTTTACAAATTTGGGTTTCTTTGAATCTTCAATATTTAGAAGGTCGTTCACAACCAGGACCTGTCCATCACAAAAGCTGCCTGCTCCAATTCCGATTACCGGTACATCTATCTCTTGAGAAATAGTTTTTGCTAACCCCTCTGGTACACACTCAAGGACTAATGAAAAAACACCTCCCTCTGCCATGGTTTTTGCATTTGCAAGGATTTCTTTTGCCCTTGCTTCCTCTTTACCTTGTACCTTGAATGCTTCAGCTGTCTGGGGCAGTAGTCCAAGATGGCCCATGACTTCAATGTTCTCAGTTCTGAGTGCTGAAAGGATTACAGGAAAACTGCCTTCATACTTAACAGCATGTGCACCTGCTTCAAGCAAGAGCTTTGCGTGTTTTATTGCTGAATCCGGAGTTTCGTAGCTTTTATAGGGCATATCTGAAACAATGTAGGTATTTTTAGCTCCCCTTGCTACTGCTTCAGTGTGGTAGAGCATGTGCTCCATTGTAACCTTTCTTGTTGTTCCCTTACCTTGGAATACATTTCCCAGGCTGTCTCCGACAAGGATAATATCTATCCCCGCAGATTCAAGGAGTTTTGCTGTCTGGTAATCATATGCAGTCAGCATTGATATCTTATTTCTATTTTTTTTCATGGTAAAAAGGTCTGCAGTTTTTTTCATAATAGCTCCTTTGCTCTTTGTTGGAGGGTGTCGGCAATAAACGCAACTGCTTCTGATAGGTGTTTTTTATTATCATATCCATTACCGTGCATTGCTGTATAGGCTTCCCTGCGCAGTTGAGCTTTCCGAACCTCCCCGATTAAAGCAGGTACTACTCTGGTAATATTATCAACAATAGTAATATCCGCCATTCTTGCTGTTCTGCTTATTGGGTTCAAGTCTACTGTAATTACCTTTTTCCCCATTTTTACTAAAGCCTCGGTCCTGTCTCCGTCTTCTAAAGGAACAAACACGAGATCAGCTTTATATATACCTTCCGGGTCCACAATCCGTCTGTTGGATTCTAATTCAGGGATCTTTGCCTGTTCTCCAAGTCCTAACAGGTTTATAGCACCTGCTTCTCTCATCACTTTTTCAATTGCTTCCATCCGTTCCTGGCTCCGATAAAAGAGATTAATCTCTAAAGCCGCGCCTGAGACTTCGGAGAGTTCTACAAGCCCCTGCGGAACAAGTACAGCAACATTACCGTTTACTGAAATTACCGGGTGTTCTGCCTGTACGAAAGCAGCAGCAGCAGCCTTAAGGCTTTCAGCTGCATATGGGGGTGTTTTTTCTCCAAGCAGGTAATCAAAAGCCTCACCGCGGCCATGAGCCACAAGCCCGGCAGGTGCAACAATTGACTTCCTCATACCTTCTTCCATTTTGCCCCGTGTATGGAGAGATTCGTATCTTGGGTGGCTCTTTGGTATTTCATGCTTGTTCAATTATCCGTCCCCCTGTTGAATCGATTGGACTGGAGAAAACCTGTCCATCCGGGAATTCTTTTGCAAGGTCCCTGCTGAGGTTCTCTACCTCCGGTTCCCTGACTATTGTAAAAACACCGTTCCCAAACATCAGCATCCCGCTGTCTATTCCGATTGTATCAAAAAAATCCATAGTTTTCCTGCATTCTTCTGTAACTAAGCCGCTTTGTAAAGAAAAATATCTTGATTCAGCGAGAAACGTGTCAACCTCAGGTTTTTCAGTCATACGTTTTAAAGCATTCTTGCCTGCGCTGTTTATAGCCTCACGCTTCGCTTTGTCAGAAAGGGAAGCCTTGGTAGAGATAGGTCCGTAGACACAGAATATACCGTACTCTTTCCGGTTTTCAGATTGAAAGTGCAGTATTTTCCCCACACCTGGAGCACCCGGGTGTGTGCGAATTTCAAAACCGCCGTAAGCCTCTCCAATTACAGTCCCAAGACCGGTTCTGCATTCAATTTCTGCAATGTGGGCTATGTGCATGCACTGTTCAAAGGATAACTCAAGATTACAGAACCTGTTTAATGCTAAGGAAAGTCCTATAGCTCCTGCACCGCTGGTACCAAACCCTGCTCCAGGCGGGAGCTCAATAAAGTGAGATACGCTTATATTCGTAAGCTCCTTTTGTACGAGCTGTTCAAACTGCCGGATAACAGAGAAGCTTACCTGTGCACCAGGGGTCTTCACTCCGTTTATCATAATCTGTTTACAATGCTTTGAATTTTCTGTAATACAGGTTTTTACTCCAAGTTGTATACTAAAGCCTGCACCGAGTGAGCCTTTTTCGAGTACTTTGTCGGACTGTTCGTGGATAGTAAAGAAACCAGTTATATGCCCTGGAGCAAAGGCTGTAATCATTGTTTCATGTGGTCCTTAGTCGTGAGATTTTCCTTGAGCATATAATACGGATATTACGGGAAAATGAAAAGCTAAAAAAAACGGCAATTGGCAATGTGAAAATAAGCTGCCGGATTTTTAATACTATGGTCATGAACCCCATTTTCTTATACAATATTACCAGCATGCCAAATCAATTATGGAAAACAATAAGTATCCTTCTTGTTTGTATAACTGCCGGTTTGTTTGCCCAAACAGACCCAGCGCCGCTTGCGTGGACCTACTCTGCGAGAGGGGAAATACTCAGTCCGGTTCTCTCCAGAGAGAACGGAAACATCCTGTTCCTCTGCAGTGACTGGTATTTGTATGAACTAAACAGTTCAGGCACCTTGGAATATAGGGCAAGGCTGCCGTTTACACCCAATGGGGTGTTTGCACTAACAATAGACGGTACAGCAATTGCTGCTCTACAAAACGGCAAGATTGCTGCTGTGAACAGGGCTGGGGATGTTGTTTGGGAACAGAGGAATTCTGCTGACCCTGTGAGCAGCTTTGCCTGTGGGTTTAACGGAAACATTTATTTTATAGATAGTGATCAGTTCCTCTACTGCCTTTCTCATACAGGTCAGCCTAGGTGGCAGGTCAATGTGGAAGGGGTTACCTCAGGTCCTGTAACCGGAACAGGGAGCAGGGTATATGTAATAAGAAATTCAAGGCTGTACTGCTATTCCCCCTGGGGAGATGTCCTTTGGTCTGCACAGGTTGAAAGGGGAAGCACCCTTCAGGCGGTTCTTAATAATGGAGATCTTGCCCTTTCTGTTGGTGCTTCGGGTATAGCAGTGTATGACGGGACTACAGGCGGGAGAGTGTTTGACCAGTATTACAGGCATGAAATTGTACAGGTCCTTTCTCCTTTGGAACGCAGAATAATTGTTCTTTTTGACAACGGTGAAGCAACTGAGACCTCCTTTGACATGGAGGTAAGAACAAGGACCTGGCTTATGCAGTCAAACGGCAATGGAGCCGTCTCTTCGGACAGGAGCATATTCAGAATAGGTCCCGCAGGGGTTCTGTCAGGTCTTGAGAACAATGGGCAAATACTTTGGCAGTATAGGAGCTCCGGAAACCTTGGGCTCCCTGTTCTGAATACTAGAGGTATGCTCTTTGTTGCATCGGAAGATTGGGCGTTGTATGCATTTCAAACCGGTGCTGAACAAATACATGGGTGGACAAATCCCTTAGGCGGGCAAAATGCAGCACAGAGGGGAGGGGAAAGACGCAGAGGTGAATGGAGTTTTACTGATAATAGAGATTACATTGTGTACCAGGAGATTCTTTCAGATATTTCTTCTGGGTCGAGAAGGCAGGTTCTCGAAGACATAGAAAATAATCTTGAAGGTATGAACGGCGGTTATGCAAAACCTCAGCTCTACTCCCAGATTCTCAGTTACATTGCTACAGAACCGGTAC
>CAYRYS010000009.1:44658-63020 GCA_964428555.1 uncultured Spirochaetales bacterium | reverse complement strand
GGAGATTAAAAAAGAGCGGGGGATAACACTAACCTCAGCTGCTATTTCATGTGTCTGGAAAGACTTTCATGTAAATTTAATATATACGCCTGGGCATGTGGATTTTACTGCCGAGGTTGAGAGATCTTTGAGAGTATTAGACGGTGCGGTCGGTGTTTTTTGTGCTGTTTCAGGAGTTCAGTCTCAGAGCGAGACTGTATGGAAGCAGGCAGAGAAATACCGGGTGCCGAGAATAGCCTTTATTAACAAGATGGATAGAAATGGTGCATCTATAGAAAGGGTTGTTTCAGAGCTTAAGGACCGTTTTTCTGTTCAGGCTGTTCCTTTGCAGTTGCCCATTGGGAAGGAAAAGGACTTTTCAGGTGTTATTGACCTCGTTGATTTACGCGCCTGGTCCATAGATCCTCTTAGCGGTGAATACGCCGAGATGGAATCTGTTCCAAGCGAATTGCAGTCTGAGGCCCAAGATGCGAGGATGCGCATACATGAGGTTCTTGCGGATCTTGATGACTCAGTTGTTGCTTCTTTTTTAAATGGAGACGAGTTGTCTTCTGCGCAAATGCGGCATGTGGTACGCAGCCAAGTTATTCAAAATAAAATGCTTCCTGTGTTTTGCGGAAGTGCAATTCGGAACATAGGTATTCATCAGCTGCTTGATGCGGTAGTTGAGTATCTCCCTTCTCCAGTTGATAGGAGAGAGGTGTATGGTTACAGCCCGGATCGCGATGGTGCTCCCTGTGTAAGGGTGGATATTAATAAGCCTTTTTCTGCCCTTGTTTTTAAGGTGATGACAGACCGGTTTTTGGGTAAGCTTGCCTTTGTTCGTGTATATTCAGGCAGTATTAGCTCAGGGTCTCTGGTCGCTAATGTAAACACCGGTCAAAAAGAGCGTATTTTAAGGATATTCCGGATGCATGCGAATCATCATGAAGATGAAGAGCTTGCAGAAGCAGGAGATATACTGGCTTTTGGGGGTTTGAAAAATACGAAAACCGGGCATACTTTAGCTGTAGACCCTAAGACAGTTCAGTTTGAAGTTGAGAAAAACCCTGAGACAGTCGTATCAGTGGCAATTGAGCCGAGAAGCAGAACTGATCAGGAAAAGCTGTTTTCCGGATTAACATCGTTAAACGATGAAGACCCTTCTTTTTCCTTTGAGGAGGATAAAGATACTGGTCAGATGGTGTTAAGGGGGATGGGTGAGCTGCATCTTGAAATACTTGTTGAGCGTTTGCTGCGCGAATACGGTGTACACGCCCGGGTAGGCAAGCCTGAGGTTGCGTATCGTGAGGCTGTTACTGAGACCGCTGAAATATTCGGAGTATTTGACCGGGAAATAGCAGGGGTGAACCAGTGGGCAAAAGTTGTCTGTAGGTTCTCGCCTGCAGGTAATGGTTTTGAGTATATTATTTCGGATTCTGGTGAAAAAATTACTCAAAAAACCCGTGACCAGGTTGAACAAGCTTTTAAAACAGTGTATGGTACTGGAGTCCTTGTAGGATATCCTTTAACTGGATTAAAGGTTGAGCTGCTTTCTGTTGATTATAAGGAAACTGATAATTCACAAAAAGCAATCGAAATAGCAACGTCGATAGCATACAGGAATGGATTGCTTGAAACCAAACCAATCATTCTTGAACCAATAATGGGTTTGGAAATTACTGTGCCTGAAGAGTATTTAGGTGATGTAATCTCCAGCGTCCTGACCCGCATGGGAAGGGTTGAAGCCATTGAGGATTCAGAGAGTGGTAAGGTGGTTCTTGCTTATGCGCCAATGCGCAATTTGTTTGGACTTACCACCACCCTTCGCGGCTTGACAAAAGGCCGCTCCCTCATTAGTATTCAATTCTCGCATTACGACAAGGTTCCCCAGTCGGTTCAGGAAGATATAGTAGGAAAATATCGCGGATAGCTGTTAGGGGCTTTTCGTGATTCGATATAGTTATTATAATTGGTCGAAATTTAATTTATCGTGTTTATTATCGCAAGGAGGACATGATGGCTAAACAAAAGTTTGAGAGGAATAAGCCGCATATCAATGTTGGTACAATCGGCCACGTTGATCATGGAAAGACAACTCTCACAGCTGCAATTACAATGTATAGTGCCAAAAAGCACGGCGACAAGCTTATGAAATATGATGATATTGACAATGCGCCGGAAGAAAAGGCACGTGGAATCACTATTAACACTCGTCACGTTGAGTATCAGACTGACAAGAGACACTATGCTCACGTTGACTGCCCGGGTCACGCAGACTATATCAAGAACATGATTACTGGTGCTGCACAGATGGACGGCGCGGTACTTGTTGTATCTGCCCCAGATTCTGTAATGCCCCAGACTCGCGAGCATATCCTTCTTGCTCGTCAGGTAGGTGTACCTGCGATTATTGTTTTCTTGAACAAGACTGACCAGGTGGATGATGAAGAGCTGATTGAACTTGTAGAAGAAGAAGTTCGTGAGGTTCTTAACGAGTACGAGTTCCCTGGTGATGATATCCCGGTTATTAAGGGATCTGCTTTTGAAGCAATGGAGAACATTGATGATCCAGAAAAGACTTCTTCTATTGAAGAGCTTCTTAATACAATGGATGATTATTTTCCAGAACCGGAAAGAGCGATTGACAAACCGTTTCTTATGCCTATCGAAGACATTTTCTCTATTCCAGGCCGTGGTACAGTGGTAACTGGTAGGATTGAGCGCGGTGTTGTAAAGGTTGGTGAAGAAGTTGAAATCGTGGGTATTAAGCCTACAAGAAAAACAACAGTTACTGGTGTTGAAATGTTTAACAAGCTTCTCGATCAGGGTGAAGCTGGAGATAACGTTGGTGCACTTCTTCGTGGTGTTGACAAGAAGGAAGTTGAGAGAGGACAGGTGCTCGCAAAGCCGGGTTCAATTACTCCTCATGCGAAGTTCAAAGGTACAGTATACTGCCTGAGCAAAGAAGAGGGTGGTAGACACAATCCTTTCTTTACCGGCTATCGACCGCAGTTCTATTTTAGAACAACTGACGTTACTGGTACTATTACACTTCCAGAAGACAAGCAAATGGTAATGCCTGGTGACAACACTGAAATCAATGTTGAGCTTATCAGCCCAATTGCTATGGAAAAAGGTCTTCGGTTCGCGATTCGCGAAGGCGGAAGAACTGTAGCATCTGGTCAGGTTATCGAAATCGAAGAATAACCAATAGATCTTGTGAATGGAAACAGGCCCTATCTCATTTTAAAAAGGTAGGGCCTGATTTTGGGAGGAAGAATGGCCACAGAGAAAATACGAGTTCGGCTAAGAGGTTTCGATGTTGAACTAATAGATCAGAGTGCGAGAGCAATCGTGCAAACAGTGCAGAAATCAGGTGCCAAAGTGTCTGGACCTATTCCTCTGCCGACTCGCATCAACAAGTTTACGGTTTTAAAATCTCCGCATGTAAATAAAAAGGCACGTGAACAGTTTGAAATGCGGACACATAAGCGGTTAATTGATATTATCGAACCTACTTCCACGGTGATGGACGCGTTGATGAAACTCGAACTCCCCGCGGGCGTAGATGTTGAGATTAAACAGTAAACCATAAATACGAGAATTGGGGATAAAGATGATAGGGCTTATCGGTAAAAAGATAGGAATGACTCAGGTGTTTGATGAACAAGGAAAGCTGACACCTGTAACAGTATTACATTTTGAACCGAATGTAGTTGTTCGACAAAAGAATGTTGAAAAAGATAAGTACGATGCGGTTGTTGTAGGCTCAGTGGATAAAAATGAATCAAGAGCCACAAAGCCCTATAAGGGACAGTTTCCCGAAGGGATCCAGGTTAAGAAGCACCTCGAAGAATTTCGGGATGTGGAAGGTGAATATAAAGTAGGAGACAGTTTCGGCGTTGAACTGCTTGAAGGGCTGTCTTATGTAGATATTACCGGCAGGACCAAAGGTAAAGGTTACCAGGGTGTTATGCGGCGCCATGGGTTTGGCGGTGGGCGAAAGACTCACGGTTCCAAATTTCATCGAGCAAATGGTTCGACAGGAATGGCTGCCGCACCTTCACGAGTGCTCAAGGGTACAAAAATGCCAGGGCGTATGGGCTTTGCTCGTCATACAACTCAGAATATTCGGGTTGTTAAAGTAGATACTGAAAAGCAGATAATCATGGTCCGCGGCGCAGTGCCGGGTGTAAACAACGGCATTATTGTAGTGAGAAAAGCTAAGAAGAGATAGAGGGATTGTGATGGACAAGAAGGTCTTATCTGTTGAAGGAAAAGAACTGCGATCAATAACGCTCAATGACTCTGTATTCGGTCGTGAGGTAAATGAAGCGACTATTTATGAAGCAGTGAAAAATGAGCTTGCTAATAGAAGAGTTGGTACAGCGTGTACAAAAGGCAGAAGTGAAGTACGCGGCTCTGGAGCAAAACCCTGGAGACAAAAGGGAACAGGCCGAGCAAGGGCTGGAACTAGAAAGTCTCCTATTTGGGTAGGCGGAGGAATTACCTTTGGCCCGAAAAATAGAGATTACAGCTACTCAATCCCTAAAAAGGTAAAGAGAGCTGCTATGAAATCTCTATTAAGTAAGAAAACTGCTGAAGACAGGCTTACAATTGTTGAAGATTTTACAGTTGATTCAGGCAAGACAAAGGATTTTGCAAAGGTGATTACCAAGCTTGTTCCAAGTGAAAGAACAGTAGTAGTGCTGAAGGACGATGATAAAATGATTAGAAGGGCTGGTAAGAATATGCCTTGGATTTCTTTCTTGTCATATAATAGATTACGGGCTCATGACCTGTTATACGGAAAGCACGTAGTTGTTCTGGAATCTGCTGTAAAACAGCTGAACGAGTTCTACTCAGAAGCATAAGAGAGGAAGAGTCATGAGAGCTGATCAGGTAATAATTGAACCAGTGGTTACTGAAAAAACCAATGAAATGAAAGAAACAAATAAATATGTATTCAAGGTTGACGCCAGGGCGAGCAAAACCCAGGTTACTGATGCAATACAGAAGTTGTTTTCAGTAACTCCTGTTAACTGTAATGTGATGAATGTTAAGCGCAAGCCGAAAAGACAGCGGTATCAGATCGGATATACGGCGACATGGAAAAAGGCAGTGGTCACACTTGCCCCTGGCGATACGATAGACATATTCGAAGGTGCATAATTTAGCGAAGAGTTGTGAGAATTAGGGGGAAATTGTGGGACTGAAATCATATAAACCAAATACGCCTGCACAGCGATACAAGACAAGCCTTGATTTTTCAGACGTAGATAAAAAGCGTCCTGAGAAACACCTGGCAAAAGGAAGCAGCAAGAGTGCAGGAAGAGATTCAAACGGAAGAATTGCTGTACGCCGAAAAGGCGGAGGACATAAGCGACTTTATCGGCAAATCGATTTTAAGAGAAATAAGCTTGATGTTCCCGGTACAGTAAAGGCAATTGAGTATGATCCAAATAGAAGTGCTAACATTGCATTGATATATTATGCAGATGGCGATAAGCGTTATATCCTTGCTCCAAAGGGTCTTAAAAAAGGAGACAAGGTAATTAGCAGTAAAGAAGCACCATTCACTGTTGGGAATGCAATGCCGTTGGACAGTATACCTCTTGGTATGACAGTCCATAATGTTGAACTGCAAAAGGGGAGAGGCGGTCAAGTTGTAAGAGCTGCAGGAGCAGGTGCAGTAATTGTCGCTAAGGAAATGGATTATGTGACCCTGAAGATGCCGTCCGGTGAAATGAGAATGGTATTCAAGAAGTGCGTTGCCACAATCGGTGAGGTTGGCAATGAAGATCATATGAATGTAAGCCTTGGCAAAGCAGGAAGATCAAGATGGCTTGGAAAGCGTCCGAAAGTTCGTGGTGTTGTAATGAATCCTCACGACCATCCGCACGGAGGTGGTGAAGGAAAGACGTCCGGTGGAAGACACCCAGTGTCTCCATGGGGAGTTCCTACAAAAGGATACAAAACTAGGAAGAAGCATAAGCCGTCAGATAAGTTTATTGTGAAACGAAAGAAATAGGAGTGTAACGTGTCTAGGTCTATAAAGAAAGGTCCGTTTATTGAGAAGAGCCTATACAAGAATGTAGTTGAAATGAGTAAAGCAGGGAAGAAGTCTATGATTAAGACATACTCCCGGTGTTCGACTATAATACCCGAGATGGTTGGATTGACTATCTCAGTATACAACGGAAAAACCTGGGTTCCTGTTTATGTTACAGAGAATCTAGTCGGCCATAAACTCGGCGAATTTGCTGCAACGAGGCTGTTTCGCGGGCACTCTGGTTCTGATAAAAAGGCTATTAAGAGATAGGTGAATTATTATGGATAAGAAGGGATATTCTGCACACGCGAAGTTTTTATTTGTTTCACCTTTTAAGGTGAGACCCGTAGCGGACAATGTTAGAAGAAAACCATATACAGAAGCGATAGCAATGTTGGAAACAATGCCGCATAAAAGCGCGAAGCTCCTGCGGAAGGTTATCCAGTCTGCTGCAGCAAATGCGCTTTATCAAAACAAAGAGCTTGATGAAGATATGCTTTTTATTAAGGATCTCCAGATCAACGAAGGCCCGAAAATTAAGAGAATGTGGGCAAGAGGCCGAGGCCGTGCTGACAGACTTATTAAAAGAATGAGCCATATTTCGGTTATTGTTGATGAGATTGCGAGTACGGGGGAATAAATGGGACAGAAAGTTAATCCTTACGGATTGAGACTAGGAATCAATAAGAGCTGGAAATCAAAATGGTATGTTGATCCAAGGGAGTATGCAGATACTCTGCACGAAGACTTAAGGTTGAGAAAAGCCCTTAGCGATTGCCCAGAAGCAAAAGGTGCTGATATTGCGGATGTTGAGATTATTAGACATCCTCAGAAAATAACATTGGTTGTTCACACAGCACGGCCAGGTGTTATCATCGGTGCAAAGGGTTCAAATATCGAAAAGATTGGTAACTGGCTGCAGAAGATTGCTGGGAAAAAGATCCAGATAAAGATTAAAGAAGTGAAGAGGCCTGAGACTGATGCTCAGATTATTGCGCTGAATGTAGCGCGGCAGTTAAAGTCAAGGTCCAGCTTTAGAAGAGCTTTAAAGATGGCATTAAACAATGCGGTTAAAGCCGGAGTACAGGGTGTTAAGATCAAAATATCCGGACGGCTCGGCGGTGCTGAAATGTCTAGAGTTGAAGAGCAGAAGTCCGGAAGAATTCCTCTTCATACATTTCGTGCGAATATTGATTACGGTTTTGCTGAATCGAAAACAACATTCGGAACGATCGGTGTAAAAGTATGGGTATTCAATGGTGAAGTTCTCAGTAACGAGACAAAAGAGGACGCGGGAGCCCTTCTTAATAAGAAAAGAGAAAGATCGTCTCAGAGGAGTTAGTATACTATGTTAAGCCCAAAGAGAGTAAAACACAGAAAAACATTTAGACCGCGTTTTAAGAAAAAAGCGACCCGCGGAAATACAATTGCTTTCGGGGATTACGGACTAATTGCAGTAGAGCCAAAATGGGTTACTGCGCGGCAGATTGAAGCAGCCAGGGTTGCAATGACGAGAAAGATCAAGCGTGGAGGAAAGGTTTGGATCCGGCTTTTTCCGGACACTCCTTATACAAAGAAACCTGCTGAAACCCGAATGGGTAAAGGTAAAGGTGCTCCTGAAGCTTGGATAACGCCTGTCAATATCGGAACTGTTATGTTTGAGATTGCCGGAGTTGACCAGAAGCTTGCTGAAGCTGCAATGAGATTGGCTTCTCATAAGCTGCCTCTCAAGACTAAGTTCGTGGCACGGAGAAATGTGGAGTAGTAGTTATGAAGGATTCATTTAAAGATTTAACACCAGAAGAATTGTTAAACAGGCGTGACGAACTGACCAAGCAGTATTTTGATTTGAGAATGAACATGGTAATAGGACATGTTGAAAATCCTTTGAAAAAAAGAGAATTGAGAAGGAAGATTGCAAGAATTAACACTATTATCCATGAACACGAAATTGGTTTAAGAAAAGTATAGGAGCGTAGGTTGTGGAAGATAAAGCGAAAATAATGACAAAAGGCCGGAAAATATATACTGGTAATGTCGTCAGCGATAAAATGGACAAGACAATTGTAGTTTCCATAACTACCAAGACACTTGATCCTCTTTACAAGAAATATCTAAAGAGGAGTAAAAAGGTCAAAGCCCATGATGAAGAAAATAATGCTCATGTTGGTGATAAAGTCCGAGTTGTTGAATCAAGACCTGTCAGCAAAGAAAAGTGCTGGCGTTTGTTAGAGATTATTGAAAGAGCAAAATAAAAGCACTGTTCAAGTAGTAGACTGCGAGAACAAAATGGTTGTGGGGGAATTCTATGATTCAAATGCAAAGTTATTTAAATGTCGCTGACAACAGCGGCGCGAAAAAAGTACAGTGCGTGAAAGTGCTTGGCGGAAGCAAACGAAAAGTTGCCAGTGTTGGTGATACTGTGGTTGTAGCAGTGAAGGATGCTTTGCCAAACGCCGCGTTGAAACGCGGGGATGTTCAGCAAGCTGTTATTGTAAGAACTAAGAAAGAATACCGTCGGCCTGACGGAACATATATACGGTTCGACGATAATGCTTGTGTAATTATTGATGTTAATAAAAACCCGAAGGGTAAGCGTATATTTGGACCTGTCGCGAGAGAACTTCGCGAAGCAAACTATATGAAAATCGTATCCCTTGCCCCCGAGGTACTGTAGGAGGTTGGGAAGTGGATAGCAAAATGAAGCTGAAAAAGAACGATACTGTACAGATAATCTCCGGTAGAAGTAAAGGCAAAACCGGCAGGGTATTGAAGATTGACAGAGAAAACGGACGTGTCTTCATTGAAGGCGTGAATATGGTGAAAAAAGCTGTTAAACCAAAGAAACAGAATGATAAAGGCGGTATAACCGAAATTGAAGCTCCGGTTGACGCTTCAAATGTAATGATCGTCTGCAAAAAATGCGGTCCATCACGAATTGGTTATGATTATGACGGAGATACCAAAGTCAGAAAATGCAAGAAATGCGGGGAAGTACTGTAATGGCGAAGGAACAATACGTACCACGGTTGAAGAAGTTATATAATGATAAGATTTCGAAGGAGATCTTCGAGGAATTCGCATATTCCAGCCCAATGCAGATACCGCGTATAGAGAAAGTTGTTGTTAGTATGGGTGTCGGAGAGGCTGTTAACAATAAGAAGTACCTTGAAGCTGCGCTGAAAGAGGTCACTCTTATTACTGGTCAAAAGGCACTCGCTACAAAGGCGAAAAAATCTATCGCGGGTTTTAAAATCCGTGCTGGTATGGAAATAGGCGCGAAGGTAACCCTGCGGGGTGCATATATGTGGGAATTCCTTGACCGTTTAATGAACGTGGCTCTGCCGCGTGTAAAGGACTTTCGAGGTGTAAACCCGAATGCCTTTGACGGACATGGAAATTATTCACTGGGAATTCAGGAACAGATCATATTTCCTGAAATTGATTATGATAATATTGAAAGGGTAAGCGGCTTAAATATTGCTGTATGTACAACTGCAGAGTCAGATCAGGAAGCAAGAACGCTGCTGAAAAAAATTGGAATGCCCTTCAGTAAATAAAAGAAGGAAGCGAGGTATCAATGGCCCGAAAAGCACTGATTATTAAGTCAAAGAGAGAGCCAAAATATAGTACCAGGAAGGTGAACCGCTGTGAGATCTGCGGAAGGCCACGCGGATATATGCGGAAGTTTAAGATGTGTAGGGTATGTTTTAGAAAGCTTGCTAATGAGGGAATGATTCCTGGCGTTACAAAATCAAGCTGGTAGGGAGAGATAAATGAGCGTAAGTGATCCTGTTGCAGATATGCTTACAAAGATTCGCAATGCGAACATAGCTAGATTTGAAAAGGTCGATATCCCGACTTCAAAATTGAAACTAGAAATTACTAAGATCCTGAAAAACGAAGGATTTATCAAGAACTTTAAAAAGATGAATGATGGTAATAAAAACTACATTAGAATCTTTCTAAAGTATGATCAGATGGATAAACCGGTGATTCATGGTCTTGATAAGGTTTCAAAACCTGGAAGAAGAGTATATTCGGGATACAAGAAGATGCCGAGAGTCTTTAATGGCTTCGGTACGTTGATTGTTTCCACATCCGCTGGAGTTACTACAGGGAAAAAAGCCCTGGAGAAGAAGGTTGGTGGTGAAATAATCTGTTCAGTTTGGTAAATAAGAAGGGGATTGGCATGTCAAGAGTAGGAAAATTACCTATTGCTATTCCACAGGGAGTGAAGGTGGAGGTCTCTGATAACACGATAAATGTTGAAGGACCGAAAGGTAAACTCTCACAGGAATATAAACCATGTATCGAGATAAAAATTGAGGATAACACCGCAGTTGTTACGAGAAAAGATGAATCGAAAGCAACTAGGTCCTTTCATGGTCTGTATCGAAACCTTCTGAACAATATGATTACCGGAGTTTCAAAAGGGTTCCAGAAGGCACTCCTAATAAATGGAGTAGGGTACCGTGCAGAAATGAAAGGCAAAAGCCTTATGTTGAATCTCGGATACTCAAATCCGATAGAGTTTATGCTGCCTGAGGGAATTAATGTTGTTTGTGAAACAGCAAATAAAGTTGTCATTTCAGGTATAGATAAACAGAAGGTCGGACAAATCGCATCTGAAATACGGGGCCTTAGGCCGCCTGAGCCTTACAAAGGCAAGGGCGTTAAGTATGAAGATGAGTACGTCAGAAGAAAGATCGGAAAATCCGGAATTAAGTAGGGGAAGACAATGAAACGGCTTGATCAGAAGCGGAAAAGATGGATAAGAAGAAAACAGCATATACGGAAAAGTCTTCATGGAACTACTGATAGACCGCGAATGTCTGTTTTTAAGAGTAATAAATACATTTATATTCAGGTTATTGATGATGAAAACGGAAAGACCGTTGCAGCATTATCTAATCTCCAAAAGGAGAATAAATCTGTAAAGAGCAATGTTGAAGGTGCAGCAAAGCTAGGTGAGCAAATTGGTCAAAAGCTTGTTGCCGATAAATTTAAAACCATTGTTTTTGACAGAAACGGATATCCGTACCATGGAATAGTAAAAGCTGTTGCTGATGGTGCAAGGAAAGCTGGATTACAGTTTTAGGGGGAAATAGTGGAGTCTACGAGAGATAAAGATTTAACAGAAAAATTAATCAGACTAAACCGCGTTGCAAAAGTTGTAAAAGGTGGTAGACGCTTTTCCTTCTCTGCACTGGTTGTTGTAGGTGACAAACAGGGAAATGTAGGATACGGTTTCGGAAAAGCGAATGATGTGAGTGAAGCGATCCGTAAGAGTGTTGAAAAAGCAAAAAAGAATATGATCAGCATTCCTTTGAAAAAGGGTACGGTCCCTCACAAAATTATCGGCGAATACAAGAGCGCAAAGGTGATGTTAAAACCCGGTGCACCAGGTACAGGTATTATTGCCGGCGGACCTGTGCGTGCGGTAATGGAAGTAAGCGGTATCAATGATATCATGAGCAAATCCCTAGGTTCAAAAAATGCAATGAATATTGTAAAAGCAGTATTTAACGGACTTGAGAACCTAATGGACGCAAAGAAAATTGCGGAAAACAGGGGTAAAACGCTAAACGAACTGTGGGGTTAGAGTATGGCGAATAAAATGAGAATTCGTTTGAAAAAGAGTATTATTGGTAGAAAACCGAACCAAAGGAAAACAGTAAAAGCATTGGGGCTTGGTAAGATAAACTCCATTGTAGAAATTGAGGTTACCCCTGTAACTCAGGGAATGGTCAATACTGTTTCTCACCTTATCGAAGTTGAGGAGATAAAGTAACATGAGCGATTTTATGATACATCCTCCAAAAGGGTCAAAGAAGAAAAAGAAGATTATTGGCCGCGGTGTAGGATCCGGAAAAGGATCAACTGCTGGAAGAGGAACAAAGGGACAGAAAGCACGGTCAGGCGGAAATGTTAGACCAGGCTTTGAAGGTGGCCAGATGCCTCTATACAGAAGAATTGCACGACGCGGTTTTTCAAATCATAATTTTAAAACAACCTATGAAGTGGTAAATGTTCGTGATATTGACAGCCACTTTGAAGATGGTGCTGAAATTACAATTGAAGCCTTAATCAATAGCGGTTTAGCAAAAAAGGGAAGTACCCTTGTTAAGCTTCTTGGAGAAGGCGATACAAAGAAGAAGTTTACAGTAAAAGTTTCCAAAGTTTCCGCAAGTGCCAAAGAAAAAATTGAAAAGGCAGGCGGCAACATAGAAGAAATGAAAAAACAGGTGGAATCGAATGGCTAGTAATCCACTGATAGACGTATTTCGAATAAAAGACCTTAGAGAACGCATACTTTTTACTGCCTTTATGCTGATTGTTTTTCGGCTCGGGGCTACGATTCCTATTCCGGGAATCAATGTAAATGCATTGAAGCTTTACTTTATGTCTCAGGAGTCTACAGGAATCGGCATCACGGATTATTTTAACTTCTTTTCCGGTGGTGCATTTAAAAACTTTTCAGTTTTTATGTTGGGTATTATGCCCTACATCACCACTTCTATTATTATGCAGCTTCTTCTCCTGGTATTTCCTTCTCTTAAAAGGATGACAGAAGAGGAAGGCGGGAAGAAGAAATTTCAGCGGTATACCCGATATGCTACAGTGGTTGTCTGTGTGATCCAGTCATATGCAGTTACGGTATATGCAAACAGCATACCAGATGCTATAGCGATGAATCGCCTGGCTTATACCTTAATCGCAATGCTTACTGTTACAACAGGAACTATATTCCTTATGTGGATGGGTGAGCAGATTACGCAAAGGGGTATTGGAAATGGTATATCCCTGCTCATATTTGCCGGAATTGTCGCAAGAATGCCGAACGGTGTATGGACATTGCTTCAGAGCATCCGTTCAGGAGAATTGAATCCTGTATTTGTTATTATTGTATCAGCTATGTTCGTTCTTGTAATAGGATTGGTAATCTATGAACAACAGGGACAGCGTAAGATACCGGTGAACTATGCAAAACGGGTAGTTGGTAGAAAAATGTACGGTGCTCAGAACACCTATATTCCTTTTAAAATTAACCCGTCAGGTGTAATTCCTGTTATATTTGCATCATCCATTATGACGTTTCCGCTACAGATTGCAGGCGGACTTGGTTCGCAGTTCCGTTGGTTGGCGGACTTTAGCCAATGGCTGAGACCGGGTGGTATACCATATCTGGTGATATACAGTTTGCTCATCGTATTTTTTGCATATTTCTATACACAGGTATCATTGAATCCTGTGGAAATTGCGAGACAGATAAGAGAGCACGGCGGTTCAATACCTGGTATACGCTCTGAAAAGATTGAAGAATATTTGTCACGAATTTTGAATAGAATCATTTTGCCTGGTTCACTTTTTCTGGCATTTATTGCTATAATACCGACTCTTATCCAGAATCTGTTTAATTTTCCTGCTCAAGTTGCATACTTGATGGGCGGAACATCACTATTGATTATGGTAGGTGTTGATCTGGATACAATGTCGCAGATTGAAGGGCATTTACGAATGCACCATCATGACGGCCTTGTGAAAAAAGGCAAACTTCGCTCCAGGAACTTGTAAGGGGGAAATAATGAAAGTACGTGTGAGTGTGAAACCCATGTGTGAGAAATGTAAGGTAATACGTAGAAGAGGTGTTCTGCGTATCGTATGTTCGAACCCAAAACATAAACAAAGGCAGAGGTAGGAGGAAAGTACAATATGGCAAGAATCGCTGGTGTGGACCTGCCAAATAAGCATGTAGATATTGCGCTTACTTATATTTACGGTGTTGGGAGATCTTCCGCAAAAGAAATTTGCAAAAAAACAGGTATTGATAATACCAAGCGGATGAACGATCTTTCTGCTGAAGAGGTAAACGAACTTCGAAAAGTAATTGAAAATGATTACACAGTAGAAGGTAGATTGAGAACGCAGGTATCTCTCAATATTAAGCGCTTAATGGATATTGGTTGTTATAGAGGATTGAGACACAGAAAAGGTCTGCCTCTACGGGGACAGAATACTCAGAACAATTCTAGGACTCGTAAAGGTAGAAAAAAGACTGTTGCAGGTAAGAAGAAGTAATCGGAGGTGACTGCAATTGGCAAAAGCAGCAACAAATAAGAAAAAAAGAGAAAAGAAAACTGTACATCAGGGTTGTGTATATATACAGGCTACTTTTAATAACACAATCGTGACAGTAACAGATTTAAAAGGTAATTCACTTTCATGGGCAAGCGCCGGCTCCCTTGGTTTTAAGGGTGCGAAGAAATCAACACCGTATGCTGCACAGACAACTGCAGAAACAGCAGCTCAAAAGGCAATGGATTACGGTTTAAGAGAAGTGAATGTTTTTGTAAAAGGTCCGGGAGTAGGTCGTGAATCAGCAATTCGTGCGCTCGGCGGGCTTGGATTGAGAGTAAGCTCTATTAGAGATATTACTCCAATTCCGCATAATGGTTGTAGACCAAGAAAGAGCAGAAGGGTTTAATCCAGGAGGATTTTCATGGGAAGATATGTAGGACCTCAGTGTAGATTATGCCGTGCTGAAAGAAGGAAATTGTTTCTCAAGGGTGAGCGCTGTAACAGTGCAAAATGCCCGATAGAAAAGAAAAAAATGCCTCCAGGAAAGGCACCTCGTGCACGGATGGGAAAAATCTCTGACTATGGTATTCAGTTAAGAGAAAAGCAGAAGGTAAAAAGACAATATGGAATGCTTGAGAAGCAATTCCTTATATTTTTCAATAAAGCTGAAAGAATGTCGGGAAAGACAGGTGAAAACCTAATTTCTCTGCTGGAGAGCAGACTAGATAACATTGTATACAGAATGCGGTTTGCTTCATCCAGAAAACAGGCAAGACAGCTTGTTCGGCATGGACACATCAATGTAAATGGAAAGAAAGTTTCCATTCCTTCATACATTGTAAAGGAAGGAGATAAAATTGATGTCCGCGACTCAAGTAAGTCAATGGTATCTTTCAAGGAGTCTTTAAAGGAGTACACAAAATCCGGTGTAATGCCGTGGATAGAGGTAGATCCTGATAAGATGGCTGGTACAGTAAAAGCAATACCACGAAGAAGTGATGTATCGGACCTTGAAGGTATCCGTGAGCAGCTGATCGTTGAGTTGTATTCAAAATAAAAAGGGGTTTAAATGGCGCGTAAAAACCTTCTCAAAGGCTTTAAACGGCCCAAAGGAATAACATTCGAACACTCTGAAGTTAAGGAAGACTATGGTAGGTTTATTGCGTATCCCTTTGAAAGAGGATATGGTACCACCATAGGAAATACTATCCGCAGAGTCCTTCTCTCATCGATTCAGGGATTTGCGATTACCGGTGTAAGAATTACTTCTTATGATAAGGACAACAATTCTCACGTCATATCCAGTGAGTACGATCCGGTTCCGGAGGTTGTAGAGGACACGCCTGAGTTGCTGAGTAATCTGCGGCAGATTCGGTTCAAACTGGATGAGTCTGTTGAGTCAAAGACCCTTGTTTATGAATTCAACGGTCAGGGCGAAATTACTGCAAAGGACTTTGAAAAGACTGGAATAGAGGTAAAGAACCCTGATCAATATATTATGACACTCATGAAGGACGCAAACATCGAGTTTGAAGTCCAGGTCGATTTAGGCAGAGGTTATATTCCTTCAGAAGACAATGAGAAATACATAGAAGTAGTTGGTACTATACCTCTAGACGCAGTGTTTTCGCCAATTAAAAAGGTGAAATACATAACCGAGAATACGAGGGTTGGTCAGCGGAATGACTATGATAAGCTCATTCTCGAGGTCTGGACAGACGGAACGCTCGCTCCTGAAGATGCAGTTGCAGAGGCAGCAAAAATCGCGAAAGACCACTTCACTATATTCATCAACTTTGATGAAGAAGGTATAGAAAGCGATGAAGAGATTGATGAAGAAGAAGAGCGGATCAAGAACCTGCTAGAGACTCCTGTGGAAGAGCTTGAATTGTCTGTACGGTCCAGCAATTGTCTAAAGAACGCTAATATTAGAACTATTGGCGATCTAACCAGAAAGACAGAAGAAGAAATTGCAAAGACCCGGAATTTTGGTAAGAAGTCACTTCAAGAGATCAAAGAAAAATTGAAGGAATGGAACTTAAGTCTTGGCATGACAGATTATAGCGTGCTGAAGAATTCTATAAAACTTGCTAAGAAAAAGGACGAAGAGGAATGAAACACAGAGTCGGATTTAACAGATTAGACAGAAAATACAGCCATAGAAAAGCGATGATCCGCAATATGGTCACTTCTCTTTTTCGGCATGAAAGAATAACAACAACTAAGTCTAAAGCGCTTGAAGTTAGAAAGACTGCTGAAAAGATGATAACACGGGCAAAAAATGACACAGTTCATAACCGTAGAGAGATAAACCGCAACATAAAGGATAAAGAAATTGTTGCAAAGCTTTTTACAGACCTTGGTGTACGGTTTACTTCAAGAAACGGTGGGTATACAAGGATTTTGAAGCTCGGCCAACGCTATGGAGATAGCGCTGATATGGTTATCCTAGAGCTTGTGGAAAAAGCTGAGGAAGAGAAAGACAAAAAGAAAGCAAAAGCATAGTATTAGCCGCTTTCTTAAAGTGAAGACCCGCCAAAACGGCGGGTTTTTCTATTTAAAATTTAATTTATGATAGACTCACATATTGTAATTAAGAATATGGATATTCTCCTGAGAAATTGATAACAATACACCGGAAAATGTACGATAATTAACAAGTAGCTAGTAATGTTTAATAAGGATTGCTGTTTTTGCGGATTTTTCTGCAGAGCAGATGAACTTATGGAGAGAACAAAGTTAGGGATACTGTAGAATACGTATGACAACAGCTCAAAAGTTTGCACTCAGTTTATTTATCTCAGTTGTGCTATTTTCTGTATTTGCAGTAGCAGCATTTTCAGGGCTATTTCAATATATCGAGACAACCTTCTATAATAACAGAATCACAGTACAGTTTCAGGACCAGGTTGATGAGGTCGCAGCTGAAATTGAAGAATACCATCAGAATAATATTACACGGTTTGAGAGTGTTATTGATGAGGAATATATAGTTAGGTCTTTCCTTCCAAACATCAGCAGGGAAGATATTATAACTCGTAATAATGTATTGGAGAGAATGCAGCTTGAATTCCCTGGTTTCCTATATTTCCGTATATTGGATGCGGACGGCAGAAAGATACATTTCAGTACACTTTCAAGTGATGTAAGAGCAAGTGAAGAATACCGAAACATCTATAAGAATTTCCAGGATATAAACAGCAGCTTTGAAAGCGAAACCCTGCTCATAGATGAGAATACAGAGAATGAAATCTTTTATGATCATAGACAAAACGAAATACTCTATGTTTTCCCTATACTAGACGAATTTGGAATCTATAAAGGTGTTGGTATATTCAGTGTAAAAAAACAAGATCTTGAACAGTACTTGTTTCGCCAAGAATTATTCGGCTTTGGAGAGCGGGTCTCCTTTCTTGAAAATCAAAGTATACTATTGAACATACGAGACCATCAAATTGCGGATATTAGGAATGAGATAATTGAGTTTTGGAATAGTAATGATGAATATGAGGTCTACCCTCTTATCCAGGATGAAAGTGATACTCGCTATTATCTGTTTACCGGAACACTTGGAGACGGCACTCAGATTGGAATAATTCGGCCTGAAGAGTATTTCATTCTCCCTCAGCCTCTAAAATATATATTGCTTGCCGGGTTTTTTATTACTGTTTTTCTCTTATTGTTTTTGTTGTTTAATATCAGACAAGATGCGGTTGTTGTACTTTCAGAACGGATAAAGCGGCTGCAAATTGAGTTTATATCCGAATATCTTGACACACACAAAAATGTAGATTGGGCTTTATGGAAAAGAGAACTTCAATCTCGAAAGAATGAGATTAAGAAGGATATCAAGAGGGGAGTTGGCGGTTTAAAAGGCAAGAAGAAAGAAGAGGTGGATCAGCTTATTGATAAGAGCTGGGATGAAATTATTTCTGTTTTATCTTCCAGGTTTGAGGAGCAGCAAGTTCCAAGTGCCCAGGTATCGCAGATGGAAGCAGCCCTTCAGCGCCTTCTCCAAAGCGGAAATATAACTATTCCGGTTACACAGACGAAGCAGGCAGAGCCGCAGAAAGGCAAAACTCCTGTTAAGAAAAAAAAGAAATCAGTTAAAAAGAAGGCTGAAGAACAAGAGAAAGAAGATAGATGGGCTGAGAAAAGAAAGCAGCTTGCCCAAGGCCAGCCAATCCAGGTAGAAGAAGCAGAAGAAGCTGAAGAAGTGGAAGACCTTGAAGAAGCAGAATCAGCT
>CAYRYS010000009.1:0-44558 GCA_964428555.1 uncultured Spirochaetales bacterium | reverse complement strand
AAGCGGAAGATGTGGAAGACGTTGAAGATGTAGAAGAAGCAGAGGAAGTAGAGGAAGTAGAGGACCTTGAAGAAGCAGAAGAAGCTGAAGAAGTGGAAGACCTTGAAGAAGCTGAGGAAGCTGAAGAGGTGGAAGACGTCGAAGAAGCTGAAGATGTGGAAGACGTCGAAGAAGCAGAAGAAGCTGAAGATGTGGAAGACGTCGAAGAAGCTGAAGATGTAGAAGACCTTGAAGAGGTAGAAGAAGCAGAAGAAGCAGAAGAAGCTGAAGAAGTGGAAGACCTTGAAGAAGCAGAATCAGCTGAAGATGTAGAAGAAGCGGAAGATGTGGAAGACGTTGAAGATGTAGAAGAAGCAGAGGAAGTAGAGGACCTTGAAGAAGCAGAAGAAGCGGAAGACCTTGAAGAGGTAGAAGAAGCGGAAGCAGCCGAGGAAGTGGAAGACCTTGAGGAAGCTGAGGAAGTAGAGGAATTAGAAGAGCTGTCTGAATCTGATGAAGAAGAAACAGCTGAAGAAGTAACCCAAATGCAGACCCAAGACGATGAAGAGGAGCTTGATGAGCTAGAAGATGTAGAAGAGTTTGAACTGAATGACGAGCTTATGGATTCTGTTCTTCCTGATATGGGAGAACCCGCAGAGGTGGAAGAGCTGGATGAGGTAGAGGAAGTTGAAGGGCTTGGACCCCAGGATGGGGCTCGAGATCTGGAAGAACTTGATGAAGCTGAAGAAGTCGAAGATCTTGAAGGGGTAGAACCCCTTGAGGAAGTTGAAGATCTTGAAGAAGCTGATGGGTTAGTAGAACTTGAAGATATAGAAGAGCTTGTAGAGGACGTTAGTTCTCAAGAGAATACCAAGGTCGATGAAGCCCAGGAAGAGCTTGAAGTATTGGAGGAATACCAGGCTCCCAGGGAAGTCATTAAACTTCAGGAAATTGCCAGAGAGATACAGCCCGAAGCAGAAGAAGTGGATGAGCTTGAGGAGTATGCGGAAGACACCTCTGCTGAACTGGTAGCTGTCAATCAGTATTTTACTGCTTATACACCGAATTACTATGTACCGAGAGAACAATTCCATCTAATAAAACACGAAGAAGAAGAAGCCTTTGCTGAGCTGCTTTCTGTAAAAGAACCGGAAGAAGAAAAGCTGGAAAAACATGTATTTGATAAGTCATTTAAAGACCAGGTAGACGAAGGAACAATTGAAGTTGTTGATATACAGGAAATAATTGACCGGGCTAAGGAAAAGGCAGAGTCTATTGAATTTAAAGAAGGGGTCTTTCAGGTAAAACAAGAAACCATTGAGCAGGAAGATGATGCAAAGGAAGATGAATTTTCCAATCTGGTTAATGCGGTTACTATGAAAAAAGATGATAAAAAAGGTATTGAAGACTTTGAGAGTATGCTTAACCTGCAGCATGTAGATCTTTTGGATACTATCCCGGAAGTGAAAGAAGAAGAAGCGGATATACCAATTAGGGTTAAGAAAGAGAAGTTTTTCTATGTGAATGAAAAGGGTATTGATTATAAGCGTTTTTTGAGAGGGTATAAAAACGATGAGCGCGGTATTGTGAAATCCCTTATGGAGGTTTCTCAAAAATGCAAAGCATTGTGCGGTGCAATTTTGGAAGAGGCTAAAGGAGAATACCGGGCTGCACATACTATCGGACTTGATAATCGAAGTAAGTTCGGGCTTTTTGTGAATGAGGATCCCTTGTATCAATACATGGAAGAAAAGCAGGTCATACTCGGGAACCTCCCTCTTGAACTGATTAATTCCCTTAGATCCAAACTTTCCGAAATAGACAGGCAATATATAAAATCCTTTGTTTTTCTGCCGCTGGACCTGAAAAACGGCCCTGCATATTTGTTTTTAGGCTTTCAAACCTACGAAATTGACCTGGATACCACTATTCAATCATTATCTTTCCGTATACAATAATAGATAGAATATAAAATTTACCTGGGAATCTATGACCTACAATTTAGAGAAGTTGTTGTTTTATTGACAAATTTGGTGTATTTTATATAATGATCGAAAATTACTAAAGATAGACGGAGGAAGCTGATGAGCATAATACTTTCAGTCATCCTTCCTCTTTTTGGTTTGATTCTAGGTTGGACAATACGATGGCTATATGCCAGGTTCCAACTTTCTTCTTCAGAACAGAAAGCTGAACGCGTAAAACAAGACGCAATAAAAGAAGCAGAGGCAAAAAAGAAAGAGATGATCCTTGAAGCAAAGGACCAGCTCATTCAAGACAGAAATCAACAGGAAAAAGAGTTTAGGGATAGAAGAAACGAATTACAGCGATTCGAACGGAGGTTGATACAAAAAGAAGAAAGCCTAGAAAAGAAGCTAGGACAGGTAGAAAGAAACGAACAGTCCTTAGCAGACCGAGAGAGGAACCTTGACGAAAAAGAAACATACCTGACTGAACAGGAAGCGAAGTGGCAGCAGGAATTAGAACGGTTGTCTGGAATGACAGCAGAAGACGCAAAGCAGTTGATTATTCAAAGGCTTGAAAACGAAGCGCACCACGATGCGCAGGTTCTTATTAATAAAATAGAGCAGGAAGCAACAGTTACAGCCGAGAAAAAGGCTAGAGAGGTAATTATTACTACAATACAGCGGCTGGCAACTGATGTAAGCTCAGAGGTTACGGTAACTTCAGTAAGTCTTCCAAACGATGAAATGAAAGGAAGAATTATCGGTAGGGAAGGCCGAAATATACGTACACTCGAAACTTTAACCGGTGTTGACATCATCATTGATGATACTCCGGAAGCAGTTGTTATTTCCTGTTTTGACCCGATACGGAAAGAGATTGCACGGAATTCTTTGGAACGATTAATTTCTGATGGAAGAATTCATCCGGCACGTATTGAAGAGGTTGTACAGAAAGTTACGAAAGAGATCAGTCAGAAGATTTATGACGAGGGCGAAAAAGTACTCTTTGAGTTGGGTATCCATAATATGGGACCTGAAGGAGTACGCGGACTTGGAAGGCTGCATTTCCGTTCAAGCTACGGCCAGAATGTACTTTCACATTCTAAGGAAGTTGCGGTTATTGCAGGAATGGTTGCTGCTGAAGTAGGGGCAAACAGAGAGCTTGCAAAACGTGCTGCTCTTCTTCATGATATTGGTAAAGGTATTGAGACTGACGGCGAAGGCAACCACGCAGAAGTGGGAGCTGAGCTTGCGAAAAAAATGGGTGAAAATCCGGTTGTAATTAACTCAATATTGAGTCATCACAACGATGTAGAACCCAATAGCATAGAATCTGTGATTGTGCAAATTGCAGATGCAATATCAGCATCCCGTCCGGGTGCTAGAAGAGAGACACTTGATAACTACATTAAGCGTCTTGAAAACCTTGAGCGGATTGCAGAAGACTTCGAAGGTGTGGACAAGGCATATGCTATTCAGGCAGGCCGGGAGCTCCGCATAATGGTCAACAACGATATGGTTGATGATCAAAAGTCCAGAGAGCTTGCAAAGGATATTGCAAAAAAGATCGAAGAAGAGCTCCGGTATCCCGGAAGAATTAAAGTGACAATTATTCGAGAAACCCGCGTAATCGAATACGCGAGATAGAGAGGAAACTATTGTCAAATACTATAAACGCCCTGTTTCTTGGAGATGTCCTCGGACAGCCCGGATGCAGGGCGCTTTTTGTAAATCTGAATACAATCAGAAAAGAACATAACATAGACCTGGTAATTGCAAATGGTGAAAATGCTGCTGACGGCTTTGGCTTGACGTTGGAAATTGCCGGACAGCTTATTAAAGCAGGGGTGGATGTAATTACCTCCGGAAACCATATCTGGCATAAGCGTGAGATATTTGAAACTTCGAACGAAGGACTGAACATTCTCCGGCCTGAGAACTATCCTCCAGGGAACCCGGGAATCGGTTACTGTGTAGTTGAGGTAAAAGGCAAAAAGATATGTGTCATAAATTTGATGGGAAGGAAAAACCTGGCAAATTTGATGTGTCCCTTCCGAACAGCAACAGAAGTTCTGAAAAAACTAAAGAACAAAGCGGATATCTTTCTTGTGGATTTTCATGCTGAAGCGCCGGAAGAGAAAGAATCTATGGCATTCTATCTTGACGGCAGGGTCTCTGTTCTTGTAGGAACCCATACACATGTACAGACAATGGATGAACGTATATTCCCCCAAGGTACTGGTTACATCAGCGATCTGGGAATGACTGGTCCTGTAAAGAGTGTTATTGGTATGGAAGTTGATACAGCAGTTCAAAGGGTCTTGTCTCAAATACCTTTGAAAATGAAAGTTGCTGAAGGCAGGAGCTGTATTCAGGGACTTATTGCTGAAATTGATACTGATACCGGGAAAACATGTTCCCTTAAAAGAATAAATACTAAACTCTCAGTGTAAAACGTGAAGAAGCAGCGGTTACTCAAGCTATTGCAGTCAAAATACAAAGAAAAATCTAAGGACTTTCTCTATTCCAGGGTGCTCTGCGGAGAAGTCTATGCTGATCACGAAAAGATAACAGACCCCAAAGCACTTGTTGATGCAGCCGCATTAGTTGAGCTGCGGGAGACAGGTGGATATGTTTCCAGGGGAGGCTTAAAGCTTGAAGCAGCATTGGATGCTTGGAATATAACAGTAAGCGAAAAGGTTGTGCTTGATGCAGGAGCATCTACAGGCGGATTTACTGATTGCGTTCTTCAAAAGGGTGCTGCAGCAGTGCATGCGGTTGATGTCGGATATAATCAGCTGGATTACCGGCTGAGAACAGATGAGCGTGTTATTGTCCATGAGCGTACAAACATCATGAAAATTGATTCTTTGTGCCCTGTCCCTCATATAGGTCTTGCGGACCTAAGTTTCAGGTCATTACGGAGAGCAGCAGCACACATCCTGGATCTTGTTTCAGAGAACCTGCTTATAGCGCTGTTAAAACCCCAGTTTGAGGTACAGGACACCTCTCCAGGGTTCTCCGGCATAGTATCTGATCCGGTTTTACTTGAGGAGATTGTTTCCAATGTGCTGGGTGAACTGAAAAATGAAAATGTTATTACAGAAGCAGTTATGAAATCCCCAATAACAGGAAGAAAGGGAAACCAGGAGTATCTTCTTTTCTGTAGAAAGAAAACCTAAAAGTCAGACCTGCTTAAAGGTTCACCAATAAAGAACCCTTCAGCTCCAAGATAGTCAACCTCTTCTCCTTCTATCAATATCTGCACTTGCCGGATATTCGCAAATTCAGTAGCAGTATAGATGACCTGTTTCATTTGTGCTTCAATGCCTTCTGAACCAAGTCTGTTAAAACGGAAAGACTCATTAAAATTCAGAAATGCAGTGTTCTCGGATACCCACGCTGAATGAAGCTGAGTGTTTTCAGGGACTAAGCTGATAAGGCCTGAATTGAGTTCTGTAGGAGATGGGCCTGCAAGAAGTGCTTCCACTGTCCGGGTGAGTGGGGCGTCTCGGAAGCGGATGCTCCGTATTCCGGGGTGAAGGGTTATGGAGCCGCTGTCGTCAACACGGAGAAAATAGAGTGTCCCCCGCCGTATGTTTTCAGTGGGTGCCTCCTGGTTTTCTCTCTGCTGTTCAGTCGGCTGCTGTATTGGAGCTGCCTCCTGCTGCTCTTCAATCTGCTCTTCAGGTTCCTGTTCCGGCTGCGGTGTCTGGCGGGTCTGCTCTTCCGGCTCTGTCTCATCCTGCAGTTCATCCTCCTCCTGTTCTATTTCTGGAGGCAGCTCTTCTTCTGTTTCCCTGGTAACCTCAGGGTCTTGCCTAATACCGATTTCCCGTCTCACTACATCAACAAAACCAGTGGAATCCAAAACATTGGTTATAGTGTTTACATTCAAGAGAAAGATAACAACTACCAGTAATGCCAGAGCCAGCCAAAATAAACAGCCTAGGGAGGATTTTTTTCTTGTCATAACACTTGTAATATCGGCTTTGGAGCAGGCTATGTAAATAGAATTCTTTATGAATGTAGGATTTACTGAGGATCAAACTGGAGTACCAAGGTTTCCTTATTGGCTATTCGGTAAATCAATAGTATACTATATTGGCGGACCCGCTTCATCTCCGGTTTAGTTTGACAGGCCGGAAAAAACTAAGTATAGTGAGTTTGAAATGAAAGAATATTCCGGTATTTCTGCATCACCAGGTATCGCTATTGGGAAAGCGTTTCTCTACGTAGATAATCCTATTAAGATCCCGAAGTATGATATAGGAGAAGAGGAAATTGATGCGGAGATTGACCGTTTTAACAATGCAATAGAGAGAGCGACCCAGGAAATCCATGAGCTGAAAGAAAAAACCAGCGAAGAAATTGGAGAAGAGGAAAACAAATTCCTAGACAGCCATGTACTAATGCTTGCGGACCCAGAATTTCAGGAAAGAGTAAGTGATAGTATAAAAAAATACCTCAAAAATGTAGAATGGATACTCTTTCAAGTTGTAGATGAAATTGTAGAGAAGCTTAATGCCTCAAAGGACTCTTATCTACAGGAGCGTACGGTAGATTTTCACGATGTAGCTAAACGTGTGCTGAACCATCTTCTGTATACAGATAGGATTTCTTTATCCGATATTTCAGAAGAAGTTATTTTGATTACCCATAATCTTCTGCCCAGCGATGCGGTTGCAATGAATAAACGGAAGATCAAGGCAATTGCAATGGATATGGGCGGTAAGACTTCTCATACTGCGATCCTTGCTCGATCCTTTGAAATACCCGCAGTACTTGGACTTTCGAAAATAACCAGTGATATAAACACAGGCGACGAGATCATTGTTGACGGAAACAAGGGCAAAGTTATTGTGAATCCGGATAAGGCAACCAAGGCTGAGTATATCCGGAGTCTCCAGGAGTGGCAGAGAAGGGAAGTTCAGCTTTTAACAATGAACGAACTTCCTGCTGAAACGAAAGATGGAAAGCTGATTTTTCTGAAAGCAAATATAGAGGTGCCGGAGGAAATAGAATCAGTGCTTGCTCACGGTTCTTCAGGGATCGGTTTGTACAGATCTGAGTTCTTGTTTCTAGGACCCGGAAAGCTTGCTCCTGAGGAAGAACAGTACAGGGCATACAGCAAAGTTGTTAAAGCAATGAAAGGCAAACCAGTAACTATCCGAACATTGGATATCGGCGGAGATAAGATTATTCCGGATATTGAAGGATTGGATGAGAAAAACCCGATACTTGGATGGCGGGCAGTACGGTTTTGCCTTACCAGAATAGATATTTTTAAAGCACAGCTCAGAGCTCTCTTGCGTGCATCTGTTCATGGAGATTTACGGATAATGTTTCCAATGATAAGCGGACTAGAAGAACTCAACAATGCCCTGGAAGTCGTTGAATCAGTGAAAGCGGATTTACGTAACGAGGGAGTACCTTTTAATGAAGAAATACCAATTGGTATTATGATAGAAGTCCCATCTGCAGCACTTTCCAGCGATATACTTGCGAGAAAGGTGCAGTTCTTTTCAATTGGGACCAATGATTTAATTCAGTATACAATTGCTGTTGACAGGGGCAATGAAAAAATTGCCTATCTTTATGAACCTTTTCATCCTGGAGTGTTGCGTCTTATCAAAACCATAATTGACAATGCCCACAATTACGGTATACCAGTAAGTATGTGCGGCGAAATGGCTGGAGATCCTAATGCATCGGTGATCCTGCTCGGTCTGGGATTAGACGAGTTTAGTATGAGTGCATTCGGTATTCCGGAGATAAAGCGTATTGTACGGTCTGTCTCTATGGCTGAAGCAGAAGAACTTGTCGGAACGATTATGGAAATGCGCTCGTGCAGAGAAATTGATGAATACGTAACAGAATGGATGGAGGAACGATTTGATAAAATCGGATACTAGGGGCATACCGCTTATTGCAATTGTTGGAAGACCGAATGTCGGTAAATCCACATTGTTTAACAGAGTTATAAAAAAACGGAAAGCAATTACAGACCCTACCCCTGGGGTAACAAGAGACCCAATAGAGGAACATATAGTACTTAACCGCAGGGAAGTATTGCTTGCAGATACCGGCGGGTATAAGATAGAAAAAGAAGGCCTTGATGAAGCAGTAGTATTAAAAAGTATTGGCTACCTTGATAGGGCGGATCTTATTCTCTTTCTTGTGGATGTCACTGACCTGACCCCGGAAGATGAAAGCTTTATTGAGCTTCTGCGGCCTTACACAGAAAAAACCCTAATGGTAGTTAATAAGGTAGACAGCCCAGAGCGTGAAAACGATATTTGGAATTATGCGTCCCTGGGGTTCTCGGACCTCTGCGGTGTTTCTGCTGCCCATAACCGGAACCTGGATGTTCTGTATAATAAAATATTGGAGCGGCTTCCGGAATACGGGAGTGCTGCCCCTGCACGTGTGGAAGCCAGAGAGGATGTTCGTGTAAGCATTCTGGGGAAACCGAATACCGGGAAGTCTACACTTCTGAACATTTTAATCGGTGAAGACCGGTCAATAGTATCTGATATTCCAGGTACAACCAGGGATCCGATTGAAGGCAAGTTTACCTATAAGACGCAGACCTTTTCAGTTGTAGATACAGCCGGGATCCGGAGAAAGAACCGGGTCTATGATAATGTTGAATATTATTCAGTAAACAGAGCAATAAAAAGCATTGAGGATGCAGAGCTTGTGTTCCTGGTGATTGATGCAGAGCAGGGGCTTAGCGAGCAGGATAAAAAAATTGCAGCACAAATAGTGAAACGCGGACGCGGTGTGATTCTTGTTTTGAACAAATGGGATCTTCTTCCTGAGGTAAGCAATCAGTTTAATGCAATAAAAGACAGGATCGATTTCGTTTTTCCAGTGCTTTCCTTTGCACCGGTGGTACCGATGTCTGCAAAAAACGGTACTGGCATACAAGAACTGTTAAAAACAGCGCTAAATGTGCAGAAACAACTGCGGACTAAAGTGGAGACTCCGGTTTTTAATAAAAAACTCCAGGAATGGACAACGCAAAACCCGCCTCCATTAAATAAACAGCACAGACAATTTAAAGTAAGGTATGGAGTTCAGACAAGCGTCTCACCTTTAGAATTTGTAATCTTTGTAAACAGAAAACGGGGATTCCCGGACTTTTATGTACGGTATCTGCAGAATAAAATGCGCAAAGAATTGAACCTGTCTCAAGTCCCTTTTGAGGTACATTTACGGGAGAGTTAGGGTAATATGGGTAAATACCATATCGGTGAGGTGTGCAGACTCCTGAAAATCCGGCCCCATGTTCTACGGTATTGGGAGCAGGAGATTCCTGTCCTTGCTCCTCCGAAAGATACATCAGGGAGAAGGCTCTATTCAGATATTGATGTCCAGAAACTTCTTAGAATCAAATATCTGCTTTATACTAAACGTTTTACTATTGAAGGAGCACAAAAGCAGTTTTGGGAGGATGTCCAGTCCGTGCCAGAGGCTCAAAAAGCGCAGATGCAGGAGCTGCGGTCACATATGCTTGCGTTGGTTCGGATAACCAATAAATGGGAGGACCGCCTAAGGGAGGCCGGTTTCTGCGGATTCAGAGAAGCCCGGTTCCCTGATATAGAGAAAACCATTGAGCACATCCCTCCTGAGCTGCAGGCAAATCTGTTAACTGATGCTGCGAGGTTCACCAGTGAGATATTGGAAAAAACCCGGCTGTATTTCCATAAACCTGAGCAGCCTGCGATCCTGCGCCCTGTGTCCGGGTCATTAAAGCAGGATCAATCTTCTCTCCAAGGGTTGCGTGCTTTCGGAAAAAGCATAATGCGCTCTGCCAATACTGCAGCAGTAACCTGTGCTATAGAGGACGGAGACTATAATCAGTGGCACGGTCCTTTGTGTACATTTCCCATCACACCGATCCGTGGTGCATCTGTACTGCAGCTGACAGCAGAATCTCTCCGTGCATTTGCTTTGGATACAGGTACTGCTCCTTATTGGATTATTCTCTGCGGTGATCATAATGCCGATCAGATAGCAGGTTATCTTCAGAAGCATGAATACTTTTTTTATCCTAAAGATAAAATTATTATAAAAACCATTCCTTTGCTTCCCGGATTAATCCGTCCGGGTAAAGTGATCCTGGACACCGAAGCACGGGTGATGCGGTCTGCAGCAGGGGATGGGGTGATTGCTGAGTATTTCTCATCCTCAGAAGGCAAAGAGCTTGCCGACCGTCTTTCTGTTACATACCTCTTTGTTGTTTCAGCGAAGAATGCTGTAATCAACCCTGTTGAGCATGCATTACTTGGCCTTCATGTGCGCAAAAAGGCAGGAATAACTGCGCTAATGGCAGAAAGCGGAGATTCTGTACCCTATCAGTATACAGGCAGTTATGTACTCTCCCTTTCTGCTCTTTCCGGCTCAAAGGAGCTGCCCTTTAGACGAGTTGTCCGTTCACGGAAATGCCTTACTTTCGAAGAAGATTCTTCCGATATTATAGAAGAACAGGTGTATATGCTTGGGAAGTTCCTCTTTGACCTTGTTGAGAAGAAGCAGGCACCGGCTTTTATGCTCTGCGGTAGAAATGAATGGGCTCCGGTTCTGCGGAAGAACAATCCCCTAGGCAAAGAGGAATGCCAGGAAATGTTTGTAGAGCAGTGTGCAAGCTGGCTTGCAGGCAGCGGAATACAGATTCCAAGAAATGACTATGGGGAATCCTTTGTTGCTGTAGAGATATCTCCATTATTTGCAGAGAATGCAGAGGTTTTTCATTTACGGGTTAAGGAGAATATCGATGAAGACAGGAGGCTTTACTCTTAGAAATAAGCCTGATAAGGCTATTGCTGTTCTCTTCCTTCTATTTTTCTTTATTACACCTGTATATACTGACGGTTTTTATCTTCCTGAGAATGTGGAAGTGAGAAATCAGCTTTCAGAACTTTTTTCCACTGACCCCCAGAGCCTTCTCCGAGAAAGGCGCCGTACATTTAATCAAGTATTTGAACCCCATAGGGTCCAATTCAGGGTTGCCCAGCAGCATGGCCATGTGTACCTCGTATTTTCAAACGAAGTCTCCTATCAATTTCCTGTATACTCGCCAGGCACCTATATTGCTAAACGGAACCTCGAGACCGGAGATCTCATCCAGGTGAAGATCTTTCTTGGACCTGGTCCTGAGAGCTTTTTACGTATTTACCCTGAAGGGAATAGATCCAGGATAGATGTGCATCTCCTTGGAAGATGTATTCAACGCAGTCTGATGCTCTCTGTGCCGATTAATCGGGTTTTAATTGCTCCCTTTCAGGAAGTTCTCCGTCATGCGGGAAACCGGATAAATTGGGAGTATTTTCATCCTCTAGTTGAGCAGTCCCCCAGTGAGCAGGTACGGGAAATAGGGGCGCAGGTAAGAGAACGGCTCGGAGAGCTTCCTGATATTGATGACGGTGCTCTGGATGATTCAGGGAGGTGGGTGTTTATAGAGACTGAATACGAACAATTTGATTCCCGGGGGTTTAATTGCTCGGGTTTTGCGAAATACGTTGTTGACGGGCTTGTGCTTCCCAGGACAGGAAGCATGCTTCCTATCGATTTGCTCAAAACAACACATCCGGATTTTCGCGGTAATCAATGGAGCTTGAGGCATGAAGACTCGCGGGACCCTTATTTTGGATTAGACTGGTCCAGAAACCTTGCATTAGCAGCGCAGGGCTGTACTGAGACGGAGATCCGGGAAAATCCGGAAGCCGCGGATGTGACTGATCTTCCTTTTCTCAGATATTCTGAAGATGTGGGATACCCGGTTGAGGAGATTGAATTTGCATTATATTTATCATCAATCCAAAACCCCGGGAATATTTACCTCGGATCTGTAAACCAGCCCTATACTATTGATCAGGGACCTGTGCTTAGGCAGCATGTACACCTTGTGGTGTTTTTTCCATGGTTTGACAGTCTCGGAAACTTTCATGTTGATGTAATGGAACGTAATGTAGAAACTTCAGTTCGTTCTTTGGAAGCAAGATATCCTGGCGATTTTATTCATCTTGTCAGAATTCCTGCAGAAACCAGCTATTCTCTTCCCAGGCTGCCGGAAATATCCGGAGAGTAAAATATCACCTTTCTGTCTTGAGTAAAATGGCAAAACCCTGGTTATAATACATTTTGTAAAAAATCTAATTACACTCGATCCGGTTATTATTTGTTTTCCTTTATTGAATATTCAAAATGAGTGTTGTATCTTATAAATATGAAAAAGAAGATTGCATTACTATGTTTGTTAGTAGTTTGTTTGGGAACAATATACGCCCAGAGTGCTGAGCGGGATCAATTTCTGGAAGCTGAAAGCAGGTTTCGGAGTAAGAATTACGAGCTTGCACTGAACAGGTATGAAGCCTTTCTCAGGTCCTACCCTTTGTCCAGGTATGTCCCTGATGCTCAATTTCATAGGGCTGTGACACTGTACCGCCTTGGCAGGCATTCAGATGCACTTGCTCTTTTTGGAAGGATAGAGGAACGGTACCAGTCTACCCGGTATTTTCAGTATGTGCCCTTCTGGACAGGGGTAATTAACTATGAGCTTGAGGATTATGAAAGTGCTATTGCGGATTTTCAGATCTTTCTTGAGAATGCTGAAGCTGAGGACGCTCTTATCCGCCAGGCCCGGCTGTATAAAGGGCTTTCTGAACAGGAGTTAGGCCAGTCCCAGGAAGCAGTGACAACGCTGACTGCGCTCCTGGAATCTGCTGATTCTCCGGTTGATCAGCCGTATGCATTAGCAGTTTTACTATCTTTATTACTCAATGGAGAAGAGTATGAAACTATACTCTCTTATGCGGATCAATTTGAGCTTGAAGAAGTTGCTGAGCAATGGCGTTCCAAGGTTACGTTATACTTTGCTGAAGCGAACTGGAACCTTGGAAACCTGGAAACAGCACGGGAGTTATATGAAAACTTGACAGATGCTTCTGCAGATGTTTCTTCAGTGGCTCTTCAGCGGCTCTTTCAAATTGCCCAGTCACTTGAGGATGAGGATGAGATGACCCGCATTCTTCAGGAAGCAGAGGTCTCTCTGTCCGGAAGAACAGAGGTGCTCAAGGAATTCTGGATCAGAATCGGAATAGCAAGCTATAATAATGAGAAATACGGGCTTGCTGAATCATATTTTCAAAGAGTGTGGAACCTGAGAGATTCGATTCAGTTTTCTTCTACCACACCTTTGTATCTTGCAGAGATTTACCTTAGAGACGATAGAACTGATAGGGCTAGAAATATTCTTACTGAGTATTTATCTATGAGCGACGAAAACAGTGAAAGGCTGCTGCTGCGGCTTGCAGACATAGAGGTTGACCAGGAAAATTGGACTGACGCCAGGGAGCATTTGGATCACCTGCTCTCAAACTATCCTGAATCGGACTTTTATAATGAAGCAGGATATCTGTATGCTTTTGCATCGTACAAGCTCGGTGAATATGAAGATGCATTATCTATGATCAGCTCTCTTTTTTCTGCAACTCAGGCAGGGGAGTTCTCTGTGCCTCTTTTACGGCTGCGGTATCAATCCTACCAGCAGCTTGGGGATTATCGTTCTGCAATCCAGACATTGGAAGAGTATATTCCCTTAAACAGGAGTGATATTGATGCAAGAGTTGCCTTATTAAAGCTCTATTTTAGTCTGGAAGAGTATAATCAGGTAATATCCAGCGCAGAGACCCTTGTATCAGATATGCCGGATATTCAGAACTCATCACCTGGTGATTATTATCTTATGAAATATATGACCGGGCTTTCCCATATCTCAATGCGCGACTATGAAGCGGCTCTTACTGACTTAGATGCTATTAACAGAGATGTTCTTGGAGAAGCAGATATGATGGTCATCTATCCGTATGTGCTGTTTTATTCAGGATGGTCCCATTACAGAATGGCAGATTACCAGAGTGCAATTAGTGAATTCTCTACATTCCTTGAAACACAGGAGGATCACAGCCTTGTTCCAAGGGCAGCATATCTTGCAGGGTGGTGCAGCTTTTCCCTGGAAGACTACACCCGGGCAATCAGCTTTCTCCAGCAGGTACCCTCCTCAGCAGATACTGCTACACAGGTTAAGACCCAATTCCTCCTCGGTAAGTCCTATCTTGCAAATGATAATCAGGACCAGGCTGCTGTGATATTTCAGAATATTTTTACTGAGCATTCTGAGAATGCCTTTGCAGATGATGCACTTTTTGAATATGCAGGTATTCTTGCTGAGCTTGGAAATTATGAAACAGCGGTTAATGAATATTACCAGTTATATGAAGACTTTCCAAACAGCCCCTTGGCAGAGGAAGCACTTTATAAACGGGGAGAGCTTTTGTATAGTCAAGAGCAGTACAGCCAAGCAAGGGATGCGTTTTATCAATACAGGACCAACTTTCCTAACGGCAGCTTAGTTGAAGCAGCCCTCTATTGGGGTGGTATTGCTGCAGTTGAAGAAGGTGAGCCTTTTGGTGCGGTCCTTGTATGGGAGCGTCTTATAACTGAACACAGGGACAGTCCTTACCGTTCGGATGCAATAAAACGGTCAGCAGAAATCTATGCTGAGAGGGGAGATTTTAGAGAAGCAATTAATCTTTATTCAGAGATGATTGCCCAGTATCCGGAAGAGGCTGCTGCTGTAGGCGCAGAAGAGCGGGCAGAGGAACTCCGATACCTGCTTCTCGGGCTTTCTGACAGGGAAGCTGAGTTGAGTGTTGTTATCGGCAGAGAAGGCGGTGCTCAGAGTGATGAGGGCAGGGAGGCAATGATTGAGCTTGCCAGACTCTATATTTTTGAATCCGGGAACCAGCAGGATCTTGCATTGAGTATGCTGGAAGACATTATTTCATACCAAGAGGAAGATCCAGACGCAGCAGCAAGAGCACAGTTTCTTATTGGTGAGTATTATTATCGCCAGTCAGAACTGGTTACTGCAGGCAATCAGTTCCTCAGAGCTGCGATTATGAATCCCCAGGACAGGGACCTTATGGCTATGTCTTTATACCGGGCAGCTGAGATGATGATGCTTGCAGATAATACAAGAGAGGCTAACGAATTAGTAGAACGTCTGATAAGCAGCTTTCCGGATTCTCAATGGGCTGAGGAAGGTCGCGCCCTTCTTGATCAGGAAGAGGAGTAACACTATGAAAAAGATAATTACCATATTGCTTATACTATTTGTCATTATCAGCTTTCCCTATGCTCAGGAAACTGAAGAGTCTGCTGCAGAGCAGCCGGATCAAGAGGGGATTGATGTTGAACCGGATGAACCAGGAATTGTTCTTCCCCCTATGTTTTTGGAGATAGAGGATGTCACAGTAGAAAATATTGAGGCTGTGCTACCTGAAGATGCAGAGGTCCTTGCAACGGATATCGCGGTTCCACTTCCTCAGGAAGGGCAGCTTGCTATAAATGACGAAGCATTTGATCTGCCTGAAAGCGAGATTCAGGGAACCCGTGTTTCAGAGGGTGAAACTGCTTCCTTTTTTTCAGAAGGTATGATCGGTGTAGGATCAATGAATACTATAACAGGATCTATTTCTCTGTATAAGCTTGGTGAAGATCCGCGGTTCCGTCTTCTGTTCGGCCATACAGGATTGGACGGGTATGCTTTTAGGCCTCAAGGCAGCGGGTTTTTCTCGCGTGAGGAGGTGCTCCAGGGGGAGGGATCCATGAATACAGATGTCCTGGCTCTTGAAGGAAGTGCATCCTATACAGAAAAAGAAGAAGGTACACAGCAGCTCACCTCCTGGGACTCTGCAACCTACCGCTTTATTCAGGCAGGAGCTGACATCAGCTACAATATTACAGAATCCATTACTGCTTCAGCCGGACTGGATCTGGATACTGTGAGCCAGGTGCTTTCAGGTGGGGCACCGGAAACCAGGGGAGAGCTTGTACTCTTTCCTGAAGCTGCTATAGGTTATAATGCTCACAACTGGTCTGTGGGAATACGCGGAGATTACAGGTATGCATTCTTAAGCGGTGTTTCAGGATACCAGAACCAGGGGTTGCAGGGAGCGATTTACCTTACAGGTCTGCTTCCCTTCGGACTCCAGATAGACTCGGATGTAGGAGTGTTCTGGTCACCGGACCTTGCATTCCTCTATCCCTTTTCTGTTTCAGTATCCGGTACTGCGTGGAACAGCTTTTCTTACGAGGTTTACGGCGGATTCAGTGTTTCACCATCATCCTATTCCGCTTTCTGGCAGGAAAATCCATTTGTATATACAGGCACAATTCTTGGATATGACCGGTATTGGGAGGCTGCAGGCCAATTTTCCTGGAATATTATCAGTACTTTGTTCTGGGACACAGGACTTATTTTTAGAAGATACGATACAGAATACTACAGAATAGGGAGTGTGTGTTCGGAAACAGGGATGTATCCTGTATCATATGGAAGACGGAATTCTCTCAGTTCTCAACTAGGAATAAGTTGGTCCTGGTCAACAATGCTTACTCTGGATTTCGGATGGGACTGGAATATTCTCGACAGGATCCCGAATGAGGATGCACATAACCTCTCGTTTTCTGCAGATTATACATTTCCGGATGGAACTCTTGGGGGGACCCTTGTCTTTTCGTATCAGATGTCGGATACTGTAACTCTTCCCTTTATTGATCTGAGCGGATACTTTAGAATGTCTGAGGGAGTGCAGCTGGTATTGGAAGGATGGGATCTCCTTGCGCCGGTCCTTGAGAATGGCAGACCGAACTGGGGACCATTTATTGCTCCCGGTTTTCGGGTTGTTTTTAAGGCACAGATATCTATATAAGATAGGAGTAAGATATGCTTGAATTACTGCAAAAAGGCGGAATAATTATGGGATTAATTATTCTCCTTGCTTTCGTGGCTACAGTCATCATTATTGAACGGCTTTTATACTTTCGGAAAACACGGTCAGATGAACAGAAAATGATCGCCCGGCTGAAGGCTACTCTTGAAAAAGGCCATTTTGATGAGGCAATGGCAATATGCGAGAATAATCCTTCTCCCATCACCAATCTTATGAAGGTTGGTATTGAACACAAAGAATATTCAGCAATGACAATTAAGGACGCTATTACAGATGCTGCAAACCTGGAGATACCGAAGATGGAACGGTTCCTTTCTTCCCTTGGATCAATTGCATCTATTGCGCCTCTTCTGGGGCTGTTAGGAACAGTAACAGGAAATATTCAGGCTTTCGGTGTTCTTGGAGAGTTCGGCTCAGTAGGAGACCCCGGCTTATTAGCGCAGGGAATTTCTGAAGCACTTATTACAACTGCTGCTGGTATTATTGTCTCGATACCTGCGATTATCTTTTACAATTATCTAGTGAGCAAGGTGAACCATACAATTATCCGTATGGAAAACAGGGTTAATGAGTTACTGATTCTCCTTGGAGGGAAAAAATAGATGCATTTTAAGAGAAACTTATCCACAAACTCGAAACCCGATTTGATCCCAATGATTGACGTAGTTTTTCAGCTTGTGGTCTTTTTCATGGTTTCCAGCACATTTATTGTAACTCCGGGAATCAGCCTTGTGCTGCCCCAGTCTTCAACAGCAGAACCTGTTGCAATGACGCGCCTTGTTGTTACTGTTGTGAACGAGAATGAGGTTTATCTCAACCAGGAAGCGTATACCTTATCTGAACTTGGGGAGTCACTCCGCGCCTTGTCCCAAGATGAACGTCAGGGTATACAAACAGTAGTGTTGGAGGGAGACCGGACTGTTTCTTATGAGCTGCTGGTAGAAACGCTGGATATTCTCAGGAGAAGCGGTTTTGAAGGGGTTAATTTGCGGACTACAGAGATATCGGAGTAGGCTTATATGAACTCTTTTGACCGGGATCGTTTATTCATCAGTATCGGCATGACTCTTGTGCTCTATGTTGCCGCATATTTTCTCCTCGGTCTGATTGATTGGAATTTTTCAGATATTCCTGAGTTTTCCGGACCTGTTTATGTTGAGCTTGAAAATACGGAAAACCTTTTGACTCAGGAAACAGGGGAGCCGCAAACAGAGCCTGAGCAGGAGACAGAGCCTGAACAAGAGACAGAGCCTGAACAAGAGACAGAGGAGCCTGAAGAGGAACCTCCTATAGAAGAGCCTGCTGAGGATCCCGGGCAGAGGGTACCTGAGCCCCAGCCACAACCGGAATCTGAGCCGGAAACGCAGCCGCAGCAACAGCAGCCTGCTCCAACCGAACCGGAAGAAACAGAATCTGCTGAACCTGAGGCTATTGAGCCTCCGCAGACAGAAGAACCAACCCCGGTTGAGGCAGAGGAGCCTGTCCAGGAACCGGAAGAAGAAGAGGTTGTACAGGAATCTATTGAGGAGCCGGAAGAAGAAGAAGAAGAAGAAGAAGAGTATGAATCTGTTCTTGATTTTTCCTCATTAGATGAAGCAATTGCTGAAAGTTCTGAGACTAGCGGCAGCACAGAGGAGACTGAAGAGGAAGAGACTCCAAGTACTGAAGGTGCCAGAAGCGGGACAACGAACAGCGGTCAGGTAAATTACAGTTTTGAAGACCCCCAGACAGAGGGAAGGCTGCCTGATGTCGAATTGGACCTTGAGATAGTCCGCAGAGCTGCAAGAGAAGCATTGCCTTCCGGTGTTCCAAGGCTTAGAATAGAAGCAAGGTTCCGTGTAGATGAAGCTGGAAATGTAATACCCTTGAATATTACCTCTACTTCAGGGTATAGTAATGTGGACAGCGCTGTAATGACTGCGTTAAGACGTTGGAGTTTTACTCCTGTATCCCAAGGCGGTACAGTAGAAGGCACTGTTACAATCCAAATAGGGACAACACGATAAATGCAGATAAAAGCGGTTGCCTTCGATCTTGACGGCACACTGTATCCGAATTACAGAATGTATATCCACTCTTTACCTTTTGCGCTTACTCATTTGAACCTTGCAATACAGTTTGGGAAGATGCGCAAAGTAATAAGAAACATCCGTCCGATAACAGATTTTCGTGAAAAGCAGGCTCAGCTGCTTGCAAGACGGTTAAGTAAAACTGAAGAAGAGACAAAGAAAATAATAGATACAATAATATATACAAAGTGGGAAAAATCTTTTCGCAACATAAAGCCGTATCCAGGGGTAAAAGAGACCTTGATCAAGCTGAAAGCTGAGGGGCTGAAGATTGGATTAATGTCCGATTTCCCCATAAAAAAGAAGCTTGAGTATCTGGGTCTCTCCGGTATCTGGGACTGTGCCTTTTCTTCGGAAGAGTGCCATTACTTAAAACCGAATCCTGAACCATTTCAAAAGCTGGTTGACTGTTTTGATGTACCGGTTGATAATATACTGTATGTCGGGAACAATTACGAATACGATGTAATAGGTGCAGCGGAATTCGGAATGAAAACAGCCTTTCTTTCAAAAAGCAAAAACCATCAAAAACCTGCTGACATCACATTTCGTTCATTTAAAGACTTATTGGATCAGGTTTTACAGCATTTGAATAATTGACAACTCACCTAACCTGGGATACAACTATAGATAGAATATCTGGGAGAGGGAACAATGGAACTATTCTCAATAGGCGATCTTCTGGCTCTGGGGATCGTTATACTTATCCTGCTTATTTATAGGCAACTGGATAAAAATAATCGGTCATTGGAAAAAGTCAAAAAATACTCTGACAAGGTCAAGGAAGATCTTGATATGTTTGTACAGGACAAAGCTTTAATTGTCAAGGATGCAGCTATTGAGCTGCAGGTGCATCAGAGTGCTGCAAAAGAGCTTTTTTCGCGTATCAAAGCAGCTGAAAATAATCTAAACGAACGCGCTGAAGACATTGAAAAAATCAATGAGCGTATGAATGATTATGATCAAGTTCTCCAAGAGCTCTACACTATGACAGCAAAGGTCGATGAAAACCTGCAAAAGCTGAAAAATGAATCAGATTTTGTGGATACTGTAGGCAAGCGTCTGAAGGAATCCATGAAACGTGTTTCAGAGATTGAAAAGGCTGTTCCCTCTATTATCAATCGCTTTAATGAAGAAAACGAGATATACCTTGAAAAGGTACGGGAAAAACTCGTGGAAGACACCGATGCCAGGCTGGGGGATATTGCTGAGTATGTCGAGAACTCCCAAGCACAGATTAAGGATTTTTCCGAGTATCTGACCAAGTTAGAGTCAAGAAAAGATGCCATGGAAGAGGAGACTATAAAAGAGGCAGAAAAGATCTTTCAGGATACAGTGGCAAAAACAAGCAGTCATGCTGACTCATTATATAAAACATTTTCACAGGAACTCGCGCACAGGCTTGAAGCCTACATTGAACAGGGAAAACTGAGCATCCAGGATCTGGAAGAAACTGCCAGCCGAATAGATGAAACACTTTCCCAGCAGGAAGAGCAGTTTTCTGCAAACATTGTAGAGTATCAAAAAGCCATTTTAGAGTTCAAGGAAACCCATAAACAAAATCTGAAAGAAATGGCCCAGCAGGGAAAGGATCTGGAAGCAGAAATATTTGCCAGCTTGAAAAAGCATATTGAAAGCAGGGCAGCAAAGGTAGAGAAAGACCTTGAAAAGGCTGCACAGGATATGATGGAAAGCATGAATGCTTCTTTAGCTGATGCAGGGGAGGAATTCGAAGCAAAACGGGAAGAGCTCCTCCAGTGGAAGCAGGGGCTCCAGGAAGATCTAAAGAACATGGAAGTACATTTTCAATCCAGGTATGATCAGTTCCGCAGTGAGGTATCCGACCGAATGGATAATTACCTGACTGGAATCGATGAAGATAAAAACTCATTGGAAGAGGAGTTTATTTCAAAGAAAGTTGAGATTACGGATTGGCAGGAAGGGCTTGAAGAGCACCTGGAAGGTATTCAGAAGGGACTTGAAAGAAATTATGAAATACACGCCCAAGAGCTGAATGAAAAAATAGATGAAATAATGACTGGCTACGACAGCATCAAGAGTGACTTGAACTCTGATTTCGGCGAGCAAAAAGAAGAAATTGAAGCATGGAAAGAGCGGTTTCAACAGGAACTGGATAACATGAAGGCAAACGCTGAAAATAAATATGTTGAAGCGGAAGAAAATTTTGGTCAATGGCAGGACCTGTTTGACGGCAAGCTGAAGCAGTATCAGGGTTCCTTTCAGGAGCAAGTAGAGCAGCTTCAATCGCAATATATAAATTTTAAAGAGGAAATGAGACAGGGGATTGAAAATGAGAAAGAGCAATTAGATTCCTTTAGAAGCGAGCTTAATAACGAAATTGAGAATATTAAGGTAGATGCTGCTGATCAAAAAGAAACCGCCCAGCAAATAATTGATGAATATCTCCAGCAGAGTGAAAGCACAATTCAGGACAAGATAAGTGCAATGGAAACAAACGTCCAGGAAGTTTCCCAGTCTTTAAAAGATGATGTGCTGAGTATAGTTGAAAATGCAAAAACAGAAGGCAGGGGAATTGCTGCAAAAATGCTCGACGATGCACAGCAGTCTGCACATGAAAAGGTTGAGGCTGTTATCGCTGCAGTAGAAACCAGAATGGAAAATGCACGGAGAGCTTTTGAAAATGAGAAACAGGCTATTGAGGATGAATACTCAGCATTAACTGAACATGTGGAAACATGGAGGGCTGAGACGGATGAGCATCTTATTCAGGAGAAGGGCACTTTTTATACACGTCTTGATCTAATGTATGGGAAAATATCCCAGCTTCAGAATACTGTAGATGCAAAAGTAACAGATGTAGAGGGCAGGAGCGTAAAGCTTGCTGAAGATCTTTTTGACAGGATTAGACAGTCGGTTGAAGAGCGCATAAACGAAGTAAAAGACGGTGTAGATGAAAAGGTCCGGAACCTCCAAAGCTCGGTACGTTTGTCAGGGGATGAGCTTGACCAAGGCCTTGCAGACCTGAAAACACGCTTTAGTGAATGGAAGTCTGAGGTAGATACCTGGCGTGGCTCAGTTGATGTCAATGTATCGGATGCGCAGCATAAAATGGAAGACGGATTGGAGAGCCTCCAGTCTGCGCTTACATCTGAGGATACTGCGATACGGGAGAAGCTGACCAATATTCAGGAAGAATATGAAAATGAAATAAGGCGAATACAGGAGAATAATGCAGAAGAGGGGAAGCGGCTTCTGTCAGATGTTTCTGATATGCTCAATGAACAGAATGAAATATACACTGCTGAGCTGGATGAATATAAAACAGATTATACCAAACGCGCTCAGGAAATACAGTCTATGATAGAGAACCAGGACCTGAGGGTTCAGGATTCTGCAGATACGGTGCAGAAGGAAATTACAAATTTCTTTTCTTCAACAAGGAGCCAGATGAATGAGTGGAAGCGCGCACTGGATGAGACGCTGAAAGGCTTTGAGAAAGAGATAAATGAAAAGGTTGAATCCATTGACGGAAGTGCAGAGGAATCAATTGCTGATTTTAAGGGCCATGTTGCAGGCCTTAGGGAAGATTTTGAAACTAGTTTCGAAAGTGTAAAAAATGAAGGAGAAATGCTCTCTAAGGAAGTGCTTGAGCGGTGTACTGAAATGATCCGTGAAAATGAGTCAGTAGTGCAAACTCATTTAACCAGGGCGCAAAACGAGCTGGAAAGAGTAACCAGTACAAGCGATGAAGTTCAGCAGCGCTCTGAAAAGATGTGGAACCAGCTTGAAGATGATGTACAAAACATAGAGAACAAGATTGCAGACTTTGCCACGAATTTTGCTGATAAACTCAGAATGACAGCAGAGAATATGAATACAGAAGTCATGAATGATATTCACAGCAGGCTGGAAGATTATAAAAATGAAAGCGAGTATAAATTCCAGCGGCTTGAAGATATCAATGTGGATGTTGAGCAATTGGAGAAAAACCTCCAAGATTCTATTGAACGTGTTTCCCTTGGTATTCAAAAGGACTTTGAATCTTTCTCTAAAGAGCTTGCTGAAAAAAGAAGCAAGGAGCGTGAACGTGCTGACCAGGAAATACAGTCAATTCATCAGTCTGTACAGGAGCTTGAGAATGAGCTTCAGTCACTAAAAGCAGAGGCTTATCAGAATGTTTCTGAAAAGCTGAAGATTTTTGAGGATGAGTTTTTTCAAGATCTGCAAGGTAAGAACCAGGAAATGGAAGAACGCTTTGCCCAATGGCAGGATTCTATCCACAAAGAATTACAGGCAATTACAGAGGACAGTGAGACTAAGCGGAGTCAGCTGGAAAAGCAGTATTCCGAGGATTTGAAGGCCCGGGTAAGTGACCTTCAGGACCGTATGCTGCATCAGTATCAGAAGCTGGAAGAACAGAATACGGACTTTCAAAGCAATGTTGAGAAGATGGTTGAAAAATCTGAGTCTGCAGTCTCTTCTGCAGAAGAGACATTTCGGAACAACTTAGAAGAGATCCGGAAGGACTCGTATACCAAGTTCTCCCGTCAATTTACAGAATATAATACCCAGCTTACCCAAGAGGTTAAGGAGCTGGAAAAGGATGTGCTTGGAAGAATAAAGCATATCGATGACTCTGTTTCCATGAAGAATAAGGAGCTGCAGAATATGCTTGAGTCCTCCAGGGCTGATATTGACCGCTGGCAGGCGAATGTCTTAAAGCAGATGCAGGACTCTGAGGCTGATGTGTCAGAAAAGGTAATTCAGCTTAAAGAGACTATGGGCAAAACCATTGACGAGGTACGCCAGGATTTTTACGATCAGCGCGATGAAATTCTGGAAAATACTAAGGCAGACAGACAGCAGATTTCCCAGGATATATCCAGTCTCAAAGAGGCAGTGGAAGGCCTTCAATCTGATCTCGATGATAAATCCGAATCCGCTATTCTTGCATTCCAGCAGAGGTATAGCACTTATATTAAAGAGGTTAACAATGAGCTTCAGCAGTTTCGGGATGAAACTGAGCAGCAGATTGCAGAGTATCAGTCTCTTGTAGAGGACACCAAGGAACAGGCAGAGGCTTCTCAGAAGAAGATGTACTCAAGGCTGGACGAAGATTTTAAGATCCTTTCTATCAACCTTCAGGAGATTGATAAACAACAGAAAAAATTCATTAATCAGACCAAGATCTTTGAGCGTGCAGATTCGATGAAGCAGGAGCTTCAGGACAGCATCGCGACAATGAAGGGTGAGATGGATAGAATTGAAGACCAGAGAAAGGAAGTGCGGGAAATGGAATCCAGCTTCTCAAAGCTGAAAAAGCTTGGAGAAGAGGTTACTGACAAGTTTGACCGTTTTGCAAAGGACAAAAAGCGGATTGATTCAATGGAAAGCGATTTTAAAAAACTTATCAATATGTCCCAGGCCGTTGACCTTAAGCTCGAAAATGTTACGGAAAACCATGATACGCTTCAGGAAATGCAGGCACAGATACGGAATATACAGGAACTCGAGAACGAAGTTATGCAGCAGCATGAACGGCTTGAACGGAAAAAGAGCATTATAGAAACTACAACCAAGGGTGTTGATAGCAACTTTCAGATGCTTGAAAAAGTAGAGGATCAGGTTCGGACTATCCAGGAACAACTTGCTGCGTTGCCGCAGCAGCTGAAGGAAACAAAGGTCAGAATACAAAAGCTCGCTGAAAACAAGAAAAAGGCGGACAGTGTAATTGATACTGTAGAAAACCTTGATTCAATTCTGGATGACCTGAACTCAAGGATGGATAAAATGCAGACCGCACGGCAATGGCTTGCTGATACTGAAACAAGACTTGAGAACATAGCAAAACAGGCAAAAGAACAGGTTAAGCTTTTTGAAACAATTATGAAAGAAGACGGCAAGAAGAAAGGAAAAGGCGACAAAGGCGCACCTCCAATGGATGTCCGTGAAACAGTGACCAGGCTTGCACACCAAGGATGGAAAGTAGAGGAGATTGCAAGAGTTGCTCAGCTTTCAAGAGGAGAGGTGGAGCTTATACTGGAGCTTATGCCGAAGAAATAGGGCTGTTTATATTTCACTATTCTTAGGACTTTTATCAGAAAAAGGGAGTCCAGTCTAGTGAAATTGATATATTTATAGATAAAGGGCATTGTCAAACAATGCTGCTTCGAAGTAGAATGGTGCAAATTACTACAACCTCAGAGGACTTATTATCGAAATAATCACTTCATTATTATAGTATAAAGAAGCAAGGAGAAGAACATGGTAGAAGAGCAGGAAGCTGTTCTGGAAAAAGAAGAACCAGCTGAACACCAGGAGAATGCAGAATCTGTTGAAGAACAGACAGGGGATACAAGCACCCAAGAAAGTAACCCGGTAGTTGTCTTTTTTCGGGGGGTTGCAGAAAAGGCATCGGATGCTGTGAAAAACGCTGCTTCCTTTTTTACCCGCAAAAAGAAAAATGATGAAAATGAAACTGACTCTATACCGGAGGAAGAAACGAACTCAGATGATGCAAATTCTGAGTATACGCAGGTCGCAGACCAAGCAGAAGTTTCCGATAGAGCTGAACAGGAGAGCACAGAGGCAGCTACTAAAAAGCACTTCCTTGTAACAGCACTGGATACAGTGAAAAACAGTGCAGGGAAGATTCTCCGCGGCACAAAAAAGACAAATGACTTCTTGTCTCCAAAATGGCTCGTGCTCCCGGATGCGCTTTTTTATTTTCTCACTATGTTTATGTTTTCCGTGCTTATTATGGCGCTTGAGACAATTCAGTTCCATGTACTCCTTGTTGTGACAAATTACCTGAAAGCTACCTTCATTGTATCGCTTGCCTTTCTCGGTATTGCAATGGGAGGCCTTCTCAGTTTTTATCTATCGAAGATCCATGCCCATATTGTTATGGCTGTGTGTGCGGTTATCACATTTTTTGGTATTATTCTCGGCTATTATAATATCATTAACATTGGGTATTTTGAGTATCCCTATTTTCTCCTTGTTCCATTTATTGCTGCATCCATTATTATTTCTACAACCTTTTCCCTCGGGAATTCAAATACTATCTATTTCGTGAATCTCTTGTCCTCAGCAATTGGGTCCATAACTCCGATCTTCTTAGTGCCGATTTTTAAAAGTGAAACATCCATGATCCTGCTCATGTTTATTCCCCTTTTCTTTTTGGTGCTCTTATCGCTGCGGCTGAAAAATATATTTATAAAGATTGCAGGCGTACTTGGCGCTGTTTACCTGGTAACATTGTTTATTCCGGTTTTTCAGGCAAACCTTGAGACCCCGGAGCAGATCCCTCAGGATGTTTTTGAGAACAGAATTATTTCTGAAATGGCACCTCCTGAAGCAACTGCGTACAGAGATAACTATGTCCTGGACTTTTTTAATTCTGTGTATGAGGAAAACGAAGAAGGAACTGAATATGTATTCAATTCGGATGAATATAACCTGGAACGGGCTGATAACCTTCTTGGTGTAATGGGTTTCCGCAATAGGTTTCATATCCCCTTTCTGCAATATTTTGAGCCTCATACATTATTGGATTCTCCGCGGGAAATACCAGCTGATGTATTTGAAGATGAGATAGTCCCGTATATCCAATCAGAATATTCAATGTATTTTGATAGAAACTATGACCGCCTTTTTCTTGAGCGCTCCTACGAGCTGAATGAAGAGGCTGGTATGTACGAGCTTGTGGGAGATGACTATGATCTTATGCGTGCAAAATACCTCTTAACTGAGTTAGGACACATGAGATTTATTGATCTGAACTTCGATGTTAGGCCAAACCGTTCAATTGAAGACCAGATGAAGATATTCCCCCAAAACAACAGGGTTTTGTTATCTGAAGATGATATGCTCGGCAGAGTGGAATACACGAATGATGATGACTATATGTACATGTCTGTAAATGGAGTAATCCTTGACGGAATTGATTCATATAACGGCGCGTTTTATGATCCCCGTGTACCGCACCAGCCGCACATTGAAGAACCTGAGATATTTATCGTAGGTTTGTCTGCTGACGGAATAGTAAAGTCTGCCAGAAGAAGACCTGGTGCTCAGGTGAGCGGAATTGAAATTAACCCGATTATTCTGCGTACCATGCAGGAAGATGGCCAGTTCTCTGAATTTGCGAACACCCCTTACCAGGACGTGGAAGTATACGAAGGTGAAGGCCGGTCATTTCTAGAAAATACTGACCAGCAGTATGATATGGTCACACTTATGAACATTCACATGGAGCACGGACCTGTAAGCACCTTGAGTCCTGAGAATTTTCACACTATTGAAGGCACACATGTTCTGCTGGACAGCCTTTCAGAAGATGGGTATGTTGTATATGAAGAGATATTGATGAACCAGCGTTCTGAATTCTTTTTTCTAAAATTCCTGAATACTGTACGCTATGCAATGGAGGAGTACGGGATTGAGGATTGGAGACAGCACATTCATGTCTATAAATGGGATTTCGGATCAGGACCTGGAGTCTTCCGTACTGTAATTCTAAAACGCACTCCTTTTACTGAGGAAGAGATAAATAACTTTGACCCATACCTTGCAAGCATAAATCAGTATTATTCAGGCTACGGCCTTGTATATTCACCGTTCAGGAACACCGGAACTGAGGTTGAATCGTTTATACGCGCTGAAGAGCCTCAGCTTTCAACATCGTACCTTCCAAACTCCTTGACTACAGAAGAGTTTGTGGGAGAGATAATTGAGCGTCTTCCAAGCCAGGATGATGTAGAATTTATGATGGAAAATTATAACTTGACCCGATGGAACAGGTTTGTCACAAACCCTGCTGCTATGTCTGATGTAGAGCAGGCACGGCTGCAGCGGATCCTAAATGATGTGGCATTTCCTACGCAGATTGACTTGAGTCCTGTAACAGATGACAGCCCGTTTCCGTACGATGTGTATGAAACAAAGACCGAGGTGATTGATATATTTAAGGTAGTACTCTTTCTGAGTATGTTCTTAATCATCCCAGTATTTCTGCTCCTGCTAAACAGTTCAGGGAGGTATAAAATATCCCTTACCCCTGCAGTGCTTTTTACTTCTGCAATCGGCTTTGGGTACATGCTTGTGGAAATTGTGCTTATGCAGCGGTTTCAGCTGTTTATTGGAGACCCTACATACTCCCTTATTGTCGTGCTCGGCGGACTCCTGCTTTTCAGCGGAGTGGGAAGCTTTGTATCTCGGTTTTTTCCGCGTTGGCTTACAGTAGCACTCATGGCATTAATACCAGTTATCCTTGTGTTAACAGGTGTTTACCTTGATGACCTGTTTGTACTCTTTGGTGACTATACATTTACTCAGAAACTCTGGATCTCTGCAGGATTGATCTTTCCGCTTACTTTCTTAATGGGAATTCCCTTTCCCACTATGCTCGAAGCAATTAAGAGAAATACTTCTAATGAATTCGGAGCCCTCCTTTTTGGGGTTAGCGGTGCATTTTCAACCCTTGCTGCAACTGCCGCGATATTCATTAATGTTTCCTGGGGTTTCAGTATGAGTTTTGCCATTGGAACGATATGCTACTGTGCAGGGCTTCTGCTGTTCATCCTAATTATGTGGCGCGTTAGCAGGGCTGAAGCACGTGCATAAAGCTTTTCTTGTTGTTCTTTGTTTCATTGTTTTTACCGGGTGTATGGGAGGGGAGTCTTCCCAAAACCCGGAAGAAAACAATACCCAGGCAGAGCCTGCAGAAACACAGGACATGACATCTCCAGGACACAGTATTAAGGTAACTGCTTTCCGTTACGGAACCTCCCAGTTCGGTTCTCAGTTTATTTTTCATAATGACCCTTACGAGAGGCCCCTGGATTTTGGGTGGATGTTCTTTCTTATAGAGTATGATGATCACAAAGTATTGATTGATACAGGCTATAATGATCAGGAGATGTCAGAGTTATTCGGGGTTACTTGGGAAGACCCAATAGAGCTACTTGAAATGTACGGCCTTGCTCCGAATGAGATTACCCATATAATTATTACCCACGCCCATTTTGATCATATAGGGACTGTTGACTTATTCCCGCAAGCCTATGTGTATATTCATCAAAATGCCTTGAACAGCCTTACACAGGATGTCGCAGGCATGGAGGTTGTGCAGCGTTTTGGAGATGATTCAACTTATACAGCATTTGCCGATGAGACGCGGATTCTGGATATTTTCCGTCTTGTTCCTGTTCAGGGGCATGCAGCAGGATCGACTGCTGTGTATATTGAGCTCCCTGAAGCAACCCTTCTTTTCCCGTCTGATGAAGTTATACTTTATGAGAATCTTGAAAATAGGGAGCCCATCGGCTACGCCTATTCTCTTGAAGCGAACAGACAATTTATCCAAAGTATTACAGATGAGGTTGTATTTCCTTTTCATGACCCTTCAGTGGTGTCACAGGGAAACCCCTTTCAGACAGTGTATGAAGCTGAGTTTTAGGGAATTGTAAAACTATGAAACCTATCTTTGAAAGCCATTATGCATATTCCTGCTATCATTGAGAGTCAGATTGTTTACTCTTCGTAACCCTCTACCATTTTTTCAGTAAATATCCTTGCATCTAAGAAAAAGCCGTGTTTTACTTAAATACAGAAGATACTTTCAAAAGAAAAATGGTGAAAGGAAATGAAGATGGATAAGCACTATGAAATTGTTACTGTTACAATGAATCCCGCGATAGATGAAACTATATATATTTATGATTTTGTTCCAGGTTCAGTGAACAGGGTAGAAAAGTTTGTACGCAACGCTGGAGGAAAAGGAATCAATATTGCTTCCTTTCTCGCGGACTTTGGCCTCCCTGTACTTTCTACCGGGTTTCTTGGAGACGCGAACTCTGTATTGTTTGAAGAGTTTTTCCGTGAAAAGCAAATTGAGGATGGTTTTATCCGCATAGACGGTCATACCAGGACTGATATTAAGATAATCGATGAAAAGAGAATACAGACAACGGATATTAACTATCCCGGGCTTGAACCGGAAGAAAAAGATATCCATTCTCTCAAAAAACGTATTTTGAGTCACGCTGAAAAAGACCTGTGGGTCGTACTCTCCGGAAGTATACCCAAAAATGCAGATGACAGCATATATGCTCAGCTCTGTAGGGAACTGAAAAAAGAGGGATGCAAGGTAGCGCTGGATACAAGCGGAGACGCACTGCGGAAGGCGATAGAAGAAGAGCCGGATCTTGTTAAACCGAATGTAAAAGAGCTTGAAGAGTTCAGCGGCAAGACCCTTCACAATGTAAAACAGGTTGCCCTTGCTGCTGAGAAACTGACTAAAATGGGTATTTCATATGTCGTTGTATCCATGGGAGCTGAAGGTGCAATGTTCATGTATGACGGAGAAAAGATCGTGGCACATCCGCCTGAGATTGATGCAGTGAGCACAGTAGGTGCAGGGGACGCGATGATGGCTGGAATGATTGCTGCTTCTGTGAAAGGATGGAACATACACGACTCTGCAAAGCTGGCTACTGCATTTGCTGCTGCAGCTGTTACAAGAATCGGCTCCGGTCTTCCCCCTGAAGCAACGATCCAAAAATGGATGGAAGAAATAAAAATAGAAAATGTATCGGATTACTAAGATGTCTGCTCCAGCAATTCTCATTTTAGAGACCGTTTATTTTCTTTATGAGCGATTTTCATGCTCCTATACACTTCAGATGCATGAAAATATTGCTTTTCTCGGGCAGGATGAGGCTATTCTAATTTTCCCTATCTACTCAAAGTCAAAATTTGAATAGCTCTCTCTGCTCAGTCCTGATTGCCCACTAAGGAAAAACATGCTATTATCTGCTGATTTTACAAATATATAGGAAACTGGGCAGGAAATGGATAAGCAGAAACGCTATACAGCTCTCTCTATGCATGTGTCGAATACCAGGCTGGAAAAAATTAACCGTGTTGCTGAAGCAAGGACAGATAAACTCGTCGTGGTTCTGGAAGACATTTATTATACCCAGAATATGTCTGCTGTTATCCGTACCTGTGAATGCTTGGGCATACAAAACGTATATGTAATAGGTTCAATTCCCTATGCACGGGTTAACAAGCATGTTGCACTCGGAGCATCCCAATGGGTTACTCTTCACAGGCGCCACAAAGAACCCAAAAGCGGTGTGCTTACTGAGCTCCGTGAAGCAGGGTACCGCTTATGTACCACTTCTTTATCTGCAGATGCAGTGTCCATTTACGATTACAATCCTATTGAACAAAAAACCGCGGTAATACTCGGAAATGAACTGAATGGCGTGAGTGAGACCGCTTTGAAGCACGCGGATGTGAACCTTTCTATTCCAATGTACGGGTTCTCCGATTCCTTTAATATATCTGTTTCCGCTGCTATTATCTGCAGCACCTTTACTGACAGGCTTCGGGCACAGGGCGCGGAAGGGCTCCTGTCTCCTGACCAGCAGATGGAGCTGAAGCTCCAGTGGATGAAAAGCTCAATAAAACGTGCTGATGAAATAGAGCGTGAATATGAGCAGCGCCTTTCCCACCCAAACGACCAGTGAACATGGAACTATGCAGGAAAGGTTATCTTCCAAACTGTTCCGTTCCCGACACTGTGTTCGCTTTTCCCTTGAAGCTGGTCCGCTAACGCGTGTACGAGCATGAGCCCAATGCCCTCATTCCGGGGTTCCTTTTTCTATCTGTAGATGGGGCTTAATATCTTTGTTTTTTCCAAATTCTGAGGAAAGGCGGTCTGCCAATACCTGGATATATTCCTGCATATAAACCTGGGAATAGTCTGACTGATTGTACATAAGTTCGTGTACAATGGACATTGCGTCAATCCTGTTTTCTGCTGCCTGAAGCTGAGAACGGGACTCGCTGTTTGTGGTATTTTGGTACTGCAGGTGCAGTAAGCTGCTAATTATCTGAAGGTTGTTTTTCACCCTGTGGTGGACTTCTCTTGAAGAATGGCGTTCCGTTCTTTAAGGTAGGATTTGTTCAGAACAGCAAGGGTTTCGATATGATAGGTTTGGGGAAACATGTCGTATGGCTGGAGATATTCTAGTGTATACCCCTTTTCTGTAAGCGCTTTTATGTCCCGTGCAAGGTTTGCCGGATCGCAGGAGAGATAGATGATCTTTTGAAAGCCGGAACGGAGTTTTTGAGAAAGCTCTTTTGCTCCTGCCCGCGGCGGGTCAAGGATGAGTATGTCAGCTTTGTTATAGAACTCTGTTTTCAGGGCCTCTTCAGCATTCCCCTGAAAGTAATTGCAATGGGAATTTCTGTTGGCCCAGTCATTTGCTGCTGCAATCGATTCAGGAGAACTGTCCCAGCCCTGTATTTCTCCAGCTGTTTCCGCGAGGTCTTTTGTCAGGTTGCCGTTACCGCAGAATAGGTCGAGAACGCGGGGTGAGTCTATTGCAGATACTATCTGCTTAATTTCCGCGCGGATTTTTGTATTGATACTCCTGTTTACCTGGGTGAAACCAGAGGACATATCATCATCAATAGAAAGATAGACTTCTCCCTCTTTCAAGTGCCCTCTTTCTCTGGTCTGATTCAGTCTCTTGTTCAATTCTTCAGTAATGAGAAGGCATTTGTCAATTTCAATTATTTCCCTGCTCTTTTGCTTGTAAAACCCGAGGCGGTTTCCCTCTGAATGAAGGGTGACCCTGTTTCTGTAGCTGAACTCTTTTTCTGATTCGACGGTGCCTCTGACTTTAGGGGCAAACCCTGCGATGCGCTCCATGGTTTCAAGCACAATGTGCTTTTTTGCTGCAGCCTGTTGTGAATACACAATGTGCTGCCACTGACAGCCTCCGCACACACCGAAATATGGGCAGGGTGCCTCGCGCCTGGCAGGGGAGGGGGAGATGACTTCAATAATGTGGGCAAAGGCGTAATTTTTCTTCTTTTTTGTGAGTCTGATTTTCAGGGTGTCATCCGGAGCTGAGTACGGCACGAATACTGTTAGCCCCCCGGTTCTTGCCAGCCCGTCCCCTCCAAAGGTGAGTTTTTCAATTGTTACTGTATGTTTCTCCATTGCCCCTCACTGAATACGAGTATAAGTCAAATATGAGAGAAGGTATAGACAAGAGATTTGTAAGAAAAAGATTTCCCGCTTGATCTTAGAATACTTCACATATATACTTTTTGAAGCATGAACCTATCTGAAAAGAAACGAATTGCCCTTTTAACATTCGGAAACGACCTATTCCAATCTGAAGTGATGATAAAATGTCTTACCGCAGAAGCTGCCCGGTTTGGCTTTGACTTGCTTGTAGTAAACGGCGGCAGGTATCAGGTAAGTCAGGGAATGGAGTACATGCATAATACTCTGTATTCCTACCTCCATGAGGGGCTGATTGACGGTTTAATCATCAATAAGATATTTGAGTATGATGATTTTGAAGAACGGGCTGCGCACCTTCCGAATTGGGAAAGCCTTCCAAAGGTCAGCTTAGCAAATCCGATGAAGAACATTCCTTCTGTGCTTATTGACAATAGAACGGGCTTTTCGGATCTAATGGACCACCTAATACTTGAACAGGGCTGTGAAAAATTCGGGTTGGTTGTACCAAGATTAGAAACGAGCCTCCGGGACTTTACGGAAAGAGAAAGCATTTTTTATGAAAAGCTGAGGGAAAATAATATTGAAATAGACGATGAATGTGTTTTCCGCGGCCGCTATGACTATGAAGGGGGAAAGAAGGTAGTTGTTGATCAAATATTGAAAGACCGGCACGATATCCAGGCCCTTGTCTGCCTGAATGATGAGCTCGCTTTAGGTGCTATCCGGGAAATACAAAAGCGGGGGAAGCAGGTCCCTTATGATATTAAGGTTACAGGGTTTGATAATTCAGCAGAATCTTCTTTTATTTATCCAAGTCTCACGACTGTGACATATCCATTTACGCAGATCGCGGAGAGAGGCATGGAACTGATGTACAGTCTCATTAATAATAAGCCAGTGCCGAAAGAAACCTATGTGCCTACATATTTTATTCCGCGCCTGTCTTCAGGATACAGCCTAACAGAAACGGTTCATTCCAAATATTATAGATTCGATATTGAGAATAGCCGAACAGAAGGATATACAATTGAAGCAGCCTTGGAATCCTTCAGGTCCGGTAATCTCTCAGATGTTGCAGCATTTCATCTAAAAAACAGCAATTTATATATGAGTGATGAACAGCTGGATGATATTTGCTGCTGTTGTTCTAATAATAATGGCGCTTTTCAAAACATCGATTTTTTAACAAATACACAAAGACTTTAATCGGAGATAGAAAAGCAGATAATGCTGTGCAATTCAAAATGGGAGCATAGTGTTCTGTTTTGGCCGGATTTTTTCTCATCGCTTTTAAACTGGCTGAGAAACGCATTATCTGCAGATGAGTTCGGTAAACTAAAACACCTAGAAAATGAGCTCCTGAACTTTACCACCCGTTTTGCATACGGCTTTTTGCACCAGAAAGAAATGGAAAACCATTATATTGAAAACCTGGTGAATTCACAGAATTTCGCGACAAAGACTATTTCCCAGCACGCTCTTGGTTTTGATTTTCCGCGGTTGTTTGAGAAGCTGAACATTCACACTTGTTACATTGCTGTCTATACTGACAATGAAAAAACGAAAGCAAGGATAATTTTTCAATATGAAAACGGTGAAATGAAAAAGCCGAAAAATGATGAGATTAACCCTGAGCAGGATTTCCTGCCCCTTGGAAATAGAGAGCTGTTGTCATGGTCTTACCTTGATGCTCTCCATCTTCTTCAGGAGCATATTGGATATATTGTGGTTGACTTTGGAAAGAGCCGGCCCGGCGCGTATACCGGCCTTGCGAGGATGATGTCATCTCACTTTAAAATGAAAGAGCTTATTGACGCGCTGCACCATTATTCTCAGAAGCTCGAGAACAGGGTTGAAGAACGGACCTGGGAGCTTCAAGAAGCAAACCTGGAGCTGCAGCGGCAGATTGACCTTACCCTGCGAATGGAGAAAGAGGTAATAAAGCAAAAAAATATGGAGTCCCTTGCGACATTGGCAGGAGGGATTGCCCACGATTTTAATAATTTCTTAACCACCATAATCGGAAATATTTCCCTGCTAAAGGATGAGGAAGGGCTTTTAGAGTATCATAGAGAGTATCTTAAGGATATAATGTCAGCAGCGACGAATGCCAAGAACTTAACCAAACAGCTAATGACCTTTTCAAAGGGAAATGTGATCCATGTGAAAACCCTTTCTGTTGTTCCTATTATCAGGGAGGTGGTCCATTTTACCCTTCACGGCACCGCGGTTTCTCCGGATATTGATTTGCCGAATATAGAAGTGCCGATTGAAATGGACAAGGCCCTCTTTTCTCAAGTGTTAACAAATATCATTCTCAATGCTGTGCACGCCATGCCCGGGGGCGGAAGAATGGAGTTTGAAGGCACTCTTCGGCTGGGTAAGAAACAGTATGGATTAAAAGATGATAAAACGTATTTTTGCTTGAGAATTTCTGACTATGGTGTAGGGATTCCCAAAGACCAGGTTGGACATATTTTTGATCCCTATTTTACCACAAAACTCGGAGGTTCCGGGTTAGGGCTTGCAAGCTCTCTGTCTATTATTAAACAGCACTCAGGCAATATTATTGTTGAATCTGAAGAAGGGGAGGGGACTGACTTTTTTATCTACCTTCCTGTTTCATCGAATGCAGTAGAAAAGCAGGAAGAAACTAGGCTTGTCTCTTTAGATAAAAAGTATAAAATCCTTATTCTGGATGACAACCCCCAGATCCGGCACAGCCTGAAAACAATGCTCCAGAGGCTTGGGCAGGATGTATCTGTATCTGAAAACGGTCATGATACAATTGAGATATTCCGTGACCAGTATCAAAGGCAGCGAGGCTTTGATTGTGTAATACTGGATGTAACAGTAGTCGGCGGAATCGGCGCGTTTGATATTATTGATAAGATACGGGCAGTTGACCCGGAGGTGAAAATTATTGTATCTACCGGGTATATCGGGGAAGCGGGAAAAAAGCGCCTATCTGAGGATGAAGAATACCATATGTTTGAAAAGCCCTACAGCATTGAAGAGCTGTCCCTTGCGTTAAAAGAAGTCTTAGAAAAATAGGCGTTTCGTTCTAGGAATTGCTGCCACTACTATAGAACTGCTGCATAAACTACTGGTATATTTTTCATTTATTGCCTGAAATCTTGAAAAACCCTATACTTTTTTGGAGGATGACGGGTTACTCCCTGCTGTTTCCATTGAAATCAAAAACCCCTTTAACCTAAAGAAGCTGCCGGATGTAAAAGCCCAGGATTCTACTGGCCGGATATTCGATGTTGAGATCCAGGTAATAGGCAAGCAGTATTACAATGGTACAAGAAAACTCCTGAAATTTGAACCATAAGTTCTTTCACAATTGTCTTCATCATTCAATATCCCCCTAGGCCTGTCATATGTAATATAACGATGGAAAAAGAGAAGGAATCAATATTTTGTTACACTGGAGACAAACATTCTTTCCTATGAGAAACTGTTTTCCCATTTGCGTTTTTTTTTAAGCCTAAAAATACCGAAGTATTAGATTGCAGCACGATTGAAAGAAAAATAGTACTTTTATATAATCAACTATTCAATGAAAACGATGGCTAGGTTTTGATTATGAATAAAAGATTACGAATGGGAGCGAATGAGCATCAAAACTAATTTTACCTTTATTCTGGATACATCCTGCGATCTGCCTCAGCTTTCGGTAGCAGCCGGACGCGGTAAGGGAAAGATACCCGACTACCGTTCCTTTTCCGGCGCAGCGCGACGGGCACTGCAGGAGTTTTCTCTTCTCGTGGAGAAGCAGGCTCGTTCCTTTTCCTGGGACATTGAGATGGAAGATGGGGAATGCAGCCTTTACGACCCAGGAGGAAGGATGATAGCGATTGCCGCATCCTCCGGGCTTTTGCGAAACATTTCCGGCAAAACATTGATACCCCAGACAAATACAGCCAGCCTTATGGTTTCGGTCACCTCGGCGGAGGACGAAACCTTTACCCTGAAGGTAGAGCTTCTGGATAGTTCCGGACAGGAGAAAACTGACGCTCGAAGGACTGATGATCTTACCGCAACTGGTGAACCGGCTGGTGTTTCCAGATCTGCTAAACCTCACAGTACTGAGGAAGAACTGAAGCCGGTGGCTCCGGATTATGTTCTTGCCGGAACCCGGCTCTTCCCATGTGAAGACCTGGGAGTTCACTGGAAGGAGCTGGATAGGATCAGCAAGAGGGTCGGCCGTAAGAAACTTCCCCTCTATTTGTCCATGGTGCTCTCCCGGATCCCCGGTCTACGGATCAATTACCCCGGCTTCAGAACCATCACTACCGGACCCAGGACTGCCATTCCAGGACTTCTTTTCCAGGAGATCGATGCCTACGGATTTCTCCATATTCTGCCGGTATCGACCTTACCAGGGTATCCTCCCGGATTCTTCGAGGAACAGGATATCATCAATGTGGTAGAGATAGATGAACCGGAAAAGGAGATCCTCCTCTCTGAGGTTATTTATTCCATTACGCCGGTAGAGACTTTTCGTAATCTGATCAAAAAAGAGGGCAAAACAGTCAGAGACCAGATCATGGAAGAAGACGGCCGGTTTATCCTCTCCCCTGAATGTGCGGGAGAGTTTCTCAGCCGGAATATGCAGAAACTGGTTACCACCTTCTCCCTTTTTCAGGCAGAAAAGCTTTCCCAGTACAAAATACGCCATCTCAATCCACCGATCAGACTTAAACTGGACCATGGTATCGATTTTTTTGAAGGAACTGCGTCGGTTAAAATAGACCAGAATTCCTTGTCATGGAGCAGCTTTCTTACCGAGTACAAGAAACATGGCTGTATCTCTCTTCCCGATAATACCCGCGTTTATCCGTCCCCCGCATCAGTGGAGCGCTTCCAGCGGCTTATCCGCATAGTAAAGAGGGCAGGGGATGATGAAGAGGGCAGGATCGAAATCTCCTTTTTTGATTTGATGATGTTCAACCTGAAAGAGGAAATAGATGCCCCGCTGGACCTGCGAAAGCGCATCGAATCCTTTTACCTGGGTTTTAACTCCCTGGACCGGAAGGTCGGGGACTACAGCCTGGCCGAAAGCGCCCTGCGCCCCTATCAGGTTTACGGAGTCCAGTGGATGGAGCATCTCTGCGAGCATGGAATCGGCGGCTGTCTGGCAGACGAGATGGGCCTGGGAAAGACTGTTCAGGTTATATCCCTCCTGTTACGGGCATTTCAGGACAAGCTGGAAGCACCAACCCTCATTATCGCTCCTCGGTCGCTTATCTGGAACTGGGCAACGGAACTGGAGCGGTTTGCCCCGCACCTTCCTGTTTCTATCTATTACGGTCCCGGCCGGAGCAAAAAAGATGTAGACTCCGGGCAGAAGCAGATCATTCTAACTACATACTCAATTACCCGGATTGATATAGAGGAACTCCTGCCCATCGAATTCTCATACCTCATTCTGGATGAATCGCAGCATATTAAAAACATTAACGCCAAACGTACCAAGGCAATTCTTGGTCTAAAGGCTAAAAATCGTATTGCCTTAAGCGGCACACCGGTAGAGAACAACCTTACCGAGCTTTACAGCCTTTTCCGTTTCCTTAATCCATCTTTCTTTGGGAGTAAGGCACGCTTTAACCGCGAATATGGAAAGCCTATCCAGGAAGAAAAAGACGAACAGGTTCTAAAGGAGCTTAAAAAAAAGATCTACCCCTTTATGCTTCGCAGGCTGAAACAGGATGTACTGAAAGAACTGCCGGAGAAAAGCGAGCAGACCCTGTTGGTAGACCTGGACCAGGAACACCTAGAGATCTACCACCGCCGAAGATTTTACCTGAAAGGGAAAATACAGGAAGCCATTAGGAGAAGCGGTGTCTTCAAAGCCTCCTTTATTATACTGCAGGCTATGGCAGAGCTGAGAAGACTGGCGGGAATCCCTGAAGAGGATGGAGAGTATCCTGGAAGGTCCGCAAAGAGAGAGCAACTGATCGAAATGATCAGAGATCTTCGGGAAAACGGCCACAAGTGCTTAGTCTTTACCAATTTTCTTGCAGCGGTTGATATGATCTCATCGGACTTGGAGAGAGCAGGAATAGCAAACCTGATAATGACCGGTGCAACCAGAAACCGGCAGGAGCTTGTGCATAGGTTTCAAACTGATCCGGAGATCGGCGCCTTTATTATGACTCTAAAAACAGGCGGTGTGGGACTCAACCTCACTGCCGCGGACTATGTCTTTATCTTCGACCCCTGGTGGAACCAGGCTGCGGAAAGTCAGGCAGTTGACCGGACCCACCGGATTGGTCAGCAAAACCCAGTCTTCTCTTACCGGATTATCGCACGGGACACTATCGAGGAGAAACTGCTCATGCTGCAGCAGCAGAAGGCCGAGCTAACCTCTGCCATTCTCTCTTCGGATACCGAAGCAATGAAAGCCCTCAGCGAGGAGGACCTCCAGTTCCTCCTGGAAGGATAGGAAGACAATAATGACAAAGCACAAAAGCAATAACTACCCAAAAAAACAAGACGAGGGACATATCGATCTGTTTGGAAACCCTATAACAGACTCCTGCGTATATATCTCGCCAAAGATGGAGAGCTACCGTAAATATTTGGATAGCTTTACTGTAGACCAGCTCCACGAAATCCGAAAATCCCTCGGGTTTGAGTTCAAAAAAGGTAACAAAAAGGAACTTGTTTCAGCCGCTCTGAGTTTTCTTTCCTCCCTGGATAACGAAAAGCAATGTGAAATTTGGCTTGAATCTCTTCCCCCCTATCTATCCACTGCAATTAAAAAGGCAGCCTTTCATGGGTATATTGACGCGGGGTTGGTTGAAAAAGCAACGGGCAAGTCTGTCTCGGTCGGGACCCTGTCATATTACTACGATTATCTGTATAAAAATCCCGAGCTTCGCCTCGGTATCTTCGACCTATATAGAAAATATGGTCTAACGCTTCTTTTTATGAAACCCTTTTTTCGGAATTTTCTGACCTCCCTTTTACCGGCACCTGCCGGTTATCCCATTGGTCCATGCTCAGAACAGAGGTTGAGTGGCTGGTCCGCGGCGGACACCCTCTCGGAATCGATGCCTCTCCTGCTAAAATCGATTGCCCAGCTTTTAGAAGATTCAAGCCGCTATGAAAAGATCCTGCGCCGGGGCCTGAATAAAAGAGATATAAAACAGCTGCGAAAAAGCAGCGTTTTTCCACTCTTTCCCCTAAGCGATAAAACGGGGATAGATCCTATCGAACTCATCACACGGTTTATCATGATAGACCCTAAGCAGCTGGAACTGTCCAAAACAAAGGATGTAAGGGACTTTATCAAGACGCTGGTTACAAACTTTTTTACCATACCCCCATCTGGTAAAATTGTAAGCTATTACCTTATGGTGGAATCCAGTTTTGAATATTCTGTGCTTTGCCCTCATTTGAGCAAGGGGCAGGGTCCAAGGAATTATCGTTCTATCTTTGATCACTATCCCCAGTCAAGGACCATATTTAACAAGATAGTTACGCTAATGACTAAGTCAGGGAGCTGGTACAATATAGATGAAGTAGCAGAAAGCCTTAGAATGCAGTCCCTCTTTTTCAGCATATTCAGGGATGATTATGATGCCTCTGAGGTTATCTTGAAGGGAGAAGAGCTGGACCTGCCTGAGGGGACCATCAAGATTGTTGATTGGATGAAAGGTTTTGTACCGGATATCTATCTGGAGCATGCCCTTGTTACCAGACCGATGCTAAAGGGCTACTGTTACCTTATGGCATCCCTGGGGCTGCTGGAAATCGAAGAGGAGGAGCCGGCAAAACGGTTGTTGAAAAATGGCAGCCCCACCCCCATTTCCCCATTCGAAGGGCTCACCCGAGTGCGGACCACGCCCTTTGGTGCCTGGTGTCTTGGTTTTTCAGATGAAAAGCCGGAATTGCGTCAGGTAACCTACGAAGCGATTGCCGACCGTAAGCTTCCCATAATCACTTACCGGGGCCAATCTCTAGAGTGTAAGGTCTTTCTGGAGCGAATCGGAGACCCAATTGGGGAGGACCGCTTTCGGGTAAGCGAGGCGAGTTTTATCCGCGATTGTAACTCTCTGAAGGATATAGAAAGACGGATCAGTGAGTTCCACCGCCTTATTGCAAAGGAGCCTGCTGATCACTGGGAAGCGCTTTTCTCCCGTGTCAAAGAGCGGGCCAGGCTCTTTGAGCAAGAGGAGCTTTGCATAATGATACAATTGCCAGAGGAGAAGGAACTACGCCGTCTTTTTATAGAGGATAAAAAGCTTTCTTCTCTTGTTGTCCGAGCTGAAGGAGCACGTATCGTAGTAAAACAGCAAAATTATAAAAAGCTGCGTAAAGCTCTAGAGGCGTACGGGGTTTTGAATTAGAGAATTTAAAATAGCCTAGTTCAAGCTGAGAGAAAACAGTAAATAAATATGTAATGCCATCTATTGACTCTGATTAACCAAAATGAGAATAAGAAACAGGTGATGGGTTTACCTTTAATCGCCCTGCTCTGACTATAACTCCTCTATTTATTAGATAGGGGAGTACCCACTTAACGATTACAATACTATCAATAGGGGGAAGAATTATATAATCCAGCAATCTGAATAAGTGATGACTTCGTATTTCATGGGGGATCTCCTTGTTCTCGCTATAAAACAGGATAATCTCCTGTCCTCGAGCAGCTGCGTGATTCAAGAAATCAAGATCCTTGCTGGACTCAAAGCCCGGCACATCTACCATGACAAAAGGAAAAGCGCTTTGCTGACAGAGACCGAGGAAAAAGAGTATGTTTTAACTGATGTCATGCAATTCCATTTCCTTGAACTAGAGAAAATGAATTTTGATGATAAACCGGATTTTACTACACGGCTTGAGAAATAGACCTATTATCTGAAAAAAGAAGGGACAATACAGGAGGAAGAAGAGATGACAATCCTTTTAAAAAGGACCCGATTATGCAGAAAGCGCATGCTACATATAAAGATTTCACCGCGAATGATGAACTGGTTGAACTTGCGGAAGCCAGGATGAAGCACATCCGTGACCAAGGCACCCTGATTGAAGGCGCAAGAGAGGAAGGTATTGAACAGGGCATTGAAAAAGGCAAGATGGAAGATGCGCAAAGGATGCTGGAGAAAGATTATCCTATTCAGGATATTGATGAAATAACAGGCCTTTCTTTAGAAGAAATTAAAAAGTTGAGATAAGCGAGAATAGTTGGAGCAGAAATAGTGTAAGAAAGTCGGTATAGCTTGCAGGATATTCTGGTACTGTAGTGTTTCTTACTGCATGGTTGGACTTGAAAGAAAAAAAAAGCAATTCGTAAAAATATACGCCGATTCTTTCGTAAAAGAATATGCTGCTTGACATTTCATACAGGATGATAAATCACTATGAAAATGCACCTGTTTCTGTTCCATTTCACAGCATGCAGGTATTAGCTAAGGCATTAAACATTTCAATAAGCGATCTCTTTTCTTCCGAGCAATCCACAAATCCGCTTGATAATCTGGATGTACGGTGGATCAAGAAAATGAATGCCATTAAATAGCTTCCCGAACCGGACAGAAAAGAGATAAACCGCCACATTAACTCCCTTCTTCAAAAAGCGCAGCTGCAAAAAGGCTCTGAAAATTAAAACCCCAGCCGGACTGACTGGGGTTATACTTTCTACGCTTTTTGGCTTACCATTGTGGTTCTAACATATAAATGTCATAAGTTTCATTTGCTTGGTTTAACACTCGAAAATAAACATTTCCATCCATTCCCAAACGTGGGTATCCAATATGTGGTGGGTCCTGTCGGAAAAAATCCAATACTTCCCCAGTTTCAGAAAAAATATACCACGCACCTTCACCAGTTTCAGCATCACGAAGTCCCCATAAACTATTTAACTCGCTGTCAAAATCTATGAGTCCATGGCTGGGAGTCTCGAATCTACCGGTATGATCATACCCTCCTATGATATTCCAGTACTGCATATACATTTCAAGATCAAAGGTAAGAAGAATATCTTCTCTTAACATCAAATTATTTTCTTCCAGTAATTCGTCAATCTGTTCTTTGTATCGTTCATCCTGCCAATATGGGTTTTGTTCTTTCATTTCCTGAAGAATCTGCTGTATTTCATTTGTTTCCAGAATTGTTCCTTCAGGATCAATTGCCATCGGTCTTCCGCTGTCTGAGTAGAACAATACGTATTCTCCATAGAGCCAGTATTCATTTGAGTTCATCATTCTTTCTGATAGCCTTGACTCATAGAAGGTATAAATCTCTTCTCCTTCCGAATTTACTTTGTGAAATCTATCTACAATTCCGCCATATAAGTTACCTTGTTCATCTACCCTAATTACTGAAACATATTGTATATCCGAAGATTGCGGTGTAAATTCGATTATATTCTGCACATTGAGATTATAATCATAGAAGATAAACCGGGAGTTAACATAATCATTTAAATAAATGAAATCCTCTGTGAAATTGAGCTGACCGGGAGTGCCAACCGCCCCGCCAGCAGCACTTCCTGCTCCTAATTGATTTTCTCCATTACCAAATTCAAAACGGTGAATCAATTCAGGACTATACAAGTTGATGTCCTGAGCAAAAGAGAACAAACACGATACTACCATATATAAAAAAAATATAATTGATTTCCTCATATATCTACCCCCGCTATTGTCTAAGCCGACACACAACTAGTGTTCCATTTTTGATGTTTTCATTAGGATGATCTCTATAGGTCCAAAGTGTTTGAGTGTTTATTACACGCAGATCATGGTGAATTCCATCTGCTGCCTCAATGAATATAATATCATCCCTGTTTAGTCCGTCATCATCATACTCTATGCGTTGGACTATCATTACATGCGGATAATTTAATAAAGGATTGCCATCCTCATCTAATGAAGTGGTTTCACATAGCACAATATCACCAGGACGAAGTTGTTCTAAGGGGACTATGTCATCTGCCTCTGGTCTATCAAATGGATCATACTCATCTCGCCAGATTACGTCCACATTATCAATAATTCTTCCGTCTTTGTTATGCTGTCTAATATTTATCGTATCCCAAACTACCCGAAACTCCTCAGCGTCATCTAAATTATAGCTGTTTCCAGTGTAGGAAGCCGAACGCCGGACTAAGCCTCCACAATCAACTCCAGCAGAGTAATACACATCCCTCCAAGTATATCCATCACTTGCATCATGGTTCATTCCCGGTCTGTACGGATAAAAACTGTTAGCGATTGGTAGTAGTACTCCATCTTCATCCTTAGCGTAGTTCGGGAGGTAGTTATTCCAATCACTGTCAGGAGCGCGGGTAGTATCATGTTCAGCCCATTCCGGGTGTGGGTTTTCTGAACCACTCCATTCCGGGTTTTCCTCGCTGTAATACCATTGAATCGCGGCTTGTTGATCTAACAGATCATCATTGAAATCAAAGGGGCTGTCGCAAGGACCCCAAGAATATGCAACTGAATCACTCAAATTACCATTAGACATATGTGTATAATCAAGAATATCTATCTGCCCCCCATCCACCGCTGCTCCGTCAGTCTGTGATACAAACCATTCGTTGTTTACCGGGTCATTCCACGGATGCGCGTTGTTCCAGTCGGTGTGGCCTTCGTCTATGTACAGGTTGGCTCTCCATACTAGGCGAGCGTCAAACGCTGCAACTGTGTCAGACTCAGCTACTGTCCCTGTTATCTGCGGTCTG
>CAYRYS010000008.1:0-68433 GCA_964428555.1 uncultured Spirochaetales bacterium | reverse complement strand
TTCATTCTGTACCGGATTCCTATCATATTTCAGTTAGCCATTTGTCTGTTTCCTGCTCTTGCAGTACACGAATGCCCCTCTGTCCCTTAATCAAATACAAGCTTTGTGCTTAGGGTAAAGATAATAACCCGCTCACCGGTTGTTGTGCTTATGTCAGTGTGAAGGCTGAGAACTTCCTGGCCTGTAATCTCTTTTATGGACGCCTCTAAAAGGGACTTTCCACCTTCAAGAAGCTCCCTGCGTACCTGCTTTATCAGCTTTTTGCCGTTTGACGGGTCTTGGGAAGCAGCGAGCTGCTGCTCAGCCTTAGTAAGCACGCCCTTTAAGCGCACCAGAATTAGATCATCAATAATATAGGTCTTTGTTTCCAAAGGCCCCCTGCCCATGTAGTCCTTCTCAAAGCGGATAACAGCTTCGCATATTTTCGATTCCATCTGTCCCTGTGTCATACACAGATACTACATAAAATCTCTAGGCTCGGTCAAGAAAGATTGATGCTTCTTTTGTAAGCAATTAATCAGGACCTTCTGTTTGTAATGGGAGATGATAATGCCCTTTGTTTAGGTGATGATAATGTCCTGGAGCTTTGCAAAAAGCCGATCCAGGTCTTTCTCATCTTGGGCGCAGATGTTCACATGCCCAATCTTCCTGCCTGGTCTTGCACTTTTGGTGTAATCGTGAAGAAAAGCGTTTTTCAAACCAAGGATTCCAGCTTTCTCCGGCCTTGTGCCTATAATATTCACCATTGCGGAATAACACCTGCAGTCAGTACTGCCCAGGGGAAGCCCTGAAACAGCGCGGATATGGTTTTCAAACTGGGAGGTATAAGCCCCGTCCATGCTCCAGTGTCCTGAGTTATGCACCCGTGTTGCTGTTTCATTTGCAAAGAGTTTTCCCTTTTCTTCGAACAATTCAAGGGCAAGCACCCCTGTGTAATCCAGCTTATCCAGAATCCGTTTGCTGTACTCCTGTGCTGTTTCCTGCAAGCTCTCATTCGGCCTGCAGAAGGTATACCTGAGTATGCCCTCCTTATGGGTGTTCTCGCTTACCGGGTAAAAGGCGGTTTCTCCATTCCTGCCGCGCACAGCAATAACAGAAAGCTCTCTGGAAAAACGCACAAGAGACTCAAGTATGCAGGGGACCTTTCCCAGCTCTTCCCAAGCGGTTTTTACATCACCCTTAGTCCTAAGCACAGTCTGGCCCTTGCCATCATATCCAAGTGTCCTGGTCTTCAGCACACCAGGCAGCCCGAGCTCTGCTGCAGCATTTTCTAAATCTGACTGGCTGTTTATCTGAAAGAATGCGGGTGTCGGGATATCAAGCTCAGTAAAGAGGGTCTTTTCCTTGAGCCTGTCCCTGGAAACAGCCAGGGCATTGGGATTCGGATAGATGGGTACACTTTCTTCAAGGAAACTCAAAGAAGTCGCTGGAACATTCTCAAACTCGTAGGTAATAACATCTGACCACTGGGCAAGCTCAGTGAGTTTTGCTTCATCATCATAGGCGCCGACAATATGCTTTGCCACTGCACCAGCGCATGCGTCAACAGATGGGTCAAGGACTGTGAACTCAAGACCTAACCTGTGTCCTGCCAATGCAAGCATCCGCGCAAGCTGTCCGCCGCCGAGTATCCCTATTCTCATGCTTCCTCCCTTGGGTCTGGGTTAGAAAGGACTTTCTCGGTCTGGTTTTTGCGGAACTCTTCTAAAGACGCGCTTATTTCCGGATATTTATTACTAAGGATTGATGCAGCTAATAGGGCAGCGTTTACTGCGCCTGACCTGCCGATTGCCATTGTTCCAACCGGAACACCTGCAGGCATTTGCGCGATTGAAAGCAGGGAATCCATACCGCTTAATGCCTTTGACTTTACAGGCACCCCAAGTACTGGGAGGGTTGTTTTCGATGCAGCCATTCCAGGCAGGTGTGCTGCACCCCCTGCGCCTGCAATTATTACTTCAATGCCCCGGTCTTTTGCGCTTTCCGCATAGCTAAAGAGCAGGTCAGGGGTGCGGTGCGCTGAAACTACCTTTACTTCAAAGGGAATTCCCAGCTCCTCCATTTTTTCCGCAGCATGGCGCATGGTCTCCCAGTCTGATGAGGAACCCATAATCAATCCGACTAGTGTTTGCATCAATCTTCTCCTTTTCTTTGTATCGTAATAGTACAATGGAAAAACGGGGCAAGGTCAATCCCTTTTTTAGGGGTTGCAGAAAGGACCTGCATGAATGCAGGTCCTATTGCTTCTTCTTTCTTATGCTTTGTAGTAAGGTATAATTTCTCACTCTTGTAGTAACTGCCCATAAAAGCGGTCCTGCTTCCTTTCTGCTCTGGTGCTATGTGTCAGTCGGCTCTGCCTGTACTCTAAGCGCATAGGCTTGTTCTTCCTTCTGCTGGAGAAGCGGGGGAAGAAACAGGGTGATCAAGACAACGGCGGAGAGCACAATTCCAGCGCTGAGCATGAGTGCCCCTGAGTAAGAGCCAAAACTGTCAGCTATCCATCCCCCTGCTGCAGGCCCCAAGAGTGCTGCTAAACCGTATCCTGCAAAACAAAAGGGGTACAGGCTCGGCAGGTATTTTACGCCGAACACATCCACAATGGAAGATGCGTACACAACAAAGCAGGCACCAAAGCCGAAGCCGATAAGAAGTGCAACCGAGAGAATGGCAAAGGCGTTTGTCAGGAAAAGAAGCGGAATTACCGCAAGAAACAAGGCGCCAAGTGAAAAGAGAATTGTCTTCAATAAACCAAGCTGGTCATGTACCTTGCCCCATACAAGCCTGCCGATTGTATTGCCAATAGCGAATAGGGAAATTGAAAGGGCAGCCTGGTACTCACTCAGGCCAAGACTTAGTTTAATCATTTTCAGGTTCCCCGATACTAAGAGACCTGCGAATGTACCTGCAAACATGCCGAGCCACAGAAGCATGAACTGGGGAGAGAAAAGCAGTTTTTTCAAAGGCACATTTGGTGTTTTCAGGGCTTTGGCGTTTTCAGATTCTTCAGGTTCGTCAAGGAACATTGCAGCAAGAAAAGCGGTGACCCCAAGACCGATCCCGGCTATCCGGAAAACAATGAGCACATCCATGCTGACTAGGAGTGCTTCTGAAATGGAGGAAAGGATTATTGCGCCAAGTCCGAAGCCTGCTACTGCCACGCCTGTGACCATGCCTTTACTGTTTGGAAACCACTTTACACCAACTGTCAAAGGACAAACATAACCGAATCCAATACCAGCACCTGATACCACACCAAGACCAGTAATAATTAAGGCGTAGCTTCCACCTGAGAATGATGCAATAATGTATCCCCCTGCAAAGAGTACAGCCCCGATTCCTGCAGTCACCTTTGGGCCGAATTTCATCAGCACCCTTCCTGCGGGTATTGTTGCTAAGGTGAAGACAGCTATCATTACACCGAAAATGAGTCCGCACTGTGCACGGCTCAAACCGTAATTATCCATTAAATAGGGAACAAAAATGCTCCACGCGTAGATTCCGCCGAGGGCTGTCTGAGTGACAACCCCTGCGGCTATTACAATCCATTTTTTCATAATTCCTCCAAAATACTTTAATATATTATATTAGATTACTCTGCTGAGGGAAGGAGTGCTTCGTATTCGTTTATACTGCCCCCGTCCATACAGCATTCGATTATTTTTCTTCCTGTTTCGTGTAGTTCAGGAGATACGAATTTCTCCAGCTGCTTTCTAAAGAAATTGACAAGCATTTGTGCGCCTGCCTCATATGCTTCAACTCCGACCTCTGGCTGAAGATCAACCTGGAGCATACCCTTGGGAATTGAAGTACCCCCTATTGCGACATTCTTCGGGAAATACCCAAGAAGTGAGCATCTTGATTCAGATATCTGGTCCTTTGTGAACCGGACACTTCCTCTTCTTGCCAAAAAGTCCCTTGCAATCCACTGGGGCATGAAACCCACGCTGTACGCGCCAATGTGCTGGTTCGGGATAAGCTTGTACCTGACATTCGGTGTATCAATAACCTGCTGTAAGAGCAGGTTCGCCTGGTCTACCATTCTTCCGGTTGCAAAAGGCCAGTAAGAACCAACGCCTTCGCTTGTCATCCCTTCTGTGTCAGTAATGCTCGGGTTGCCATGGCCCCTTGGAGAAACCAGTCTCCACAGCCATGCAAGCGCTGGGGGCAGAATATGAAACAGGCCGATTATTCCATAGCTCGGTTTTTCCGTTGTACACGGCGGTACCCTAATCCCGAAACTTCGGATGTCCAGCTGGACAGGGCTGTTTACAGTGTCTGGAACAAACCTTCTCGGCATTACTACCCTTGGGTTAGGGCATGGTTTGTCCGGAGCATCCATTGTGTGTTCCCACAGCAGACAGGAGGCGTCCACAGCACCATGGAGGTTGAGGAAAATAAGGGGTTCAGGGGGGTGAATACACAGCTTTTCATAATGCGGGTCTGTACCATAGTTGGTTATGTGGTTTACCCTGAGAAACCAGCCCTGCTCTGCATCGCTTACAACCAGCTTTCCGCTGTTGTTCTGAAACTTTGGATGACAGAGTGCCATGTCATCAGTAACAGGATAGAGCTTACACGCATCCGGTAGATCAATATAGAACCTGTCCTCTGTTACCAGGTTTTGTCCCATAAGGAGCCTGCCGTCTGGTTCCCTGTGTACCTGCTCAATCATTTCACTCTTTCCACCACCGCTTGCTCCTTCATGCATTATAGTTAGCTCATGGTCGAAAGGGGTAACTACTTTCACTGTTGATCCATGAAGCGTTGTCCACCCTTCTTTTTCTCCAAGAGTTAACAGAAGTCCGTACATTCCCTTTTTCGCGCTTGGACCAGGGTAGAGGTTGTAAGAGAATATTTCATGAACCTCTTCGGTTCTGTTATGCACAACAACCTGCTTGCCGTCAAACCTTGTGTGCCTGAAGGGTGGAGCAACAAAAATAATTGAGCGGGGTTTGAAATTGTTCGGCAACTGGCTTGCTGGAATGCGTCCTTGAAGGTCCGCAAGACCCCCTGCAAAAAAGCCCGCGTTTCCCGGTGCAATAAGGAGTGCCGGATATCCGTATGCTTCACCCCCAGCCATAAAGGGGATAAGGATCAAGTCTTGTTGGGCAAGCCACTGGAATGTTTCATCCCGCATTGGACCGAATTCTGTACCAAACCTGTCGCTGTACCGTGTTTTATCAGTAGGTCCCTGGTCAGCAATGACCATACATTCAGGGTCCCTGCGCCTCATATAGGGTTCACGGTAATTAATTGCTGCACCGTTCCTGCAGCGAATGACATCGGCTTCTGCAATTTCTCCCATTCCTGGAACTTCATAGGAAACAGTGAATTTGTCCTTTCCATCAAGGGCCTTTTCAATAAGGTCCCCTCTGGTTTCCGGCATGAATATATCCCCGCAGTTCCGCAGCACTTTTTCTACTTCAGGGGACAATACAAGTTTTTCTGCTGCATTTGTGTTTGTTAAGTTTACTGACATATTGTTTGTTCTCCTTACGTATATTTCTCTGCTCCGGCTGCGCCCGCTATATTCATCTTTGGGCATAAAAATAGCCGGAATGTGCACGCGCATAGGTAAATAATGCGATCTTACACACACCGGCTTATCAAATGACTGGTCAAACGACCCCTCATTTCATCTTCCGACAGTTTTTATCGATCGATAACTGTATATCACGGTTAAAATATTCAGTCAAGTACTCTGACAGATCAGTTTTGTGAAAAAGATATTCTTTCTGTACCAAAAAGGATAGTAAAAATATTTGTGGTTCTAATGACTGGTATCCATTGCGCTTTGTAAGCACTCCTCATAACTGCCGTATTTACTTGGCCATACCCAGGTGCTGAAGCTCCTTCCCCTTGCCCCTGGAACATAAACCCCGCTGCGTCTGTTCAGGTATGCAGGAACAACCGCTGTTTCCTCTAATACACCCAGCAGAGCCGGACCCGGATGGTCAGGAAACACCCGCCTGCCTTCATACTCAATAGTGATTGCATCTCCCTGGGATAGACCTGAATTGGACCTGCATACATAAAGAACTGTTGCAGATACTAGGACATCAGTAATATCCATTGAGCTGTTCGCGGTAGTTACATCATCAATATGAATAATAAGCACTTCATCCGATTCTTCTACCCATCTATTATACGCATCCGGCGGAAGTTCACAAAAGAGCATTGCCGGGAAGACTAAGAACAGTATTGCTTGGAATACACTTTTTTTCATGTCCATACTCCTTACTAGTACTATATACCAGGTTATGCTCTTTGTCGGTGAATTACCAGTTCTGTATAGGCAGGAGCCCTTGAGCGTGGAGTATTCTGTGTGCTTCAGCTCTATGTTCTTTTGCTGCTTCACACCAATGGTATAAGCTGGATTGGGAGAAATCTCCGGACGCGCTGTATTCTTCTGGGCTGGTAAAAGAGGATGGCTTAAATAGGGCAGTGGAGAACCACTGGACAGCATTGGTTCCTGGAATGTAGGGTTCTCTTGGATCATGATCAACATACGCTGCGTCAGTGAGCCATTCATTCTTTCGATATTCAGGAATATCTTCTGAAATAATATAGTTATATATCCGTTCGTTCATTTGCTTCTCATTGCCGGCAGTCCCGATAAAATCCTCATACCAATCCATTATCAGATCAGCATCATCGTAAGGCTGCTTGTTAAAGGTGGAGAAGTATTTGTACATCATCTTTGCTGCTTTTAGAAAACGTTCTCTGTTCACCACCTGCATGTTCGCGTTTATCAGCCGCCTGTCTTCCCACCTTCCGGACAGCTGATCAGGCTGTGTACCTGTTTGTGCATGTCCAATAGGCGGCAGGAGGCTGTTTGGATCAGTGCTGTTCCATGGGCTTCGAAGGCCGATAAAATTCTGGTGCGCCCAGGTGTCCACATAGGTGTGTATTGCTATGCCGACCCTGTAAAGGTTCCGTGTCTTCAGCGCGGCAATCAGCAGTTTTTTTGCATTATTGCTTGCAGGGGTGACATTATACTTGTTGCGCTTTCCGTCCCTCCGTGCGGCTCCCGCGTACTCAGGGTCTCCAGGCATAAAGTGAAAGGGCAGATAGATATTCCGTGAGACCTCTTCATCCCAAAAAGAATAGCTTGCTGTTATCTCAGTTATGTACTTACCCCGTTCGGTACGGATGGAGTAAGGAAGTACCGCGTTATCAACATACTGCGATGAATACGCGATAATGTATGCATCGTTCTCGGAAAAACCGGCACGAATTGCCATGTAGTATGTTGTATAATAATGAAACTCTAGGTTCATTGTGTCCCTCTCTTTTTAGCAGCAAATAAAGGGTATAACTGCCAAAAGGAAAAGTCAATCGTTTCATAAGCTGCTTTTTGTTTTCCCTCTTCTTGTCAGGGACCTGTATTACCGGTAATATCCTATATATGAAAATCTACAGCTTACCATCTACTATATCTTCGCTGGTGTTTGATATAGATATGACACTCTACAGGTGCGAGACCTATTATGGTACGCAGAAGGACCTCCAGGTTAAACGGCTTGCTAGCCTAAGGGGAGAAACTCTCCATGAAACAGAAGCGAAACTAAATGAGGTTCGGCAGCAGTATTCAAAGGAGAACCAGGGCAGGGGGTTGTCCTTGGGAAATACCTTCAAAGAATTTGGGATTCCTATTGAAACGAGTGTACAGTGGAGGAAAGAGCTCTTTCATCCGGAGCATTTTCTGAAACAAGACAAGGAGCTGCAAAAAACCCTGGATCTACTTAGCTCAGGATATTCTCTTATTTGTGTAACAAATAACCCTGCCCAGATTGGCAGGCGTACTATCAAAGCCCTGGGTGTAGAGGATTATTTTATAGATGTAATCGGTCTTGATCATACAATGGTTTCTAAACCCCATAGGGCTCCGTATGAGCTTGCACTGGAAAAACTGAACACCCTTGCTGGAAACTGTGTTAGTATAGGTGACAGATATACGGTAGACCTCGAAGCACCGCTTGAAATGGGTATGGGGGGAATACTCGTTGAGTCAATGGATGATGTCTATTCCCTGCCGGATATTCTGATAAAAGGATGATACAATGATCAAGCAAAAACAGCAGGAATTCGCAAAGCTCTTTATAGAATATGCAGCAAGCTGCAGCAGCCTGTTTACCCGTTTTTCTCAGGTGGTTACAATTATTAATCCTGCTGCCGGCGGTTTTTCAAATAATTCGCTTTTATCGAAAAACCTGAAAGTTCTTAAGCAGCTGGAGTTTACCCCAAATTCGGAAAACCTTTTATCAGCTCAATTTACGAGAGGGCCCGGGCATGCAGCACAGCTGGTAAAAAATCTGATTACCCAGGGGAGCCGGAAAGACGGTCCTCTCCTTATTATAACAGCAGGCGGAGACGGTACTGGCCTTGATGCAGTAACAGGGGCTTTGAAATGCCCCTTTGAACAGCGAAAAAAGGCGGTGTTTTTTGAGCTGCCCCTTGGGACAGGGAATGACGGTGCTTCTGCAGAGTCCTTTCCTGCTGCCCTGGAAATACTGAAGAAACCTGGAGCTGCTGAGCTTGCTCGGTGTGTAATGATCCAGCCGAATAACTGCGATTCTATGGCTGCACTGAATATTGCGAGTATCGGCTTGGATGCCTATGTGGTAGTACTGACAAACTCAATGAAAAAGAAAATACCCGGTGACTTTTACAAAGCAATGGTGGACATAGCCACACTCTTTTATGAACCCAGGTATGGAGTAGGGAAGATGAAGATTTCCATGGAATCCGGAGGCAATAGCTCAGAGTTGGAGGGCAGGTTTATTCTGACAGCTTTCGGTGCATCAGGGTACAGGAGCTATGGTTCAGGGAAAAAGGTGCTTCCTGGAAAAGAAAACCTCTGTGCTGTAGAAACAGTCGGGCTGTGCACAAAACTAAAAATGCGGGAAAAGTTTTATGCCGGGTCCCATGTGAATTATCCCTTTGTTCAGACAAGAGAAGCAGACACTATTACCATCGAATACAATAAAAGTATACCGATCCAGATGGACGGGGAAGCATTCTGGCTTGGTCCTGAAAATTTCCCGCTAACAATGTCTGTGAATAAAAAGGGGTACTACCGGCTTACTGTAGATTAAAAGGTATAAAACACCCATTGTCTGGCAAGGCTGTGAAAACCGTGTTTCTGAACGTTTTCCACCTTATCTTCCCAATTGTCCCCATAGTGTACGAGTATCATTTTTTGTTTTAATTCTTTAGGAAGTGTTGAAAGCTCATCAAGGGAAGCGTGGACCCCCCCGGTAAAAAACTGGCAGTCATGAAAGATATTTTCAAAATTAAACCGTGCATCGTATTTTAATAGTAAGTCTCTGTCAAATCTGGTATCGCTCGTGAACAAAATCCTGTCATCTATAATGAGACCGCAGCTCCACGCTGCCTCTTCCCAGGAGCTTGCCTGCTCTGGAATATGCTTTGTTCTGACCATTTTTATATTCAATGGACCTAGTTCAATTTCAAATGTTTCTCTAGGGTAACCAGGCTTCCATCTCGGTCTGAGTATGTCCCACATGTCTCCGAAGTCAAGGAGTTTGCCGTCAATTTCCTCCGAATATGCTGTGCCGCCGCGCAGTGAAAGATCCCACAGTAGGTGCTGGTATATTTCTGTAATTATGATATTTGCTTTTTTCCTTGCAAAATAGCGGTTCATAAGCATTGCTTCTTCGAGTCCGCCAATGTGGTCTGCATGAGAGTGGGTTATTAAAAAATTTTTAATATCTGTAACATGAAGCCCGAGATTATGCAGTGCCTCAGGACACCGGGTTCCGCAGTCAACCAGGACATGTTCATCCCCTTTAACAATAAGAAGGTTTGTCTGAAAGTTTCTTTTACTGAATGCGCTTCCTACACCGACAAAGAACAGAGATAGATTGCCGTCATTCGTAAGCTGAACAGGAGGTTTTTTAAGGGGGCTTGTTTTCATACATTATGCCTCAGTCTTACTGCATTCTCATATAGAACCAATGTGATAAAATTAGTGTCCTATGTCAATGATCGGCGGATACATGCAATAAATTAAGTGATCAAATCTAGATAATTTTAACATACTAGATATACAGCAAAGTCTTTATAAATTGGGCTTGCTAATAAGAAAGTGAGGTTTTTATGCGTTTTAAGAATATTCTTTTAACAGATACAGTGAGTATCCCCCAGATAGGATTCGGTACGTATAAGCTGTCCGAAGGAGGAGAAGCAGAGGCTGCGGTAGGATCTGCCTTGGAAGCAGGTTATCGGCATATTGATACAGCTTCCATGTATGGGAATGAGAAATCCATAGGTAAGGCTGTACGGACGTCGGGAATTGAGAGAAAAGAGATCTTCATTACTACGAAGGTATGGAACTCAGAACAAGGCAGGTATGAGACAAAGAAAGCGCTTGAAGACAGTCTCACCAGGCTGAATATGGATTACGTTGATTTATATCTAATACACTGGCCAGTGGATGGTAAATACCTTGAAACATGGGAAGAGATGATTGCCCTCCACGAGGACGGTCTTGCCAGGGCAATTGGGGTAAGCAATTTTCATGAACACCATTTGAATGATATTCTGGAGAAAGGACTTAAAAAACCGGTGATAAACCAGGTAGAGCTTCATCCTTATTTACAGCAAAAGCAGCTGCGCCAGTTTTGTAATGCAAAAGGGATCATTGTTGAATCATGGAGCCCGCTTGCGCGTGCGCGGGTAACCGAAGATAATGTTTTACAGGAAGTCGGCAGAAAATACGGAAAAACCGAAGCACAGATTACAATTCGCTGGCATATCCAGTCCGGCCTTGTAGTTATTCCAAAGTCAGCACATAAAGAGCGTATACAAGAGAACTTTAATGTATTCGACTTCGAGCTTGACCAGGCAGATATGCAGGCATTGAATAATCTAGATGAGAACATGCGTACAGGAGTAGATCCTGAATCATTTTCATAGGCGAAAGGACTTATATGACTGAGCAAACAAGAGTACAGGAAGAACGCTGGAAAACTCTTCCCCAGAAAATACGAAAGCAAATTATAAATACCCAAAAAAATGAGCTAACCGAATACCGTATCTACACATCCCTTGCAGAAAAAGCCAAGGATGCTGAAAATGCTCAAGTTCTTCGGCAAATAGGTGAGGATGAAAAACGGCACGCTGACTTTTGGGAGAAAACCACGGGAATTCAGGTGAAGCCGAAAAGCCTGAAAGTATTTTTCTATGTCCTTGTTTCAAGGATATTCGGGATAACCTTTGGAATAAAACTTATGGAATTAGGGGAAGAGAATGCCCAGTTCAACTATAAGCAGCTTGCTGAGTATGTTCCAGGCGCAAGGGAGATCGAGAATGATGAAGAAGCTCATGAGGAAAAACTGATTAGTATGATCCAGGAGGAGGGTCTATTGTATGTTGGCTCTGTTGTGCTTGGACTCAATGATGCATTAGTTGAGTTGACTGGAACATTAGCAGGGCTTACCCTTGCATTGCAGAATACTAGGCTAATTGCTATTGCAGGATTAATTACCGGTATTGCTGCCTCTATGTCAATGGCAGCATCTGAATACCTTTCAACAAAATCGGAGAATAACAGCAAGAATGCAGTAAAAGCTGCTGTGTATACAGGTACCGCATACATTGGTACTGTTGTAATTCTCATACTCCCGTACTTTATTGGTATTCACTACATTGCATCTCTGGTAATGACGCTTGTCTTTGCACTGCTTATTATCTTTATTTTTAATTTCTACATATCAGTTGCAAAGGGATATAAGTTCTTGCACCGTTTTGGGGAAATGGCCTTATTGAGCATGGGGGTTGCCTTGTTATCTTTTATTATCGGATACTTTATCCGTAGTGTTATTGGTGTAGATGCGTAAATATTAGTCTTTCTGTGGAAGCATGGGAACAAAACGGACAGGGCAGATTGCGTTTTTTATTGGTCTGCCGTATTCCATACGTATTTGATACAGGACCTGGTTGTTCCGCCCTTCAGGTGCGACCATAATTCCTGATTCCGGGTCAAGCTGGTTAAGCAGTGTATCCGGAATTTCCGGGGGTGCTGAAGTTAGGATGACCCGGTCAAACGGGGCTTGTTCCGGCCACCCTTTGAATCCATCGCCTGTCCTGAAGTGGATGTTGGTGTAGCCAATGTTACTCAGCTTTTTTGCTGATCTTTTGGATAGGCTTTCAATCAGCTCTATAGAGAATACTTGGGCAGCGGTCTCTGCAAGCAGGGCGGTCTGGTATCCGGAGCCTGTGCCTATTTCCAGGACCTTTTCATCACCAGTAAGGTGAAGAAGGCTTGTCATATACCCAACAATGTAAGGCTGGCTGATTGTCTGTCCTTTTCCGATTGGGAGCGGTTTGTCCATGTACGACTCACGTTCAAGCTCCGGCGGGACAAATTGGTGCCTCGGTACCTTGCGCATTGCACTGAGCACATTGTTGTCGTGTACGCCTCTTGCTTGAACTTGATTTTCAACCATGAGTTCCCGAATACGTTGATAATCCTTATCTCTACTCATATATATAGTATACTATTGGTTACCCGGAATTGAAAAAGTATTTCCCTTAATTGTAGAAAGGTGTGAAAAATATTAAGAAAACAGCTCGAAGAATTATAATTATGTCTGATATAATAGATAACATATTGTCTAAAGGCCCTTGAAAGGAGCACCTGCTGTATGACAGAAAAGAAAATCATTGGATGGATAGGAACTGGAGTAATGGGGCTGCCTATGTGCAGGCATCTTATTCAAGCAGGATATGCTGTAAAAGTGCATAACAGGACCAAGAAAAAAACAGAGGCACTAGTATCTATGGGAGCTCAATATGCAGGCGACCCGGCAGAAGCCGCAGAAAATGCTGATGTTGTTTTCACTATTGTCGGGTTTCCCCATGATGTACGGGAAGTATATCTTGGAGAAAGAGGAATCCTCTCTACTGTCAGTACTGGTACTATCTGTGTTGACATGACTACAACCGAACCAAGTCTTGAGATAGAAATCGCGGAACAGCTTGGAGGAAAGGGCGCATCCTTGGTGGACGCTCCGGTCTCAGGCGGGGACGTTGGAGCAGAGAAAGGGACCTTGTCGATTATGGCTGGAGGAAATGAGGAAGACTTTCAAAGGGTTCTTCCTTTGCTTGAGGTCCTTGGAAGTAAAATTGTATATCAAGGCCCGGTGGGAAACGGACAGCACACAAAAATGTGTAATCAAACAGTAATTGCAGGAACAATGATTGGTATGTGCGAAGCCTTGTTGTATGGAAGAAGGGCCGGTCTTTCTGCGGAAACCATGCTTGAATCAATTTCCGGCGGTGCAGCAGGGTGCTGGAGCCTTGATAATCTTGCCCCGAGAATCATAAATAACGACTATTCACCAGGATTTTTTATTGATCATTTTGTAAAAGATATGGGAATTGCCTTGAAAGAGGCATCTGCCATGAATCTCGCTCTTCCGGGACTCGCTCTGGTCCATCAGCTGTATACTGCGCTGCAGTCACAGGGGAAAGGGAAACTTGGAACACAGGCATTAATCCAGGCTCTGGATTCATTAAACGGCTTACAAACAGAGAGGAAGAATTCATGAACCTTGAAACAATGAGGATTTTCGGTGGGACCTCCGGCAGAGAGTTTGCCCAGGATATGTGTGACTACCTTACTATTCCCCTTGGCAAGTCTGAGGTGATCCGCTTCTCTGAGGGCAACACTTTTGTAAAAGCCTGCGAAACTGTACGGGGTATGGATGTTTACATTGTTCAGACAATTGGCTTGAACCCGAATGATGAGTTTACAGAGCTTCTGTTCTGGCTGGACACCTTTAAGCGGGCAAGCGCGAGTACTGTTACTGCTATTATTCCGTATTTCGGGTATGCAAAAGGGGACAAAAAGGACGAGCCGAGGGTCTCCATCCGTGCAAGGGTTTGTGCTGAGTGTATAGAACTGGCAGGTGCTGACAGGGTAGTTACAATGGACCTCCATTCCTCTCAGATCCAGGGCTTTTTCAAGAGTCCTGTTGACCATATCTATGCTATGCCCCTTTTTATTGACTATCTGAAGTCCCAGAATATTCCTGACATGGTCGTGGTTTCTCCAGATGCTGGGTTTGTAAAACAAGCGCGGAAGTATGCCGGTGTATTGGGCTGTTCTGTTGCAATAGGCGACAAAGCAAGAAAAGGGCATGATGAGAATGCGAAAATTCTTGAGATAATTGGAGATATTGACGGAAAGAATGCGGTAATTGTGGATGACTTTTCCATTTCCGGCGGCACTCTCATTGACCTTACCGCTGAATTGAAAAAACGGGGCGTGAAAAAGGTGTATGCCTGCCTGTCCCATGTACTGCTTTCTGAAAAAGCAGTGAAAAGAATCGAAGAAAGCAATATTGACGTATTTGTTACCACTGATTCGGTTCCCAATCCACATATAAACGGATGCAGGAAAATAAAAACACTTAGTGCAGCGCCGACATTTGCTGAAGCAATTAAGCGGATACAGTTAAGAGAATCAGTTTCCGCAATTTTTGATGAATTTCCAAAAGAACTTCGGAAGGACAAAAACTGAGATTGAATTCAGAAATAACTATTCCTGCAGGATATGCAGAAGCTGAACATACGGTAGAAGGCTCAAGGTTTGTCAGCAATGCAGGGTATTGTGATACTCCTGAAACCCTGGAAAACAAACGAAGTGAATTTGCCCAGGCGCATAAAAAAGCGAGCCATATTGTTCATGCAGCAAGGCTCTTAATCAATGAAAAACCTGTGTGTTCCAGTTCGGATGACAGAGAACCCCCGGGAACTGCAGGAAGGCCTGCTTTTGCTGTACTGGAAAAGAATAATATCTATCAGTGCTTTATTCTCATAGCCCGGTATTTTGGGGGAAAAAAGCTTGGTACAGGAGGGCTATACCGTGCATATAGCAGGGCTGCGAGTCTTGCAGTGGATAAACTGTCTTTTCAGGACACCAGAAGCAGGATGGATGTTATTATTGGAACCGGATACACCCATTATGAACAGGTGAAGCAAGCTGTGGAAGCAGAGGAAGGAAATCTCCTTTCAGAAGACTTTGCGGAGAATATTACATTGGAAGTGTCAGTGCTAAGCAAGAGCTGGAACCAATTGCAGTCGCAGCTTATCGAACTGACCTCAGGTAGGTGCGAGATAATAGAAAAAGCCGGAGAACACTAGGCTCTCCGGCATAGGATTATTTTTTATTTGCAAGTCCGACAAACTTGAACAATGGTGCAAATGCCCAGATCAGATCTCCATTGTCATCGGCGATATGGTAGAGTGTCAGATACTCAATCTGATCGATCTCTGTGGAAGTGACCCTGTCAATTGCAAGTACAGGGTAGACCTTATCATGGGAAAGGTCCTTTGCTGAATCCAGCATTTGGTTTACTGTTTCTTTTGAAAATATCTTTGACTCTTTTAATTCAACTAGGTTCTTTCTGAGCTTGACGTAAAACATGCCGTTCATCATTTTAGGTGGCCTCCATATGTTTCGCAGAATTATCTATTCTATACATATAGTAACGCGGAAAACCGGGAATGGAAAGGATAACCAGAAGAAATTTATTCTCCTGGAACATCTATGCAAATGTGCAAAATGCCTTTATTATAACTGTAAGAAGGATTACAAATGGAAAATGAAATGAAACAAAGTAAGCTCGCAGTATTGATCGATGCTGACAATGCTCAGCCTTCAATAATTGACGGGTTAATGGAAGAAATTGCAAAATACGGAATTGCGAGTGTAAAACGGATTTACGGTGATTGGACAAACACATCCTTAAGCGGATGGAAGCAGGTGCTTTTAGATTATGCAATTCAGCCAATCCAGCAGTTCTCTTATACATCAGGAAAGAACTCAACAGACAATGCTATGATAATAGACGCAATGGATCTGTTGTATACAGAGAAACTGGAAGGGTTCTGCATTGTGTCATCTGACTCGGACTTTACCAGGCTTGCAATGCGGGTCAGGCAGTCAGGCTTAAAGGTCTACGGCTTTGGGGAGAAAAAGACACCAAAGTCCCTGGTTGCTGCTTGCGATAAGTTCATCTTTACCGAGATACTTAGGAAAGAAAATGCCCAGTCTTCAGGGAAAAAGACCTCTGCAAAAGAAATGCGCAGCGATACCAGGCTTGTCCATTTATTACGCACAGCAGTTGAGGACTCTGCAGATGATGACGGTTGGGCATCTCTTTCTGTAGTCGGACAAAACCTTGCAAACAAAGCATCTGAATTCGACCCCAGAAACTATGGATACAAAAAACTGGGTGAACTTATGCGCGCAATCGGGCTTTTTGATATTGATGCCAGAAAAAACCAGCAGGCACCTGGATATATTATTTATGTTCGTGACAAGAGAAAGGGTAAATAAAAGTGGCGATAAAGAAATCTATTATCCAGAGAACAGTAAAAATTGTGCTTTTTGTTCTCCTGGTCCCATTGGCAGCTTTGGGAATCTATTCACTCTTTATGGATTACCAATACAACAGTATGCGTGCATATTCTGAAGGTGTTGAACAGGAACGGGAATACCATGAGCATTTACTCTACAGAGAAGATGTAGGTGAGCCCCTGTTATTAGTAAACCCTGAATATGAGAGGACCCTCTTTTTTATGGAAGGATTTCGTGCCCAGGCGCCTGCAGGAATGTATGAGGAACAGCTCCGGAGACTTCACAATGAGTTTCAAGTAAATGTAGTTGTTCCGGTATACGGCCTGCAAAGCTGGCCATTTGAACAGAGAAATGCACAATGGCATTTTCAGGAAGATATGCGCCAGGTACTCCAGATATACAATGCGTATACAGCAAATCTATCTGAGGGCCATAGAATTGTAACAGCTTCTATGTCCTTCGGTACACTGGTTAACCTGACTATTGCTGCTTTCGGAGATACAAAACCGGATGAAATAATCCTGTATTCTCCATTGAACACTGGAATGGACTACCAGGCAGCAGGACCTGTTGTCCGGTGGCTTTCAAAACAGACTTCCTGGCTCAGGTATATTATTGCATTTACCAAGCCCGGTGCAGCGCCGAGCAGGGAATCGGTATGGGATATTGTTAATCCGAATATTAACCGATTGTATAATGCAATGGACCTTGTTAACCCGGAGGATAATGCAACCCAGGCTTACCTTTCTGAGCTGACAGCTGAATACCTGGAGACCGGGCTTGCACCCCTTGTTTCGGATTGCCAGGTCTCTGTGGTCTGGGGAGATGATGATCTCTTTTTTACCCAGGAGGGTTTTGAAAACCTTGCAACAATTTTAGAGCAAAGCGGCAACTCTGTGGAAACCAGAGCGCTAGATGACTCCGGACATATGGTTCTGTTGGACAATAGCGCAGAGGCTGCATGGTCGCAAATTCTCTCTGCCTTAGGAATAGAAAGCAGATGGTAGAAAAAAAGCCGGTTTAAAAGACCGGCTTTTTTTGGTATTGGAACTATTATTCAAGTCCTGTTAATGCCTTAATGTACTGGAGACGGTTATATACTTCCGGAGTTTTTGTTCCAGATTTGCTCATAAGTCCGGTAAACTCCTTTACACTGGTGAATTTCTTCTCTTCCATCCACTGAGAAAGCCTTTCTGTTATTTTCTGTATAGTAGAAAGGCTGTTTTGGTAAAGTGCTGAGCACACCTGTATTGTTTTTGCTCCAGTAAGCAAGAGTTTCACTGCATCCTCTCCTGTGTGTACCCCGGTTGTACAGGATATATCGCATCCTATCTGGCCGTACAAAAGCCCTGTCCACCGAAGCAGGGGCTGAAGGTCTGTGGAACTGGAAAACCGCTGACCGTGAATAAAGTCAAGGTTGTCTATATCTATATCCAATCTGTAGAACCGGTTGAAAATCACAATAGCCGAAGCACCGGCTTTGCGTAACTCCTCAGTAAAATGGGGAAGGCTGGTAAAGTAATTACCGATTTTAACTGCAATGGGGAGGTCTGTTTTTTTGGTAACCTTATTAACAATTGTTAAATACTGTTCTTCGATTTTCCTGCTTGTTGTATCAATGCTTTGTGGGAGAATGCTGATGTTCAGTTCAAGCGCGTCTGCACCTGCATTTTCAAGCTTTTCCGCGTATTCAACCCACCATCCTGCTGAAACACAGTTCAGGGAAGCAATGACAGGGATATTCGTCTCTTTCTTTGCCTGCTCAATAAGGCTGAGGTAATCATCAGGACCAAGCTGCATTCCCATCTGATGAATATATTCAAATGCTTCAGGGTGTGTGAACACAGTCTCATCATTTTCTAGGTCCTCGATATTGTGAAGGATTTGTTCTTCAAATAGGGACTTTGCAACAACTGCGCCTGCACCTGCTGCTTCGCATTTTTTTATTCCCTCCAGAGTACCGGTAAGTTGAGAGCTTGATACAATTACCGGATTCTTTATATTGATTCCCATATATGTTGTGCTAAGATCTGTCATAAATACTTCCTTTCTGGGTGCTTGTCTTTACTGTAATTTACTATATAACAGAACAATTATCCAGGAAAGGTCTGAGAAATTGCACTATAAAGGTTGTCAGAAATGAATGGAAAACGGTATGATGCTTATACTAGAGAAAGGATACCTTATGATTTATTTTCTGCTTCTCCTGCTCGGCTTTATTGCCGGGATAGCCTCCGGTCTATTTGGAATAGGCGGTGGAGTTATAATTGTACCAAGCCTTATTACCATAACAGGGTTTTCCCAGCTCATGGCAAACGGAACATCTCTTGCTGCTCTTCTTTTGCCTGTAGGTATGTTTGCAGTAATTGTGTATTACCATGCAAAACGCCTCTACCTTCCTGCGTCCCTTGCTATTGCATTGGGCCTTGCAGCAGGTGCTGCATTCGGTGCATTTGTTGCACTTGATCTTCCATCCCTGGTATTAAAGCGGTTGTACGGTGTTTTTCTTTTTTATGTCGGGCTTAGGTTTCTTGCTCCTTGGGTACTGGTACGGCTTGTTTTTCAGCAGAATGACCGGAAAGAAAAGGGGGATAGGAAAGAGGTGGAGCACCTGCCAAGGAAAGGAGCAAAATACCTGCCTCTATATTTAAGTCTTGGCTTTGTTGCAGGTATTACTTCCGGTTTATTCGGAATAGGCGGAGGTGCTATTATTGTTCCATTATTGGTTACCGCATTTCATCTTTCGCCAAAAGAGGCTGTAGGCACTTCTTTAGGCGCGCTTCTTTTACCTGTGGGCCTGCCTGGGGTTCTTGTATATTATCAGTCCGGCAGTCTTTCAATTGTTTATGCAGCATGCGTTGCTTTCGGATTAATGGCCGGAGCATTCTTTGGAGCAAAGACCAGCATAAAGCTCCCTGCAGGGGTAATTAAACACTTATATGGAGCTTTTTTACTCATAATTGCTGTGTATTTCGTTTTTCAGCCGTAAAAGAAACTTGCGCGCACTTAATACAGAATGTACTATACCTAAGGACTGAAAATATTTAATTAATTTTATTAGTATAATAGATAGGGGCTGAAGATGGTAAAAACAATTATTCGAAATTTGATAATAATACTGGTAATGAGTCTTTTTCTTGGCAGCTGCTCAAATGTTTTCAATACACCAAGTACTGGTGATACAGAAAAGACAGTGACCTTTGAAAACAGCTTTGACTTTGTTGTTGAAAACATTGCCCCTTCCTTTTGGACTTCCGGCGATATGCAACCAAATGCATGCTTGAATTTCTGGATTTTCTTTGAAGAAACTGATCTTGTTGCATCTGACTTTGCGTCAATTCAAATGACAGATCCGAATGGAGCAGTATGGAGTTTTACAGGGGACAATATAGAAAGCTATTTCTCCTCAGAGTATTCTTATTTCGGTGGTTTTATTCGTTGTTTTACAGCAGATTATTCTGATAACTATAGCGTACTAGCAATCGGTAATTATACCTTTACTGCAGAACTCACGAATGGAAACTCAGACACCCTTACAGCTGTTATAACCGACCCTGGCAGTACAAGCGCAAATGGTGATTATATGTATACAGAATCCTATACCCAAACCCCTGGCACCGGCTATGTTGCACTTCCTGAGCAGGCCCAGGTATCTTCTGCATCGGTAGCATCCAGCACATTGACTGTTGAGTTTTCTGTGAACAGCCCTATTGTGTACAGTGGGTATATCTGGCTGTTTGACGCAAATCAAGATTACATTGGTGCAGCTCCAGGCGGAGATGGGTATTTTGTTGACTATGGGTCTGGGAATGTCAATACTGATGTGTTTGCTGACTCAAAGTTTTACACTGACGGTACAGAAAATACCTTCACAATAAATGAGAGCTCGATTGACTTTGCAGAGAGCTACAGTTTAAGCGACGCAGCAGGATTGCACATCATTCTCACAGACGGGGAGCAGTATCTTGAAACCAGCTATAACGGGTTTCATGCACGGTCAATCTCTGGGTATACACAGATTCAGTAATACCTCTAAAAGGTTGTATCTTCTAATACTGCAGTAGTACAAGACAGGCCGGGTTTTCTTCATCCACAGGTGCGGTGATAGCAGTGGAGTTTATAAATCCATAGGATGGCAGAACAGAAAATAAAAGGAACCCATATATTGCTATATATAGAGCAGAACAAAAACGGATATTACTAACCTATTCGTTATAAAGGAAATCGACCGCTTTCTGTTCTGAAAGAAATTGGTTGATAAATGTTTCGAGCCGGACAATTTTAAGAACCTTGTTAATAGAAGGGGGTACATTGAGCAGGCAGAATTCACCGTTTTTGGAACGAATGAGTTTTGCTAACCTGACAAGTGTACCGATACCTGTGCTGTCAATATAATCAAGTTCTTCCATATTTACCAGGATTTTTCTTAAGCCGCCGTTTATAAGAGTTTCAAGTAGGAGACCCACTTCACCGGCATTACTAATATTTAATCTTCCCTTAATAGAGATTTTTAAGATCGTAGTCTCATATTGATCCTCTTCTGTTCTGCTGGTATCTCGTAGGAAGTCTATCCCATATTGCATAAAAGCCTCCGCATTGTATTGTTTCAATAGGATGAACGGATAATGAAAAACGATCTTTCCGCTGTCATCATAAATATTTATACTACGATATGACGGATCTTGCAAATAAATCATTAATTTTCTTAGACTATATACTAGGTTTAGTATAGAATGTACATAAGGAAACACGCAAAGGGAGCTCCATTAATGCCGACCGTATCAGTAATTTGTTCAGACGAGAGAATAAACAGTGACCTTCGGGGTATCTGCGCCAATTTAGCAGCGGATTTTCAACCCCATTTTTTACGGACCCGTACTAGGGCAATTCAGTTTCTTAATTATGAAATGCCGGAGATAAATGTTGTCTATTTGTCTGATCCTGCATTAAACGCGAAGGTAATAATAGAGGAAATCCGCAATGATCCTTGGCTGCATTACGGAGGAACGATAATTATTCACAAGGAACAAAATGAGCAGACTGTGTATTCAAAGGTTAAGGGCGTTAACCTCCTTGCTGTTATTCATGCGGACAAAATAGCAAGCGACTTGCAGCGTGTTTTTGAAGTTCTAAAACAAAATAATGCAATGCTCCTTCAATGGAATCTAAACAGCCTCATCCGTTCAAATCTGTCCGGAAGGTTTCACATTACATCAGATGCGTTCGACCTTATTACCCATGTAAACCTATTAAGCAATTTCTTATATAATTCAAATCTTATTACAAGGGTAGACAGGGAGAAGGTGTATGTTGCGTTTATGGAAGTGCTTATGTATGCTTCCAATATAAAGACCCAATATTCAATGAATAATGAGGGTAAGCGCAATGATAATTTGACAATTGAGCTTACCTATCGAATAACACAGTCAGAATCTGAGTTTACTATAAAAAATACTGTTCCCGATTTTACGTGGGAAACCGAGAGAGTCCGGTCCTCTCTATCCGGTATGCCTTTATTGAATTACTCCACACAGGGAGATCTTTTAACTATTAATTTACAGCACCTTCAGGACAAGGCCAACCGCATTCCCCAAATGTTCAGAGACCAGGAAGAGACACATTTTACTGATCAGCAGATTGTCTTTACCCAAGGTGAGGAATCGGACTATTTATATTATATTGTTTCAGGCAGATATGAGATTATCGCCAATTCAAGAAAAGTTTCAGAGCTTTCGCCTTCAGATATCTTTCTTGGAGAAATGTCCTTTCTTTTGAAAAACAAGCGTTCAGCAACAGTCCGTTCAGTTGGAGAGGGGAAGCTGATCCGAATCTCTAAAGAAGAGTTTATTCAGGCATTGAAGCGGTATCCTCATTACGGATTTTTCTTATCCAGACTTCTAGCACAGCGCTTAGTAGAACAGCACGGGAAGTAACATATGCAGAGTAAACTAGAGACACAGAATCTCGATCATCTTTTTTCATCTATTATTTCGCAGATAGGACTTGGTTGCTGTATTGCAGATGACTCAGGACAAATTATTTATGTGAATAAGTATTTAGTAGACAACCTCTGTTATGCAAGTGAAGAACTTCAGGGGAACGGATTTTACGATATATTGTTTCAATCGGAAAATTATAAGGAAATGGTCAGGAAAAAGGTGTTTACTGCTTTGGAAACCCCTTTTTACGACTTGGATACAAAGTTTACTTCCAAAGACGGCGCGCAGATGGCTGTCCATATGACAGGCTTCCCATTTCAACATGAAGATGAGAAATATACAGTACTCTTTATTGAAGATGTTTCAAAAAAGAAGGCCTTTGAAAAGGTTATAGAATCAAGCTTTGATAATTTTATTCAGACAACAATCGATCTTGATGCTGCTATGAAAAAGGTAAAGGAACAACGGAAGATCCTTTCAGATTATAAGCAAAAGATGATAAGGGAGCTGGAGATTGCTAAGAATGTTCAGAATGCTATTATTCCCAAACATTTTCCAGCAAGGGAGAAGCTTGATATATACGGCACCACCAAAACAAGCGAAGAGCTCGGAGGGGATTACTTTGATTTTTTTCATCTTGATGATGAGAACCTCGGTATCTTAATTGCAGATGTATCAGGCCATGGTGTACCTTCATCATTAATAACAACAATGGTAAAAGCCTATTTTGAATATTATACTAGGCGGTACCGCAGTCCTAGCACCCTCTTGTACCATGTTAACAATTCAATGTCAGCAATTCTAGAAGACACAGGGTTTTACTTAACAGCAATGTACTGCGTTTTAAATACCAATGATTGGTCTTTAACTGTGTCTGCTGCAGGCCATGACAGCGGCATTTGCATCTGTTCGGATAAAAAGGATGTTCAGAGAATCGGGAAAGAAGGGGAAGGTACTATTATCGGCACATTCCCTGAAGCAGAATATACAGAAACTGTGTACCAAGTACAGCCTGGAAGCAGGATTGTCTTATTTACTGACGGTATTCCTGAAGCAAGAAATAAGCTTGGCCAGTTTTTCAATGTAGACCGGCTTATCAGCTTTTGTGTAGAAAGCTATCAATTTGATGCAGCACATACCGGAGGAATGCTCCTAAGCCATGTTGATGATTTCTATGACGGTCTGCATCCGAATGATGACAGGACCCTTGTAATTTTTGATATTGATAAAGAAGAACATAATCATCTTCAGAAAAAATATATTTCCCAGGGCTTGGTTGAATCTTTGGAAGGTTTGGATGAAGTCCAGGAGGAAATGCTGCTCAGGTTTTATCTCATAAGAGAGCCGGAAAATGTTGCGTGCAGGTATTTGCTTGGAAAGCTGTGTATGCATCAGAAAAAACTCTATAGCGCTGCCTGTCACCTGAGGACTGCGCTGAAATATGATAAACATGAGCCGAATATCCTCTACACACTCGGTATTGTGTGTTTTAATTTAAAGCACTACGAAGAAGCAGAGAAGTACTGGCAGCGTATTAAAGATGACGAGGCAAAGGCATTTGAAAAGCTAGAGGAATACCTGGCTATGGCTCAGAGTCAGCAGAAAAAGAAAAAGCATTCACACTAGCACTATCAGGGCCTATAGGTAGATTTTTAGTTCATCCGGGGATGCTGTCTCTTCTTCAAGCTCTATGCAGAATTGCTCTAGGAAATCTGCTTTTCTTTTTAATATTTCTTTTGCAGTTTTTGTATTGAGTTTTTTCATCTTTTTATCAATGTAATCGCTTTCTTCAGTACGGATCCGTGTAATAATATCTGTAAGATAGGAGTTTTTATCAGAATCTTCTTCATGGGCACGCATAATAATTGATGTAGCGCCTATCTCGTCTATTACATCTGCGTCCTTCAGGATTGCTTCGCAAATGTCCTTGTCCTTCCCGTTTTTTCTAGAATGGCCTGCTATAAGGGCAACAAGTTTTTTGACGTCAAGTTGTTTTTCAATATATTCTTTATGAAAACACCAGTTTTTCACAATTTGGGCACCGGTTTTTGCGTGGTTCTTTCTGTTATCCAGGCTGCCGATATCATGGAGAACTGCAGCTGTCCGGATTAGCATTTCATCTTCTTTTTCAATGCCTCCTTCGGAGCCGATAATTGCGGCTGTATATGACTCAACCCTGAAACTGTGGCGGACAATGAATTCCCACCCCTGCTGCCATGGGTAGTCCTTTCCATTATCGCTTTCTTTTCCTTTTATATAGCTTACTAGATAGTTTTTTGCTTCTTCTACAATATCCATCTCTGCCTCTTCTAAGTTTCAGGTCTAGCTCATAGCATATAGTATCAGAATGCTTTGCCTATGTACAAGATTAATGTCAGTATATGGCTATGTTCTTCTGAATAAGGGGGTGTGTGTTATGAATGAATCACAAAATAGAAAGCCAGTGTATTGGGGTGTGTCCACAAAACTGGGGGACTCTGGAAAGACTATGGTGCCTGCCTATGGGAAGGTCAGGAAAAGCCATATTGCGGTTACTATTCTCGGAAAGATAGATACTGTTATGGTTTCACTGGGCTGGCTGAAGCTGGATGCGTGGGAAAGCGCGGAAAGCGTGCAAAAGACCCTTTCCTTTGTAGCAGGCTGCATTTCAGGGGCAGTAGATGCTGATGAATCTGCGCTGGAAACATTGGATAAAGCTCTTGGCTATATGGAAGCACAGATGGACAGGCAATACAGACACTCACCAGGAGATGAAACAAAGGGCTTTCTTCTGCCGGGAAGGAATGAACAGGAACTCCGGTTTCATGAATCAAGGACTGCTGTGCGGGAGCTGGAGGCCCTGTTTTCACAGCTGGGTTCAGAAGAGCTGGGTAGCAGGCTCTGGAACAGCATATCCATGTATTTAAACCGTCTTTCTGATCTGTTATTCCTTATGGCAAAATCCTGTTAAAGGAGGCCCCGTTTTACCAGTACAGCAGAAACTGCTGTTGTACATGCGGTCTCAGTTTTCAGTATCCTCTCTCCCATCTGCACCATGGAGAATCCCTTTTCTCTAAGTGCTTCAGCTTCGTTTTCAGTCCATCCCCGCTCAGGCCCTATTGCTATACTTACAGGTTCCCACTGGAGTAGCTCTTTTTCCGCAAGCAGGGGATACTCCTTCCCTGGGTGCAGACAAATACGGGTTCCCCTATCCGGCAGCAGTGATACTGATTTTTCAAGTGAATACTGTACACTTACTTCCGGAATGTAGCTCGTACCTGCCTGTTGCGCACCCTGGATAAGAAACTCCTGATACCCTTGTTCTTTCCATAGCTTGGATGAAAGATAAGACTTTTCCCCAAGCTCGGCGCTGGTAAAAATAAGGGAGGATACCCCTAAGCTGGTTAAGTCCTTGAGCATGCGTTTTGCAAAAATAGGACGGGGGTGGCCGATTAACAGGTGTATGGGAGCAGGGACTTTGGGGTCTTCCTTTAGGGTGAATGAAAAAGTCAGCACTTTCTTCGATATCTGCTGTATTTTTCCTGTACCGTATAAACCGGGAATGCAGCCTGCGGTAAAAGAATCCCCAGTTCTAAGTTTTAGGACCTTTATAATATGCTGTGACCTCGGGTCTTCAATAGGTAAGGGGTTCTCTTTTTCCAAGTCTTCAAATAAAATAATGTTCATTGCTTTGCATTTTACAGAAGAACACCCTTTCTTGAAAAGCAGGTATACAGTGAAGTTTACAGAGATTATGAAAATAGAATTTACGAAATCTGAAATGAAAGACATGGAGGAGATATTCCTCCTGTTGCGCAGATGTGTAGATCATATGGATACACAGGGGCTTGAGCAGTGGACAGAAACATACCCGGATCCAGGTATAATACAAGAGGATATTGTCCGGAATATCAGCTTTGTCGGAAGAAGGGGCATGCATATTGTCTGTACAGCTGCGTTGGATTTTATTCATCACGAGGAATATAGATACATCCAGTGGGAAGATACTTTTGCAAAGGCAGGGTATCTGCACCGATTCGGCATTGACCCGAAATATCAGGGGATGGGCATTGGAAAACAGGCAATGGGTTTTCTTGAATCTTATGCTCGAAAAAACAATGCAGCATACCTAAGGTTTGATACATATTCAGAAAATTGGCGTTCAATAGCTTTTTATGAAAAATTAGGGTATCAAAAGCACGGAAAAATATATCTTCCCAAAAAGAGCGGACCATATTATTGTTATGAAAAGAAGATGACTTGATTATTAAGGGAGAACTAATGAATATGAGGATCATACTATTTCATCTGTCAAACACATTGACCTATCCTGCTTATCCGCATCCTGTGAATAGGGAGTTTACAATACCAGATCCTGAGGAATATGCAGCAAAACACGGTTTCCTCTGTTCTCTAGAGCCTGATGAATATGTATACCGGTTTTCTTCCAATGGAGAGGTTACAGGCTTTGCTATTGGTTTTCCGAAGGACAGCGCAATTCAGAGCGAAAAAAGTTTGAGCATTCAGGAGGGAGATTACTTTTTTTCACAGATTCCCGATGACCGGGAATTGGATATTAAAGAATTGTTTTCCAGAATGCAGAGACACGCAGAAAAAAAAGGAAGATCTGTGAAAACTGAGGCTTTCTGGTTTGTAAGAAAATATGTTGCAGATGGGCATAATGTGTATCAATTATTTCTGCCCATTGGAAAAGAGGAATAGAATGAAACAAAAGTCACCAAAAGAGATCCAGCTGGAGAATAAGCTGAAAGAGATGCTGACAGGAAAGGCTTTGGAAGCAGCAGAGGTTCTGATAACAGACCCTGAGATACACTATCTTCAGGAGTATTCAAATACTGTATCAATAACGCGGCTCGGGTACAATGACCATGGTCCTGTACATATGCGGACTGTTGCAATTAATGCAATGAAAATGATTTCCCTCCTTACTGAGGCAGGGATCATGTTAAACCTGGAAAATGAGGGGTCGGGTACTGTGGATGACTCCCGTACTGCGGTTCTTCTTGCTGCATTTCTCCATGACATTGGAATGTCCGTAGGCAGAGCAGGGCACGAGGAAATGGCAGCTATTCTTGCTCAGCCTGTCCTGGAGCGTGTATTACAAAAGATTTATCCGGAAGACATGGAACGGCAGGTGATAACCAGGACACTTGCAACAGAGGGAATTGTCGGACACATGGCAAGCAGAGAGATACACAGTCTGGAAGCAGGGATAATCCTAATAGCTGACGGGTGTGACATGGAAAAAGGGAGGGCGCGGATCCCGATGCTCCTGTCCAGGGGGTCCAGACCAGGAGATATTCATAAGTATTCAGCCTCTGCAATTAATCGGGTAATCATAAGCAAAGGGGATGAGCTTCCCATAAAGATAACCATTAAAATGAGTGCATCTGTCGGGTTTTTTCAGGTCGAGGAAGTCCTGTTGAAAAAGGTGTATTCAAGCCCGGTAAAGCCGTATATCGAGCTTTTTGCAGGTGTAGAAGGCAGAGACCTGAAGCGGTATCTATAAGCTTTGCACCGTGCATGGAGAATAGTATTTCGCCTTGCAACCTGCGGAGCAATAAAGCATACTTACATACATGGACTAAGATTATTGAACTGAAAAAGAAGGCAGGGAAATGAAGAAATCAAAAACAAAGACTTTTGGAATATTAACATCCGGCGGGGACTGTCCGGGCTTGAACGCAGCAATACGGGGAGTAGCTAAAGCAGCATACGGCATGTATGACATGAATATTATTGGTATAGCAAATGGCTACCGTGGTCTTGTAGAGGGAGATGCACAGCTTTTGAAACCTGAAGATGTCTCAGGGATTCTCACAAGGGGAGGCACAATACTTGGAACTTCCAGGGAAAAGCCTTTTAAAGAGAAAAAGGGGGAGCGCGACTCTGTTGCTGGCAGAAAGAAATCTGAAAAAGTAATAGATAATTACGAGAAACTCGGTCTTGACTGTCTGGTTGTACTCGGCGGTAATGGTACACATAAAACAGCAGCCCTTTTAAAGGATGCGGGTTTAAACGTTATTGGATTACCGAAAACGATTGACAATGATATTTGGGGAACCGATGTAACCTTTGGTTTCCATACAGCTGTTGATATTGCAACAGATGCAATTGACCGGCTCCATTCCACTGCACACTCCCATAATAGGGTAATGGTAGTAGAGGTGATGGGCCATAAAGCAGGGTGGCTTGCACTGTATGCAGGAGTTGCAGGTGGCGGTGACATTATTATCCTCCCTGAAATGCCCTATGATATTTCAAATATTACCAGCCATATTCTAAAGCGTGCTTCCCAGGGAAAACAATTTTCCATTGTTGTGGTTGCAGAAGGTGCGTATTCCAAGGACCTTGCGGATCTTTCTAAAAAAGAGCGGAAGAAAGTGCAGGCTTCTCAAATTTCTGTGGGATATACTGTAGCAAAGGAGATTGAAGAAGCATCCGGGCTTGATACAAGGGTAACCGTACTGGGCTATCAGCAGCGCGGCGGTGCTCCGAACCCCTATGACCGGATTCTTGCGACACAATTCGGTACAGCTGCAGCTGAGCTGTTATACCAAGGAGAATATGGAAAAATGGTTGCTATTGAAGGCAACAAAATTGTTGCAAAAACGCTTGAGAATGTAGCAGGCAAGCTGAAAACAGTACCCAAAGACCACCGCCTCATTAATACTGCGCGTCTTGTTGATACATGTTTCGGCAGCGATTAGGAGAGATTATGGCAAAACAGAAGTACTGGATTTTACCAAACCAGGTAGCAGCAAAAGAGATAGAAGCAGTTTTAACTGACGAAGGTATACCCTATGTGCTTGTAGACTATACCTCAACCCCGTATAACGGCCTTTTTACCCCACAGATGGGGTATGGACACATTGAGGTGCCTTCTGAATATTTCCAAGAAGCTCAAGAGGTGTTTGAAGACTTTGGTATAGATGTTTCTGAACGAAAAAAATAATATTACATTGTCAGGGTAATAATGGGAATGTAAGTGTAAGTTAATATAAATTTAATTGTAATGAAATATACTTTGCTGTATAATTTGCTGTTGGGGATTAGGGCTTTTGAATGGACAGACAATGGAAACTATATTAGCAGAAAATGAAGAGAAAATTCGCCAAGCAATCCAGACACAGCGTCCCCTTTCAATAAAAACTTATACCTTTCCCCGGGATTCTGAAAATTATTTCGTATCCATTTTAGATATGTATCTCTCCCATCTGGATTTAGACCATCTTGTAGATAAGCTCAGTTACTGCCTTAGGGAGCTGATAACAAATGCAATTAAGGCAAACACAAAACGAGCATACTTCTCGATAATAGGACTGGACATTGACAATACTGAACACTATGCCCAGGGGATGACATATTTTCGGGAACGGGCATACAGCAATATCGATAAATTCATTATAAAGCAAAAACAAATGGGTTTTTATGTGAAGCTCAGACTTCAGATAAGGAATAATGAACTGAATATTGCAGTAATTAATAACGCAGAAATAAACAAACAGGAACTCGACCGAATTAATGACAGAATCCTCCATGCAAAACAATACAATACTGCACACGAGGTCATGGAAAATCTCATAGACTTTACTGAAGGGGCTGGGCTTGGAATTATTATGACAGTTCTTATGCTCAAAGAGATTGGTATGGATGCAGATTCTTTCCTCTTAACCGCACGGAACGGAGAAACATCCATTGAATTGACAATTCCCCTTCAATAGCACACACAGTTCTTCTTACAAATTCCAATTCTGAATTCTTCTTAGTACCCTAAGAGGGAAGGGAGAAGAAAATGGGACTAGAGAAACGAAAAATAATACAGTTCATATACAATGACTTTGAAGACCTGGAACTATGGTATCCTGTTCTACGGCTCAGAGAAGCCGGGGTAACAGTAGCAATTGCAGGGGAAGAAACAGGGACTGTGTACACAGGTAAGTACGGCGTGCCTGCCACCTGTGACATATCCTTTGAGACATTGGATTACAGACAGTGGGACGGTGTTCTAATACCTGGGGGATGGGCACCGGATAAACTGCGGAGATTTTCCTCTGTTCTGGAGTTTGTACGGGGAATGAATAAAACAAAGAAGATTATCGGCCAGATATGCCATGCCGGCTGGGTCACTGCTTCTGCAAACATTCTCAAAGGAAGGCAGGTAACCAGCACTCCAGGAATTAAAGATGATCTTACAAATGCAGGAGCCGCGTGGACAGACGAGGCGGTAATTGTTGACAATAACCTGGTATCTGCAAGAAGACCCCCGGACCTTCCTGCGTATATGAAATCATTCCTTTCAGTTCTGGAAAAGCAGCCCTCACGGGAAGTGCATACCTAATCTTCTGGAACTTCAGAAAGCTTTTTATTCTCAGGATCCAGCTTGCGGGCTGTGGCAAAGTCAATTTCAGCCTCAGCCCGTTTTCCTATTTGGTGGTAGGACTTGCCCCGCTCAATAAAGGCATCCGGGTAGTAGGGGTCAAGGTCAATACACTTGGTAAGATCGGAAATTGATTGGGCTTCCTTGTTTAGCAGTCTGAAGGAAATGCCCCTGTACATAAATGCCTGGTAGAGGCTGTCATCACATTCAATAGCCCGGGAAAAATCTTCCAAAGCCTGGGTATAGTCATTGTCAGCAAAGTATGCCATGCCTCTGTGCACATAGGTAATTGCTCGTACCTTTTCCTCAGGCTCTTTTGCTAATATCTTGGAATACACAGCAATTGCCTCTGAATACTGGTTTTTGTTGTGAAGGTGAAGTGCGGCAATCAGCAGATCGTCAATGCTTGCACCGAGTGTATATCCTTTTATGCTTCTATAAAAGCTGGCAAGAGAATCTGCAATACCGTTATTCATGCTCGAAAGGTGCTGGTTAAAGTTTTCAGACCGTTTTTTTAGCTCGGAATTCAGCTCCCGTTGGTAGTCGCGGATTTCCTGAAAAATTGTATCAGAAAGGGTGAGATTCGCGTTTAATGCAGCAAGCTTTCTTTTCAATGGGCTATCAAAGGGTATGAACTCGTTTTTATAGACCAGCTCATGCTCAACCTCTGCCCATGCGTCCTGTAAGATAGTACGGATCTGTATCTCGCAAACATTTCGAGTATTCCCAAAGCTTACATATTCTTCATTAGGAATTTCTGCAATAAAGTGGATTGACTCATATCCAAACTCCCTGAAAGAGTTTTCCTGCCCTTTCCGCTCTTCTTCGACAATCTTGAAGTTATTTTTCAGAATGCGCTCAGTACATGTGACATCCTCTAAAAATGGGCATACAATCCGGATTCCTATAAGATCTGCTATGTGAACAGTCTGGGGGGTGTTTCCTTGCCGCAGGCGGAGCAGGTATTTCTGATACATGCTTTCAAAGGACTTTACCCGCTGCTTAATTGTAAGATGCAGGCTATTCTCTTTGAGAATAAGGTTAACCCTGCTTTGAACGTCGTGAAGGATTGCCTTGTACATTGGGAGGTTCTGATAATATTCTTTTTTTAGCTTATCTTTATCAGGTAGATTCATACTGTTTGACTGCATAAGCTCCTCTATATCTATACCATAATTATACTAGGGAGGTTACAGAAAAGAAAGAAAAACTAGGATCCATTAGAGGATATGAGACCTGCATAGAATTAGATTGAAAACATATGTGCAGCAGATACCCTTCAAAAGAAGGAAAAAGGTAATGAATAAATTTGAATTTCCTAGTAGAATTCACTAATATCTTTAATGTATAAAAAACCTCCAACAGGATGTACCGTTCATGACTGAATCGCAAATGTCACCTATAGATAGTATTAAAAAAATAGATGCAAAAAACCAATTCAGTATTTTGCAGGATGTTTTTAAAAAAATATTTCTGGTTCTGGACCAGCAGAAATATATACTCTATGTCTCTCCAGGCATAGATAAATATACCCATTTCCAGGCTGCAGATATTCAGGGTATGCAGGCTGAATATTTTCTTCCTGAAGATGAGAAATCCAGTGTGTACAAGCATCTGGATTTAGTTTTTCAGGGGCAGAAGCAGACATTTTGTTTTTCCGCATATGACAATGACGGAGTGCTCCGGCCGGTAGAGGCTGAATGTTCCAGAATTACAGATGAACAGGGAAATGCCTACTTAGTGGCTGTAGTAAAAGATATTTCATCCCGGCAAATTACTGAAGAACAGCTGAACTTATATAAGCGAATATTCACATTAGTACCCGATGCAATGGCATTTATAGACAAAAATTATAGACATCAAATGGTAAACCCTGCATATGCCATGCTGTTCCAGCAGAGCCCGGAACTCCTGCTCGGTGAAGCGCTTGAGCATGTGCTTTCTGGAGATGCATATAAAGAAACCATTCTGCCTGGGCTTGAAGCCTGCATTAATGGAGCTAACCTAAAGATAGCCAGCTGGTTCCTTCTTCCAGGGAATACCAAGCGGTTTCTTGAAGTAACTGCAACACCAGGAGAAGACAGCAAGGGGAAAACAATTGGGATTGTACTACTACTCCGTGATATGACAGAAAAGAAGCTCTATGAAGAGCGCATTACCCAAGAGTATTCTCAAGTCTCTCATCTGCTTGAATCTTCATACCCCTGGGTTATTGCAAATGATCAGCTCCAGATAATTGAGGCTAGCCGTTCCTTTCGTACGCTTTTTCAGTGGGAGGAAACTAAGGACCTTGGAAAGCAGGTTATCACCCTGTTTGACCATCCTATATTGGAAAAAACTGAATACATTGAAGAGTATTTGACCAAAAAACAGAGAGAAGTAAGCATTGAATTTGAAGGTCCGGGGAAAGATTCGCTGAAAAGATATTATAAAATTCTAATTGAAAAAATTAGTGCTGATGGAAGAAACAAGTACATATTTCAGGTGCATGATATCTCAACTGAAAAACGGTATGAAGAAAAGCTGAAAAGAGAGATAGAAGAAAAGGATGTTATTATTCAGGAAATACACCATAGAGTGAAGAACAATCTCCAGGTTATTTCGAGTATGCTCGGCATACAGACAAGTGTGCTCACAGACCAGGCACAAATTGATGCGCTGGAAGAGGCACAGAACAGAATACACACCATGGCTCTCATCCATCAGTACCTAAATAACTCGAATTCCCTTTCCAAGGTGGAAATGCAAGAATACACGCAGCGGATATCCTACAGCGCATTCGAGGCTTTTCGCAAAAAGAGGGCAGGAATTTCCATAGACATCCATTCTGACCCAGTGCAGGTTCCGGTAAAACGGGCAATATCCTGCGGCCTTTTGCTGAACGAAATGATAACCAATTCAATGAAGCATGGGTTTGCACAAAAGAACAGCGGAAAAATTGAGATAGGGATTGCAAAAAAAACTGAAACAGATTTAGAGCTGTCATATTTAGATACAGGAAAGGGCTTTCCTTCAGACTTTGACTTTCAGGAATGTCAGTCTCTAGGTGTAAAACTTATCTCCACCATTTCCGACCAACTCGGAGGGAATCTTACCCTTCAGACAGGAAGCAAAGGTGTGAGCTACACCCTGGTTTTCCCCATTGCATGAGTCAAGGATCACACACATCTATTACTTCTACGTCAAAAAACAGTGAAAGACCGGCAAGGGGGTGGTTTGCATCCACTATTATGCCGTCATCCTGTACAGCTATAATATTTACCTTTCGTGCACCCGACTCGCTGGTAACCTTCAGTGTTGCACCCGGTTTCCGTAGATTTTCCGGAATAGATTCATATGGAACTTTTGTTACAAGCTCTTCATCCCGTTCTCCATAAGCTTGTGAAGGGTCTAATACCAGAGAGAACTCATCCCCTTGGGACTTACCCTCAATTGCTTCTTCCAAAGCAGGTAAGAGGCTCCCTGTACCGTGTATGTACACCAAGGGGCCCTTGTCCTTGCTTGTTTCCAGTATTGTTCCCCCTGCGTTACCCATTGAATAGTGTATTGAAACCTGTTTTCCCTGCAATGCTTTCATGGAGAGCTTCCTTTGATTAAAATGTAACCTGATTTTTCAGTGTTCCAGACTACTGACTTTCAGAGATTTAAGCATAGAAACGCAGAATATGCAATAAAGCCTATGGATTATAGAATACAGACCATAAACAACAAAAAATAAATTGATTTTTTTGCTATATAAGAAAGGACGTATTATAATTGTAAATACTGAAAAATGTTGTAACTAGAGTAAAAGGGGGCTTAAGATGGATCAAGGGCTTCAGAACTTACTGGACGAGAATCCGGAGCTGTACGAAATAGTGTATTACGCGCCGGCTGAAAAAACCGCACGACTTTGTAAGCGTATGTTTGTAAAATACCTACCCGAATATCCTGAATCTATACTCGATATGGGCTGCGGTACAGGAAAACATCTTACCCTTTTAAAAGCTAATCATACTGAAATATGGGGAATAGATGAGAATGAAGAGCTCATTGCCTATGCAAGAAGGCACCACAGTAAGGTTAACTTTCAGGTAGGGGATATCTGCAACCTCCATATGGGAAAGCGCTTTGATGTAATAACTTGTATGCGTTCTACCTTTATGTATGCGCTAAAGCACGATGATATAGAAAAAGTGCTTTCAACCTTTGCTGCACATGCAAAAGACGGAACATTACTCGTTCTAGACATCCGGAATGCAGCCTCCTTTCTCGGCGGCGGAGAGGCAAAACTGGACAATGAGTTCTCCGTAGATACAGGGACATTTAAAGCAACCGCACAGGTTGAACAGAGTTTTGACAGAAGAAATCAGCTTCTTATCCGAAGAAGGACATGGAATATACCGGGGCGAGAAGAAATTGAAGATACCACAATGTATAGAATGTTCTTTCCACTGGAAATTGAACAGCTCCTGCGTTCCCATGGTTTCATTGTAGCAGGAATGTTTGATAATGAAGAACTCAAACCAAGCGACTTAAGCGGGACAAGGCTGTATATTGCAGCAAAGTTTAAATAATCTTGCCTGTAGGCAATAAGTATGGTATTACATTGATATGGATTTTGAAACAAGGAAAAACGAAGCAGTTAAAGTGCTTGGGGAGCTGTATGCTGATGATAAAATCGGGCAGCAGGAATTTGAAAAGCGTATAGCACAGATAGAAGGGGCAAAGGACTTTGAATCCCTTGAACCCCTTATTGAAGATTTAGACTTGCCTGCCCTGTACGAGAACCAAGGCACTGTTTTTAAAGAACAAGCCCCGCCTCACCCCCCATCGCAATGGGCAAAACCGAGTGAAGATGTCTCCTGTATTTTCGCTGAACAGAAAATATCAGCATTGGACTTGGATGCACAGCAGGTAACCACTTTCGGCTTAATGAGTTCATTGGAATTGGATTACCGGGACATCTACCTGCCTGAAGGGATAACTGAAATTGATGTTACCCATATTATGAGCAGTCTCACCATTTATGTCCCTGATGATGTACAGGTCCAGCTAAAGGTCCAACCGCTTATGGCAGAATGCAAGGATAAGCGTAAGAAGAGACCGGACAGAGCAGGAAGCCCCTGTATTCTACGAATAACAGGCACTGCATTTATGGCAGAGGTTGTAGTGAAGAACTAGGTGCTGTAATGCTCTGCAAAGTTCCTCGTTAATGGATTCTTAATCTACCATATCCTAATCTATCTTCACAAAACTATAGTAAACGCACTGGTATTCACTATCATCCAAACAAAACTTCTGGTTTAGGTGAAAGTGTCCGAAAAACCAGGTCTGAAAGCTCAGGTGCTCTGAAAAATAGTCGAGCATTTTGCAGACTGGGTCTTCTATTCTCTCTTTCGGAAACCTGTCAGGATGGTCTTCTAATATCTGCTGCACTATTTTTGTCGGAGCAGTATGGGAAAGTACATAATCGAAGCTGTTCTTTTTTTGGGATCTGTTAACACTATTTTGGAATACCTGCTGTGAAGGCACTTCCTGGGGCCACCAGGTTTTTCCTTTTATTCTTCTTTCCATGTCCGTAGTTTTTGCGCCTCCGAACACGAAATACTCTTTTCCTTCAATGACATAGGACTGCCCTGTATGCAGGAAGTAGAGAGATTCGCTTATTTTAGAAACCATGCCTCCAAACAATGTGGTTTGGTCAGCTTTGTCTACACTGTCCCAATTGTCGTGGTTTCCTGGAACTACAAGGGTAGTGAAGGGCTTTTTATCCAGCCATGTGAGCCAGTATTTGTCAGTATTGCTGTATGGGTACTCCCATGGAAAGCCGAAGTCGCCAAGTACTATTACAATATTCGGGTTAAGCTTAGCTTTCCTTTTTAACGGTTTCCCAAGGCGGTTTATTACACCATGAGTATCTCCTGTTATCACTATCATCATATAAATTTATACAATTATTTATGATTCTGTGTCCACATATTCTTCTGTTATTCAGAGGAGAAAATTAAAAAACACGCTTGCAAAATTATCATAAATGTAAAAAAGTATTAGTAAAAGCATTATGAGTAGCTCGTAATGCGATACAAAAGGTAAAATAATGTTAGCTGCAATCTTAATCATTGACGTGCTGGTTCTCGTTATATACTCAAATATTTTATTAGTAGTTAATAAGGAAAAGATTAATAAAAAAACGGAGACTAATATAGCCAGGTTTCTTGCCGCAGGTCTTGCAAGCGTTGTAGTGGCAATATACCTTGAGTGGTTTTTAATTCCGGATCGAATATTTTATAGTGATCTATTACTCATGGATTTTGTGAAGCATATTGTTTTTGTGGGGCCAATTGAAGAGTTTTCAAAATTTACCTGTTTTTATATTATGGCAAAATATTATAGAACAGTAGAAGAACCAATGGATGCAATGGTACAGGGAGCTGCAACAGCTTTGGGGTTTGCGGTTATTGAGAACTTTCTTTATGCTGCAAGCTATGGAATCTTCGTACTGATTATTCGGTCTATTTTATCGATCATTGGTCATATGTCCTATGCAATGGTGTGGGGATATGCATATGGGAGCTTGCGCTATTATTCAAAAAAACCAATAAAAGGGCTCTATTTTGTTATGCTCCTTTACATTCTTCCTGCTGCATTCATTCATGGACTATTTAACTTTACCCTCAATTACTCATTCTTTCTCAGTGTAATGATAAAGGTAATTGTTTTTCTTGTTTTTTTTAATCTGTATAAAAAGTTGGAAAAGAAATCACCTTTTAGGCACTACCCTCTTAAGCAATATAAGAAGGCAATTGAGATTATTAAACACATTATCAGAAGAGAACCCAACAAACTCTCTCTCCTATATAGGCTATTCATCTATGCTATGCATGGTAAAAAATACGTACTTGCCGGCCAAGTTGTTGACCATAGCTTCTGCTTATTGGATACCCCCTATCTGCACTGTTTGCGCGGTATTGTAAAAATGGTGAACTCTGATCCACGCATTCAACAGGCAGGGGAAAGAGAATATCTTACCAGCCATCAGCAATTAAATAAACAGCAAAAAGCCCGTTTACGTTTGCTTATTAAAAAGGTGGCACCGGAATTAGATTCACCGAATATGGATAAATAGTTACAAAGGCAACAAAAAGTAGGAGCAGTATTATTAACAGTACTGATAATTAGAAAGTTAGACCTATACCCTCTCTGCCTCTTTATCAGCATGGATAGCTTTTTGCCACAAGGCTTTTAGCCAAAAGCCGGAGAAAATTAGGAGCGGGAATACGAGAAAGGAGAACGCAGGGCCTAGGAACAAGAAAAAATCGTAAAAGCCGTGCACTAATACAGCCAGGAATAATCCTTTTCTCATATGAAAAGAGGCAGTGAATTTTGCATACCCGATATAGTACCCGAGTATTCCAGCAGAAATTGCATGAAGAGGCACAGCTGTCAACCCGCGGATTATTAGTACACTCGGCGGCCCGAAGGAGTAAAAAAGGTTTTCAAAAAAGGCAAAGCCGAGACTTGCGGCAATGGTAAAAACAATACCGTCTGTCATTTCATTAAATTCAACCCTGTGGTAGATAAAGCTCTTTACAACAAAGAGCTTTGCCCCTTCTTCCACAAGCCCTGCTACAATGAATGCACGAAAAGTTATTATCAGGATGCCGGAGAGCTGTCTTTCAAAGAAGATAAGTCCGAACTCAATTACAAGCGCAGGAAGTAGGGAAAGAAAGCCGAGAAAAAAACAGTGAAGCAAAAGGCCTTTCGGTTCAGATCTGTTTCTATCCTGTTTATAAAAAATTCTGAGAATAATAACTGAGGGAATTGCTGCAAGAAGAATGTTCACACCCAGCATTTATGAAATCCTTATTTTATTAATGGTAGGTATATAAGGATTGTATATGTTCAGCTGAGGAAATACCATTACTTTTTATTTTCCGAGCACCTGTTTTAGAACCTTGATAAAAAACTCATTCTGCTCTTGGGTTCCGATTGTAACTCGGATCCAGGTAGTAAGGCCGTAGGAATTTAATGGACGGATTGTAATTCCAAGATCCATCATTTTCTGAAAAACCTCGGATGCCTCGGTCTCCAGGTTCATACAAATAAAATTCGCCTGTGACCGGTAGTAGAAAATATCCATTGCATCCAGTTGTTTACAGAGGTATTCTTTACCCTTTTCATTATTATCCCTGGAGAGCTGAACAAAGCCGGTATCATCAAGTGCAGCAGCAGCAGCCTTCTGAGCTAAGAGGTTCACATTGAAGGGTTCTTTTGCTTTGAGCATATCGGAGATTACTTTTGTGCTTCCAATTCCGTATCCGACCCTCAGCCCTGCAAGGCCGTATATCTTGCTGAATGTGCGCAGTATCAGCAGGTTTTCATAGCTTTTTGCCAGTTCTATAGAAGAAGGAAAGTCGTCTGCTTGTACGTATTCACTGTACGCTTCATCAACAACAACAAGTACGTGCTCAGGCACTTGTTTCATAAAGTTCACAAGTTCCTCTTGGGTATAATATGTACCTGTAGGATTGTTCGGGTTACATAGGTAGGCTGTTCTGGTGTTCTCATCAACTAAATCCAAAATTGCCTGTAAGTCGAATCTGCCGTCTTTTAATGGCGCGTATCGCATCTCCCCGCCGAAAAGGAGAGCAGAAAAAGTGTATTCAGAGAATGTGGTCTTAGATGTAATAGCATTGAGGCCTTCCTCGATATAGGCGCCTGCGCTTAGAACCAGAAGTTCATCAGAGCCATTGCCGCAGATAATCCGGTCAGGATCTACCTGGTGATTCTGTGCTATCTTCTCCCTGAGAATGGTGCATGCTCCGTCCGGGTAAAGATACACATCCGGGATAGCCTGCCTCAACGCTTCCATTGCCAAAGGGCTTGGTCCTAGGGGGTTTTCATTCGATGCAACCTTAATTGCTCCAGGTTTGAGTACTCCGGGCTTGTACGGTGTAATGGATTCAAGGCTTGACCTAAGCAGCATAAAAACTCCTTCTGTAGTATTACCCGTTTATACTACAGTATTGTTTATCCGATGGTCAATAATCTTTGGGTTTGGTTATTCTTCAGCCAGGTAGCGGTCTACCATTTTGTTCAGGTTATCAACAAGCGCTTTTAGCTCGTTTACTGTGGATTGAGTCAGCTGTGTTGACTGTACGAAGCTGTCTATCCCGTCTGAAATCTGCTTAATTGCTGCAAGCACCTGCTGAAACGATGATACTTGATGTTTTACAGATTCAGCGATATTTTCCGATGACTGGGCACTTACTTCAGAGGAGTCAATAATCTCTTCAAACACTGTGCCTGCCTTTTTTGACAATTCCCAGCCTTCCTGTACGCGCAAAGTTCCTTCCTCTGACTTCATTATTAAGTTATCAGATGAAGATGCAATCTCATTTATCTTATTTTTTATTTCCTGGGTTGACTCCACGGTATTATCTGCAAGTCTGCGTATCTCAGATGCAACAATTTCAAAATTCTTTCCTACATCTCCTGCAGAGGATGCTTCAAGCTCTGCATTAAACGCGATGATTTTGGTTTGGTCAGCAATATTATTAATTATGTTGACAATATCCCAGATAGAGTCTATCTGCTCCCCAAGGGTCTTGATCCCGGTTATAGTGGAAGCATTGCTTTCGCGGATCTGGTTCATTTTATCCAGTGTCTGTTTAATGGTATCAGATCCCTCTTCAACCCGGTCCTTGGTTTGTCTGCTGACCCGGGTTACTTCATCAATCTTCTGTGAAATTGAATTGGAGAGTTGTTGTGCATCTTCCATTGTTGCCACAATTTCTTTTGCGCTCGATGCCTGCTCATTAGATGTTGCAGCAATGTCTTGGGCAGCAGAAGAGACTTCTTTAATGGATGCTGAGACAACCTCTGTAGATGACTGGATCTCCAGCATTACATCATTAGTAAGAAAGTCCATAAAGTCGTTAAAATCTGAAATAAGATGCCCAAGCTCATCATAGCTTGGGATGGGGGTCCTGGACTTTAGGGATACCTTTCCAATTGCAAGGTCATTGATGTTCTGGCGTAGAAGGTTTACAGATTTTATTATTGTTCCGGATGCAAGGTATATCTGATACACAATTGGGATATGCAGTATAAAAATATTAAGCAAAGCATTAACAAGCATTGATCCTGTTGCAGCTTCGTTTCCTACAATAGCATAGTAAGAACCAATCATATAAACAATTGATACAGTCAAAGCCACGCTGGAGAGGACTGAAATAAGAAGTTTAGTAATAATAGAAAAAAGATGTTTGGTGTCATTAATTGCAAACATCTTAAGTTCGCGCTTAATGTAGAAGATATGCTCTTCAATTTTAAGGTAGATGATAGTAAAACAGAAGAACCCTGTTGATAGTGATGTCAGTATGATTGCTGCCCCATAGCCGATGAATACTTCATTATGGGCTGATGTCATTCCAACAATCGGGCCGAGCGCAAATGCAAGGGGATAGATTGCAACAAGCAGGAAAGGCAGTTGTTTTATACGCTTCTCAGCCTGCTTTTGCTTGTTTTCATCGCGGATTGCCCGTTCAGCAGGACTTATGAAAGCAGCAATTCCAATACTGATTGGTATTGCAAGGCCAAGGAAAATAAATATGCTAGTGTTCTGCGTGAATACATGAATAAAGCGCTGTGCAACAGAAGCGGTAGAAAAGGGGGAGTATATCCAAAGAATTATTTGGTTATGAATAAAACCCAAAAAGGAGACAAATAAGTTAATAAAGACTACTTTTGCGAAAAAAGATAAACCTTTGGACTTGTGCATAGAGTGCGCGCCTTTCTCTTAGTATCTTGTTACAGTATCGGATAATTACACTCTATAGTACAGGAAAAATGTTTTGAGAAAATGAGGGATCTCCATTTTTCCGTAAATAAGCAGTGTATATTCTTGCTTGCACTCTTCGGCCGCATACATAGACAATGGTTTTTCTTTACTGTCGATTGAGAAGAAATCAATTTACAGGAAACAGTATTTTTGGCATAATACCTGTTAGATGAATCAGTTATCTGGGGGGCGTATGTCACATATTCCATCACGGGAAGAAGCTTTAGAGCTATTAAAAAAATATAACAAATCAGAAAGTCTGCTTAACCATGCTTTCGCTGTAGAAGGGGTAATGCGCCATTTTGCACAACTGTATAATGAAGATCCGGAAAAATGGGGAATTATCGGATTGATCCATGACCTTGACTATGAGCAGTATCCGGACCAGCATTGTAAAATGACAGAAAAGATTTTACAGGAAAACAACTGGCCACAGGAGTATGTCCGCGCAGTCCTCAGCCACGGGTGGGGTATCTGCACAGATGTGAAACCTGAACATATTATGGAAAAGACACTTTATACCATTGATGAGCTAACAGGCTTGATAACTGCAACTGCTTTAGTCCGTCCTTCAAAAAGTGTAATGGATATGAAAGTTAAATCTGTTAAGAAAAAATGGAAACAAAAAAGCTTTGCAGCTGGTGCTGATAGAGAACTTATTGAAAAAGGCGCAGAGATGATGGACATGGAAGTAAGCGAGGTAATTTCTCACACAATCGAAGGTATGAAACAGGTTGCTGATCAAATTGGACTCAGTCAAAAAGAATGAAAATTATGTTTAAATCTTACAATTTCTCTAAAATTGGCTTGAATTATCATGGTACTTACGTATAAATTTACAGGTAACATGGTAATCATTTATAACATAGTACAAGAAAAGCATAAAAAGGAGGGATTGTATGAGACCGGAACAGCATCCAGGAAATAATCCCTCTTCAAATATATTAGATGAGTCAGAATTTTTAGCGCTTATTTCAGAGAGGGTGAAAAAACTCTTACTAATTTCGCGGTTTGGTGCAAAGAACTCCTCTTCTTTCCAATTGTTATCACGGAAATACCTTGGAGACTTAAAAATTGAGGCAACCAGGACAGAAGAAACACTGGACTTTTATGGTGCAAAGAGTAATGATAAGTGGTTTTCCTTTCGGGAAGCTGTCTCAGCTGCCAAAAACTTCAGCGACATAGCATATATTCTCATGCATATCCAAAAAACCGTACCCTCTTATCAGCTTATTGAGATTAAAGATAAGTTTCCTGAAGCAGCAGATGATGCAGTAAATATAGTGCATAAAACTATCTCCAATATTGCAAGAGAGCTAATCAGTACTTCAAAAAAATGCGGTATTGATATAGATAAGGGTGAATCATTTGATATGCATTTTGATGACACACAGCTTTCAGGCAAGCTTGAGATTACCCGGCAGAAACGGCATGTCGATGAACCGGGAAAGATGGTGACCCATATTGCTACAGCCTTTCTAAATCTTGCTGAAGAGTCCGAACTCCTTGGAATTCATAATAGGCTGCAGCAGTGTGATTATGCAGGGTGTATTCCGAACCTGATTAGTGAGGCTGCTTTGAGAAAGTATGAAGCCCAGTTTCATAACCTTCAGGCACTTTACGATACCCATATAGCAAATTCAGATATAGAAATACAGGACCGGGATCTTCCCATTATACGTGGTCATATCTCCATTATTTTTCATCTTCTGGAAATTGCCACAGGGCTTTCTCATTATTATGAACGCCATCTGCGGACATATTCTAAGGGGCTGTTTGCGAAAATAAAGTCACCCATATCGGAGAAACATATCCTCAATCTGCTTGTCGACTTTTCTCTTGCATTTTCGGATAAATTTCTCGAGGCAACCCAGAACCTCTGCAGGGGAATGCTAAAACGTTATGCTGAAATAGGAGAGGTGGAGGTGCCTGTTCCGAACTACCGCGGTTTTCATGTGCGGCCTTCAACCTTGGTAGCAAAGATCGTTCTTCATTACGGTTCTGAAGTGCAGCTTATTATGGGTGATGAAGAATACGATGCTTCTCAGCCTTTGGAGCTTTTCCGGGTAAATGAAAAGATTAATGCAGAAAAGAGAAGAAAACTCTATGAATACATAAATGATCTACAGATTATAAAATTAGGGGAAAAACAATCGGATCTTCGCAAAGGCTTGCGCAGGGTGTTTTTTCAGCTGTTGGAAAACCAGAAAATCGTAAATTACTGCGCAAATTTTAATTTTGATGAGCTGGAACCTCAGAGAGATGAGAGCCTTCCTGAGTTTGCAAAGAGAAGTATTGCACACTTTCTTGCGTTAGGTCAGATAGATATCCGTACCGACCTAACGGTGAAATTTCGCGGAGACAAGCGAGTGCTTGAGGATTTAAAGCTTCTTGCGGAAAACGGATATGGTGAGGATGACTTTGGAAACAATATTGTCTTGCCCAAAGAGCTGGGATACCTGCGTAGATAAAGCATGGTGATAAAAAAGGGCTCCTTTCTATCCGTATACTTGGTCTTTTCCTGAAGATTTTGCTCTGTACATCCGTTTGTCTACCTTTTTCATTGTGTCTACAACTGAAGAGGACCATTTTGCTGAAGGGAGTACTCCAATACTCAACCCGGTTTTAATTGTTTGTGAAAAAGAAAAACGTTCATGTAAAAGCCGGTGAAAAGTGTTTTTAATATCGGTTGAAAGACGAATAGCCTGGTCTCTGGGGCAATCCAAAAATAGTACTGCAAATTCATCCCCTGCAAACCTTGCCGGTAAATCTGTTTCTCTGGAGTATAACCGAAGAATTTCAGCAAGGCATTGTAAAACTTCATCCCCAGTTCCATGGCCGTAATTGTCATTTATTTCTTTAAAATTGTCTATGTCCATAAAAATAAGGGCATGCTCCACCGCGTGTCTGGTTTTTTTAGTTATCTCGTGGTTGAGTATTTCTTCAAGATAGTCCCTGTTGAATAATCCTGTCAGACTGTCCCTATTTATCCGTTCTTCAAGAACCAGCTTTGCCTTTGTTGTCTCCTGAAGACGACGCTCCTGAGCATTCACTAACCGGGCGATAAAACTGCCGATCATCCATATCATGAGCACCGGACCAATCCAGGGTAAAGCGGGATGGTCAAATAAATGAAGGGATACAAGACCGTCATGTATGCTCGCTATAATCCACACTGAAAAGCTGATGAGTAGAGGTAGATACACTCTGTTCTGTTTCATGTTAGAGAAATAGAATTGTGTGAACCATGCATATATGGAAAGAATAAGAACGAGGTTAATTGCAAAGAATACCGGAAATAAATGGCCTTTTACCATTGTAAAATAGCCCTTATGAGGCTGAAATTGTACAGCATTGGTGATAATAAGGCTAGAGCTTGCCCAAACCCCGATAACTGAAAGGATGGCAAAAACTAGGGTAATGTAAAAGAGCCAGGACCTTTTATTCCTGATTATTTCTGAGATAAAGAGATAGAAGAAAAGCGGGGTTATTGCAGCACCGGTAAAGCAGATCCGTGTCATAAGGTTAATAAGCAGAGGATCTGATAGAGTTGTGTACATTCCATAGCCGCCCACAAAAAGAAAAAGCCCAAATTGCAGTCCGGCATAGAAGAGCAGCAGCTTTTGCCTGTGAATAACAGCAAAGTAGGTAAGTGAGAAGAGGAGAAATACAAGAAGTACAACCGCGCCTATCAAAGAGGGGATAGACACAATATTTATAGAGACAAAATCCATATGCTTTTTATTGTAAACCATTTTTCTCCATTTGTGGAGAAAAATGGAAGCTTATGAGAAAGAGTATCTATTCGTTCTTTTTACAGCTATATTTCAATTCTATGGTGACCGTCTGTGTACAGGCTGTCCCGTAGTTCCTGAATCTCCGTGCTTTCAATGTATTCTTCGAAATTCATCATTCTATCAATGACTCCACCTGGACAGATCTCAATAATTCTGTTAGCAACAGAGGAGACAAGCTGATGATCGTGGGTTGAAAAAAGGAGTACTTCAGGAAAATCTAGCAAGCCGTTATTTAATGCTGTTATCGACTCAAGGTCAAGGTGGTTTGTCGGTTCATCCAGAATAAGCGCATTTGCGCCTGAGAGCATCATTCTTGCAAGCATACACCGTACTTTTTCGCCTCCTGAAAGGACTTTCGAAGACTTAAGGCTTTCTTCTCCAGTAAAGAGCATTCTCCCGAGAAAGCCGCGAACATACGTTTCTTCAGCATCTGCGGAGGTGAATTGGCGGAGCCAGTTAACAAGGGAAATGTCATCATCAAAGTATTTTGTATTATCCTTCGGAAAGTAGGAAGGAGTTATCGTTACTCCCCACTCAAAACTGCCTGCGTCCGGCTGCTGTTCTCCTGCAAGCACCTGAAATAATGCAGTTTTTGCTGTATGGTTTGTTCCTACAAAAGCGATTTTTTCCTTCGGGTTTACTGTTAGGTCAAAGTCCTTAAGTACTGTTTCTCCGTCTATGCTCACAGTAAGGTCTTTCACCTCCAGGACCTTTTTCCCTGTCTCACGTTCAGGCTTGAAGTTGATGTATGGAAAACGCCGGGAAGTAGCTGGCAGCTCTTCTATACTGAGTTTATCAATCAGTTTTTTTCTGGAAGTAGCCTGCTTGGATTTTGCGGCATTGGATGCAAAGCGCTGAATAAATGACTTTAGCTCAGCAATTTTATCCTCATTGCGTTTTGCCTGGTCCCTGTGCTGTTTCTGGATGAGCTGGCTTGCCTGGTACCAGAAGTCATAATTTCCAGCATACAGCTGGATTTTGCCGAAATCGATGTCTGCAATATGGGTACATACTTTGTTCAAAAAGTGTCTGTCATGGCTGACAACAATAACGGTATTTGGAAACTTGTACAGAAAGTCTTCTAACCAGTTGATAGATTCCAGGTCAAGGTGGTTTGTCGGTTCGTCAAGGAGGAGGATGTCCGGGTTTCCGAACAATGCCTGTGCAAGAAGTACCCGTACCTTTTGACCGCCTTCAAGTTCAGCCATTTTTGCCTCATGGAGGTCTTCAGGAAGGCCGAGGCCTGAGAGCAATGCTCCTGCTTCTGACTCTGCTTCCCAGCCGTTCAGTTCGGAAAATTCTCCTTCCAGCTCTGCAGCACGGAGGCCGTCCTCTTCAGAGAATTCGGCTTTTGCATAAATTTCGTCACGCTCTATCATTATATCATAAAGCTTCTTATGCCCCATAATGACTGTATGCATTACAGAGTACTGATCAAAAGCAAATTGGTCCTGTTTTAAGACAGCGATCCGCATATCCTTTGGGACAATAATATCGCCTGTATCAGGCTCTAAATCTCCAGAAAGAATTTTCAGAAACGTAGATTTTCCAGAGCCGTTTGCTCCAATTAGTCCGTAACAATTTCCCGGAGTGAATTTTATGTTTACTTCCTTGAAAAGCGATCGCTCTCCGTAAGAAAGTGAGATATTACTAGCTGTTATCACAATTGACCTGCCTGTAGATTGGGTTCTTCTTTTTTGAAGTGTTGTGAACTAGATATAGTAATGTTTTGTAAAAAAGTCAACCCCGGCAGCAGCAATAGGAAAGGTAAGCCCGTTGCAGCAGGGATTATAATCAAAAAAAAAAAGAATGCCTATCAGGTCCTATTTCCTCTCCCTAAGGCGTGCACGAAAAAGGTAGTCATCTATTATTTCAACAAGCTCAGGGGTGAAACCCACTGCAACCTTAATAAGCACCTGGTTATGACTATTCTGTTTACGTTCAGTTACTTTGCCGTTTACACTGAACTGATAACTTTGAAAATACAGTTTCAGATTTATCTGGTCTCCCTCTGCAGGATATGCTTTCTGAGGATCAAATCCAAGGGTTATTTCATTTACTGCAATAGACTTTAAGGTAGGCATCACTTTTTTCTTTGAAAAAACTGCTTCCATGAATGTGTTATACCTAAGTATCTTCATAGTTTCCGGGGTTATGGGAACTTCCTTTCCCTGAAGAGATTCGTACTGTGACTCGAGTGCATCCATAAACCCAAGGTGTTTTCCGATAATTTCAATGAGCTCGTTTGGTGTATTCTTCAGTTGCAGTTCAAATAGGCTGACATTATCTCTGCCCTTTACCGGACCTACCTTCCCAAGGGTTGCACGGATAAAAAATTTAATTGGCTGGGGTCTGTCTCCAGGCTGAAAAACAATGCTTAAAGAACACATTTTTCCCTGAAAACGCTTGAAAAATGCTGATTCTTCTTTACTGAGAATTACAAGCATTATGGCCCGCTTCATAGATAGCTGATACGGTGCACCGATGAGCATATAATCTTCTAGCTTTATAACGGTTTGATTCTGTATAAGTCCGGTTTTTTTGATTGCATAATTATTAAAAGCGATTGCTTTTTCAGAATACCGTTCAATATATTCCTGGATAATAGACTTTGCCATTGTAATCCTGTTTACTCGTTTATAGTGTTTAAATAGAGCATAAACCATTTTCCAGCGCGAAAGCAAGGAATTTTAACTAATTATATCTTTCCATTGGATTCCCTGTCCAGAGGAAATAAAAGTTTTTGCGTGAGAGCCAAGTATTCTGCTGTAATACCGGGGATGCAGCCCAGGGAGAAGTTGCTTTTCAGTACGGAGTATAGCGATATTCTCTTCTGAGAGTACTTCTCCTTGGTGTATCTCCTTCTTTGCGTGAATTGAGCGGTTTGTTAACCCGTAGTTTTCAGCCTCAGATTTTGCAAGCCTTTTTACCCCGTCTCCAAGCACGTTTTCTATTCTCTTTCTTTCATAAAACTGGGTTATATAATCAATAGCATCATTATACGGCATGGATTGGATTTTTCTTACTGCTTCAGTCATTCTCCGGAAATCCTCCGGCTGCAAGGCAATTGGATCATCCAGTCCTGCTCCTGCATGGGAAAGTGTTATATGTTTTTCAAGGATACAGCTTCCAAGGAGTGTGCTTACTGCAGGTACAAGCAGGGGGTCTTTTGAGTGGTCGGAAATACCGACAGGAAGTCCGAAAATAGAGCCAAGCGATGCAATGAGCCGCAGATTGTATTCCTCCTCAGGTGCAGGGTAGCTGGTAATACAATGGAGCAGCACGGTTTCTTCAGGAAGCAGAGCAACCGCTTCATCAATATCCTTTAACTTCGAAACTCCTGTTGAAACAATCACAGGAAGGTTCGCTGAGCTGATATCCTTTAGAAGGGGAATATGGTTTAGCTCCGGAGATGCAATCTTCACTGCATCCGGCTTTAACGAAAGGTACTCGGATAAACTTTTTTTTCCGAATACTGAGGCAAGAAAGTCGACTCCTTTGCTTTCAGCATAGTTTTTACATTCTGCAAAAAACTCAGGCTGCTGTTCTAAGTTTTTAAATACCTGGTATAAGGAAACTTTTCCTCCAGGCAGGTCTACCAAGCCGGTGTTCTGATGGATAATCTCATCAGCATAGACAATCTGGAATTTCACACAGTCTGCACCTGCCTGCTGTGCAGTATCAATAAGTTTTTGCGCCTCTTTAATGTTACCATTATGGCTTGTACCTGCTTCTGCAATAATGTAACAGCTGTTATTTCGTGAGATATGTTGATAGAAATTCGAGTTCATATAAGCCTTTCACGGTTATGGGGAATATTCTTCCATCATGCTGAACTTCTCCTCCTGGAGCGCTCCGGATAAGGAGACTTTATAAATATGCGGATTAAGTAACCGCGCATATGTACAGTTGAGCGCTTTAAGTCCGGATACTGCGTATTCCCGAATATCCTTAAGTGTTGGTAAATCTGCAGTTATTTTACCATCTTTCATAACTTGTTCAAGCATAGGCTTTACAGAACTGTAACCTTTCATTGTATATTTGGAATGTTCATATGCCGGATGATGCAAAGTAATAGCGCCGTGAGTAGGGGGCTTTTCATCTGCAAGGCATAATAGATCTGCCAATGGTGAACCGGATTTATCAAAGAACCGGAAAACCCGCTTATCTCCGGGGTTTGTGGTCTTAGAGGGCTGGTTTGATATTTTAATAACCGGCTCCATTGCGCCCTTTTTCTTTATTGCTGCAAGTTTATATACTCCGGTAAGAGCGCTGTCGCTTCCGCCTGTTACCATATGTGTGCCGACTCCCCATACATCAATAGGTGCTCCGGATGTAACCAGCTGATGAACAATCTCCTCGTTTAGTTCATTGCTCACTGCAATTTTAGCATCAGGAAAACCTGCTTCATCCAGGCGTTTTCTCACTGAACTGGAAAGGTATTCTAGGTCTCCAGAATCCAGGCGTACTCCGAAAGACTCACCTTTTTCTTTCAAGTATTTGCCAGCAGTTATCGCGTTTTCAATTCCTGACCCAAGGGTCTGGTAGGTATCGATCAAAAAGATACTGGATGAAGGGTAGAGCTTGGCATACGCCATAAACGCCTCTTCTTCAGTATCAAAAGACATAATCCAGGAGTGGGCCATTGTTCCTTTTGCAGGAATCCCGAGCTTTTTCCCTGCATATGTATTGGATGTTGCCACGCACCCGCCGATATATGCAGCACGGGTTGCTGATAGGGCGCCGTCTTGTCCCTGTGCCCTCCGCAGTCCGAATTCAAGGACCTTACCCTGCCCAGAAGCAAGGTAGATACGTGCAGCTTTTGTTGCAATCAATGTCTGAAAATTCAGGGTGTTTAGAAGAATGCTTTCAATAAGCTGGGCTTCGATAAGCGGTGCCTTTATCTGCACAACCGGCTCATTCGGAAAAATAATCGTGCCCTCAGGCATTGCATTCACTGTGCCTGTAAATCTAAAAGCCTTGAGGTAGTCAAGAAATTCCTTATGAAAAAGACCATGGTCCTGTAAATACTGAATGTCCTCTTCTGAAAACTGAATTTCCTTCAGAGTTCTTAACAGATCCTCAAGTCCTGCGAATACTGAGTAGCCTGAGTCAAAGGGCTGTTTCCGATAAAAGAAGTCAAAAACAACCTCTGGATTATGGTCATTGTAAAAATACCCCTGCATCATTGTTAGTTCATATAAGTCAGTCCATAATCCGGATATCATGAGGTAATGTCCCTTTCACTGATCAGCTTTCCCCCGGCTTGTTTAAATTTATCCAAGGTTTTCTCTATATTTCCTTTGGGAAAATCAACTCCCCGTACAGCCTCTTCAATAATATAGGTGGTGAATCCTTGGGATATTGCGTCCATTGCAGTAAAATGTACGCAGTAATCTGTAGCTAATCCTGCGACATAGACGTTCTGAGTTCCTAGCTCTTTCAGGTATCCCCGTAAACCGGTTGGAGTTTTTTTATCGTTTTCAAAAAATGCTGAATAGCTGTCAAGCCCTTTGCGGAAGCCTTTTCTGATAAAAGCATGGGCTGGTTTTGTATTTAGGTCAGGATGAAATTCTGCTCCTTTTGTGTTCTGTACACAATGATCCGGCCACATCACCTGTTCAATATTATCAATCGTGATAATATCGTTAACTTCAGCGTTCTCATGCATGGATGCAAAAGAAACGTGGTCCTTTGGGTGCCAATCCTGGGTAAAGACAATTAGCTGAAAGTAGGGGATTACTTTATTGATTACTGGTACTACCTTGTCCCCGTCTTCAACTGCAAGGTTTCCTCCAGGGCAAAAATCATTCTGCATATCTACTACTACAAGTGCTGAGTTATTCATAAGTACCTCCTTATCTTTAATATACTATATGCTGTTAAACTGACAAAATAACTGCGGTAGAAAAAAGACTCGACAAGCATACCGAATTCCAGTAATCTATAACCAAAAGGCAATGTATGACATAGATTGGGATACATGTTTTTTTTTGATGAATACAGTATGAAAGGAGCAGGACATGATCAACATTGTTTGTGACAAATGTAAGAAGGTTGTTCATGATGCAGTAAGGGAGCAAAATTATCAGGATATTCTGACAAAGAAACTTTGTATTCCCTGCTATCGTGAGTTTGAGAATAAGATACGGGATACGATGAAAGAAAAAGATTCATTTGAGTTTTCAGAATATAAAGATGTGTATCGTGATACTCTTATGGAGATTTGCGATTAAGATGAGTGTAAATTAAAAAGCTGCCTTTCCCTGTGGGACCGGCAGCTTTTTTGTTATTCCTTTGACCGAATTTCCGCAAACCCTGTATAAGGTTGAAGGTTTTTCGGAATGCTCACAGAACCGTCCTGGTTTTGAAAGTTTTCTAAAATAGCCACAAATGCACGCGAAACTGCTACTGCAGTACCATTAAGCATATGGACATGCTCGGATTTCTCATTCCCTTTGTAGCGTATGTTAAGCCTTCGGGCCTGATAATCTGTGCAGTTAGATGTACTGGTAACTTCGCCCCAGTCTCCTGTTTCTCCTCTTCCAGGCATCCATGCCTCAAGGTCGTACTTACGGTATGCAGGAGCGCCGAGGTCACCGGTACATGTATCCACAACCCGATAGGGAATATCCAGCTTTGTGAAAATTTCTTCCTCTATGTCCAGCATTTCCTGGTGCATCTTTTCAGAGTCTTCCGGTTTACAAAGGATGAACATTTCAACTTTACTGAATTGATGTACACGGTACAAGCCTTTAGAAAACTGTCCTGCAGCTCCTGCTTCCCGTCTAAAACAATGGGAAAAGCCGGCTATCCGGATCGGTAGGTTCTCTTCTTCCAATACTTGATCAGCATAATACCCGCCAAGGGTTATTTCCGCGGTTCCGACTAAGCAGGTACCTGTTCCTTCAAGTGAATAGATATTGCTTTCTTCCCCCCGCGGGTTAAACCCGATTCCTTCGGCAATTTCTTCTTTTGCAATGTCCGGAGTGATTGTAAGGGTAAACAAGCGTTTCTGCAGTATATCCATCGCAAAGCGGGCAAGCGCCATCTCGAGTAAAGCACCCTCGTTTTTCAGATAGTAGAATTTTGTTCCTGATACCTTTGTTGCGGTTTCAAAGTCTATGACATCTAAGGATGTTCCAAGCTCAACATGGTCTTTTGCAGGGAAGGAAAACTCCGGTATTGTACCAACTGTACGGAGTTGGAGATTGTTTTTCTCCTCTTTCCCCACTGGAGCATCCGGATGCGCCATGTTGGGGATTCGCTTTGCCTCCGCGTACAGGTCTGTTTCTACAGTGCTCAACTCTTCTTCAATAACCGCGATTTCTTCTTTCAGCTCTTTGCCCCTGGTAATAAATTTCTGTCTCTCCTCTTGGGGCATTTTGCCTTTCATAGATTTCGCGTTCTCATTTCGCTCTCTCCGCTTTTCTTCTGCTTTTTGAATAAGCTCTTTTCTTCGGTCGTACAGAGCAGCAGCTTTTTCGGGATCAGCATCCATGAAGCGGTTTTCGATATTTGCTTTTACAGCATCTAGGTTTTCTTTTATATAGCGTAAGTCTAACATAGCCTAGATATTACCGAAAAAACCGGGGTAATATCAAGAGCACAGTTATAAAATGTCTGGGTATGGAATAGAAAGTCCGGGAAAGTTTTGCTGCCTTAGGGCTTCATACACGAGAACCGCAGCAGCATTCGAGAGGTTTAATGATCTCGCATCAGGAACCATGGGAATGCGGACACAGCTTTCAGGGTAGGAAGAAAGAAAAGATTCAGGAAGACCTGCTGTTTCTTTTCCGAAGAATAAGCAGACATCTTTGTTATATTCAATATCTGTATAAGAGGTTTTTGCTTTTTTTGTTACAAGCACCCACTTTCGGTCAGAGAGTGCCCTCTGTACTGCGTGCAGGTTTTCATGGACATGGACATCTACCAGGTTCCAATAGTCAAGACCTGCCCGCCTAACATGCTTGTCAGAGACGGAAAATCCGAGGGGTTTTACAAGGTGCAGAGAAGCGCCTACTGCAGCACAGGTACGTGCAATGTTGCCGGTGTTCTGCGGAATTTCAGGTTCTACTAATACTATCGCAATACTCATGGTGTTAAGAAGCTGCCTGTTATAACAGGAGTTCCTTTAGTTCCTGTAGGTTCCGGATTTGAGCATCGTAGGGAATTTCTCCGGCACCTGTGTTATCAGCATGTTCCACCATCGCTGCATGAATTGCTTTCATTCCAAAATCGTGTGCCATCTGAATGTCCTGGGTGAGCCTGTCTCCAATCATTACACATTCTTCTGGCTTGTGATTCGTCTGTTCTACTACAGCACGGATAAAGTTTTCATGGGGTTTCCGGTATCCGATATCAGCAGAAACAAATGTCTTTTCAAAAAGGTGGCCGAAGTCCAGCTTTTCTACAATTTCATCAACAAGCATCCTGGATGCATTATTGGAGAGAAGATGCATTTCCCATTTTTCATTAAGCGCTTCTAAGACTTCCCTGGATTCCGGAAAGCTTACAGTAATGCCAAGCTCTGTGCTGATAAAAAGATGTTCAAGCCGAAGAAGAAGCTCATCATTAAAGGTGAACTGTGAAAGGTGCTTCTGCAGCTTTGTGTCATCGGATTTAATTTTGAATAAAAAGTCAGAAATCTGCTGTTTTATCTCATATTCGTACAGGTCTGTTTTGGCTTTTTTCCGTAAAATCGCTTTTTGTGCAACGAACTCTTTTTTGTATGCCTGAATTTCTTCTGTTGTAAACGCTGTGAAAAACCCTAGTTCCTCGAATACCTTTTCAATACCTTTCAGATTAATATCATCCCAAATATTTCCAATTGGAATATCGCAGAGTGTACCTGCTAAATCGAAATAAAGTGCTTTTGTGTTTTCAAATGCATTATGCATGATCTTCCTCCATGAATTGTAGAACAGATGCAACAGTATCTGCTGAGTTAAATTTAAAGGGATGGTTTTCTAATTGTTTAATGTATGGCTTAAGGTATTCCGGGTCGTTTGCAGCAGAAGCGATTATTTCAAGAATTTGATTCTGATCTTTTGGAAACCATCCGTACCCGTGGTCAACAACGAATTTCGCTGCAAAGCGTTCGTTTGCCATTGCCATTAAGGTAAGGAACGGTTTGTGCAGGTAAATACTTTCAAAAACCATGTTCAGACCGGATTTTCCCGCAGAAATATCGCAGGTATACAGATAATCCTGCATGTTGGTGATAAATCCCAATGGCACAAGGTCGAATTCTGGAAAAGATTTTTTCAGCTTTTCAAGTTCGTTCTTTAACGCTTCATTCCTTCCGCACACTGCAACTACCTGAATTCCAAGATTCAGTTTTGTGATTTTCATCAAGAGGTCAACTGGTCCGATACCCTCTCCGCCAAAAGTGAGAAGTAGTGTAAATTTATCTTTGAGTCCAAGCTTTTCCCGCTCCTGCTTTATTGTTCCGAATTCTTTGTAGAACTTATCATGAAGGGGGAAACTGGTAAGTGTTACCAGTTCTTTGGGCATTCTCCCATTTATCATTTCTTCATATCCGGATTTTGTTGCTACATAGTACTGGAGGACATCGAGGTTTACATATGCTTCGTGGGAAAGTATGACATCGGAATTGTATCCGAATATTTTTATATCCGGCCGCTCTTTTTTTAACACTGTGGTTAATGCCTCAAGCGCAGTAAAATGGGTACAGAGAATAAAATCCGGATCTTCCTTATCAATATAAGCAAGCAGTTTTTTCTTGATTGACTTGCCCTGTCTTCTTTGAAGAAAATGAACAAGCGGACTGTCATTGAGTGCAAAGATTATCTCAAACCAGAATGGATGACGCAGACAGAATTGCCAGGTCTTTTTTAAAAATGAATCAGCCTTTTTTGCGCCTGCTTCAGCAAATAGATCTACACTTTTTACCTCTGCGGATGTTGCAGCAAAGGCTTTTTCAAAAGCAACTGCAGGAGACTTAAATCCATGACCAATATTCAAGTACGCAATAAGTCCTTTTAATTTCGTTTTTTTCATCAGTAACCCTCAATGTAATCTTGTCAATATGTTTACCATGAAGCAGTATCTTTATGCAAGGTTCAGGGGGATGAAAAGGGATGAGCAGGTTCAATTCCCCTAAACAGAGAATCTGAATTACTTATACAGCTAGTTGATAATTACCTGTATTTTTGATAATCTTTATACATGAAACTAGAATTTAATCCGAGAGAAAACGGCGCTTGCCCAATTTGCAAACGCCTTAATAATTGTCATATTAGAAAAGCCCTGTTAAAGGCTGCAGATAACTGCGAAGGTCCGGAAAAAGAACGGATAGAGCTTGTTATCTATACCTGTCCGCTATTCCAGGAGAAAGGCTAATACGAATGCTGCTAAAAAAACTCGAAGCACTTGCTCACAGATATAAAGAGGTGCAAACATACCTTGGAGACCCGGATGTAATTAACGATAGAAAGCGTTATAAAGATCTGATGCAGGAGTTTTCACATCTCCAGGAAGTGAATGAAGCGTACCTTGAATACAAGGAGCTTCTCAAGCAGATAGAAGACAATGAGTACCTCATAGAAGAGGAGTCAGATCCTGAGCTGAAGGAAATGGCTCAAACAGAGCTTGAGGAACTTCGGGAGAAAAAGGGCCCCCTAGAGAAGAAGATAAAGCTTCTTCTTGTACCCAAAGATCCGCTGGATTTAAAGAATATCATTATGGAAATTCGTGCAGGTACAGGCGGTGATGAAGCAGCGCTTTTTGCTTCTGACCTCTACAGAATGTATTCACACTACTCCGAATCAAAGGGCTGGAAAATAGAGATTATGGAAGAAAACTCTACTGAAATCGGCGGTTTTAAGGAGATAGTATTCTCTGTGTCCGGGAAAAATGTATATGAAAATATGCGGTATGAAAGCGGGGTTCACAGAGTACAGCGTGTTCCTGCTACTGAGTCAGGGGGCAGGATACATACTTCAGCAGTTACTGTTGCTGTACTTCCAGAAGCTGAAGAAACAGATATTGAAGTGAAAAATGAGGAATTAAAGATAGATGTATACCGCTCATCAGGGCCGGGCGGCCAGAGCGTTAATACCACTGATTCTGCTGTGCGTATCACTCATCTTCCCACAGGCCTAGTGGTAACCTGTCAGGATGAAAAATCCCAGCATAAAAACCGTGCAAAAGCCCTCCGTGTGCTCCGGGCCAGACTGTATGAAATGGAAGAGTCAAAAAAACAGGCCGAGCGGGCGGAAGCACGAAAGAGCCAGGTCGGTTCAGGGGATAGGTCTGAACGTATCCGGACCTATAACTATCCCCAAAACAGGCTAACTGATCATAGGATTAATCTTACGATATACAAACTCGATTCTATTCTTCAAGGTGATCTGGAAGAGGTAGTTGATGCACTAAAGCTCCATGTAAGGGAAGAAATCCTCCAGAATCAGCAGGTATGACAGTACGCGAGGCCCTAGAACGGGCCCACCATGCACTTGCAGCTGCAGGAATAGAAACTCCGCGCCTGGATGCTACTGTGCTTCTTGCTCATGCTGCCGGATGGAATAAAGCACGGCTTTTAGCATCTTATCCAGAAAATCTAGAAAAGGGCACCATGCTTCTTTTTGAGAATTTCATAGAAAAACGGCTCTCCGGTTTGCCTGTTTCCTACATCCGGGGATTTAAAGAATTTTATGGCCTTGAGTTCCGGGTTGACAAAAGGGTCCTTGTCCCGAGACCGGATACCGAGACACTGGTAGATGCAGCTGCACAGATTATCCGGCAGACCCCGGATGCACTACGGGTATTGGATGTTTGCACCGGTTCAGGGTGTGTAGCAATCACTCTCCAGCATCTTTTTCCGCATATAACAGTACATGCATCCGATATTTCAAGCTTTAGCCTGGAAGTTTTCAAAAAAAACTCAAGCGAGATACTTGGGTATGAAATGAAAGCTGTTGAATCTGATTTATTTGACAAGATTGATGGTAAGTTTGATCTTATTACTGCGAATCCCCCGTATTTAAGTGATGATGAATACGCGCTTATGGAAAAGGAAAAATGGCCTGAACCAAAGAATGCCCTTGCAGCAGGAGAGGACGGGCTGGAAATTATTCGTGAATTAATTCCGCGAAGTCTGGAATATTTGTTTATGAACGGCTATGTTTTACTAGAAGCTGCATATTGGCAGATGAACGAGATTAGGCAAATTATGGAGGAAGCAGGTTTTTCCGATGTTTCCATTCATCGCGACCTTGCAGGGCGTCAAAGGGTAATAATCGGGAAAAAGAGAAAGGTATGAAGGAACGGGTAGCAACCTTTGCTGAAAAACTGAATAATTATTCTCAGGAAGCAAAAGACAGGATCCTTGATGCTGCATACTGGGCTATGGATCAGCATAAAGACCAGAAACGCAGGAGTGGAGAGCCTTATTTTATCCATCCTATTGCTGTTGCAGAGATACTCATTAGTTTGCGGATGGATCCTGATACAATCATTGCAGCGCTGCTCCATGATATACTCGAGGACACTGAAATCTCTAGACAGCAAATGCGGGCCCGGTTCGGAAAAGATGTTGAAAAACTTGTTAACGGTGTAACGAAAATATCAATACTGAAGGCAAAAAATAAAACAGTTCAGGAGTCAGAGACAATTCGAAAGATGCTCTTTGCTATGATAAAGGACATCCGAGTTATTCTTATTAAACTGGCTGACAAACTCCATAATATGCGTACATTAGAGCATCTGTCTGAGCACAGAAGGCGCGCAATTGCTCAGGAGTGTCTGGATGTCTATGCCCCTCTTGCAGGCAGGCTCGGAATTAGCTGGTTAAAAGCGGAATTGGAAGACCTTTCATTAAAGCACCTTCATTTTGATGTGTACCAGCAGGTGAAACAGTTCATCTCCGAAAAGCGGAGCGCAAGAGAAGAGTATCTAAAGCGAGTTAAAGAAGATATCTACCGTGCAGCAGGGAAGGAAGGGATTCAGGTCCAGGTGAAAACCAGGATGAAGCACTTCTATTCTGTGTATGCAAAAATGCGCAGAAGGGGAAAACAGCTGGATGAGATCTATGACCTTCTGGGAATACGGATACTCTGTAATACCCAAGGGGAGTGCTACACCCTCCTTGGACTAATCCACCAGCTCTGGATACCCATTTCCGGCAGGTTCAAGGATTACATTGCAATGCCCAAGGCAAACGGGTATATGAGCCTTCATACTACTGTTATGTGCTATGATGGAAAGCGGCTTGAGATCCAAATTCGTACCCACGAAATGAACAAAACAGCAGAATACGGTATTGCTGCACACTGGCTGTATAAAAAGGGCTTTAATAAGGAAAACCTTAAAGTTGAAGACCTTCATATTGTAAATAAGCTAAAAAATTGGGACGGGGTGAAAATTACTTCTTCCCAGTTTTTAGAGGAAATAAAGCGGGAACTTCTAAAAGACTCTATTTATGTATTTACTCCACGTGGCCAAGTTGTGGAACTTCCAAAAGGTGCTACACCTATCGATTTTGCCTACCATATTCACACTGAAATTGGGGACCACTGTTTAATTGCAAAAGCTGACGGTGCAATTGTTCCTCTGCGGAGCGAGCTTAATAACACACAAGTAGTAGAGATTATCACCAGCCCCCAGGCACATCCTCATGTGAACTGGCTGCGCTATGTAAAAACCTCCAGGGCACGGTCAAAAGTAAGGAATTGGCTGAACAAACATGACGAGAACCTTATTATTGACAGAAACATTGTTGCAAAAAAGCAGGCTGCAAGCAAACATGATCACCACGAAGAGAACCACAAAAAGCCGGAAAAAAAGCCCCAGGAAGAAGTTCCGAATAAGTATCTTGATAAAAAGAAGGTAGGCATAAAGATCGGGAATGAGCGGAATATGATGATCCGCTTTGCAAAATGCTGTGAGCCTGCTGTTGGTGATGATATTATTGGGTACATTTCAAGAGGCCGGGGTATTATCGTACACAGGCGGGACTGTCCAAACCTAAAATATATCAAGGACTTTACCCAGCGGAGAATGGAGGTTGAATGGGAAACTGTATCTCCCAAAGCCACCCGCAGGTTCAGGGTAACAGCCCGTCAGACATCGAACTTGTTCTCTGAAATAGAGGGTTCGGTACGGAAATACCATGGTCATCTTATCGAATATAAACTTGAGGAAAATGAACAAGGTAGATTGATCGGTTTTTTCACTATGGAGCTGGATAAAAAAGAAGACTTTAAGAAAGTAGTAAAGAGTATCCGTACTATTCCCCATGTACTGACAATCGAGAAAATAAATGAATGATTCTTAACAGTCTCTGCTGTCTTATAGCATTGACTTAAATAGCGGGATATACTCAGGCCATGTACCGATATCGTGAAATCCCCCTTGGATATTAAAGAGCTGAATCTCTTCATTACTCCGGATGCAGTGAGAGATTATTTCTGTGGTTGTATACTCGCCTGACCCTGTTTGTGCGATAGCCCTGTCCATGGCTGCTATTTTAGGAGAAAGCACCATGAGGCCGCTTTTTGCAGTATTTCCCCATTGCTCTGCACTCTTGGGTTTTTCGTAAATATCTACTGCCTTTCCTGATTTATCGGTTTTAATAATTGCGAATTTTTTAACATTTTCAACTGGACAAGTCCCTACAGTGAGGGCTGGTTTCTTTTCATAGTGATGTTTTACTATTAAGGGTATGACAGTGTCATCAAAAAAATTATCACAGTCTGTTATAAGCACTGCTTCATTTTCCACTAGGTGTTGAGCCCTGTAATACGCACCTGCATTCCCGTCCAATTCTTCCTGGAATACATAGGATATTTTCAGCCCAAATCTGCTTCCGTCGCCCATGTGTTCTAGTATCATACCTGCTTTATAGTTTACTGCAATTACTGCTTCGGTAATACCTGCTGTTCGTATTTGCTGCGCAAGTCTTGAGATAATTGTCCCAAAACGTCCTTCATTGTCTTTTTCTATGGGCATGAGGGGTTTGGGAATTATGTCTGAGTATGGAGCAAGCCGAGTTCCTTTCCCTGCTGCTAAAATTACTGCTTTCATTTTCATACCTCGCTTATTATATGTTGTTACTTCTTTGGGGCATTCTTTGCTATAAGCGCATCGTACAATTCCTTATGGTTTGCTTCGAACCATTCGTTTAACCTGAGTATTCCGGTTGTCAGGCACATCAGTCCCTCTGCCTTTGATTTCAGATGAAGAGGGACCATGGTAAGATAGAGAAGGGCTTCGGTAAAATCCGCTCTATAGGAAACATTACCGAAGTCGGTAAACTGACTTTCAATAAGCCGCCGTACGAATTGAAAATTTTCTTTGAATTTTTCCATAAGCCGGTTGCTGGTAAACTCATATTCAATTGCAACTCCGCGCTCAGATTCAAGAAGAAAAATACTGAACATGTGTTTTTCTATGAGTGAATAATAGCTTCTAAGGTCATGATACAGCTTTGCGACATCGTAAGCTACATCGAAATAGGAACTGTTGTCAGGGCTTTTTCCTCTCGGATCAAGGAGTATGAGTTTTTTTGCAGAGATACCGCAGAGTATGTTGTTGCAGTGAATATCGCCATGGGATAAATACAGCCGCCTGGGAATGAGCTTTTTCTGAATACCTGTGTCCTTTTGTACCTCGTTTATAATTAACTCAGGGTTTAGATAAAATCTACCGTTTATGAGAATTGTTTTCTCCTGTAATATCGGAACCAGGAATGGAGCGTATTTCTCTGTTTCTGCAGTTCTTGTCCTGAGTTTTTTCAAATGCGCATTTTCCAAAAAATCTTCAGGCGCAGGGATAGAGTTCTTTTCCTGGTAAAAGTGGTTAAGCATTATACTAATCAGCTTTCTCCAGCGGATGTTCAGAAAGAATTGTGCATTCATATCGTTGATAATTACTTTTCTTAGATTGGCGTAATTATAGTACTTCATTTCATAAAAGACATTGCCCTTTTCTATTGAATAGTCATACACCTTTGGAATATGCTTTTTTAGGGGGGTGTTTTGAAACTGAAGATACCAGTTGATTTCATCAATAAGCTTTGCTTCTCCCCTGTCATGGGCTTCTTTTCGAATTCTGTTCTTTACCCGTTTTAGGTTTGTAAAACTTGCTCCAAGATCATTATGAATTTGCGTATTTTCAAATCTGTTGAGGAAATAGTCATCAAAAACTGTATTTAAAATATTTCGTCCAAGTTTAAAAAGCCGTATACCGGACCTTGCAAAATTTCGTTTCTTTTTGTTCTCCAAAGATGTCTCCTTACGGGCATAATGGTTCATTTCCTTTAGAACTGTATAATAACATACACCCAGGGGGTTTTCAATAAAGGAATCATAATTTGGGCTTTGCTCACAGCGGGATACAGTTATCCTATTGAGAAAACTTCTTAATAACTTTAAATTCCCTTTGCATTGTTCTTGTCTTTTCCCTATTTTTTGTGTAAAATTTTATAAGTTTAACCAAAATACCGGGTATCCCTGATTTTTGAAAATTATAGTTACCAGGGTTGTAAAACCTATTGGTAAAGGAAAAATAGGGCTCATCAAAATACATATATTAAAAACTATGAGCTTCGTGTTTCGGCAATGTAAATCTTGCCGGGGTATTACTGCGGTTTACAGGATGTTTTTCAGAACCTACTGTTTACCCAGATTCTGTGTACAGAGAACGTTTACGATTTATTGTTACCAAAATGGACAAAATTTGAATTGTTCTGTTACAAGATAATGGATACCGTATTCACAAAAAAGGATTAGCGCATATGAATAAGCAATTACTCTGGGTCGGTGTAGATGTTGGATCCACAACAGTAAAGACTACTGTTGTGGATCCGTATACAAAGGAGCTTCTTGCTTCTGAGTATAAAAGACATAATGCTGAACAGGCAGCTACTGTATATGAATTAATAAAGGACGCACATCAGCAGTTTCCGGAAGCTGATTTTAAAGTAGCTGTATGCGGAAGCGGTGGGCAGCCTTTTGCTGAAGCGACCGGCGCCTTTTTTATACAAGAGGTAGTTGCAAACTCAATTGCAATAAAAAGCTTCTATCCCGATTCCAGGGTAGCAATTGAGCTTGGCGGACAGGATGCAAAAGTTATATTCTTCAGGTTTGATGAGGAGACTCGCCAATTGGTTGCTTCTGATATGCGAATGAACGGAAGCTGCGCCGGAGGGACTGGTGCTTTTATTGATCAGATCGCTGAGCTGCTTGATGTGAAAACAGAGGAATTTGAAGGTCTTGCTGCAAAGGGTACCTCTGTTTATGATATTTCAGGCCGCTGCGGTGTGTTTGCAAAAACTGATATACAGCCCCTGTTAAACCAAGGTGTGTCAAAAGAGGACATTGCACTTTCTTCTTTTCATGCAATTGCAAAGCAGACAATCGGAGGCCTTGCTCAGGGTATGGACATTAATCCTCCTGTTATTTTCGAAGGCGGTCCGCTCACCTTTAATCCGACCCTTATCCGCGTATTTAAAGAGAGGCTCATGCTATCAGATGATCAGATCATAATCCCTGATCACCCTGAAGTATTGGTTGCCTATGGAACTGCTTTATCTATTGGTGTAATGTTTGCAGAATCCGATTCAGGGTATTCGTGGAAAAAGGCTGAGTCTGCATTAAAGAAATATACTCAGGAGAGAAGAAAGCTGTTTCAAACTTCTGACAGATTCTTTTTTGCAGATCAAGAAGAACAGGAAGAATTTTTTCAACGTCACAGAACTATGGATTTTATTTTTCCTGAATATCCTTCAGGTACAGTTTTGCCTGTATACCTCGGAATTGATGCAGGATCAACAACCACAAAGTTTGTGCTCTTAGATGAGCATGAAAACCTTATCTACAAGTATTATTCCAATAATAACGGCGACCCGTTGCGGGTGATTAAATATTCTCTAATTGCAATGCGTGACTATTACAGAGAAAGGGGAATATCCCTGGATATCCGCGGTGTCGGTACTACAGGATACGGGGAAGTACTCTTTTCAAAGGCATTAAAAGCAGATTATCACACAGTAGAGACTGTTGCCCATGCAGAAGCTGCGAAGCAGGTTGATCCGGATGTAAGTTTTATTCTGGATATTGGCGGTCAGGACATGAAGGCAATCAACCTGAAAAGCGGTATTGTAACAGGAATTGTATTGAATGAAGCATGTTCAGCAGGGTGCGGTTCTTTTATTGAAACCTATGCCCGGTCTTTAAATATTCCGGTAAATAGGATCGCAAGCCTTGGCTTTAAGGCAAAGAATCCCTCTCGTCTTGGTTCCAGATGTACTGTTTTTATGAATTCTTCGATAATTACTGAGCAGAAAAACGGAAAGACCACAGAAGACATAATGGCAGGGTTGTGCAGGTCTGTTATCGAGAATGTTTTTACCAAGGTAGTGCGGATTGCGAACATTGAGTCACTTGGGGACCACGTGGTTGTGCAAGGTGGTACTTTTAAAAACGATGCAGTACTCAGGGCTTTTGAGCAGTATATTGGTAAAAAGGTCAAGCGGCCGGATAATCCCGGAGAGATGGGAGCAATCGGAATTGCCCTTTTAACAAAAAAGCAAATTGAAGAGAAGGAAGCAGAAGTACGGTATACAAGTACATTTATCGGACTCCATGACATGGAGCAGTTCGATTATCAAAAATCTCCGGGTCACGTATGCCAGTTCTGTTCCAATAATTGTAACAGAACACTCATTACTTTTTCAGACGGTACAAGGTATGTTACAGGAAACCGCTGTGAACGCGGTGAAATAATCGGAGATTTGGACGATCCTGAAACAAAGAGGAAACTGAGTGATACTACGAAGAAAATGAACCAGGTTCCGGATATGGTGAAAAAGCATAACAGCCTTTTGACAAAGGACTTTGGAACAAAGATCGTTTCCAGAAAAAAAGATATTACCATCGGCTTGCCGCGGACGCTTGAGTTTTTTGAAAGCATGCCGTACTGGAAGGCTATATTCACGAGCCTCGGATTCAAAGTTGTTGTTTCGAAAAAAAGTACCTATGATCTTTTTGAAAGCGGGATCCAAAACGTGCCTTCTGATACAGTGTGCTTCCCTGCAAAACTTGCGCACGGTCATGTAAAGGACCTGGTCAGCAAAGGAGTGGACAGGATCTTCATGCCAATGCTTATCAGGATTCCAAAGGAAAACCCGAATACTAATGCAACCTTTATGTGCGCGATTATCCAGGGGTATCCAATGATAATTGACAAAAGCGATGAACCTACAAGACGCCATGGTATTGCCTTTGATCATCCCATATTCCATTGGTATAACAAGCGCTTGAAACGAAAGCAGGTTGTTGAATTTCTGGTTAACACCTACCATGTATCAGTACGGGAAGCCAGGAAAGCAATGATAGAAGGGGAAAAGGCTGGAAAGTCTTTTCACGATGAACTAATGAGTGAAGGGAAAAAGATATTAGAATCCCTCCGGGGAACAGATAAGTTTGCGGTTGTGCTTTCAGGAAGACCGTACCATTCCGATGAACTGGTGAACCACAATCTTGCACGTCATTTTGTAAAGATGGGCATTCCTGTACTGACCTTGTACTCCCTTCCGGATCTTCATAAACAGAACCTGAAGAATGCAAGAATGGAAGCATTTAATCCCTTTCATACACGGATGCTGTCTGCAGCCCTTGCAGTTGGAAGCGATCCGAATCTTGAGCTTGCGCAGATAGTTTCTTTTGGGTGCGGGCACGATGCGATTATTTCTGATGAGATGTCCAGGCTCCTGAGAGCGAAGTCCAACAAGGAGCTGCTTGTTATAAAACTTGATGAAGGGGATGCACAAGGACCGATGAATATTCGGGTTAAGTCCTTTATTGAGACAATCCGAGCAAAACGGGAAAGCGGAGGTTTGCCGGAATCGGATAATGAACTTTCAGAAGCATATGAAGTTAAATTTACTAAAAAGGACAAGAAGGTACGAAAGATCCTTGCTCCAAACCTTTCTCCAGCGTTTTGTAAAATTATTACTGCTGCGATAGAGAGCGAAGGGTACGAAGTCTATCCACTCCCTGTTGCAGACGACCGGGCTATTGAGCTTGGAAAGAAATATGTGCACAACGATATTTGTTTCCCTGCGCAGGTGAATATCGGTGAAGCACTTGCTGTATTAAAGTCAGGCAAAGTAAAACCGGAGAATGTGACACTGGGAATAGCAAAAAACTGTGAGGACTGCAGGGCAGGGCATTACGTACCCCTTGCAAGAAAGGCTTTGGATGAAGCAGGGTATCCGAATGTTCCGATTATTACCACCGGAATCGATGAGAAGAACATGCATCCCGGTTTTAAGGTTGGTACATTTTTTCAAATCCGTATGCTCTGGGGAATGGCACTGATTGACGGTTTGGAAAAAATGGTCAGGATGACCCGGCCTTATGAGGTAAATGCCGGGGAAAGTGATGCGGTTTTTAATCTGTATTTGGATAGGCTTTCTGAGAAGATAAAGGTAAGTTTCCGGAAATCCGGCAAAGTATTTCAAGAGGCTGTGGATGCCTTTAACAGAATACCTGTTGACAGGACTGTACGGAAGCCGCGGGTTGGCGTGCTTGGAGAGGTTCTGATGAATTATCATCCTCGTGCCAACGGAAATGTAGAGAGCTATCTTGAAGCCAATGGAATGGAAGTAATTGAACCAAGCCTTTCTGACTTTTTCCGCAGGATCTATGTTATTGATAAAGACAAGGGTATCCGGGGAATGCTTCCCAATAAATACTGGAATATGTTTCTTTCTGATATGACTGAAACTGCTTTCAAGATTGCAAATGCAAAGGTAGATAAATACCTGAAGAAGTTTAAGTTTGCTGAACCCCATTTCGATGTTCACGATATTGCCAAAAATGTGGAAGGATTGATTGATAAATCGTACCTTGTTGGCGAAGGATGGCTTATGGTTGGAGAGATAATCCAGCTAGCAGAAAAAGGGGTAAATTCCTTTGTTATTCTTAACCCATTCGGCTGTCTGCCAAACCATATTACCGGACGGGGGATGATAAAGCCGCTAAAGAAGATGTATCCTCATATTCAGATCCTTTCTCTGGATTATGACCCGGATACAAGTTTTGCGAATATTGAGAATAGACTCCAAATGCTGATTATTACAGCACGGGAGCTGGAAAAGCGAAATAGAGAGGTCAGTGCACAGGAAGTAGTGTGAAAAAATATAAGTGGATACTCAGGAATTGCCCATGAAGCTGTTCAAGATATGCTTTCGGTGCTGCTTGTTGTACAGCCGCAAAATGGTAAGATGAAAAAAAAGGTAAAGAAAGAGGGTGGGCCGAATAAGAGGATGTGTTATCCTATACATTTTCAGCGTGTTCATCCTTTTTTTCCGGCAGAGAAAACCCCTCAGGCATGCGTGAGGGTTTCCCTTCACTGTTCACACATGCCCAGGTTATACGAGCTTCCAGAACCTCTTCGCCGTCCTGCTGACGTATTATCTGTCCGAATACCCCGCTTGCCTTCTTAGTTTTCTCAGGCCAGGAGGTGATGGTAAGACGGTCTCCCATTACAGCAGGCCGCTTATAAACAAGCTCTGCCTTTGCTACGAAAAATGCGTACCCAAGTTTATTAAACTCATGGTAATCAAACCCGATAGCTTCCAGGTATTCCATTCTTGCGTATTCCAGGTAGTTTAAATATATTGCATTGTTTACATGATTATTCATATCGCATTCATATGGCCGTACATCGAAAGACAGTTCGTGTTTCATAGTTCCTCCTATATTCGAAGTTGTATAATATCAGGTAAAAAGTAGAGTGTGAATATAAAAGCCGATGCTATTAGGGAATTCCTATTTTTTCTGTTTGCTTGCTTTTTTCCTCCTAGTTCTAACAGATGAGTGAAGTTTAATTGAAACATGTTTTATCTGTGGGGCATCCGGGCTATGTTATAGATATGGAACAGAAAAAAGGAAATATATTTATAGGATGCTCCGGATTCAGTTATGATCACTGGGATGAGAACTTTTATCCTTCGGAGCTATCAAAAAACAAGAGGTTTGAATATTACACTGAGCAGTTTTCTACTGTTGAACTGAATGTTACATTTTACCGGACTCCCAAGGAGCAAACTTTTCATCGTTGGTATGAAAAGTCTCCTGATAACTTCCGCTTTGCAGTGAAGGGAAGCAGATATATTACCCATCTCAAACGTCTAAAAGATCCGAAAGAGCATGTTCAGTATTTGTTTTCTAGAATCAATATTTTAAAAGAAAAGCTCGCTGTTGTTCTTTGGCAGTTTCCCCCTCGGTTTGAGTATAACAAAGAGCGGTTTCATAGGTTCATTGATGAGCTGGAAAAATACGATGTTTACCATGCCTTTGAATTTCGGCATAAAAGCTGGATGGAAAACATTGAAGGCCTTTTACCTGATAAAAAAAATTACACCCTTGTACGGGCTGACTGGCCTGAGTATTTGTCAGATATTACGGAAGGTGGTTTTGCTTATATCCGGAGACATGGGGGAGGTTCATATAATGTAGATTATGACCACAGTTTTTTGCAAAACGATGCTGAATACTGTAAAAAGGTACAGGAACAAGGGAAAGATGTGTTTATCTATTTCAATAATGATGCAAATGGATATGCTCCGAAGAATGCAAAAGAAGTTGAAGATATGATCTCTTGAAAGATACTATTGAAAAAGGACTCCCTGGGGCAGAATCAGCAGCTGCAGGAGCAGCCCCTGATACACTACTATAAAAACAAGGGGAAATCCGTAATAAGCAGCGCGCTTTGGAAATCTCCGTAAGATAGAAGCCTGTGAACTTTTTGTGGAATACTTTGGGTGCCAATGGTAGAACCCGAGCATGAGTATTCCATTGCTTGCAATGAAACCGAAATAGTAGAGTGTAAACGCAGGAAAGGGCAGGGGCTGTAAAGTAACAATACCAAATACAATAAAGATAAGGCAGAAAATCATACGTGCGTATTTGAAATCATCTTCTACTGTTTTTTATCCTTTAATTCATCTAGGAGCTTATACAGCTTTTCTGTTTCTTCTAATTTTTTTTTGCCGGATGCTTCCAATGAAGTAAACCGTTCTACCATCCCCCCTGCCTGTGCAAAGATAGAATCAATTTAAGCAAGCA
>CAYRYS010000007.1:0-68908 GCA_964428555.1 uncultured Spirochaetales bacterium | reverse complement strand
ATCAATCTTTTTTCTTCTATCATCTTTTTTTTTGAATATATTTTGGTAATTACTTTTTTTTAGTTCTTGTCTACAAAAAACTTTTGGAGGACATATATGGACGTCTTTTTATTCATTAGCCAACAATGGCAAGCCATACTCACCGGCTTTTTTCAGCATATCGGGATTGTTATTATTGCCTTACCAATTGCAATACTCATCGGAGTGCCGGTAGGAATTGCAATATCCAAAAATAAGAAGGCTGCAAACATTGTTATCTATTTCGCTAGTATTCTGATGACAATTCCAAGTCTGGCTCTATTCGGTTTCGCAGTAATTTTCCTTGCTCCTCTGCGTGCAGGAATCGGAACCCCCCCTGCAGTGCTTGCACTTGTAGTATACTCATTTCTCCCAATTACCAGAAATACTCTTGTAGCTATTCGAAGTGTAGACCCCAAAATGATCGAAGCTGCAAAAGGTATGGGAATGACAGGCTCACAAATCTTATTCAAAATTCGCCTTCCCCTTGCATTGCCGATTCTAATGGCAGGTATTCGGAATGCTGCAGTACTCGGTGTTAGTGTTACAACAGTAGCATATTTAATCGGAGCAAGGGCGCTTGGATATTTCCTGTTCGCCGGTCTGTCAAGAGCACGGCTTGATATGGTTATTGTCGGTGCACTATCAGTAGCAATTCTCGGAGTCGGCACCAATTCAGGCTTAATGTACCTGGAGAATGTCCTAACACCGAAAGGTGTAAAACTCGAAAGAAATAAATCTCACGAATAAAATAATTAACCGGAGGAGTATAAATAAATGGCAATAGAATTAGTAAATCTATCAAAGCAATACGAAGATTTCTATGCAGTCGATGACCTGACAATGACCATACCCGAGAGTTCGCTTACAGTTTTAATCGGACCGTCGGGCTGCGGAAAAACTACAACTATGAAAATGATTAACCGCTTAATTGAGCGGACAAACGGAGATATCAGGTTTGACGGAGAATCCATTGACAATATGAATACCATTCAGCTCCGCAGAAGCATTGGGTATGTTATTCAGGAAATCGGTCTGTTTCCCCATATGACTGTATATGAAAACATCGCTGTTGTTCCAAGACTTTTAAAATGGAAAGAAGGGGAAATCCGCAAAAGAATCAGGGAGCTGTTGGATTTGGTAAACATGGATCCAAAGCTGAATATGGAAAAATTTCCTGCACAGCTTTCCGGAGGACAGAGACAAAGGATCGGTGTAGCAAGAGGACTTGCTGCAGACCCTGACATACTGCTTATGGATGAACCCTTTGGCGCTATTGACCCGATTAACAGAGAGAAGCTGCAGGACAGTTTTCTTGAAATTCAAAAATCAATTCAAAAGACTATTGTTTTTGTTACTCATGATATTCGGGAAGCAGTAAAGCTTGGAGATCATATCGCAATTCTGGATAAAGGCAAAATAGCACAGTATGACTCAGCAATGGAGGTCATTAATAATCCTGCAAATGTGTTTGTAGAGGACCTGCTCGGTTCAGACAGAGCCTTAAAAGGAATGGAACTGCTAAAAGTAAAAGACCATCTTTCCGAAGACATCCAGACAATCGTAATAGAGGATTACAACAGTGTTGGAAAAGCACTTAAATATCTTCAGAAAGAGGACAGAGATTTTATCTTTGTTGTAAACAACAAGAACAAATTGGAAGGATATATTACACAAAGGGAACTTACAAAAGCAGATCAGAAAGAGTCTCTCTTCCCGCATGTAAAACCTGTAGACTCCCTGCGCCCCTATTCCACGCTTATGGAAGCAGTTTCTCATATGTTTAAAGCTGGGCTTATCGAAATACCTGTTGTAAACGACCACAATAAAATGCTCGGCTCTATGCGGCTTTCAGAGGTATTTGCAAAAGTTCGTTCAATTGCAGGCACAAACGTATAAACAAGGAGGCATTATATGGGACTGTTATCATTTATTTTTGAAAACCCTGACAGGGTCTTATTAAAGCTCTGGGAACACTTTCTGTTATTCGGTGTTTCATGGATCTTCTCTGTAATTGTGGGAATATCTATTGCTATTATTGCAACAAGAAACCCAAAAGCCAAATTCGGGACGATTCTACTCAGCATAACTAGTGCTGCCCAAGCAGTGCCAAGCATTGCTGTTATTGCAGTAGTCTTTATCTTTGTAGGAATCGGTTCAACCCCGGCAATCTTTGCATTGTTTTTGTACAGCCTTGTTCCTATTGTTTTTAATACAGCTTCAGGTCTTTTAAGCGTTCCCAATGCAACAAAAGAGTCAGCTACAGGTATGGGAATGACCAAACGCCAAATTCTTACAAAAGTAGAGCTGCCTATCAGCGTACCTTCGATTCTATCTGGAGTACGAAGTGCAGCAACAATAAATATCGGTACTGCTACCATTGCATCTGCAATAGGTGCAGGCGGTCTTGGAGAATTGATATTTATCGGATTAAAACTCATGCGTGAGGAAATGATAATTGCAGGTGCACTGCCCGCTGCACTTCTTGCAATTTTAATAGATACTGCACTGGCATTTGCTGAGAGCGGTATCACGTCTAAGGGCATAAAATTACAAAACTAATAAAAGGAGGAAGTGATGAGAAAAACAATAATTACAATTTTAACACTAGTATTATTCTCAACACTGTGTTTCGCAGGAGGTTCCAGCGAAGCAACATTAAGGGTAGGTTCAAAAAACTTTACTGAACAGTATGTTATGTCAGAAATGATCAGCCTAATGCTGGAGGATGCAGGGTTCAATGTGAACAAGAACTTTGGTATGAGCTCATTTGCTGTTCGCAGCGCTCTGGAAACTAACCAGATTGACTTGTATGCAGACTATACAGGTACAGGCTGGACAGCATATCTTGAGCATGATGATCAGATCAATGATCCTGTAGAGCTTTTCGAACGGGTCCAGGCAGAAGATGCCGCAGAAAATGATATTGTCTGGCTTGAGCGGTTCAATGTAAATAATACATACGCTCTTGCGGTTTCCCAGGAATTTGCAGAAGAGCATGACCTTCAGACTCTGTCAGATCTTGCTGACCTGATAAACAGCAACCCTCAAGAATACACGATTGCTCTGGACTATGAGTTCTATGAGCGTCCTGACGGGTTCTTTGCAATGGCAGACACATATAACATGGAAGCTGATGAAGGCCAGGTACGGACCATGGAAATTGGACTGTCTTATGAAGCAATTGAAAGCGGAGATATTGATGTGGCAATGGTCTTTTCCACAGATGGAAAACTAAGACGATACAATCTCTTTGTGCTTGAAGACAACCGTAATTTCTTTCCTGTATACAATCTTGCAGTAACTGTCCACGCTGATGTTCTGGAAGAGTATCCTGAAATCGAAGAAATCCTGTCACCGCTTGCTAACACGCTTACAGAAGAGCAGATGACGAATATGAACTACCAGGTAGATGCTGAAAATAGAGAACCTATCGATGTTGCCAGGGAATATCTTGTAGAACAGGGCCTTATTTCTGAATAAAAAGAATATGCCTATTACAAACCGCCGGGAAACCGGCGGTTTTTTTATGGATTAGTATCAGTAAAGCAGTCAAATATTCCATTCACTATTTCAAGTCCAGCCTTCTCTCCAGTATCCTGAAACAATAGGTTCCCATTATTTTCCAGAACCGTTATCCGGACTTCAGAATCCACACTTTCTTTGATTCCGCGCTGCATTATTCCGGATATGGGAGCTTTCAATTCAGCTGAGTTTCTGCGCCAGCCCTCAAGCTGAAGGGTGTACTCAGGGTGTTCAATTTCTACAATAAATGTCATCTCCCCTGTCTGTTCGAATCGTGTAATCCTGGAGGTATTATACGTAGCAAATCTATACACAACTCCTCGATAAGCAAAAAACCCGACGAACCCCATAAATGATTTGCCGAGCCATGGTATTTTTGCTATAGAGAGCATAAATGATGCCTGGGAATCGGTAAATGTATTGCATTGCGCCCAGAGCCAGGTCTCAGGCATAGAGGAACCCCAATCTTTCTCAATATACCCCCGGCCATTTGTAAAGTCACAGACCCTATTTTCGATTTCAATCCTTCCTTTAAGCCTGTGGCCAATTGAAACAATACCATGCTTACACTCCATAAAAGGAACAAATGAATACCAGCCCATTATACCAGGGGAAAAGAGTGACCTGGGAAGCTTCTCTGGTTCCTGAAAGAGAAGTTCACCTCGGATTTTTTTTGAACCCTCAAGCAGATCAATATGGAGAAACCTTGATGTAAACCTGCTTTTCCCAATTTGAACATCAAATTCTTTGGTACTTCCATAGAACTCATCAATGTCATACTTTATGTATCTGTTTAGTGTCGGATTATCGGAAATAACCTGAATAAACGCATGGGGATCAGCTTTTGACAATGCTATTCCAGGAATAACTGAAAGTACGGTTTGGTTATCACTGCTAATATTTTTTAAATACCAGCCCTCAAAATAATCTTTCTTTTTATCGGAGCCCTGGAAAACCTCTGGATGGTATAATCTATGAAATAAAGACATGCATGTAAAATATCTTTTTTATAGAGAAAATGCAAAGGGAATTGATAACTTTATCAGTACAACTATGAAGACTATCCCATGACAATGGAAGGAATAAGCATTTGGAAATCCAAGGGTGTTTTTCCAAGTTCGATCCTTCGGATATTCGGTTGAATTTCTTCCAGAATCTGAAGGTGCTCTGACATCATTTCTTTCTCAAACAGCAGATCATCAATAAGGAGAAGTCCAGAATAATCCAGATAATTTATAAGCAGTCCGTATTTCTCCTGGTCAAGAGTAATTGATTTAAGCAGCTTACCCTCAGGGGTAAATACCGGTACTTTTCTTCCCTCAGGCCCTTTATAATACATTGAATCATTTCCTTGGAGTATCTCATTCCCTTGAATCAGTACAGTTTTTTCTACATACTGTTTCTGTACTGCCAGCCTCATATTCTCCCATTTAACCAGCATTACCTCAATAATAGACTTGGTTTCCGGAATAGTTATAGTGAAGGATGTACCGACATTCGCTGTTGATTCACACTGTATCTGTCCTTTCAGAGTCTCTGTAATCCTCTGATACACTGAATCCATTCCAACACCACGGCCGGAGAAGCTGCTTGCCTGAGTAAGTGTGGAAAAGCCGGGAAGACGGATAATCTGCATAAGCCCATTTGAATCGACATAGTCAGGATCAAAATTAAGCTGGAGTGCTGTCTTTTTCATCTCGTCTACGTCCATACCCTTGCCGTCATCTATACAGGTAATATGGAGTTTCCCGTCTCTTACCTCGGACTGCAATCTGATATGTCCTGTTTCATTCTTGCCGTATTTCTTTCGGTCATCCGGCGTCTCGATACCGTGATCAACCGCATTACGTACCAAATGAAGAAGCGGGTCTTTCAATGCTTCAATTATTCTTCTATCAGTTTTTCCTTCCTTTGCTTCTATATCAATAGAAACCTTTTTCCCCATCTCTGCAGCAAGCTTTGATGCAAAGCTCGGAATTGATAAAAACAATTCAGATATGGGAGCCATTTGGGCATCCCGAACTGCATCTGACATACCGAGAACAAGCTGACTTATAATAGACAACCCGTTATTCAATGCTATAGGCAGGCCTGCACCAGTACTTATTTCATTTTTCATATCTATCAGCTTAAGTCTAAGATCATCAATATACCCGGATATTTTATGAAGTTCAGAGATATCTACAAGAATTGATGTAAGCTGGTGTCCCTGACTGAGCACTTCCTGGAGCTCTGTAGTTCCTGATTCTGCCTTCTGCACATAGCTGCTGTAATCTAGCTCAGATATTTCAATACGCTCAACTTCATCTATGTTAACCGCAGAATACACCTCTTTTAACTTCATGTCTGTTGTAAAATATATCCGTATTACAGAAGAGGTCATTCCTTCAATAACCTCGGGTATTGTTTTTATTACATTAACTGTCATTTCAAGATTATTTATTAAAAGATATGCCCTGGCATACTTCATCTTACATTCAGGCGAGAGCTCACACCGGAGCTTATATAGGGATTCTCCCCTTTCAAATGCTTCATTAACAAGCTGTTTCTCAAAATCATCGAACAGAGAGTACAGGGAGTTCTCAGCTTCTGGTATCCCTTGCTTGCTATCCGGCAAAGAAGCCTCAACACTCTCATCTTTATAATAGCTGTTTCTGTAATTATCCAGCTCTATCTTTATCATTTCGATCTTTCCAGAAAGGTTACCTATCTCGTCCTGGCTAATTGGAATATTCTGTTCTCTCATACCTTGGAGAATGTCCTCTGCTGAAATACATACTCTTTCCAAGCCTTCTAATCCGGTGAACCCAGCTTCAGACTTAATTGAATGCACGCATCTGAATGCACCGTGAAGAGCATCCTGATCAGCTGAATCTGATGTAAGGCGGATTAAATAATCCTCCAGGCTTGTGTATAATTCCTTGGTATCGCGAATAAATGCATCTCTCATTCCTGCTGTAATTTCCATTTTTCAATCCTAGTTACACATTAGTATTATACAGTTATAATATATCAATTGCAGCTAACTGTTTTTCGCATATACGTCTAAAGCATACCTGCGTATATCCGGGTCAGCATCTCTCAAACCAAGAAGAATGATATTATTAACACCTTGGACTTTTTTGCCGAACACGCCGACTGTTTTTAGAATAGCACGTTTTATTACAGGGGTTCCAGACGTAAAAGCAGCATTCAGATCTCCAATAGAATGAAGTATGCGAAGCTTCCCGATTGCTTCAAGCACTTCCTGGACAACTTCATCTTCAGGATCATACAATCCCTTACGCAAATAGGTATAAGCACTTTTCTTTTTTGAGTTGCCTAGATATTTTGCAGCAAAAATCTTTTTTGTCTTTGATCTGCTTTCTAACAGCATCTTCCCCATACGTGCAACAGTATCAAAATCCGCAGCTCTGTGTTTGGGGCTGGGCTCTGGTTTTTTCTCATCACTTTTTTGATCATCGGAGATCAACTCTTGGTAAGCCTCAGTTATCCGTAAAAAGGTGGTATTCGTGTATGGACTGGATGCAATATCCGGGTGGTATTTTAGAGCAAGGGTCCTATATGCAGTTTTTATGTCCCGAATATTCGCATTCGGGTCAATGCCGAGAATACGGTACGCAGACTGCTTAGGCATCTTTCTCATACTCTAGGACCTCCAACTCTGCAAGCATTGTTTCAAGTGCGTAATAACAAAGCTCTAGATCTTCATACTTTCTGGTTTGAAGACTTTCATCTGCTCTTTTTAAAATTTCGGATATTTCAGATAAAAAGTCCATATCAATTATATCCGATTTACTCTGGAGTTTTTGCTCAAGACGGGTTTTCTGTCTTAATACAAGGGGTATCAATTCTTTTTTAGAGTCTCTATCATGAGAACTTATCCCAGGAACTTGTATCATTTGTACTGCCTGGGTATCCTTATCCTTTGCAGAAACATGTAGAATACCGTCATTATCAAGGAGGAACCGTACCCCTATCCTCGGTTTCCCGCATTTAGCTCTCCGAATCCCAGTTAATAATAGTGAGGTAATAGGAATAATCTGATTATTCTTCTTTTTCTGCAATACCTGTATCTCCACAGTCTCCTGATTATCAACAAGGGTTGTGAATTCAGTTTCAATACTTGCAGGAAGATAGGTGTTTTCTGGTATCAGCTCATAGTATTGCTCGTTTTTTACCAAGACCCCAAGAGAAATACCGGATATTTCCCGTAAATCGACTGCATACCCTGAGTGTGTGTAAACCCCGCTCCTGATAGCAGCACCCATAGCAACAACCTCATCCGGATTCAATGAGGAGATTGGCTCTTTATGAAACACCTCTTCCAGCTTTCTTTTGACAAAAGGAATTCTAGTCGATCCGCCGGCGAGAATAACAGTATCTATCTGTTGCGCAGTAACACCTGCCTGCTTCATAGCTGAAAAGACATGGTTAATTGCCTTATCAAGAAAGGGCTTTATTTTATTCTCAAATGTATTCCTGGAAAGGCTGTAAGAGAGATGGGTTACACCGCTTTCATGGTCAGCAAAGGGAACCATAATTTGAACAGAGTGCAGCTTTGATAGATCTTTCTTCCTCTCCTCAGAGAGAGCCTGGATCTGCTGAAGCATGACACCATTTTGGGTAAAATCTTTACCGCTTTTTTGAAGGAACTCACTGATTACTCCATCTTTAATAATTCGATCAAAAACTGCGCCACCGATGGTATTGTCTCCCTTGGTTGCAAGCACAGTAAATTTGTCTCCTTGCTTTCGGAGAATGCTTGTATCAAAGGTGCCTCCACCTAAATCGAAGACCAAGCAAACTTCACCAATCCGGGAATTCGATGCATAAGCAAGTGCAGCAGCTGTTGGTTCGTTTATTAGACTGATTACTTCCAGTCCTGCAAGTCTGCATGCTTCCATAGTCGCACGTCTTTGTTTTTCACTGTAGTGAGCTGGTACTGTAACAACAGCCTTGGAACAGGTCTTTCCAAGATATGTTTCTGCGCCTTCTTTCAAGTAGGTAAAGATGTAAGAGGCAATAATAACAGGAGTAACCCTGCGTCCATACACAGAATAGGTAACATTTGTTCCCAGTCGTTTTTTAATATACAGGAAACTCGTTTCAGGGTGTAAAACAGCCTGGTTTTTGGCTGGCTCACCTACCAGGACCGTGCCGTCTTCCCTGAACGCAACAGCTGAGGGTGTTGTTCGTTTACCAAGTATGTTTGGAATAATTACAGCTTTTTCGTTTTCAACCACTGATACACAAGAATAGGCTGTACCAAAATCAATTCCAAGTATTTCGCTCATTAGTTCCTGGGTTCCCCAAGAGATATAATTAATTCAACTTCGCCTACTGTTGTTTTTAATTTCTTTGCAATAACCTCTGGGGAAAAACCCTGGTTGTAGAGCTGGTGAACAGAGGCTGGAACAGATTTTGCTTTTTCCTGAGGCTTTGTTTCAACATCTTCCTGTTTTTTTTGTTTTTTCAGTATATTACTGTAAACTTTGGCACTGAACTCCTGTTTCTCTGACTCCTTTGAGAGTATAGAGATTCGCTTATCTGCTTTCTCTAGCAGAGCATTCAGATTTTGTATTCTATCTTCTATTAAGCCGATATTCATATCCGCAGTTTGATTCATTTCTGTTATCAGCTGTTGTATTTCACTTCGGAATTGAGTAAGTATTGCTTCGGGATCTGATTTTTTACTTATCATATTCCGGAAGTAGAGAAACATAATCGCTAATACGCCTATGTTGATGATGGTGAAAACAATATACTGCTGCACTGGTTTATCCTGTTATATCAATATGATGTCCAAGGTCAGGGTCGTCGAAATAGCTTTTTTTCTTTTTTCCGCTCTTATCTTCCTGCTCCCTCTTTTCTTCCTCGTTTTTTCTCTGTTCTTTTTTTTCTTCGCCGTCTTTTGTTTTTTCAATACCGTCACCTAAGTCCTCGGTTTCGGTTACTGAGTGGTCTTTGAGTTCAGCCTTTTTTGCGATTTCACTTCCCTGCAATGTTTGCTGCAGATGTGCACCTTCTTTGAGAACCGACTGTTCACGGCTAACTTCATGCATGCGCATGAACAGGTTTTGTAAATCCATTGGCTGAATAGGCATTTACTCTCTCCTTGAGAAGTCCTCCTCCAGCTCTTCATATTTCGCAGTTTGGATTATGTTGTTTTCATTTACAAAGGTTACTGCCTTATAATCGCTCTTTACATCCATAGAAATGTCTTTTACTGTGACCCTTACTCCAGGATATACTTTTGAAGCAGCTGAGACTTTCCCTTTAACTTTTAATGAAGCTAGATAACGCTGTATTTCATCTATTTCTTCATCTATCTTTTTAATCTCTGTAGTCAGCTCATATTTCTTTCCTCTGAGCTGCTGATAGTTTTTCTGCTTATCTTCAGGAAGCTTTTTCTTCATTTTGAGCATATTCTCAAGTGTGTGCATATTGAGCTCTACATCATCCAATTCGCTTTGTAAGTCGCTCTTTTTTGCCTCAATTTCTACAAGACGCTCTTTTTTCCTTGGATCATACCCGACTTCCAACAAAGTCTCAGCACCACCTGGAGATCCGAGTATCTTTGCGTGTATTTCCTCGGATGCACGTAAATGACCGCCTACAATTCTCGCACGCTTTCCCTGACAAACTATCTTTTTATTGGAATCGACATCTGAGTTTATTATACCGTCACTAACAACTACAAATTCTCCAGCTTCAATGTGTGCATTCTCTATAAACTTTGCCCACACACTTCGCCCGCATTTTACTTTTCCGCCGCTCTTACCGAGAATACCCTGATGAACAATTACATCTCCTTCAGAGTCAAGCTCACATTTCCCGACATTTCCTTTTACTTCTATGTTTCCGGCAGCTTTTACGGAAAAACCATCTTCAACACTTCCCTTGACAACAACTGTACCAAGGAAGAGGATGTTTCCTGTATGGAGATTTACATCCCCGGGAACAACATATACAGGCTCAACATTTATCTTATAATTAGTGAGTACTACCTGTCCATTTATAGTTGATATTGCTTTCATCTTGTCTTCTGAAAGCTTCACATTCTTTCCAATTCCAATTTCAATATCTTTTCCAGCCTTAGCAGGCAGAAGCTTTCCTGTAACTGTTCTGCCAGGTTCACCCTTTTCAGCAGGAAGTTTCTTTGCAAGTATTTGTCCTTCAACAACATTCTGTACAAGATTAAGCTCTTTAAAGTCGACCTTTCCGTCCTTCTCCTTTAACTTAACCTTAGATGTATCTGTCTCAAAATTATAAATAATCCTTGCATCTTTTCCGTCAATCGCCTTATTCCCTACAGCAACGAGCACTGGTTCCTTATACACCGGGCGGTCCTCAAATGCCTGCATTGTTTCCTCTTCGTACCCATGAACAACGCCGTTGGATTTTAAAAATGTAACGATATTTTCATATGACAAGTCCGTACCGCCAGGCCCTGGAGGTGTTACTGTCATATATGCCTTCATTTCATTATCAGTTATCTCAACATTAACAATTGGGTCATTGGTAGGATTATAGATGAACTCTCCAACCTTTACATATGCCCCGTCAGCATTCTTTACTACCTGCTTGACCATATTTTCATCAATTTTGGAGAGCGCACGTTCCTGTAAACGGGCCATAGCTGTTTTTTCTTTTGCTTTTTTGCCTTTTCCTTTTGGAGGAGTAACCTTTAGGAATGCACCGTCAGAAGTAAGCCGTACAAAGATCTCTCCATCCTTGTCTTTGGCTATTACATCTTCTGTACCAACAATATCCTCAACTCCCATATCTTCATCGAAAGAAGCAACTTCTTCAGTTTTCATTGCTTCATAGGCAATTAGGATCCAGTCTTTTTTTCCCATTCCGAGCATGCCTTTACTGCCCTTCTGAAGCACCTCGTATTCAAGCTTACTTACTTTTAGTCCAAGCTCCATTGCAGCCTGACTCAAAGCTTCCTCAAGGGTCTCTCCGGTTACCTGGACAGAGCGGTTCTTACGGTCATCTTCAGCCTGCTTACGCATGTAAGAACGTATTTTTTCAAGATTAACCATAGATTATCACCCTTTACATAATCCCCTTCTTAATATTTGTTAGCTTAGTGCGCAACCGCATAATTGCTTTGGTATGCAGCTGAGATATTCTGGATTCAGTTACTTCAAGAACTTGTCCGATCTCTTTCAAGGTTAGATCTTCGTAATAATAGAGGACAAGTACCTTCTTCTCTTTTTCAGGCAGCTCATTAATTGCCTCAACAATTACTCGTTTAATTTCGTCTTTTTCTACGATAATATCCGGATTAAGGCTTTGAGGAGACTCAATACTATCTGCTATTGAAACCTTATCATTATCATCCCCTGTATACCAAACATCATTTAACGATAGTATTGATGTACCGGATATTTTCAGCATAGTCTTCTGAAGATCTTCAATGGATACGCCCATTTCCTTAGCAATCTCTTTATCCGATGCAGGGCGACCAAGAGAAGCTTGAAGCCTTTGTACAGTATCCTCTATTTGCTTTGTTTTTTGCCGGACAGACCTTGGGACCCAGTCTATAGACCGAAGTTCGTCAAATATTGCACCCCTTATACGGGTAACTGCATAGGTTTTGAACTTAACATGCTTTCCTGGATCGTACTTTTCAATTGCATCAAACAATCCGAATACTCCGAACCCGACTAGGTCATCGAATTCCACATTATGGGGCATTCCAATTGCAACTTTGCCTGCAACATACTTCACAAGCGGAGCATATTGTTTTACAAAAGCATCCCGTATTTTAGGGTCCTTAGTTTCTTTATAAAGTTTCCAGAGTTCTTCTTCAGACTTTTCCTGCAAAAGCTTGTCCGACATATCAGATTATCCTTTCTGATCTTTATTCAAAAACGTTTTTACCGCTTGAGCGATTTCTTCAGGCCGTTTTTTATCACCCATCACATCTATTGTTTCACTGGAACTACCGAGATCCATGGGCTGAAACCTCGAGGAATTCCCAGAAGAACCACCATCATTCTCATCATCTCCGCCCTCTCCGTCAAAGCCTGCAAAAGAATCTGAAAACTGTCCCAAATCCGGTAGGGCATCTACATTCTCCAGGACATCAACCTCTTCCTTTTTATCATAATTCTCATCATTATCTCCGAGATTTGAAAGTCCCTTACCGTTTGGTACTGAAGATATCTCTTCTACTTCTTCGACAAAGCCGTCCCCTTCATCACTCTGTTCTTCAGATTCTTCATTCCCGTACTCTGAATCACCTTGTTCTTCATTACCCTGAGAATAGATATCAGGATTTTTATCATCCAGAACAATATCCACAGTGTTTGAAACATCATCCTCATCTATGCTGCTGGAAGCCTCACTATCTTCCAGTAATTCAGGCAGCTGCTGCTGAATAAGTACATAGGCTCCAGCTCCGATTCCTCCAAATACAACTCCAGATAGGAGCGAACGGAGAATTATGGTAAAAAGAGGGACACCAGCAATACCGCCTGCAATAATCGATAGAATGATTCCTGTTACAGCGAATCCTGCTGCGACTTTTCCAAGCACCTTTACAAACCTCCACACCTGTAAGGTTTCATAGAACCTAAGAGAACTGTCAGAAGCAAGTTGTTACAGGCAGAACATGTGTTTCCGGTACACTTTTTGCTCCTAATTACAGAGTAGATAAAAAAATACCTCCAGTCAAGGGATTCTCATAGTTCACTATTACACTCCCGCCGGATGCCTATCCACCGAAGAGTTTACGCAAAAATCCCGTAATTCCGCTGCCTTCCCGATATTCTATTTTTTCAAGTCGCGAAACAATGTGCTTTACACAAATAGATGCTTTTCCTTTCGGATCATATACAAGAAAGGGCTTCTGTTTTAAAACAGCACTCTGTACACTCGAATCATCATAAACATATCCAAGGTAATCTACCTTTAGATTAAGAAATTGGCCTGCAATATTTATTACACGCTCTGCAACTTTCTTCCCCTCTGTAACCGAATCTACCCTGTTCACTATCAATTTCAATCCGAGATTCAAATTATCAATCTCAGTTGCAATAATCTTAATAATTCCGTATGCATCGGTTATTGCAGTCGGTTCAGGGGTAGTAACAATAATTGCCTCATCAGCAGCCTCTATAAATGATAGTACATTTTTCGATACACCTGCAGAAGTATCTATTATTATTACATCCGCAGCAGAAAGTGCAGTCATTTCATCAATAAAAACCTGCCGTTCATCTTCTGTCAGGTTGGCGATCTTAGAAAATCCGGATGCGCCTGCAATAAACTGGAAACCATAGTTTGTATCCATCAAAATGTCCTGCATTGTTTTCTGTTTTCGGACAAGGTGATAGAGATTATATTTCGGAATAACTCCAAGCGCAACATTTACATTTGCTAAGCCCAGGTCTCCATCCATGACTATTACTTTCTTACCAAGCTGTCCGTAGGCAATAGCAAGGTTAACAGCAATATTTGTCTTTCCAACTCCGCCTTTGCCGCTAGCGACAGCTATTATCCGGGTATTCTGATTCGTTCCGGACTGCGGTCTTGTTTTCATCATTTCACGTAATTTTTCCGCTTGATCTGCCATGCTTTTCTCCACTCTCTTTATTGTGCGATTTTATCAGGAAACCGCTTTTCAAGCCAGTCCCGCTTTATATGAAACCCATCGAGCTGCATGAGAAGCCTCTGGACTGTTGCAGGTGAAATATCCTGAGGAACTTTCTGTCCGTCAGTAATATACGATATCGATTTTCTATTCTCTGAAAGTATACTGATAATATTTCCAATTTTACTGGTTTCGTCTAGTTTTGTCAGAATAACTGACTGATAATGAAACGGCTCAAACTGCCTGAGTATTTCATATATATCTGAGGTCTTCGTACTAGCAGAAATCGCCAAGTGCCGCTCTGCCTTACTGCCGCACTCACTAAGTATTTCATTCATCTCTGCCAGCTTCTTATAGTCCTTTGGACTCTTTCCGATAGTATCTATTAAAATAAGATCAACATCGCCGAATAATCCAAGCTTTTGCTGAAGATCGTCCCGCGTTTCTATGCATGCAACAGGAATTCCCATGATACCTCCATAGGTCTCGATCTGCTGCCTGGCTGCAATACGGTAATTATCTATTGTAAGCATCCGCACGGATTTTGTTTTCATTCCAGAGGTACCCAAGCCGTTTAATGCAGCGAGCTTTGCAATAGTAGTTGTCTTACCAACACCAGTAGGTCCTACAAGAATGAAAACCTTTGGTCCGCTTGAGTTATTCTCTTTATGAACGCTGATAGATTCACCGATCCACTCGATAACAGCGCTTTGTACAAGCTCAAAGTCCTCAAGTTCGCCGATTGAAAACTCCCGCTTAATTCTCTCTGATACTGAACTAATATATTTATCAGTAAATTCATTTTCAGAGAGCATTTTCTCAATTTTCATAATTGTGGGGTGCTTTTCCTCCTCATGGCGCATTTCACCGCCTGAAGAAGATGAAAAGAACTTTTTCAATTCCTGTACATCTTTTGAAATCTGTTTTAAAGTCTGGTCGCTCTGGACATTTTTCAGTATCTCTGATTTTGTTTCTTCCAAATCCTTGCTTCGTTTTTTAGCCAAATCCGAGGAAATATACCCGGTTACTTCAATACCTTCTTTTGAAAAGAGTCCCATAAATCCGCCCATTCTCACTGCTCGGTGAGTTAGTATTTTTGCCCGTTCGCCGTATTTTCGCCGTATTTTTTCTAACGCCTCAGAATGCGTATATGCCTGTTCAGTAAAGTATTGCATTCTTCCTCACCTAACCTTCAATTTTTATTTCACCAAGAGATTCAACTTTTATGTCTGAAACAATCTCCGGTACAGAAAGTACTGCAATATCCGGAAGCTCTCTCTTTGTACTGTTTTTTACCAATGCTCTTGCTGCTTCAGAGCAAAGTACAACAGGATAATGACCAAGATCCTGTACCCTCTTAATCATATTCGCTGCAGCGTTAATCCACCGTTTCTGCACATCCGGCGGTAATGCTGCAACAAGACCATTCGGAGTTTCAGTTTTCGAGTCTATGATCTGCTGCTCAAGCTGCGGATCAATTGTTAATACCTGCAGTACGTGGTTTTCATCTGTATACTGGAGACATATCTGCCGTCCCAATGCCTGACGTACTTTTTCAATCAGAAATGTTGTTTCCTTGGTGATTGTACCATAATCAGCTAATGTTTCAAGAATTACTACCATATTCCGAATAGAAACCTGCTCAGAAAGCAAGCCTTGGAGAACCTTTTGGATCTCTCCATTAGACATTGTTTTTGTGACTTCATTGACCACTGCAGGATAGTCATTCTTTAAGGTATCCAACATTCCCTGGATTTCCTGTCTCCCTAATATTTCAGCAGCATGCTTTTTAATTATCTCTGTCAAATGAGTTGCAATAATGGACGGAGAGTCAACAACAGTGTACCCTGCACGTTCAGCACGTTCACGGTATTCATCTGTAACCCATTTTGCAGGAAGTCCGAATGCAGGGTCAGTAGTAGCTTCACCTGGTATTTCCTCCCGTACACCGCCCGGATTAATTGAAAGATAATGCCCCATTCGAATAAATCCGCTTCCAACTTCTACCCCCTTTATTTTAAAGGAGTATGCAGAAGGTTCCAATCTCATATTATCTATAATCCGTATCCGTGGAACTACTAAACCTAGATCAAGCGCAGACTCTCTTCGTATTCTCGTTATTCTATCCAAGAGCTCTGCACCCTGGTCTTTATCTACTAATGGGATTAATCCGTATCCAAGCTCAAGTGACAATGGATCCAAAGGCACGAGGGGAGCAATCTCCTGTGGCTCAGTCTGCTCAGACGCTTCCTGTACTTCCATTTTCGCTTTCTGCTCAGCCATGACTTGTCTATTCGATAGGGTAAAAGCAAAAAAACCGACAAGTCCTGCCATAGGCAGAAGAACATACCATGGAAAACCGGGCAGGAAAGCAAGAACAACCAGAAAGACAGCAGCAATCCAGTAGATCCTGGCGGTCTGGGTAAACTGGGTTGTAACATCCTTTCCAAAGGTGTCATCGGATACTGCCCGTGTTACAATAATACCTGTTGCTGTTGACACAAGAAGTGCAGGGAACTGGGTGACCAAGCCATCACCAATAGTAAGTGAAATATAGGTATCTGAAGCAACAGCGAGTGGCTCTGCATGGATTGTCATTCCGACAATCATTCCTCCGACCATATTAATCACTGTGATAAGTATACCGACTTTTACGTTTCCTGACACAAACTTAGAAGCACCGTCCATGGCTCCGTAGAAGTCAACTTCCCGCTGGAGCTCATTCTTTTTTTTCGTTGCGTCTGCTTCAGTTATCATTCCTGAGTTATACTCAGCCTCAATTGCCATCTGCTTACCAGGGAGTGCATCCAAGGTAAAGCGGGCTGCTACTTCAGCGACCCTTGTGGCGCCTTTTGTGATAACAATAAACTGTACAGCAACAATGATAACGAAGATGATTATTCCGATTACAAGTCCTTCCTGACCTGTTGTACCGACAACAAATTCTCCGAAAGCACGGACTATCCTACCGTCAAACTGACTCCCCTGAGAAAGGATGAGCCGGGTAGATGATACATTTAAGGCAAGGCCGAAAACCGTAAATACAAGAAGAAGAGAAGGAAAAATGGAAAACTCCAGTGCCCGTTTGGTATATAAGACAATGAGAATAACAAAGAGACTCATAACAAGGTTAAAAGCCATGAGTGTATCCAGTACCACAGCAGGTAATGGAATTATTAACATCATTACAATTGAAATTACACCTGCTGCAACAAAGAGGTCACTCTTATTCTGTAAAAACGCGTTATTAAATATACTGCTCGCGTCTGCCATATCTTACTCCTTATACCGCTTTTGCGGCCTTCCCTTTCATTTCATAAACCTCTTTCAATACTAGAGCTGTTACTTTCCAGTATTTTTCAGGCACCATATCGCCTATTTCTACCTCTGCATGAAGGGCCCGCGCAAGCGGCTTATTTTCAATAACAGGCACATCATTCTCTTTTGCCACCTTTTTGATTCTCTGGGCAAGCTCATCGTAGCCTTTTGCAATTACAATAGGTGCTACCATCTTAGCCTGATCGTACTCAAGTCCTATAGCATAGTGGGTCGGGTTTGTAATTACCACGTCTGCTTCAGGGACCTTCTGCATCATATTATTTGAAAGCAGTTGACGCATACGTTCTTTCATCCTGCTCTTAACCATGGGGTCCCCTTCCTGCTGTTTCCGTTCTTCCTTTATTTCCTGTTTTGACATTTTCAACGATTCTTTATGCTGCATCCTCTGAAAAAGATAGTCAGGGATGGAAAGGATAAGCATAACAATTGCCGCTTCTATTACAATGAAGAACCCAAGCCTGGCAATAAATGCGATACCTACCAAAAAGGGCATTGTCAAAAGCTGGGTCATTTTATGAATATTTCCCGATATATTCAGATACGCAACAAGCGCAATAATAATTACTTTTACAATTGACTTCATAAAGTTAAACAATGCTTCCATAGATAAAAACGATTTCTTAAAGAATTTAAGAAAATTCGGGGATATTCTTTTAAGGTCAGGTGTTATCGGCTTTGTACTAAAAAGAAATCCTACTTGAAAAATATTCCCTAAAAGGGCTGCAATAAAAGCAACTGCAATAATAGGCAGCGTGGTTCTGAGAAAATAATTATAAAATGCAGGAAGAAGCAGACCTGTTGTCGAGGTGTCCAGTATTGTTGTTTGACGGAGAAAGTACTGCATCATTTCGATCATGGTATCCAATATGTAGGATGCAAGAAGCCCCATTGCACTAATTGAGAAAATTAACACAATAGCTCCAACCAGGTCTGCAGATTTGGCTACCTTTCCTTCTTCCCGGGATTTTCGCAATTTATGCTCAGTCGGGTCCTCTGTTCTGCCTTCATCCTCTGCTGCAAACCATTGCAGATGCATACTCTGGGCAATGCTCTCAGAAAGGTAGAGATCAAAATACCGTTTCTTCAGTGTCAAAGAGTTCATGCTGGACCTCCTGAAGATACGGTATCCAGCATCTTAAGTATTTCCTCAAAACTCCATTGAATAACCCCTGCAAAGGCTTCCATAATAAATGGGAGACAGATGAAGAGCATGAGGAATGCAACACCGATAGAGATTGGAAAACCCATCATCAAGAGGTTCATTTGAGGAGCAGCTTTTGACATAAGCCCCATGGAAACTGAAATGAGCATAAGAGTTCCCAGTATCGGCAGTGCAATAATAAGAGCTTGTAAAAAGAGCATGGAAAGACCGTTTAGAAGCATCTCAAAAAGATACTCCTCGTGGCCGAGAAGGTCCACTGCCCTGACTGCTTGAAAAGAGCGGTCCACTCCTACTAGGAAGATATAGGGAAAGCCGTTCACCGAGATAAAAGTAAACATTGCAAGTACATTCAGAAACTGACCCATGAGAGGTATCTGCACCTGGGCAAGGGGGTCAAATACTTGAGAGGCACCAAAACCCATTTGCAGAGAAAAGAACTGCCCGGCAACCTGGAATGATGAGAAAATGAGCACAAGAAAGAAGGCCTGGATCAAACCAAGCATAATTTCTCCGATCAGCAGCCCAACATATGCAAGTCCTGTATCCGGAATTGCATACCCAAGCTCCATTGCATTCGGAAATATAACTATTGCAGATAAAAAAGCTAATGCAATACGGGGAAGCTGGGGTATAGCAGTTGAGGAAACAAGCGGCGCAACCTCTAGAAGCGCGAGTATGCGCACAAAAATGAGTAAGAAAAGCTGTGAATTGGCTACCAATTCCTGCAAATACAACTTATTTACCTCACCATATCTGGAATTCTTGTAATAATATTAATTGCAAACTGGGTCATAGATGAGAATATCCATGGCCCAAAAAATATAAGACTCCCTAAAATAGCCGCTATCTTTGGTACAAAGGTTAATGTCTGTTCCTGAATTGAAGTAGTTGCCTGGATTACTGATACAATCAACCCCACAAGCAAACCAATAACCAGAATTGGTGCTGCCATCAGAAGAACCTGAAAAATACTTGAACGCATAATAAAAATTGCTTCGCCTAAATCCATAACCTCACCTCATAAAACTTTCTACTACCTGCCTGGTAATAAGGTCCCATCCATCTACTAGAACAAAGAGTATGAGTTTAAACGGAAGCGAGATCATAACAGGAGGCAGCATAATCATACCCATGGACATAAGTGTGGATGCGACTACCATATCCACAACAATAAAGGGAACAAACAAAAGTATTCCGATTTTAAATGCGATAGTTAGTTCATTTAATACAAATGCAGGAATAAGAACATATGTCGGCACATCAGCAAAAGTTCGGGGCTGTTCTAGGCCGCGCATTCGCATAAAAAGACGGATATTTTCCGGATTTTCATCCAATTGTCTGTACATGAACATTCTCAGCGGGCCTTCGGTGTTTTCATAAAATTCCTGTATACCCATTTCCCCTTCAGAAAATGGAACAAATCCCTCTTCGTATATTTCTTCAAAGGTTGGCCACATTATAAAAATTGTTAAAAACAAGGCAATACCCATCAAGACCTGAGAAGGCGGCACCTGCTGCAAAGATAAGGCGCGTTTGATGAAATCAAATACGATCGCGATGCGTAAAAAAGATGTAGTTAATAGAATAATAGACGGTGCAAGGGTGATGATGGAAAGAAGCAGCAACAGCTGTACAGAAAGCGCAACTTCCTGATTGTCCTCGGGTGCCCTGACATTGAGATCTATAAATGGTATTTCAAGATTACCTTCTGCTTCTATGTCCTGCGCAAACATTCCGCTAGAACACAGAACTATTAATGCAAATATGAGTAATGTTTTTCTGCTCATTCCCCCCCCAGTTTTGAGCAACTATATTGTCTGAAGGCAGCGGCTATAACCGCTTCAGCCTGTCTCTTTGTTCTTTCATAAAATCAGTTGATATCTGAAAATCTCCTTCGTTCTGTTTCTCTTTCTTTTTCTGTGTACCTGCGAACATTCCCTGAAGCATTTCCATAAAATTACTGGACTGCCCTCCAGGCGCCTCCTGAGAAGAGGTAAGCCGTATTTGGTCAAGGCTTTCTTTGTCTGTTATCTCAGAAATAAGGGAAATCTGTTCATCTGCAGATCCGATTAAAAAATATTGATTTCCTATCTGCACAAGATGGAGCGCCCTTTGCCCGACAAGAGGGGCTGAAGATACAACTTGAATGAGATTATTCTCATGAAAGCCCTTTTTTGAGGCCTTTTTTAGGAAAATAATCACACCATAGATAGCTGCAGCCACAAGAGCAAGAACAAGGAACATTTGGACAATATCCCAAATACCGACTGCAGCGGTATTCTGTCCTTCCTGTGCCCCAGCTTCCCCTTCCTCTGCTGAGGGAAATATCAAAGATTCTTCATCATTTATCTCCCTGGCATCTCCTTCAGATTCCTGAGTGTATAATGGCATAGATAACAAAAATATACAAATGATTGTGATAATGAGTTTGCGTTTTTTCAGTTTTTTCCTCCCAGTTTTTTGAAGACAGCTTAGGTCATTTCATTAACTCTCTCCATTGGAGATACGATCTCAGTTACACGAACACCGAAGTTTTCATCAATGACTACTACTTCACCCTTTGCAATAAGCTTATGATTCACCAAAATATCCACAGGTTCACCTGCAAGCTTATCCAGCTCAATAATAGTACCTTCTCCCATACCAAGTATTTCTTTAATCAGCTTTCTTGTACGGCCGAGCTCTACAGTCATTTCCATGTAGACGTCCATAAGAAGACTGATATTACCCTGATCCTGACCAGGTGCTCCTCCGCCGAGATTCGGAAACTGTACTGACTGTACGTTCGGAGGTGGTCCCTGCATAGGCTGACCATACATCTGCTGCTGTGGCCCGCCGAACTGCTGCTGCGGTCCGCCGTATTGCTGTTGCGGTCCTCCGAATTGCTGCTGACCGCCGAACTGTTGCTGCTGCGGTCCTCCGAATTGCTGCTGACCACCGAATTGTTGCTGCTGCTGTTGCTGCTGTCCCTGGTTCTGCATTCCCTGGCCCATATCACCGCCGAGACCGGCCATGTCTCCGCCGCCGCTGCCTACACCTTGTGCCTGGTTAAGCTGTTCCAGAACATCAAGTTCAAATGCTTCATACAGTTCAAAGCTTCCGTCATCTTCAATCGAAACAGGATGTGTTATTTTTACAAATTGACCATGCGGCGTTTTCAGCATAGCCTTTGGTTCATACTTTGTCTCCGGTGGCTCAGTCATTACATTATTCCCAAGCTTATCCCCCAAAGCAGTTACTAGAGGTCCGGTTATCTGGCTTATCCCTTCCTGAAGTGCCTGATACGCAGCATCGTTAAGCTCCACTTCTTCCTGGCCCATCATAAGCCCTGCAATATTCGTTGCAGCATCAGGTGCCATTACAAAAATATGTTCGCTTGAAATACCTTCTGAAAGATTGATGTGTACTGCAACAACTTCCTCTTCCAGGGATGATACGAATTCCTCTTTACCTACAACCTGTACTTGAGGTTCTCCAATCTCGACAGTCTTTCCTATAAGCATAGACAGGTTTGAGGCCTGGGAATCCGATACCTCTTTCACGAGTTGCTCTACAGCACTTGTATCCGGACCGCCGCCTCCGCTTGGGGGCCCTCCGCCGAAATCTATATCTCCTGTGCCTTCTAACAATGCATCTATTTCATCTTGAGAGAGTGCTCCGTCACTCATACTTACTCTCCTTCCTCAGAAGCCAGTTCTTCAAATTCTTCTTCGTTAAATTCTTCCAGCTTTCTGTTTATTTGTACGGCCAGTTTGTTTCCCACTTGTCCGGGTCTGCATAGGAACTTCGCTTTTCCGCCAATACTTAACTGCATTGGGTCTCCGATCCGCACATTGCTTAAGCGAATAACATCTCCCCTTTGCAGTGCAAGAACGTCCCGGACAGTTAAATTCATTTTGCCGATTTCTGCAACAAGGTCAACTGCTATTGTGGAAAGCCGCTCACGTAATACATTAAGGTTCTCTGTAGTAGCACCCCGCCGAACAGAGGAATACCAATACTGTGCAGAGAGCTTGGAAACAATCGGTTCAATAGTTAGGTAGGGAATACAGAAGTTCATCATACCTTCAACCTCGCCTACCTTGGTTTCCAAGGTAACCAATACAACCATTTCAGTGGGCGGCACTATTTGCGCAAACTGGGGATTCGTTTCTATTTGTCCAAGTCGGGGCCGTAAGTCAATAACCTGGCTCCAGGCTTCCCGCATGTTTCCGAGTATCCGGACAATAATACCTTCCATTACTGCATGCTCAATATCAGTCAGGTCACGGGAGACTTTTGCACCTTCTCCCTGTCCTCCGAATTGGCGGTCAATAATAGAAAATGTTACTGCGGGATCAATTTCAAGAATTGCGGAGCCTTTTAAAGGGTCCATATTGATTACTGCTAGAGTAGTCGGGTTTGGAATAGAACGGATGAATTCTTCGTAGGTCAACTGGTCAACTGAAGCAACATGCACATGTACAAGCGCACGAAGCTGTGCTGATAATGCGGTTGTAGTTAACCGTGCAAAGGTTTCATGCATTATTGAGACTGTACGTATCTGTTCTTTAGAGAATTTATCCGGCCGTTTAAAATCGTAAATTTTGATCTTTCGCTGATCAGTGGCCTGGTGTATCTCCTCTGCCTCAATGTCTCCAGATGAAATCGCAGTTAATAACTGATCTATTTCATCTTGTGAAAGCACTTCAGTCATTCTTTTTACATCCCCTCCCCAGGTTGGCTTATTATATCATACAATTTTAGAAATTGATAACATTAAAACTAGGAAAAATCACTTCCCGTATACGTCCGTTCCGCAAAATATCGTTAATCCGTTCTTTTAACTCAAGCTTTAATTCTGACTCATGCTGAGGGCCTAACTGTTCCACTGTTTTGCTGGAAAAGTAGCTCCGAATCATATCCCGCAGCCGCGGTGTACGCTGAATCAACTCTGTTTGTAGCTGGCGGTTGTCCTGGTTATATCCAAGACTTACCTCCACCATAACAGAATGAGGGACTTCGTCGCTTGTCCGTGCCCGTATTTCTCCTAAACTGCTGAACCACTCCAGAAGAGGCGGTCTTCCCTCATATTCCGGAGAAACGCCGGTATATGTCTGTGACTGGCTCCCTGTATTCAGGAACTGAACTGTTATTATTACAACAGTTACAATAAAAATAATTGACACGAGTATAATCGCAACCCATTTAAGGATTTTTAATGTAAGACCGGATAAAAACCCGATCTTTTTTCCCGAGACTTCTATGTCGTCCCCGCCAACATCGCTGTCAAACAATTGTTCTTCATCAGACATGGCATTCTCCATTTTTTATTCATAAGGGATAAAGAACATAATTCATTACCCTTTATGTAAATTTACCAAAAAACAAGACACCTGCAAACCCTAATATCAGAGTTTTACAGATGACCCTCGTTCAGTATTACAATATCAACCCTTCGGTTATAGGCCCTACCCTCTGGTGTTTCATTACTTACCAGCGGTTCTGTAGACGCAAAGCCTGCTACCTGAAACTGTTCTTCATTAACTCCAAAGTCGACAAGATAGTGAAGAACATTTACCGCGCGCATTGAAGAAAGCTCCCAATTTGTTTCCCACTCTCCGTCCGGATCTGTAGGCATTGAATCGGTATGACCTTCAATACGAAAAGTATTTTCGCTTAAAGCTTCCGCATTTAAAAGCTCAGCCGCATTCCGCAGAAGCTCCCTCGTGTTTTCTATATCCACTTCAGCACTTGCGGGCCGGAAAAAAGCATCTGCAGCAAGTGAGATAATCAATCCACGCTCTTCTTCCCTAATTTGGACCATCTGGTTGCGGATTTCAGGCTGAAACAAAGAAACAGCCCTGCGCCGCGCTTCGTCAAGTGCCCTTCCGCGTTGCTGGGAGGGCAGCGTCATAAATGTATTCCCGAGCTCTGCCAGCCGGCCTGCCTGTAGGGTATTACCGCCTTCCATCATACCGAGTCCGGAAAATGGAGCAAGTATAAGCTCAAGCTCATAGCCTTCTATTTCTGCAGCACTGTACATCATAACAAAAAAAGTAAGCAGCAGAGTTGTCATGTCTCCATAGGTAAGCAGCCAATCTGCAGCTCCCTCTTCACATTTGGGACATTTCTTTTTTTTCCCTGCCATATTCTTTCCTCCCTATTCTCTTGCTGCTTCCTGCCGCACTGCTTCACGTCTTGTAGGAGGCAGAAAAGAGAGAAGCTTTTCCTCGAGTATACGGGGGTTATCACCGGACTGAATCGATAAAATACCTTCGATCATGACCTCTTTTATCAATGTCTCAGATTTATCCCTATCTTCAAGTTTATACTTTGACGGAATTAATACAAGGTTAGCAAAGATTGCTCCATACATTGTTGTAATAAGTGCAAGTCCCATACCTGAAGCAATAGCCGACTGATCGCCTCCAAGGTTTGCAAGCATCGCAATAAGGCCGGCAAGTGTACCGATCATTCCGAATGCAGGCGCAATTTTACCCCACGCATCGAACAGGACAATTCCTTCCTGGTGCCGCTCCTGGAGCTGGTTCAGGTCAGTATATAATATGCTTTTTATTATTTCAGGGTCAGAGCCGTCAACTACAAGCTGAATTCCCTTTTGAAGGAACTCATCACCTACTTCTTCGAGGTCATCTTCCAATGCCAAAAGACCTTCACGTCTGGCTTTTTCGCTAAAGTTCACTAGAGATGATATAATCCGCTCTTCTTCATGGTTCGGTACTGTAATTAAAATATTTACGTACCGTACAATACCCAGCATTCTGCTCATTGGGGTTGCAACCATCATAGCTGCAAAAGATCCGCCGATTACCATAATAAATGAAGCCGGATCGACATATTGCAGAATATTACCGCCAGATGTCATAATTGACATAACAATAAGCAAGAACCCTACAACTACTCCTATTATAGTACCTAGATCCATGAATTACTCCTCATTCTTGAATGCACCGATTAAACTGCGGTATTCCACAATTCTATCAAAAACAGACTGGTAGTCTTCTGTGACCACCAGCCGTTTACCGGAAAGCATTACAAGAGTTGTATCAGGGTTAGTTTCAATATATTCTATCTGATGGGGGTTTATATAATAAACCGTCCCATTCAGTCTTGTAACCTTAATCATTCAACACTAATACTCCTTACCTCTTAAGTGTCAGAAGTTCCTGCAGCATCTGATCTGAAGTAGTGATTGTCTTGGAGTTCGCCTGAAAACCCCGCTGTGTTACGATCATATCAGTAAACTGCTCAGCAAGATCGACATTTGACATTTCCAAAGCACCGGCAACAATACTTCCCTTTCCTGCTACACCGGAAGATCCTACATCCGGATCACCTGAATTGTTCGAAACCGCGAATGCAGTGTCTCCGACCCTTTCAAGTCCACTCGGGTTAGTAAAGGTGGCAAGCGCAACCTGACCAAGAGGCCTGTTATTTCCATTAGAAAAGATTCCGGTAATAACACCTGACTGGTCAATCTGAAAGGATTCCAAATATCCCATTCCATTGCCGTTCTGACGGAATATCCTGGTTGAACTTTCTTCAGCAAACTGGGTAATAGTATCTACTACAGAACCAACCTCTCCAAGGTTTAAATTAAACTGCTGACGTTCTGGAGCTCCTGCCTCCGGTGTTGCGCCTTGTACATCAAATGCTACTTCAACCTGAAGATCTCCAGTATCAATAACATCTCCTGCTGCATCTGTTGCTGACTGTAGTGTACCAAGATTATCAAAATCAATAAAGAAGGTATTTGTGTCATTATTATCATCACCAAGCTCTATCTGTGTATTTGTTGCTTCTTCAGCTTCCGGATCAATGGTTACTTCTGCTTCCCATCTGTTTTCAAAACCTTCTACCCTGGTAAACTGCACCTGTAAAGTGTGTTCCTGGCCGAAAGAGTCATACACCTCAAAAGTAGTCTGCCACGTACCTTCCTGAGTATCAGCAGGACCTGCTCCTGCAGGTATAAGAGGTGTTCGCTTATCAAGGTTACATGCAAGCTCAACCTCTGTGGTAGCTTGTGCAGGATCTTTTGATCCGATTGGTATCTGGATATCTCCGATTTCTGCTGCTGTATTGATACTTGTCTCACCCTCTAGGGTCTGTGCTTCCCAACCTTGTATCCGCATTCCATTTGCAGGGTTTACCAGCGTTCCTTCAGAATCTACCCCAAAGTTTCCTGCTCTTGTGTACAGCTCTGAGTCACCTTCTGAAAGAATGAAAAATCCGTTTCCCTGAATTGCTAGGTCAGTCATAACACCGGTAGTCTGAAGCGACCCTTGGGTGTGAATAACATCAATAGATGCAACATTCGTTCCAAGACCGACTTGCTGAGGGTTCACACCACCAACCTGATCAGTCGGTCTAGCAGCTCCCTGCATTGTTTGTGAAAGCAGATCTTGGAACATTACTCTGCCCTTTTTAAAACCCGTTGTGTTTACATTTGAGATGTTATTACCAATAACATCCATCCGGACCTGATGGTTCTGAAGTCCGGACACTCCTGAATATAATGATCTCATCATAGAGCTGCCTCCTTATAGCTGAACTGAATCGACGCTGTCCAGGTGATAATACCTGCCGTTTACCATTACCTGCGGAAACTCTCCGCCTGTTATCCGCTCTACCTGTCCAGTGATGGTATTCTCACCCTGGGTAATTGTTACATTCTGTCCAAGCATTCCCATTGCCTGAGAAGAAGAAAGCACAGCTGAAACGTTCTGAAAATCCTGACTCAAATTAGTCATCTGCTCAAGTGTTGAAAACTGTGCCATTTGTGCAATGAATTCCTTATCCTTCATTGGATCAGTAGGGTCCTGGTGCTGAAGCTGAGTAATCAATATCTGCAGAAAGTCATCCCTGCCTAATTCTGTTGAAGGCATTCGCCCTTCATTTATTGATGCATTGTAGGTATCTACCATCATCTGAGTCTGTGCACGCTGGCTTCCAGACATTGTCAGATCCAAATCCATTGTTTCTCCTTCCTTTACACTACCAAATTAATGTGTCCGTCCCAGGCGGTAATCTCTTCCGCTTCAGGTACGTTTGCTTCGAATTCCCGTGCAGACCGGTCAGCCCCGTTGTTATTCTGTTCTTCATCCCTGCTGCCCTCTGAGCCGGTTTCTTCTGAATCAACAAAAACATCCAAGGACTCCAGCTGAAATCCTTCTTCCTGAAAAGCACGCTGCAGGGACTGCAAGTTTTGTTCCATTGCTTCCCGTACATTTATATTTTCGACAAATATCCGTCCGGCTATACGATTATCCTGCATATCAAGACGAATTCTTACTTTTCCCAGTGACTCAGGCTTTAGCATGAGCCGGATTTCGCCTGTATCATTATTCTTTAAGATAAATCCTGCTTGTTTTGCAATTCTATTATTAGTTTTACCTTCAAAGGCATTTCTCAGGCTTTGAGCAACAGGAACATCCTTTGTGTTACTCATATTTGCGGACTCTGTTTCCACCTGCATAAAAGAAACATTCCGTGCATCCGCGCTTCCATCATTGGAAGCAACGGTATTTTCCCGAATGCTCTGATCAAACCCGGTATTTGCATTACTGTTATTTTCCTGTGAATTCTGACCGCGTGCATCCATGTTTGTATTGCGCTTATCAGAAACCCTTACCTTGACATCTTCCTGCTCAGCTTGAGAACGGAGCTCAGGGCCCTCCTGCTTGGATGCAGTACGGGTACCCCGATTTTTTTCCTCTCCGCTTTTGACCTGATCGGCCTTTCCTATGAAGTTTGCTGGTTCATTGGAAGAATTTTGATTATTATTAATCATACCGGCGGACCGCCGGTTAGATTCCATGGTTTTTACTGCCCCCTGTGCTTGTTCAGCTTCATTGTCAGGAACACCGTTTTGAAAGTTCTCACTTGCTTCAACCGGTTTTTGATTGAATGCGTCCTTCTGAGAATTCTGTTCAAGTGTAACAGCATCTTCAATTTCCAAACCTTCTTTGTGTGTGCTGATACTATCTTTTTCGCTGTTTTTTCTCTGCGGTTCTTCTTCCTGGACAGCGTTTTGCTCAAATCCAGGTGAAACAACCTCACCATCCTCTGTGGGCTGCACTGCTTCATCTTTTAGTACAGTTTCTCGGTTATCAGGTTCAGCAGTCTGCCGGGTTCTTTGTCCAGCGTTTTCACTTGTAACTGTTTCGGAAGTCTTTAAAATTTCAGGTTCCGGTTTCTCCGGTTTCTCCTGTTTCTCTTGTTGTTCGGTTTTATTTTCTTCAGGTACAGCAAGCGCTTTTGTATCTTTTTCCTGTCTTGTTTCTCTTTGCTCCACTGTCCTATTGTTTTCAGTGTTGTCTTCAGTGCTGTCAGCTCTTACCATCCGGGCAAATTCTGAATCACGGTAATCCTGCTCTTGCTGCAAATCCTGGTAATTATTAGTATTTTCCCGGATATTTTGGAGATTATCTGTTCTCGGAGCAATTAATGTCATGACACTCACTGGTCATTCTCCTCGTTCGGCCGGTCAGCCATCTTTCTCTGTATTGCAGCAGCGCGCTCAGCAGGCATGAGAGAGAGCCAAAAGGCTACAACCGAATCCTCTCCAGCATCCTGGGCAAGCCGCTCAACAGTCCGCAGGATATCGATAATATCCTGATCATTCATTTCAAGCAGAATTTCAACTGCATTCTGAGGAGGCATGCCTCCAAGGTATTCTGCGCTCTGTTCAAGGTTCGCTCTTCTATTGTCGTACAAATTCATTTGCTGATTTAACGAATTTTCTCTTTCTTCCAGAGCTTCCTCTCTTTCCTGAAGGTCCTCATACAGTTGTTGCAGCTCTACCTCCCGCTCAGAAATGGCTTGTTCGCGCTGAACAAGCTCTTCTTCAAGCAGCTGGATGGATTCCATTGACATATCTGACCGCTCTCTGTCCAGAAGGTTCGGATCCTGAATGTTTTCTACTTGGGTCCTTGGAGCTATCCCTATGAGCCTAAGCACAGGATTAAAATAGTGTCTTGCATTAATAATTCCAAGGAAGTCAAACCACCAGACACCTCCGATAATAAGAAAAACAATAAATAGAATTAATACAAATATTCTCGGCCCGGCACCTACTCTTGACGCCACTCTAACCTCCAATTCAGAAGCCTGTACAATAGATTAGTATTTCTCACTCCGTCTCCGTGACTGTGCAGAAACAGTAAGATCATCAATTTCTTTCATCTCTTCTTTTAATGACTCTCTATAATACTCTTCGGCCTTTTTTTCCCTGAGCTTATCAAGAACCTTGCGTTCCTTTGCAGCTTCTGAGTATTTTTGTCTGACTTCTTCCTGTTTTTTTTGTTTTTGAGCAAGTTCGTCATTCAGCTGCCGTATTTCAGACTCAAGCCGCTGTACATAATAATCCCTTGCAGATAGGTCATACACAGAAAAACCAACTGATGAACTCCCAGTTTTTAGGAAAGCAGTGCTTTTTTGTTCTTCTCGTTTTTTTATTTCATTTTCTAATTTCAGGCATTGTTCAGATATTTCAGCAAGTTTCAGTTCCCATTCCTGCTCGTGGTATTTTTTCAGTTCTAGTATTCGTTCAAGCCTGTACTGAAATTTTCGCATGCTCTATTTCCTCTTCAGGAATTTGCTTACCAGCGATTTGTGCTGCCTGCCGAAGGATTGTTTCAACATCCGCCTTTTCCTTAATATCTTGGCTTAAGAACTCCCGTATTGCACCGATTTTTTCAACTGCTTCGTCAATTTCCGGATTACTTCCCTGTACATAGGCACCTACGTTAATAAGGTCCTCTGCCTCTGCATAGACAGCCATCATTTTGCGGATATATCCCATTACCTGTTTTGTAACCGGTCCTGCAATCTTTGTTGCAAGCCTTGAAACGCTTTGCAAGATATCAACAGCAGGATACTGATAGCGCTGGGCCAGCCTTCTGGAAAGCACAATATGGCCGTCAATTATACCCCGGATCGTGTCAGCAACCGGCTCATCCATATCATCACCTTCTACAAGAATGGTATAAAATCCGGTAATTGTTCCGGTATCAGATGTTCCGCAGCGTTCAAGGAGTTTCGGTAAGGTACTAAAAACTGAAGGGGTAAATCCGCGGGTTGCTGCGGGTTCCCCTACAGCAAGACCGATCTCCCGCTGGGCCCTTGCAAAGCGGGTAACCGAATCAAAAAGAAACATTACATCATTTCCGATATCACGAAAATATTCAGCTATCGCAGTAGCAACAAAAGCGCCGCGAAGCCTGGACAAAGGCGGTGTATTGGATGAAGAAACAACAATTACAGAGCGCTTAAGCCCCTCTTCTCCAAGGTCGTTCTCAATAAACTCTCTGACCTCTCTTCCACGCTCTCCAATTAAGGCAATTACATTTACATCTGCACTGGTGTTTCTGGCAATCATTCCTAGGAGTGTGCTTTTTCCAACACCTGAGCCGGAGAAAATCCCCATACGCTGGCCTTTGCCGACAGGCACAAGCCCGTCTACTGAACGGATTCCTGTTTGAATTCTGTGTTCTATACGTTTTCGCGTTAGTACGTCCGGAGGCTGGTTAAAGATTGTTGTCCATTCCGCTGAACCAATATCTCCTTTACCATCCAATGGTCTGCCCATACAATCGAGCACCCTGCCTAAAAGCCGCTGAGACACTGGGATTGCAAGGGACTCACCCATTGCTATGACTGAAGAACCGACAGCAATTCCTTCCATCTCGTTGTATGCCATGAGCTCAACAGTTTTTCCCTGGAGACCGACAACCTCTGCCCATAGCACCTTTCCGGTGGACAGCAGTATCTGGCAGAGTTCACCTACAACAGCAACCGGGCCGTGGCTTTCGATCAAGAGTCCTTTTACCCGGACAACTGTACCTGTATATTTTATCGGATCTATATCCTGGAGTATACTTTCGTATTTTTCAAACATGTTCCCTCCCAAGGTCCAAAGAAGCAAAAGCCTTTTTCCTGCTGCTACTGTTCTCCTTTTGCTTTGATCGGCATGAGCTCAATTATTTTTTCTTCAATTTCATTCAGCTGGCTGGATATCCGGGCATCGATTTGGCCAAAATCTGTTTCGATAATACAGCCTCCTCTGTCTACAGAAGAATCTTCTAAAATAGTAATGGATTTCACATCCTCTACCATGCGCATAAAGTCCTGCATATGTTCATTTGTCAGATCAACGTCTGCAAGGTTGACCCGGATAACCACATCTCCCCTGCTTTTCAGTTTGCGTAAGGCTTGTATTACATTATTTATTACGACATTCTTTTGGTTTTCAGAAATTACTTTAATTACCTTTTTTGCAATAAGAAGTACCAGGTTAATAAGCTGGGTCTCAGACTGCTCAATTATCTCATTTCGTTTCTCAATTGCTTTTGACAATACAACATGAACACGCTCGACGAGCCTCTCAGCTTCGCCTTTACCTGCTTCAAAGCCCTCTTCCCTGCCTTGAGAAAACCCTTTTTCATGGGCTTCCTTTTCAATTTCCTGCACCCGGGCTTGGGCTTTCTGCTTCATCTGCTCTGCCTCTGCTTCTGCCTCCAAGCGTATTCTATTTGCCTCATCTTCTGCCTGCTGTTTAACCTTCTGGGCTTGATTATTCTTTTTCTTTACTTCTTCAAAAGCAACTTGCTCAGCATCTTTTACAATCTTATCTGCTTCCTCCCGTGCCTGTGCTATCATGGAGGCTTTTTCTGTTTCCCAGTTCTTGCGGTACTGTTCGATCTCTTTCCGAATGTCCTCTACAGAGGGTCCTTGATATTCCTCTAGAGATTCAACTTCCTCAGGCTCTTCAACCTGCTCTTTCGGGGGTTCTATGTATACCTTTCTGGGAACATTCTGCACTTCCTGAGCGCGGAATACATTTCTCGCCATTCGGATCCTCCAAACACCGGTTTAACAAAACAGCAAATCTGCTTTTCTCAATTTTCGCTGGTTACACAACCAGTTCATCTTCTCCTGCACGAGCAATAACGATCTCGCCCTGTTCTTCGAGTTTCCTGATGATAGAAACAATTTTCTGCTGTGACTCTTCTACATCCTTTAGGCGCAGAGGTCCCATATACTCCATATCTTCTTTCAGGAGTGTTGCAGCACGTTTTGACATATTCCGGTAAATCTTATCCTGTACTTCCGAATCTACAGCGCGCAGAGCTTTTGCCAGCTCAGATGTATCGACTTCTCTCAAAACCTTCTGAATTGCTCTGTCATCCAGCATAACAATGTCTTCAAATACGAACATCCGCTTTTTAATATCTTCTGCGAGTTCAGGGTCATCATCTTCCAAGGATTCAATAATTGTCTTTTCAGTAGATCGGTCAACCAGGTTCAATATTTCAACAATACTTTCAACACCGCCAGCAGCAGTATAGTCTTCTGAACTCAAGGTTGAGAGTTTCTTTTCAAGCACTCGTTCAACCTCTCTGAGAACTTCCGGAGATGTCCTGTCCATAATGGCAATACGTTTTGCAACGTCTGACTGCACCTCATGGGGCAGACTGCCAAGAATAATGGAAGCCTTAGCCGGTTCCAAATATGCGAGAATCAATGCAATAGTCTGAGGGTGCTCCTGTTGAATAAAGTTCAACAGATGAGCAGGGTCTGTTCTCCGGATAAAATCGAAAGGCCGGACTTGCAGAGAACTAGTGAGCCGATTAATAATATCTACTGCTTTCTGCGACCCAAGGGACTTCTCCAATAGTTCACGTGCATAATCAATGCCGCCAGTTGTAATAAAGTCCTGAGCCATCATGAGTTCCTGGAACTCCATGAGCACTGCATCTCTATCTTCAGGCTCTACACTCTCAAGCCGGGCAATCTCAAAGGTTAAAGCCTCTATCTCGTCTTCCCGAAGATGTTTGAATATCTCTGAAGAGATTTCAGACCCAAGGGTCACGAGGAAAATTGCCGCTTTCTGCCTTCCGTTTAAATCTTTTTTCCGGCCGCCGCCTCCGGATTTCTTACCAGATTCACCGCCGCCGCCACGTTGTTTCTTGGCCATAGCCTATTACTCCTCCATCAGCCAGGACCGGATAAGCTGTGCAACATCTTCCGGATGCTCCCTGGCCATATTGATGGCGTTTTCCTGCATCTCAAGCCGTGCCCGCTCCTCAACGGACATTTCAACTTCAACGCCTTCTTCCTCAGCACTGCGCAAAGCAGCCTCCCGCATTGCCTGGTGCTGTCTGGAGAGCTCCTCTTCTCTGAGCCTTCTCCTTCTTTCAATCTCTCTAGAAATGAGCCGAAAAGCAATAAAAGCTACTAATAAGATTGCTAATCCGATCAATACATAGAGAATTGTTCTTCTCAGAACCATCTGCTGTCTATAGTCTCTGTCTTCTTCAGCAAATTGACTGGTCCGGTCGAACTGGATATGGCGGACTGATACACTGTCCCCGCGCTCCTGATTATATCCTACAGCATGCTCAATAAGGTCCTGAGCAGCAGTTAGCTCATTGCCGTCCACAGGAATATATTCCCTATTAATCGAACCGTCAGGATTAATATCAAGCTCACCATTGTCATTATAAATTCTACGCCAAATTCCGTTTAATGCAACAGCAACTGTTACTCTTTCTATCTCCCATGGAGACTTCTCTTCAGTAATATTCCTAGTATTTACTACTTCATTCTCTGTTACATTAGAACTTGAATAGCTGCCAACAAGGCCTTCTAAATCCCTATACGCAGGCGGTGTCTGGCCTTCCTGTCCAGGAGGCCCCTCCGGATTAAATCCGGTTCCCTCATAATTCTCTTCAGATGTAGAGCGGGAAAGAGTAATTGACTCGACATATTCTGATTCATCGTATGGAGTTGACGGGTTATCCGGCCGCATAGTGATCGGATAATGCTCTTCTGTTTGTACAGTCATTTCCCGTAGGTCCATACTGATGTCAATATCGATTATCTGCACACGCTCTGGTCCGTAGATGTTCCTCAGCGACTCGAGTATAGAGGCCTTATACTGGTTCTCAAGCTCTCTGACAACACGGAGCTGACGCCTGGTCAGTTCTATCCTGTCAATATCCTCAAGCCCGGTAAAATCATTTAACAACACACCACTTTGGGTAGTAATGGTAATATTCTCTTCAGAAAGCCCTTCAACTGCAAACTGAATAAGCCGAACAATACCTTCGATCTTACCTCTGTTTTCAGTTATATCAGAGCCGGGTTTTGGTGTAATAATAACAGAAGCAGTTACCGGATTCTGCTGATCAGCAAAAAGCTGTTCATCCGGCATCACTAGGTTAACGCTTACCGCATCAATGTCTTCCAAAGCACGGATATGCTGTTCAACAGTTCTGGTTATCGCTCTTCTTAGGTTAACATCCCGTTCAAAGTCGGTCAAAGTCCAGCGCTCTACGTCAAAGATCGCCCATGGATCTGTCTCCGATGGGATTAAGTCCTCACGTATCAGTATAGCACGTGCTTGACGCGCTGTCTGCTCGTCATTGACCATAATACTCTGGTCTGCGGTTACTGTATAATTAATTCCTTCTTCATCAAGGCGTGTTACTATTCTTGAGAAAGTTTCTTCATCAGTAATAGGTACACCAATTAAGGCTACCTTGCTTGGAGAAGCGCTAAAAGTTACGATCAAAACAAGGGCAAGAACTACACCGCCAATTACTACAAAAAGTATGACCTTCTGCACAGCGGTCCACTTACCCCATAGGGTCTTGATCTGCTCAAAAAACTTCTTCAGCCATTCCATACCCCCCCCTTTTTGATAAAACGGCTTACTCTTCGAGCATAGTGTTTTTCAGAATACCTTTACTACCGTATACTGATAATCTCCTTATATGCCCGTAAAGCGCGGTCTGTCACCGCTTTTGTTATCGAGAGTGCCATATTAGCTTCCGCCATAGCGATAGTTACATCGTGGGAATCAACACTCTCAGGATCTAAAATCATCTGCTCACCTAGTTGTGATGCCTGCTGCTGGAGATCATTCACTCCGTCCAATGCAGTAACAAGGACATCTGAAAAGCTTTGGTCCCCTTCCTGCTGCAACGGAGCTGCCTGACCTTGGTCATTTAGGTGCCTCGGATCAAGCCGCCGCATTTGAATAAAATCACCTGCCAGCTGCCCAGAATCTAAAAACATCATCTACATTACCTCCCAATTTCCAGGGACTTTAAGAACATGCTTTTGGAACCATTGATAATCGCCAGATTCGCTTCATAGGAGCGAGAAGCGGAAATCATGTCCACCATTTCATTCACAATGTTCACATTGGGAAATTCTACATACCCTGCCCTGGGTCCTGTCTGGATTGCATCAGGATGTGTCGGATCATACACAAGCCTTGGCTGCGAGTCAGTATCTTCATTTATTTCTACGATTCTCACACCTTCACCAACACTATTGTCAAACGCAGCCGGTCGAAAGGGTCCTTCCCAATAGGGCTGGTCTACACGAGGCCGAAAAACCACCCTGCTTCTGCGAAACGGACCGCCCTCCGGCGTCCTTGTTGTATTCGCGTTCGCAATATTATCGGAAATGACATCCAGCCGTGTGCGCTGCGCTGTCAGTCCTGAGCTTGCTATGTTAATACTTGAAAACATTCCCATTATCTACTCCTTATGCAAGTACAGAATTCACCTGTTGGAACTGGTGGTTCACCATTCGGATCATCATTGTGTACATAAGCTCATTTTCTAGAAGATTCATGGATTCAACCTCCGCGTCCACATTGTTTCCATTATTGTCAGTTGTTGTCAGATGGTCCAACCGAACAGCAGGCCGTACTGTTCTGTAGTCCACTGGCCTGTTAAAGGAAATATGCCGGGGATCAGTTGCCCTTGCTTCCATTGTGCGGTCATTTTCCGTTTCAATTGCCCTTCGCAGCTCTGATTCAAAGTTAACTTCTGAGCGCTTAAAATTCGGGGTGTCCGCGTTTGCAATATTGTCAGCAGTGACATTTCGTCTCAATAGGGAAACGTCCATTGACCTATGGAGAATATCGACTGATCTGCCGAAGCTGTTGTTTAAGAACATCGTTTTCTGCTCCTTTCCAAAATCTTCCTCACTTCTATTGTCGGTATCATTTGATACCGGTTTAGGGAATTCTCTATAAAATATACCGTGTCAGATCCTGGTCCTCCACAATATCAACAAGCCTTTGATCAACATATTCCCTGGTTATATCCACTGTTTGTCCCTTCATTTCAGGCGCATAATAGCTTACTTCTTCTAAAAGAAGCTCCATAATTGTATGCAGCCTCCGGGCACCGATATTCTCAGACCTGGAATTCACTTCTTCCGCCAGTTCGGACAACCTGTCTATTGCTTCATCAGTAAAATTAATGGTAACTTCCTCAGTTTTCAACAGCTCCACATACTGCCTGGTCAGCGCGTTTTGCGGCTGCGTAAGGATTTTCACAAAGTCCTCTCTATGCAGATCATCCAACTCTACGCGCAGCGGAAAACGGCCCTGAAGCTCAGGGATCAGGTCAGATGGTTTTGATATATGAAAAGCACCTGCAGCAATAAAAAGAATGTGAGAAGTATCGATCATGCCGTACTTTGTGTTTACTGTAGACCCTTCTACTATCGGCAGGATATCCCGCTGTACACCTTCTCTGGAAACATCTGCTCCTGACTGGCTTTGCTTTGCAGCAATTTTGTCCACCTCGTCTATAAAGATGATTCCCATGTTCTCAACCCGCTGTTTTGCCAGCTCAGTTACCTTGTCATGGTCAATCAGCTTGTCCATTTCCTGAGAAACGAGAATTTCCCGGGCGTCTTTTACGGTCACATGTTTTTTCTTCATTTTTTGGCCGCCAAAGATGTTTCCAAGGTTTGCAAAGTTCACATCCATTTCTTCAAAACTGTTTCCTGAAAAGATCTCTATTGCGGGAAAGCCTCCGCCTTTGGACACAGAAACCTCTACTTCCTTATCTTCAAGCTTTCCTTCTCTCAGCATGTCCCTGAATTTATCTCTAGTGGACGAAGACGGCTTTTCCTCCTGCTGAATTACTTCGCCGGGTTTGTTTCCCGGTGCATTCTTTTTTACTCCAGGAAGGAGCAGGTCTAAGATTGCCTCTTCAGTCCGTTTTTCAGCTTCTTCACGCACCGCTTCACGCATTTCTGTTTTTACCATGGTAATTGCAACTGACATCAGGTCCCTGACCATTGACTCCACGTCTCTGCCCACATACCCGACTTCCGTAAACTTGGTTGCTTCAACTTTCATAAAAGGTGCATCTACAAGTTTTGAAAGGCGTCTGGCAATTTCCGTTTTACCTACCCCGGTTGGGCCTATCATGATAATGTTCTTTGGTGCAATTTCATCCCGCATTTCTTCTGAGAGCTTCTGTCTTCTCATGCGGTTGCGCAGAGCAATTGCTACTGCTTTTTTGGCCTTTTCCTGGCCGATTATGTATTTATCCAGGGACTCTACAATCTCCCTGGGAGTGAGTGATTTCAATATATCCTTGCTCATTCAAGTTCCTCCAACACAAGCTGGTTGTTTGTATAGATACAGATTGATGCTGCTATTTCAAGAGACCGTTTTGCAATTTCCTTTGCATCATATTCAGCGCTCTCCAAATATGCTAAAGCCGCAGCATATGCGTAGTTTCCGCCTGAGCCGATTGCGATAGCGCCTTTTTCCGGTTCAATTACATCACCATTTCCGGAAATAACATACATTGCCTTGCTGTCTGCGACCAGGAGCATTGCTTCCAGTCTTCTGAGTATCTTGTCAGTTCTCCATTCTTTGGCAAGCTCAACTGCTCCTCTGGTGAGGTCACCTCCATACTGTTTGATCTTTTTCTCAAATAGTTCAAACAGGGTAAATGCGTCAGCTGTTGCTCCGGCAAATCCCACTAATATCTTGTTATCATATATTTTTCGTATTTTTCTTGCATTTCCCTTCATTACTGTTTGACCGAGAGTAACTTGTCCATCTCCTGCCATAGCAACCTTGCCGTCTTTTCTTACAGCCAGGATGGTTGTTCCATCCAGTCTCATATTCATGTCTGCTCCTTACTTCGTTTTGCCCGAGGGTGGGCTTGTTTATATACCTGCTTCAGTCCATCTATTCCAAGATGGGTGTATATCTGGGTAGTGGATAGGCTCGCATGACCGAGCATTTCCTGCACTATCCGGATATCAGCTCCCATGTTAAGCATGTGTGTAGCAAAAGAATGCCTGAATGTATGGGGAGAAACCTTCTTCAACAGCCCGGCTCTCTCCGCATATCTGCTAATAATATAAGAAATACCTCTTGTTGACAGTCTGCTTCCATGTTCGTTCAACAACAATGCCTTTTGAGAATCAGCTTTATCAGCTTTGACATGGTGTCTGCGCATCTGTAGATATTCCTTCACTATCTTCCGTGCCTGCTTCCCAAGGAAAACAAACCGTTCCTTACGGCCTTTACCAAGGACCCGCGCTGCCCCTTGACTAAAATCAATATCCGATACATTGAGCCCTGCCAGCTCGGAAACCCTGCATCCGGATGAATACAAAAATTCCATAATAACCCGGTCCCGCATTCCGGAGAAGTCCTCTCCAGGAAGCTCGAGCATGGCTTCAATCTCTTTGCGGAACAGTATAGTCGGCAGCTTTCTTCCGCTCCGCAGACTCCGCACAGAGGCGAACGGCCCCTGGGCTTCTGAAAAATAGCGGTGTCTGTAAGAATAATATCCTTTTAGCGCACTTATAATGCGGTTAATACTGTTTTCCGTCAGACCGCTGTTTTTCAACTCTAACAGATATGCCTCAGCAATGAATGTATCATACTCTAAATCCAAGGCATCCCGTTCTTCGAGGAACTCGCAGTAACCAGTCAGATCATGTCGATATGCATCAACTGTATTCTCTGACAGGTTTTTCACACTGCGTACATACTGTAAGTATTCCTCAATTCTTTTCTTCATCATCATGCATATGTAGGTAATCGCACTCAGGGTTTATACACGCCTTGTACGTACCTCTTTTTTTATCATATTTCTCTACCAGGAACTGACCGCAGTTGGGGCAATCCGTATTGGTAGGCTTAAAATGGGAAATGAAATCACATTCCGGATAATTGGTACATCCGTAAAATTCCTTTCCCCTTCCCCCTTGCTTCCGTCTGGCAATAATCTTGCCGTCGCAGTTCGGTCTGGGACACTCAGCAAGAGGTACTGATTTTGTATTCATACACTCCGGGAATCCGGAGCACGCGAGAAAGTATCCGTACCTGCCGAGCTTTTTAACCATCGGGCGTCCGCACTTCTCACATTTATATTCTGTTTCCTCATCCATTATGCCCTTAATTGACTCCAGGGTTTCCATAACATGGTCAACCTGTGCCTTAAAAGGCCCATAGAATTCTTTTAAAACCTTGTTCCATTCGAGTTGGTCATCTTCTACTTTATCCAGTTTCTGTTCCATCTCTGCAGTAAAATTGACATCCAGTACATCTGAAAACTGGGTAATGAGAATATCATTGATAATTTTTCCCAGAACCGTAGGCATGAGCTGCTTGTTTTTCCGTACAACATAGTACCTGTCCAAAAGCACTGATATAATCGGTGCATAGGTTGACGGCCTTCCAATGCCTTTTTCCTCTAAAGCCTTTACAATTGTTGCATCTGTGTACCGTGCCGGTCCTTGGGTAAAGTGCTGGTCCGGAAGATACTCTTCAACAGCAAGCTCATCACCTTCAGAAAGAATAGGCATTTTCTTGGCTTTTTCCTTTGACTTTAGGAGCTTAAGTACCTTTTGAAAACCTTTTTTTACTGCTTTGGTAGATGTTCCGCGGAATACTGCATCCCCGACTGATATCTCAGCAGATGTAGTACGGGTAACAGCGTTTTCCATTTGGGATGCCATAAAGCGTTCCCAAATAATGGAGTACAGCTTAAATTGGTCCTTTGACAGGTATTTCTTCACATAATCCGGAGAATACTTTACCATGGTTGGACGAATTGCTTCGTGAGCGTCCTGTGCTCCTTTTCCAGCAGTATAATGCCGCGGTTTATCAGGAAGCTCTTTAGGAAATTCCTGTTCAATATATTCCCGCGCCTCTTGTAATGCAAAGTTAGAGATACGGGTTGAATCAGTACGCATGTATGTGATCAGTCCGATCCTGCTTGAACCAAGGTTAATACCTTCGTAGAGCTGCTGCGCAATCTGCATGGTTTTTCTGGAAGTAAACCCAAGCCTGTTTGCAGCTGTCTGCTGGAGCGTAGAAGTGATAAAAGGAGCTCTGGGCTTAAGGGTCTTATCTGTTTCCTTGATTGCAGAAACAACCGCGTCTTTATTATCTATCTCAGTAATAACAGCTTTTACTGCATCCTCAGATTTTAAGTTAGGCTTTTCACCCTTCCAGCTTACCATCTGTGTAGTAAAAACAGATTTTCCCTTTTTCATCTTTGCTTCTAAGGTCCAGTATTCCTCAGGAATAAAGGATTCAACCTCAGCTTCCCGTTCACAGATAAGTCGCAGTGCAACAGACTGCACCCTTCCTGCAGAGAGGCCGTTTTTCACCTTTTTCCATAGAAGCGGGGATAGATTATACCCAACAAGCCTGTCTAGAACGCGGCGGGCCTTTTGGGCTTGTACCTTGTTCTCATCAATACCTATGGGTTCTTTTACTGCATCCCGGATTGCATTGGGTGTTATTTCATTGAAGATAATGCGCGAAATGGGCACATCTTTTTTCTTCTGAATTGAGTTGCGTATATGATAAGCTATTGCTTCCCCTTCACGGTCATTATCCGAAGCAAGCAAGACCTGATCAGATTTACCGGCTTTGCTCTGTAATTCCTTCAGAATTTTCGCCTTGCCCCGAACAGTAATATATTCAGGGGCAAATCCGTGTTCTACATCGATAGCCATCCTGGATTTTGGAAGATCAATGAGATGCCCCATTGAAGCAGCCACTGAATAGCCCTTTCCAAGGTATTTTTCGATGGTCTTTGCCTTTGCGGGAGATTCCACAATAACTAGTGTTTCCAGTTTCTTCTTTGCCATACTAGGTTCTCCTCAGCACCTTTCCGTATTTTCTCTGTATCCTTCCTGAAAGCTCTTCTCTCATCTGCTGAGCAATAGTGATATATCTCCGTTGTAATTTCAAGGGAGAGGCACCCGCTTTTTCACCAAACCAGTCGCGAAGAACATCATTATGCGTGTAAATCTCCTGAGCACCTTGGTATAAAAGCCGTTTGCTTCCTTCTGAGACCTGTCCGTCGGTACCTGCTTTATGGACATAAACCTCTCTTCCTTCCTCAACAGCAAAGTCTGCAGTAATCAATGCACCTGAGCGTCTGGGTGCCTGTACAACTACAACGCCCCTGGACAATCCGGCTATAATCCGGTTCCGTTCAGGGAACCGGTGCTTCAGAGGAAGTGTTCCGGGAAAGTATTCGCTAATCAGGGCTCCCTTGTTTTCCAGAATCTGAGAAGCAACATGCTTATTCTGACCGGGATAGATCGTATCCACACCGCATCCGAGCACTGCTATGGTTATACCAGGGTATTCTACTGCCCCTTTGTGGGCTTCAGTGTCTATCCCAAGAGCCAGACCGGAAACAACAGGGATATTCTGCCCTGCAAAATAAAAACCCAAAGAATACGCTGCCTCTCTTCCCAAACCGTCAGGCTTCCTTGTACCAACAATACTGATCATAGGCTTGGTATATGCAGGCAAACTGCCTTTATAAAACAGCATAAAGGGAGGATTGTAGATTTCCCGGAGCTGGGGCGGATACTCATGATCCCAGTAACACACTGTGCGTATATTTAATGAACTGCATAAATACAGCACGGATTCTGCTTTTCTGACATGGTCTGAAAACCCGGTAAACCGTGACCGTATTTTCCGGCCAAGCATCTGTTCAAGCTCGCTTTTTCCTAGACGCACAAGCTCTGTAATAGTATTTACCGTTTCAAGAAGAAGGAGCTTTTCAGAGGTAGAGAGGAAACTGACTGAATGGAGTGCTATAATAAGCAGTCTTTCCATCTACATTCCTCCCCTTTCTGTTAACTGCTGTTTATTCGCTTCAGCCTGCTGCCGCGCTTCTGCAGAATTGGCAACTTCAATTATTGTATCGTATAAGTCAATCGCCTCTTCTATTCTATTCTGCTGTACATACACCCGGGCAAGCAGAAACCGTGCTTCAACGTTCTGTGATTCCCCTTCAATGATACGCTCAAGCAGGGGCTGTGCTTCTTCAGGCTGATCAAGTTCAAATATGTAAATTACTGACAAAGCATATAAGGCATCAACATAACCACTGTCATTTGCAATTGCCTGCTGGTAAAACTCAACTGCAGCATTGAGATATTCAGATGCCTCTTGGTCGGCCTCAGTAGCTACATACATCTGACCCGCACACAAGCCTGCATAGTAATGGAGAATCTTATTAGTCGGAAAATATTCAATTGCTTGTCGATAGTATTCAAGGGCTTGGCCGTACATCTCACGATCCATAAGCTGCCTTGCGATCATCTTATATGCAAACCCAATGTCCTGCATGGTATCAACTATTTCATCAACACGCTCAGCATATTCCTGGATCTGGGCTTCTAATTCAGCCACACGTTCCCGGGTAATCTCCCGGCCTTCATATCCCTCAGCTTCGAATTCACGCATTTGCTGGAGGTAGTCCTGACGGACCGGTGAACAGGAGGAACCGAGTAGAATAATACTTGTCACAATCAGCAATACAATTTTTTTCATACTAATACTCTTATCTCTTTTATAATCCTTACACTTCAGCCATGGGGATGAAATTGCCCATGGTGCTTTTTCAAATCATCAGAATCCAAATGCGTGTAGATCTGGGTAGTAGAAATATCAGAATGGCCCAATAGCTCCTGAACCGCACGCAGATCTGCACCTCCCCGCAGAAGATGGGTTGCAAAGGAATGGCGCAAAGTGTGTATTTTACCACCAACCCCAGCAAGATCCGCTATTTCGCGAAAACGCTTCCATGCCCCTTTTCTGGACAATTTTTTCCCCCAATGATTAAGAAAAACAGCATTTGTCGGTTTGTGGGGCTTTGCAATTTTGGGACGGGCATCCTTTAGATATCTATTCAGCCAAAACATAGCCTCATCACCGATAGGGACTAAGCGTTCTTTATTACCTTTTCCTATAACCCTCAGCAGGGCTTCATCAAAATATACGCGGTCAAAAACCAATTCAGTTAATTCTGAAATCCTCAAGCCTGATGAATAAATTAACTCAAACATAGCCCTGTCCCGTATTCCAAGCGGCTTTTCTGTATCAATACTTGCAAGAAAGGCATCTACCTCGTCTGCAGTATATACATCCGGGAGCTTTCTCCTGACCTTGGGAAGCTCCACATTCAGGGCTGGATTTTCTTCACAGTATTTTTCTCGAACAAGAAAATCATAAAAAGAACGGATACAGGAAATTATTTTCGCAATTGTCCGCTGATCCACATTATTTACCTGACGCTGTACAAGATAATCAATTATCACTGCACTTTCAATCTCTTCAGGTCCAAACCCTTGTTCGATTAAATATTCAAGGAACACATTTATTTCCCGGGAGTATGTCTCTATAGTAGCAGGAAGCAGCCGTGAATGAACGTTGAGATAGATTTTATAGCGTTCCAGTGCTTCCGTAATATTCATTACTACTTCTCTTCTCCTCCTACTATTTTCCTGTCTCTAAGAACTGTTGGAATATGCAAATCAGAATCTTCCGAATTCCTTGAACTTAAAAAGTCAGAAGCGGATTTTTTGATAATACCTTTATTGATCATTCTCCATTCATCGTACGAAATAATCTCGCTCTTTTCCTTGTCCTCGTAAACATCGTTTGCTTCGGCTGCACTTTCTGCTGTAAAGCCGGTTGCAATAACAGTGACTTTTATTTCATCGTCTAAGCTGGGGTCAATCGCACTTCCTGCAATGATAATCGCGTTATCATCTGCTTTTGCAGTAATTATTTTGTTAATTTCATCAAACTCTGTTAATGAAAGGTCTTCTCCGCCTGTAATATTAACGAGAATACCTTTTGCGCCTTCCACCTTCGCATCTTCTAACAGTGGGTTGTTGATCGCATTAGTTGCAGCATCCACAGCACGGTTATCACCTTCTCCAATACCGATCCCCATCAGGGCATCGCCTCTACCTGCCATAATAGTTTTGACATCTGCAAAATCGATATTAATCATACCGGGAACAGTAATAAGATCTGAAATACCTTGTACTCCTTGTCTGAGAACATCATCAGCAAGAAGAAACGCCTGCTTTATCGGAGTACGCTTGTCTACAATTCTCAGTAAGTATTGATTCGGAATTGTGATAAGAGTATCAACTGCTTCACGCAGTTTTGCAATCCCCTCTTCAGCAAGCTTCATTTTTCGCTTGCCCTCAAAATCAAACGGCTTGGTTACTACCGCAACTGTAAGGATTCCCATCTCTTTTGCGATTTCAGCAACCACAGGGGCAGCACCAGTACCAGTTCCGCCGCCCATTCCAGCGGTAATGAAAATCATATCAGTGTTTTTCATTAGCTGCTGAAGCTCTTCTTTATCTTCCTGCGCAGCTTTTGCGCCGATCTCCGGAATGCCTCCTGCTCCAAGTCCGCCGGTCAGTTTTGCACCAAGGGCATGCTTGGTCTGAGCAAGAGAATGGTGCAATGCCTGTTTATCAGTATTCATTGCAATAAATTCAACATTCTGCAGACCGCCTTCTATCATTCGGTTTACTGCATTATTACCTCCGCCGCCGACTCCTATTACCCGGATCCGCGTTGGATTGTCTAATTGTTCATCAACAATTTCAATATTCATATCCCCTCCCAAAATTGTGTAAAAATCGCACCTCCAGCAGGCCATACTGAAGATGAAACAAAATAATTAAAAAAATTCCTGTAACCAAAGACGTATTTTATCTACAATCGATGACTTTTTCGCAGGACCGCCTTCATACCTGCCGCCGCCGGATATCGATTCTGCACCATACTGCACCAGACCAACGCCTGTTGCATATATTGGACTATTATACTCCTCAACCAGTCCGCCGAGCTTTGTCGGATAGCCGACCCGGGCAGGTAAATTAAATATTTCCTGAGCAAGGTCCACAGCTCCAGGCATGAGCGCTCCGCCTCCGGTTAACACCACTCCGCCTCCTAAATGACGGAGATATCCTTTCTTCTCTATACTTTCCCGTACCATACGGAATATTTCAGCCATGCGCGGTTGGATTATCTTACATACCTCTGCACGGGAAATAGCAAAGGGTTTTCTTCCTCCAACACCGGGGATGATCACTTCTTCATCATTCGTTACTACTGAGAGATGACAAGCCCCGGAGTTACGCTTAATTTTTTCTGCTGATTCCATTGGCGTTTTAAGGAGTATTGAAAGATCATTAGTAACTTGGTTTCCCCCGAGAGAGATTACACTCGTATGATACGGAGCGCCTTCAAGGTATACAAGCACATCCGTAGTCCCTCCGCCAAGATCAATTAACAAAGCACCCAGTTCTTTTTCATCATGTGAAAAAACAGCCCGTGCAGAAGCCAGGCTTTCCAGAATTATATCGTTCACCCTGAATCCGGAACGGTTTACGCATTTAACCAGGTTTTGTGCTGAGGTTACCGAACCGGTAATAATATGAACCTCAGCTTCTAAGCGCACACCGATCATGTCCAATGGGTTCCGTATACCCCCTTGATCATCAACAATGAATTCTTGAGGTATTACATGGAGCACCTCCCGGTCCATGGGAATAACTATCGCCTTTGCTGCTTCTATAACACGATGAACATCTTCTTTTGCAATTTCCCTGTCTCTGCCGGTAACTGCAACAACACCCCTTGAGTTAATTCCTTCTATGTGTCCGCCTGCTATACCGGTAAAAACACCTTGGACCTCCCGTCCTGACATCATTTCAGCTGCTTCGACAGCTTCTTTCACAGACTGCTGAGTTGCTTCTATATTAATAACAACTCCCTGGCGGAGCCCTTTCGAGGGGCTTTCTCCAACCCCAATGATATCAATATGTCCCATTTCGTTCTTTTCACCAATAATGGCGCAAACTTTTGTAGTTCCAATATCTAATCCGATTATAAGATTATCCGATGGCAACAGTTCACTCCTCCCTCACCTGGTATACTATCTCTCCGGTGCGGAAATCAATTTCTTCCATGTTTTCAGCATATCCTCTTGTTTCTACTACGTCCAGTACCATCAATATATATTCTAAGAGCGTTTCATTCAATTCACTTCCTGTGCGAACCGGAATATTGTAATGGGACGGATATAGCAAAAGCTCAAAATCAACCTCATTCCTTCTCACTACTTGTACTTCAGAAATAGCTGATAATAACTCCGGCTCAGATTGCCGTAGTTCCTGTAAATCTTGAAAAAAGCTGGATAACTGCCTTGGAAGCTGCTGCCCAAGGGAGAAACTCTCAAAACGCAGGCCTGAAACCACCGGGAGATTAAAATCTCTCACAGACCTGCCGATTTGAAATACAACTCCTTCAGAATCAAAGACAATAGGAACTGTCCGTTCTTCACTTGCAACTAGGGCCATTGCTAATGGTTCCCTTGCAGTCAGTGTTATTTCAATCGAATCCGGAAAAACCTTTTCAACTTCTGCGCTCCGGACAAGATAGTGGGATTCCAGTCGCTCACGGACATTTCTTACATCTAGGGAAAAGAAGTATTTTCTGCCTCCAAGCGCGGCAATATCAACAATTTCTTCATTGGATAAATCTATAACACCGTTTATTACTATTTCATTGATAATCATATTCGGAGCTACAAACAAATAAAAAGCTACTTCTAAAAGAATAATAAGGGTAAGTATTATAATAACAGCCATTAAAACCTTATTCATACTTTTCGTCTTTTTTTTATTACAGCTATTAAATGGAGACAGCACTGCTTCAGACATAATTCTCCTCCTTTTCGTTTGACCTGGAGAGATTTAATAACACTCCGACCATACAGAGGGAAAGAAGGATGCTGGACCCGCCTGATGAAAAAAAGGGCAGTGGTATTCCGGTTGCAGGTACAATTCCTCCTACAACCGCCATGTTGAATAAGGCCTGAAAAAAGATACTGGTCGTTATCCCAAAGGCCAGGAAATATGTGAAATTATTCTCACTGCGCAGAGCAACCATGTAGCCCCGTACAGCAAATGCAAAAAACAGGGAAATAATGAAAAGAACACCAATAAACCCCATTTCCTCACCGACCACTGCGAAAATAAAATCCGAATGCGCTTCAGGAAGACCGCCGAGCTTCCGGGTTCCAAGTCCAAGACCTTCACCCCAAAGCCCGCCATGCAGAAGCGCACGCTCAGCTGCGAGTATTTGGTAACCTGCTCCAATTGGGTCTGTCTGAGGGTTCAAAAAGGCGATCAGCCTTTGCACCCTATGCTCCTTTGTAAACAACAGGATCAGGCCGAGAGGAATGGTAATAGTACCAAGCAATACAAAATATAGCACCCTTACATTGGCAATAAAAAACATTGCAAGGGAAATAACCAGGACAAACATTGCTGTTGAAAAGTCATTCTGCGCGTAAATAAGAAACGTAAAAACCCCGACAATCAGCACAGGCGGGAGGATTGTATTAACAAGATCATCTATCCTCTCCTGTTTTTTACTTAAAATATGCGCAAGGTAAAGAATAATGGAAAACTTGACCAGTTCTGATGGCTGGAAAGAAAATCCGAACAGCCGTATCCATCTTCTTGCACCGAGAATCTCCGCGCCAATACCGGGAACAAAAGTCAGAAGAGAAAGAACAAAGGATGAAACAAGGAAAAGAGGTATCAGCTTTTTCAGACCTTCCTTTGTTAACCTGGAGAGAAAAATTATTGAAATTATCCCTACACCAGTAAGTATGAGCTGCTTTTTAAATATATACAGAGCATCCTCATACAACACCCCGGAATAAAAGTAGGAGGCAGAAAACAAAGCAGCCAGACCGGTACCTAGTAAAAGAATAACGATTGAAAGGAGGATATAGTCTATTGATCTGTTTTTAACCCGCTCTACAGTAAAATACTTTCCCATTTTTCCTACTGAATTTTTAATGTTGATAATGCCAATATGGCAAATAATCCGCCGAGTATCCAAAACCGGGTAACTACCTTTGTCTCCGCCCACCCGATTAATTCAAAATGATGATGAAGAGGCGCCATTTTAAATACCCGCTTCTTCCGCAGTTTATATGATACAACCTGAATGATTACAGAGAGACACTCAAGAACAAACACACCCCCTACAACTATTAGGAGTATTTCCTTTTTAATCAGCATTGCAATAACACCAATCACCCCGCCCAAAGCTAGAGATCCGGTATCTCCCATCATCACTTCTGCCGGGTGAGCGTTAAACCATAAAAAGCCCACGCATGCACCGACAAGCCCGAGACAAACAATAGTAAACTCTGTGGCATTCTGTACAAACGGCAGGTTCAAGTCAGTAGCAAAATCAAAACGGCCTGTCAGATACGCTAGAGCTGCAAAGGTAATTCCCACAAGAATAACGAGCCCTGTAGCAAGCCCATCCAAGCCGTCAGTCAAGTTTACTGCGTTTGCTGTTCCAACCAGAAGCAGGACACCAAATGGAATATACAGAACAGAAAGGTCCAATACCGGATGCTTAAAAAAGGGTACATAAAGTAATGTAGTAGTCTCATTCCCATTAAAGTAGATAAGTAAAACGATAATCGACGCAACAACAATTTGGCCGATAAACTTTACGCTTGCCCGTAAGCCTACAGAATTTTTTCTAAAGATTTTGAGGGAGTCATCGAGGAACCCAAGCCCTCCAAATGCAACCACGGAAAATATGATTATCCAGGTATGGATTGACCTCAGATCCTGCCATAAAAGGGATGAGATCACAATACACAAATTTATAAGCAGGCCGCCCATTGTAGGTGTACCGCTTTTTTTCAAGTGCGTCTGAGGTCCATCCTCCCGTACTTCCTGTCCTGCCTTCAGCTTGCGCAACAAACGGATTGTTGCTGGCCCAAACAGAAAGGCCAGAAGCAGTGCGGTAACAGCTGCATAGGCTGCACGGAAAGAAATATACTGGAATATGTTAAATGGAGTAAATATATTTCTTAGGTCATATAAAAACTTAAACAAGGCCCTCTCCTTTACCTTCCGCAGCTTTTTTCTGCAGATTATCATTCCCTGTGTTCCATTCAGCTACAAGACGTTCCAACCGCATACTCCGTGATCCCTTCACAAGCACCAGATCCCCTGGTTCAAGGTTATCTCGGAATTGTGAATGAAGGGAAGAATAGTCAGTAGTACGAATCATACTGCCTGGCACATCCGGGACCGGCCATTCTTCCCCAAAGAGAAAGACCATGTCAACCCCATAAGAACGGACGTGTTCAAAGACCTTTTTATGTTCGTGCCGAGCAGAACCTCCCAGTTCTTTCATCGCACCAAGGACTATCTTCTTCCTTCCGGTCCATGGGAGAGCAAAAAATGCGTCTATTGCCTTCACCATGGAATCCGGATTCGCGTTATAGTAATCTTCTACAAAAGAAACATCCCCTTTTGTAATCCTGCCTCTGCCGAAAAGGGGCCTCACCTTTTCAAGGCCCTGAGCTATCGCTTCTTTGCTAATGCCGATTGCAGAGCATAGGGTTATTGCACCTAATGCATTTACGGCATTATGCTTTCCGATTAAAGGAAAACGGATATGGATCCCCTCCCAGTTGATGATAGAACCATCCAAACCCATATCCGTAATATCTTCCAAACCTGCTGTTGAGCGAACACCGTAAGGTATAAGCTCGCAAGCTGTTCTTTCTGCTATATAATTGAAAAAATCATCATCTTCCCACATACATGCAACCTGGTCCGTTGAAAAACTGGAAAAAATTTTTCTTTTTTCTTCAGCTATTGCAGTACGTGTGCCGAGAATACCGATATGGGCAGACCCGATGTTTGTAATAACACCTGCGTCAGGAAAAACGATATTCTCAAGAACATTCATCTCCCCCTTATGGTTTATGCCCATTTCAAAAACAGCGTATTCATCTTCCGGCTTTACCATTAAAGCTGCTACAGGCAGACCAATCTCAGAATTATAGTTTCCTGGATTCACCCTCGTTTTACCGGCTTCTCTTAAAATTGCGCCAATAATCTCTTTAGTTGTTGTCTTACCGCTGCTTCCAGTTATCCCTATTTTGAATGGTGAAACCCTTTTTCTCAGATACCCTTGAGCTGCATCCTGAAGCGCTTTCAAGGTATTATCCGAAAGAAAAAACACACCCCCTGACTCGGCAATCTGTGAATACTCTTCTCTTCTCTGTTCAAACTCTTTTGGCTCTACCAAAAAGAACGAAGCCCCTGCACGCGCTGCAGATGCAATATATGCATGGCCGTCAGTCCTCTCTCCTTTTAAAGCGACAAAGAGACAGTTATCGTCACAATCCCGTGAATCCAAGGCAATCGACGATATTTTTGAAGCAGGCAGCCCTAATGGTGCATATACCTCAGCATTCGTGAAATCGAGTAAATCCTGAATAATGAGCCCTATTTCAAGAGCCATCCTGGTTCCGTCCTCTCTGCGGAAGTAGTATCCGGATGGTTTCCGAATTCTCCGCTTTCTCTAAATCCAGCTGATCTCTCGCCAAGCTGTCTATGCGTTCCGGTGACTGCAAAGCAGCAATACCGGCAATATTCCGTTTATTCTCTTCCAGCACTTCCCTTTGTTCTTCCTCGAGCCTTACCAGCTCACTCTGCAAGGACCTGTATCGAAAGACCTGCCATACATCCGTAAGCAGCAAAACAGGTACTGTACATATAAGAGCAAATAGTATTTTTCGCTTCATCGGCTATTCCTTTCAGCTATCTTTTCAATACATCGGAATTTCGCACTCCGCGAAGGAGGATTCTCCTGTATTTCTTCATCAGAAGGATAAATCGGCTTTTTCGTTAATATCTTGGCTGCCGATTCCCCCTCACATTTACACATCGGCGTATTTTCCGGACAAATACAGGATTTATTCAGCCATTTAAAATAGTGCTTCACAATCCTGTCCTCCAATGAATGAAAGGATATTGCGCCGATTCTCCCGCCGATTGTAAGGTGCTGAAAGGAATATGATAATCCGGATTCAATCCGCTCGAGTTCACTATTCACAGTAATACGCAGTGCCTGAAAAACCCTAGTCGCTGGATGCACGTGTTTACCGGATTTCCCTTTTGGTACTGCCTTTCGTACAATTTCTGCAAGCAGCTTAGAAGTAGTTATTCTATTTTCGTTCCGTTCCCTGCAAATCCTCTCTGCAATTCTCCTGGAAAACTGCTCTTCCCCGTATTGAAAGAATATTTTCTCCAATTCCTTCTTGTCCCAGGTATTTACAATTTCAGCCGCACTTATTCCAGAGTCAGGGTTCAGTCGCATATCAAGCTTTTCTTCCCCTCCAAAACTAAATCCCCGATCAGCTTCCTTAAAATGAAACATTGAAACACCAAAGTCAAAGAGCACTCTATCAGGTGCTTCCAATGTGCTGGGATAGTTTTCAAAGAACTCATCAAACCAGGAATGATAAAAGGTTACCCGGTCTTTATATGCAGAAAGGCGTTTCTCAGCCTTTTCCAATATCTTTTCGTCAGTATCTATACCGACAACCTGAATATCAGGAAAACGCTGAAGGAACATTTCCGAATGCCCCCCTTCTCCAAGGGTAGCATCAACAATAAGAGCATTCGGCCTAACCGGTGCAAGGTAAACCCCTACTTTCTGGGCCATTACTGTGTAATGGACAATTTCCATCCTGTTTCCTCTTCTTAAAACTTTATCTTTTCTCCAAGATCTTCCGCAGCAACCTTAAACTCAGATTCGCTTTCTTCCAGATAATCTTTGTACTGTTCTTCACTCCATATCTCGATATATTTTTTCAAAGCAACAAACACGCAATCCTTTTCAAGCTTTGCGTAATCCCGCAGTGAGGAAGAGATATTAATTCTCCCAGCCTTATCAATCTCAACTTCCTGGGCTGGTCCAATTATCCTGCGCTGGAGCAGCCTAGCCCGTGAATGAAAAATCGAAGTTGATTCAATTAGGCTTTCGGAAATAGCAGCCCAGGAATCCGGGAGAAAAAGCCACAGACATATATCAATGCCCCTAGTCAGCACTAGAGTGTTACCTGATATTTCCGACCTGAGACGCGACGGAATTAAAAGCCTACCCTTTTCATCCAAAGAGTTATAATATTCTCCAGTTATCACCCTATCCTACCACTTTTTGCTATTTTCTCCCACTTCCTCCCACTGACATATCTAATACTACCGCTTTTCTTGCACTTGTCAACAAAGTATTTAATTGAAATCTTGTGAATATTCCTGTTATTTTTTTAAATTACTACATACGTGTTAAGTAGACAGAAGATGTTATTATTAACAAATCTAATACCTTAAATATGTCCAATCTCGGGATGTGATAGTCCTGTCTTTTTACGCAGAAACTAGGACTTAAGTATGATTATCCGAAACACTCTTTACAATTTATCAAAAATACATTTAAGATAAAGGAGAAACCGGAATAGAGATATTCTACGGATATAAAACAGGTAGATGTAACAAAAACATACTGGAGCATAAATTGTATTACCAAGAATTTTTTATTGTTTATCCTGAAGGAGAAATGCAGGAAATAACCCATCGCCTTAGCTTTGGTGATATTGTAGATCTAAACGGGAGACCCCTTACCGGGCCATTGCCGTCAGCCAGGATGATAGCGTATAAGGTTAATAAAATCCGTAAAAGTGAAAACAAAGGCAATACCCAGCATTTTTTCTACTTAGAATTACTAAATATATATGAACTAGCAGCAGAAGATTCGGAAAGAAGGATGTAAAAATGGTGATTAAAAAACAAATTGAAGAGGATAACGCAGAGACCTATCAAGTAATCGGAACACTTACCGGCAGTTCTGCTGAGGACAGACTTGAAGCATTCATGAAGTCCATGCTTGCAGGAGATGGCAAGGATATGATTATTCTCGACATGGAGCATGTTGATGCAATAAACTCAGCATGCATTGGAAAACTGCTTCTTATGAAAACCAGGCTGCAGAAACAGAACAAAGACATGAAAATACAGTCCTGTAACAGCCGCCTGCTTCAGACATTTAAAATAATTGGTGCTGCTTCCCTGCTGAACATTGACTGTACTCAGGACAACGAATCCTGACCCCTTGGTGTGAACATACGGTAATCGATTTCCTGAAACAGATTATTTTTTCTCTCAATTTTCGTAAGCCATTCCGTTGAAACCGTATTCTGACTCAGGGCATCGTAGATTTTCGTAAAATTGTGTATATGTTCTTTTACCCGTTTAACTGCATACGGTACGGTTGTTCCTGTATTAACAATAAACGGCCAATCAGACGCCTGGCTTAACAGAACCTCCCGTGCAGCCTGGTTTAATGCCCGTTCTTTCAATCCTGTTTCATCCGGATACCTGCGTACAAGATCTGTCATCCGTTCAATTAGCTTATGAGTATGTCTGTAAATCCAATCATTACTACCGTCAAGCCATACCTCTGCATACCCCTTGTTTCCCCAGCTGGAAAAAGCTGGCGTAGATTCTTGATTATTCGGATATTTTTCCAAATATTCAGATGGATGGATCATTGAGAGGCTGTTATCTTCATTATCGTTGTGTATTTTTCTGACTACTGAATCGATCCACTGCGGGCCTTCATACCACCAATGACCGAACAATTCTGCATCATAGGGACACACAAATAAAGGCGGCCGATCCATTATATCAGATAGTTTTGCAGTATGTTTTTTGCGGCTATAAATAAAGTTTTCCGCATGCTCATCAACTTTCACTTTTGCTTCTTCAGGATTATAAATCCGCTTTTCCTCTGAGTTACCGGTTATTGCATAATACTTGTATCCGGTATATACACGGAAATCATCTTCCTCGATAAACGGAGAAAGCTCTCTTTTTTCAAGCTCAAAACCAATATCTCTATAAAACTCACGATAGGAATAATCGCCCGGATATCCTTCTTCAGATGACCAGACCGCTTTTGTAGATGCCAGATCGCGGCCGAATACCTGAACCCCGTTTTTACACTGTACAGGAGCAAACACTCCGTGCTTAGGGGTATTTTCGCCATAGAGAAGCCCGTGCGCTGCAGCAAAAAAATACGAGATATGATGCCGTTTCAAATATTCTTCGATCCCCGGAAAATATCCGCATTCAGGAAGCCACAGTCCTTTCGGTGTATCATTAAAATGGGTCAAGTAGCAGTTAACTGCAGACTCTATCTGTGCATTAACTGCAAGGGGATAACTTGAATACAAGGGCAGGAAGGCATGAGTAGCTGCTGTAGTAATTATCTCCAGCATTCCCTGCTTCTGGAAAAGAGCAAAAGCCCTGAGAACCTGCGCCTGATACCTCTGGGTAAAATCCTCTAAATTTTGTTCGTACTCATTTTTATATTTTAGAACAAGGGCCGAAACTTCCTTATTTCCTTTATTCCTTTCAAGCTCTTTATCTCCTAGAACAATTAAATCTTTAAGATGCTGTTCATAACGTTCCTGAAGGAGCTTGTCTCCGAGCATCGCAGCAAGAGTCGGAGAAATAGAGAGAGTAATTTTTGCACAGATATTGTCCTCTGCAAACCCTCTAAGCACTCGGAGAAGCGGGAGATATGTTTCAGAGATTGCTTCATACAACCAATTTTCTTCCAGAAAATGTTTATACTTCGGATGCCGCACAAACGGCAGGTGAGCGTGAAGCACAAGCATAATATTTCCATGTGTCATAAGAATTCCTTCTTTCACTATTCTTTATAAGAGCGAATATATTTCGCATCCATAAGTGAGATTATCCGCTGGGGATTCATTGAGTCATAGGATGAAGTTCCGATCTCATACATACCTGAAAGCCGGAGAATTTCTTCCGTTTTCTCATCCCACTGATGGTCCTTATCCTTATTTCTTCCAACGATTGGCTCTGGCGCAAATATTTCGTTTGAGCTTGTAATTATATGAGCCTTAACGTTCGTTTTATAAATCAGCTCGGTTACATAGCTTGTTCCTGATTTCGGTAGATTTACATACCATGAGCGGTCGGTTTCCTTAATCGGAATATCAAATGAGTCGACCCGCTTCTGTGTTTTTTTATTCGGCAGCGTTTCATGTACACGAAGAAAAGTTCCTTTATAAAACGGGACCTTTTGTATTTTGGAGAGCTCCTGATCATTAAGGTCCCAATATACATATGCCCAGTTTGGATCTCTTAGCAGCATAACAAGCCGGGTAACATTGTAATCTTCCGGAAGAAGATACGTTTCAGTATCCTGTGCTTCGAATTCCTCATCCTGACTAATATCGTATTTTTTTCCTTCAATTTTTATAGCAAGGCTGTTAAGCTCTTCCTTTTCAAGCCTGTCTTCCTGAATAATCTCCAACAAAGTTGTTATTATCTCATCCTTCGAGGTTCCAGGTGCTAATTCAATTCCCTTTGAATGCAGAACATTAGTAAGTGTGTCATAAGTAAGCTGCTGTAAACATTCACTTGTCATATTGCCTCCACTACAGTACCTCTATCCTAGAAAAATTATTGATTTTGTGTCAAGAGACCAAGACAGCAAAAATCTACACATCTTACCGCAAGATACCCTCTTTACGGTTTAACCACATCACTTATCGGTCTTCTTAGATGGACATGATATAAAAGGGAGATTTTTACCGGTTCCTGAGAAATCGTTGAATAAAGGCTGAAATTCTATTTACAAACACCGCAAAAAACTCCAGTATACGGATATGAAGAACTATTTGATTATACACGGTCACTTTTACCAACCCCCAAGGGAAGATCCTTGGATAGGAGAAGTCCCTTTTCAGGAAAGCGCTCTCCCTTTTCATGATTGGAATTCCAGAATTACCAGCGAATGCTATGCAGCAAACTCCGCATCCCGGTACTTAGACCCGTATGGAAGAATCAATGAGATAATAAACAACTATGAGTACCTCTCCTATAACTTCGGCCCTACCCTCTTATGGTGGCTTAGAAAAAAAGCCCCCCTTGTTTACAAGAGGATCATTGATGCTGATAAGAAGAGTGTTGAAAAATACGATGGACACGGAAATGCAATTGCCCAGGTGTATAATCATATTATTCTGCCGCTGGCAACTCCTGAAGATATTACGACCCAGGTCAGATGGGGATTACAGGATTTTGAGTTTCATTTTGGAAGAAAGGCTGAAGGTATTTGGCTTTCTGAAACTGCTGTGAATGACCTTACTCTGGATGTCCTGATCTCCGAGGGAGTAAAATTTGTCATTCTTTCACCATGGCAGGCTGAAGCAGTGAAAGCCAAGAGAGAAAAAGATTGGAAATCGCTCAATAACAACCCTATTGATTCCGGAAAACCCTACATTATCCAGCGTCCGGAAGGGCAAATCTCCGTATTTTTCTATAACCACATTCTTGCACAGGGGATTTCCTTTGAACACTACTTAAGAGATGCTCACGATCTGTACAACCGCATATTGGATTTTCATTCGAACCATAATGATAAAAAACTCATTCATACTGCAACAGATGGAGAGATTTACGGGCATCATGAACCCTTCGGAGATATGGCATACGCAGCGCTGGTCAAAATGGTACAAAAAGATGACAAACTTGAGTTTACCAACTATGGAAGGTATTTAGAGGAGAATCCCCCAACAGACTTTGTTCAACTAAAATCCGGCGAAGATTCCAGAGGTACTTCCTGGAGCTGCTTTCATGGAGTATCACGGTGGTACAAGCACTGCGGATGTTCTACAGGAGGCGGGGAAAACTGGAACCAATACTGGCGGAATCCGTTGCGGGATGGATTAAACGAGTTAAGCCTCAGACTGAAACGGATCTTCTTTCAGGAAATGGAAAAGCTTTCTGATCAAGATCCTTATGATATACGAAACAGGTATATATCAGTACTCACAGGGGAGATAACCAAAGAGGATTTCGGTAAATCAATTATTACCAAGGTAAAGCCGGATGCAGAACAAATCAGCAGGCTCCTAAAGCTCTTAGAAGGACAGAAGTATTTATTGTTTATGTTCACATCCTGCGGATGGTTTTTTTCAGAAATATCCGGGATTGAAACTGTACAGAATATGGCCTATGCACTAAAAGCTATCCGCTTGTATCAGAATTTTACTGAAACAGACCTTCTTCAGCCGTTTTTAGCAGTATTAGACAAGGCACACAGTAATATACCCGATTTCGGCACAGGCAAGCAGGTGTTTACACACCTGGTACTACCACACGAAAAGGGACCTGAGTATGCAGGCGCAGTATTTGTACTCCCTAAGATACTTGGGCACACACAAGACAAGAAAAACACCTTCGGCGACTTCCGGTTAGATAGTTTTTCCATTGATTCTAAAAAAAATATCCAAAACCGGAGCAACCACTATACAGGAAAAGTCACAATTGAAGAGGTGCCAACAGCTTCATTTCATGGCTTTTCATTTACTGTTACAGAATCTGAAGAACACACCCTTTCTGTTACAATGACAGACAAGGATAAACAGTCCTTGGAAATACATATGAATGAGCTTCCCTATGAAATAAAGACACAGCTGAACAATGTTATTTCTGAAGAATTGGAAAACACCTGCATGACAGAAGGAGCTGCCTTTCTTACCAGGTCTCAGAAGATCCTCACTTACGCAAAATCAATGAATGTACCCCCTTCTCCGAGCATTGAACGAATGGCGGAAATTGCACTTAATTGCCGGATACTCGGGGTATTAAACAAAGAACAGAGCTTAAATACCCAGGACAAGGCAGTACTCCGGGATTCTCTAAAATTCGCGAAAGATTTCAACCTATCTATAGACATAAATTCCATACAGCGGCAAATCAATTTTCTATTTACAGAACAGTTTGATTCGCTTTCAGATGAAAACCTGATTGAACAGTCCGGAGAAATTATTGATTTTCTAGAGGCCCTTCGTCCAGGCGGAGTAATGCCTGATATTACCCATGCTCAGAATCAGATCTATCATCTCCTAAAAAGTAAGACAGAGTCGTTTTTTGAAGAACTGCGGAATGACAATATCAGCGGCTACAAAAAGCTAAGGGCACTTGTGCACTTGGCAGCTGAGCTTGGGATAAATGTGGATCCAATTAAGGAGAGAGCCTTCACTGAATAGGCTTTTTAGCTAAAAGTAGCATAACATCGCCGAATCCCAAGCGCTTTGAAAGGGGATCAAGAATCTTTTTTATGATGACAGGTCCCGCTCCTATGGCAAGGCCGCCCCAGGTTTTTTCCCTTTCAATAGAAAAGCCTGTCCAGAATAACAGGTCTTTGAGATTCTTCTTGGAAAACAGGTACATATGATCAGCAATCGCAGACCGCCACTTTTCCTGAAACAACCTGGCTTGGAAGCCTGAAGCATTCGGTGTTGTGCATATAAAATATCCCCCTGGCTTCAAGATACGATAAACCTCTCTAACAAAGTCACCCGGATGCGGCACATGTTCAATTACATGGGAAGAATGAATAAAATGAAATTCATTGTCTGAGAACCCCGCAGTTTCAAGGTCTGTATTTACAATATCGATTCCCCGGGTGTTTTTACCGTACTGCGCCATTATACTGCTAATCTCAACACCCTTTACATTCAGGCCTTTCTTTTTCATTTGCTCCAACAGAGCACCTGTAGCACACCCAATATCCAGAAACCAAGGGGCATCTCCTGCATATCTGCTGATAATTTCTTGAAAATTGATATCAGATAACCCCTTTAACATAAGACCAAGAAAATTCGCTTCGTTTTCAATTTCGTATTCCAAGTAATCTTCTTCATAACGGTTTTTCAATTCCTGGAAAACCGGCTGAGGATTCTGATAATATACACCGCAGTTAAGACATTTTTGAAACCGGTAATCTCCGAGGTCCCATGCTAATTGATACGCACTATGACCGCAGACACCGCAAGATACTTCCCGGAGTTCCTCGTTGTTTGGTTTACTTGAATATGTTTTCATTTCCCTTGCGTGTTCTTTGTATTAAAGATTTCTGCTTACCTGACAGCAGAGACGATGAATGATTGCGCTGAGCTGTTGCCTGCTCTGTCGCCTGCAACAAATTCAACTCTATTTTCACCTGGTATGAGATTAATTTCTCCAAGGTTAAACACATCCATTTCGTAGTAGAAATTATCGAAGGTCCGGTTGCTGTTTTCACCTAAGGTCAACTCCCCGTTATTTTCTGTAATTGTTTCAAAGCTAACCCCTATTACCTCTGTACCGTTTAAATATACTTCAATCGAGTAGGGAGCCATTGGCAGATAATACTGCACAGCATGGCTTTGATCGGAAACATGCAGCTTCAATCCGTAACTGCCTGCCCGGACTGACATATTATCAGTCATGGAAAGCTCTTGTTCATCCTGTATTAATGATGCACTATGAATTTCCGGCGGAACCGTATCCTCCATCTCCGGAAGAAGCAGAAGCGGATTAATAGAAGACTGAGACTGGATGTTATAAAAGGTAAGATGAAGATGCGTCCCAATACTGTATCCGCTTGCGCCGGTCAGACCGATCACATCTCCAGAAGCAATATCAAAAATATTTGTTTCCAGACTGCCTTGATACAAATGGGCATACAGGGACTGTATGCCCCGCTGATGCTGGAGAACTAAGAAATTACCGAGCCCGGTCGGAATCGGATTATATCGCTGATCTTCCTCATAGTAGTAGACAACCTCACCTTCATCCACAGCGTATATATTCTGTCTTCCTCCGCCAAGGTCAATCCCACTATGAAAATGGTCCCACCTGCTTTCTCCAAAAGTAGCAGTAATGACCCTGCCTTGGGTCGGCCATTGAAAACCTGAGAAGAGCAGAAAGCAAACAAGAACCATCAGTATGTAAAATCTATTTTTCATTTACCGATACTCCATTGTCAGTCTACAGAATACCTCGCCATTCGTATAAAATAGACTATTCCCTTCCTGATGCAGGAACAACTCAGTATATACACCTGCAGTACCTTCCCAAAAAGCACTGTATTCTGAAAAAAGCCCTAATCTCGCAATTTCTCTGCCTGCAAACAGAACTGCACCAGGATACTCATCCTGCATAGCACCGGCCATAACCGGCTGTTCATCAGAAAAATAGATAATGTCCTCTCCATCTCTAAGTAATAAACCAGTATTTTCCGGCCTTTCGATAATGAGAGTAGTCCCCGAAGGCTCAATAAACTCCATATAAGATGTACGGCGGACAGTATTTTCAAAGCTTTGGGTAAATACCACCTCCCATGCCTCTTCTCCAATACGCTGAAAAACCAGCAATTGCTGGGGTCTCAATCCGCCGACAACTGCCATTCTCTGACGATCGGATGATACAGCTATTCCATATATACTTTGCAATTCATTCTCATCGAATGGGCGGTATTCCATAAAACTGCCGGTCTGATCGATCTCGAGTATCCGGCCGTCCAGGGTTGTTATGTAAAGATATCCCTGTGCTTCTGTAATATCTGTGAACACTGTATTCACTTCAATATCCCACAGAGCCTCTCTATCATAGTCCCATTCAGTAATTCCAGACCTGCTGGACTGCACCAAAAACAATCGGCTACCTATATACATTGGATAGCCTCGAGCATCGATGGAAGTGAGAACACGTCCCCTTGTATCCCGAAAATAGAGTTCAGTCGGAACACTGGTATATGAAATAAAACCGTTCTCAGAAATAGCAATACCGTCCAAGGCTGCACTGGTAAAAGTAATCCCATTTTCCGGATGAAAGTACCCGAAGACCGTATCAGTTGAGAAAGGAATAACCGAGGTATCCGGATCAGCCAGCGGTACTGAAATTCCACTGTCAAGCGCTTGCGCCCATCCGGGTATACAGGAAAGTTCAGGTTCCACTGATCGCGGAAAAAGGAGTACAATAACCGGTGCAATAAAAAAAATGATTAAAAATCGAAAAAATATTTTTCGTTTCACAGAATTCCTTGGTATAATTGAATATAGCTTCATCCTATACTATTAGTTTGAACGCTGTCAACGAAAAAGCTGTATTTCGATAATTCGATATCCGGTAATTCCCAACAACCAAAGAGAGGACCACTTATGAATGAAATAAAACTCCATGAAATAGCAATAGAGACAGCTTTCAACGCCTATGCACCCTACAGCGCATTCCGTGTTGGTGCAGCCTTATTAACAGAAGACGGCACAGTATACACTGGTGTAAATGTAGAAAACCGTTCATTCGGATTAACCGTCTGTGCTGAGCGAAATGCCATCTTTGCAGCAATAACAGATTCAAAAAAGAATTTTACCGCTCTTGCACTCCACTGTCCGGATGCAGATTATCCTGTACCTCCCTGCGGAGCATGCAGGCAGGTGATAAGCGAATTCGTAGGCCCTGAGTTTCCAGTATACTATTCAGGAAAAGATAAGAAAATGAAAAAAACGAGTGCAGGAGAACTACTGCCCCTGGATTCGCTCCACGACCTGAAAACTGACTAAAGAAGATCTATTTCTTCTCCATGCGTTTTTTCTTTGCAGCCTGCTCCTGTCTTTTTTCATCGGATTCCATTTTGTTGGACCACACCTCGAGCTTACGCTTCACTTCCTCTGCTTTGTTCCGCTCATTTAAAAGCACATGGATACGTTTCAAGGCTGACAGGTAGGCAATGGCCTGCTTAAAGTCATCTATTCTGGATGTTGAAAGCTCGTACTTTTGGCGGTATCTGTCAGCAGCACTTTGGAGCTGGCTTTTAACTAGGTTCACATGAGACACCCTGGCTTCGTATCCCTCAACCCTTGGATCCATACCCGCGTAGACGGTTTTCAGATTGAGCATATTTTTCGCAACAGTAGCAAACCTTCCCTCTAACTCAACAAAGGACCATTTCCATTTGCTGTTATCACCGAAACTACTTTCAACACTGTTAATGGAAAACCCGAGCTTTTTCAGCAGCAGATAGCGTTCTGCATCATCCAAATCTACAATTGCCTCCAGCTTTTCCTCATAGTCAGAGAAAGGTACATCCACATAGTTTGATACAATTTCTTCAAGCTTTATAAGAACTCTGTAACAGAGTTTTCTTGCATCATTCAGAAAGTTCTCGTTTTTCATAGCAAGAAGTGATAAGGAAATCCGGTTCATGAGCACATAGTAGGCAATCATACTTAAATTCTCATTAGCTATGGTAATTTTTTTATAGACACCGCCTACATCATCGTTTGCAATAATCTGTTCAAGGTGTTTTTCCCGTTTCTTCAGATCCTCAATTTCTTTTTTGTAGTGTTTGATCTTATCTGAATACCGCTTTTTTTCTTCTTCTGAAACCTTTGACATTTCCTAACTCCCGTAAGTGGACAGCAGCTGGCGGGCATGCTCCAGAGAGGCTTGATCTCCAGCTTCTCCGGAAAGCATACGCGCAATCTCTCTAATACGTTCCTCACCGCTTATTTGCGAAACCTCTGTATTAGTCTGCTCAGTTTCTTCTATCTTCTTTACCGTAATATGATTATCGGCACGAACAGCGATAGAGGCAAGGTGTGTTATGCATAAAAGCTGTTTATGCTCTGCCAAACCTTTTAAATGCTCGCCTACAGATAACGCTACCTCTCCGCCTATTCCTGCATCAATTTCATCAAAAATCATTGTTTCTACAGCATCGGAATTTGCAAATACCGATTTCATTGCAAGCATTATCCTTGAAATCTCACCGCCTGAAGCAACCTGTTTTAAAGGCTTCTCAGGCTCTCCTGCATTTGCACTGATTAAGAATTCAATCGATTCAAAACCAGTAGGCCCGCATTTCCGTCCCCCAGCTTCGGTTTTTTTTGGTTGTATGTTGATGACAAACCGGGCATTTTTCATACCGAGCTTTTGAAGCCGGGATTCAACAGCTGTCTGCAGTTTTGAAGCAGCTCTCTTTCTGGAGCCTGTTAACTCCTCACCCTTAGATACAAGTTCTTTTTCAAGAGCCTTAATCTCCTGTTTCAGCCGTTCTTTATCTTCCTCTATATTATGTGTCTGTTCCAGTTTTTCCTCTGCCTGGTGACAATACTGTAGTACATCCTGTATGGTATTTCCGTATTTTTTTTCTAATCTATGAATCAGCTGGAGCCTTGTATTTGCTTGTTCAAGGCGCTCCGGGCTGTAATTAAGAGTATCCCGGTAATGCCGTATGCTTTCACTTATATCCTCGAGCTCATAATAGCAGCCGGATATTCTCTGTGCCTGTTCAGTTAGCGTATCATCAATCTGTGCGCTTGATTCCAAATTGTTCATTGCTTCGGAACAAGAAGATAGTAGGCCCTTCCCGCTGTTAAAAAGCTGATACGTCTTCTCAATAGTTGAAAACAAGGTTTCGTACTGACTAAGCATAGAAATCTCGCGCTCAAGCTCCTCTTCTTCCTTTGGGTCCAGATTCGCTTCATTTATCTCCGAAACTGCAAAATCAAGAAGATCAGCTTCCTGAAGCCGACGCTTTTCACTGTCAACAAGCTCCTGGAGCTCCTTTTTCTTTAAAGACAGTTCATTAAATATGCCGGTCAGTTTATCTACGAGATGATCATGCCCTCCGAATTTATCCAGATATTCCCTATGCGTCTGTATTCTCAGAAGTGTCTGATGATCGTGCTGTCCATGTACATCCACAAGCATGTTTCCGAGTTCTTTCAGCTCTTTTCTGGAAACAGGAGTCCCGGATATGTGGATACTACCTCTTCCTGTTTGCTTCAAGATCCTTCTAATAAACACCCGCGCGCCGTCCTCTGGCTCAATATCCCGTTCAGCGAGCCATGAGACTGCTTCCGGTGTATCAGAAAGCTCAAAGGTTCCGGTTATTACTGCTTCTTCCCTGCCGGTGCGGATTGCAGATGTGTCTCCTTTTTCACCGAGAATAAGCCCCAAAGCTCCAAGAAGAATTGACTTCCCTGCCCCTGTCTCTCCGGTTAAGATATTCAGCCCTTGTGAGAAATCAATAGAAAGCTCATCTATTAAGGCATAGTTTTTTACTTGCAATTCGTCAAGCATTATTCGGACCTCCGGACCAATTAAGCTTCGAGCGAAGAACTTCATAAAATGTACGCTTATCTGAACGAATGATACAAGCCTGCTCAGCAGCATTCTCGATTTTCAGCACATCCAAAGGCTGAAGGGGAAACGCGTTCTGACCGTCTACAGTCAAGATAACCTGTGTCCGCTGGTGCTCTTCAATACAGATATGGATTTCCTCTTCACCAGGGACAACAATGGGTCTGTTAGATAATGTAAAGGGACAGATAGGATTGATAATCATCGCAGCCATTTCCGGATTGAGAATAGGCCCACCTGCTGATATTGAATACGCAGTCGACCCTGTAGGTGTCGCGATAATCATACCATCAGCCCTGAAATGGCCCAGAGATATTCCGGTGAGCTCAACATTGAGTTTCACTAGTTTAGAAATACCTGCAGCACATATCACAGCATCGTTTAATCCCTTAAAGCAGCCGATATTTTTTCCGTTTCTGAACACAGAAACCTGAAGCATAAGCCGTTTGCTTACTCCGAGCCTGCCATCCCGATACTTTTCAAAAGCCTCCTGCCATTCATCCCGTGCCACCTCTGCAATAAAGCCAAAGTCCCCGAGATTCACCGCGAGCACGGGTATGCTGACAGATGCCAGCACCCTTGAGCTGAAAAGCACAGTACCGTCGCCTCCTAGAGAAATCGCTAGATCAGCATTCTTCATAATAGGAGACTGGGGAGTGCCCTTATATCTATAGATAAACGATTCTATTGATTGCCTGGATAAATAATGTTCAATTTCCTGAATCAGTTCCTCTGCCTTCGGCTTTAGGAGGTTTGCAATTATGAGTACTTTCCGTATTTCAGGGCGTTCATCTTTATTCTTCATGTAACCTTACTATATAACTCTAGACAGTATTTTGTAAAGAAATCATTCTTTTTATCCAGAGATTATGGGAGTGTGGAAAGCACCTTCTCTATTTGAGATATTCCTTTTTTTCCAATCAACGGATAAAGCGGAAAAAGCAAACATCTGGAAGATATCTGAAAAGCAAAAGGACACTCAAACTCATCGTTATCATGAAATGCTATGATAGAATTAGCAAAGGCAGGTACTGCCTGCACCTGTTTCTTTGCTGCATATTGGATAACATCCTTCATTCCATGCTTTACTACCACCGGAAAGAAATAGCAGGTATTTTCTGCATCCCGCTTCTGGGAAATAGCTTTGTGGTGCGACTTAAATAATGCAGAAAGAAAGACCTGTGCTATCTCTTTTCTCCGCTCAAGGTTCTTTTCAGCATCTTTAAGCTGGATAGGCCCCATCACTGCATTCATATCAGGCAGCAGTATGTCATCCCCAGCCTCGGAAATCAGTTTTTTTACTAGGCTTCCCTCTTTCCTCTTCTTAGCAAAGATGCCGCATCCACTGCCGCAGGAAAGAATTGCATCCGGAGTAAACCGATGAATCACAATCCTGCCATAACTTCCTACTACCTGGCTTCCGGTATTTGCGCCGAACCCTTCCGAAACATCTTCAAGTATAGGACAGTTTAATTCAACAAGGGAGTCAAGATCCGGCACAAACCCAAGATGGGTCGAAGCGATGATGCACGCTGTGTTTTCAGTTATGTGTTTCTCTGCTTCCCCAGGAGAAATAGTGACCGAATCCTCTTCAACATCAACAAAAACAGGCGTTGCACCTAAAACCTGGATTACAGATAAATAGCATCTATGCTCTAAAGGAGTAAGGATAACCTCTGATCCCTCGCCTACCCCTAATGCGGTTAATGCAAGCTCTATAGAACGTGTATATTCTTTTAATAACATCCCCGATGAACAGGAAAAATACTGGGCCATCTCTTTACTAAAGGCAGCATTTTCTTTTCCGGGACCAATTTCTTCACTTACTAAACAGTTTAATACTGCGTTCATTTCCCTCCGCTTAATCGAAGGTTTGAAAACGGGTATACTCATATGGGTTTCTCTATTCGTGTTTATCGTTGTATTTTTTCTATTTGCTGTAATTCCTTTGGATTAAACAGCCGTCGAATATCAAGAATAATTAAATATCCTTCATCCTCGTGGATTACCCCTTGGATATATTCAGCACCAATACCGGAAAGCATTTGAGGAGGCGGCTGTATCTGGTCAACATTGATCGTTACAACCCGAAGGACCTTGTCAATAATAACACCAAGCTGCATTCCATCGATATCGATTATAATAAATCCGCTTAACAGCTGATCTTCTTCACTAAGCTCCGGCCGCTTGATATGGAATCTTCTATGCAAATTGATTACAGGGATTATCTCTCCCCTCAGATTAAATATACCTTCTACATATGACGGTGCATTGGGTATCGGACGAATTTCCTGGACCTTATATATTTCTTTAACATCCATTATATCGACACCATAGTGTTCGTGTCCGAGCTGAAATGTTACAAGTTGTAGCTGTTTATCGTTTTCGCCCATTCGGCCTCCCTCGTTACTAATGTAATTCTTTTCACAAACTTATGCAATAAAGCTACTTTTATTTTCCTTATCCAATGTAACTGGACTAATATACAATAAGGATAGGCAGCTTACTTTTTCGCACCAGATGTGATGTAGTAGAACCCAGTAAATAATCACGAATTTTTCTCTGCCCATGTGAACCGAGAAGAACAACATCTGCATCAACTTCCTGGGATGCCTCACATATCGATTCAACGACCTTTCCTTCTTTAGTGAGAATTGAATAATTAATATTATGGCCTTCGAGAAACTCGCACTCTTCATCCAGCTCCCGGCTTACCGGTCCTTCCTCTCCAATATGAAGTAAAACCAATCGCTCCCAAACAGTGTTGAGTGCATTTACATAGAAACGAAGTGCATTCTCCGCAGACCTACTACCATCGTACGCAAATAATACAGTTTTATATTCTATTTGCTCGCCGGAAACAACAAGAACCGGCCTTGGAGAAGTCCGGACAACATCCTCAGTAGTAGACCCTACAATTGCTCTGTCAAATTTTGAGTTCTCCCCTGTCTGTCCGATTACAAGAATATCTCCAGAATGTGATTCTTCGCAGATTTTCTCTGAGGGAAGACCTTCCCTTACAAGGTATTCTCCATCCAGGCTCTCTTTCTCCGCAATTTCCTTACAAGTATCTAATACATTTTGGCCGAACGAAAATAGATCCTCACGTATCTTTTCATAATACTTCTGAAGCCCAGGGTCTGGTGGAATGTAAATTCTCTCAAAAGCAAGGTCAAAAGTGCTTCCAGAATACATAAGGGGCATTTCCGTTTTTCTGGAATCTACGACAAAAACGACCTTTACCCCGCATCCGATTCTTGATGCAAGACTAATACCGCTTTTACAGGCTTCGATACTCTGTTTTGATCCGTCTGTTGCAATTACAATTTGTGTTAGCATAATTAACTCCACTTATATATTACTCTAGAAACGGGAAGAATCGCAACACAAAAAACACAGCAAAGAAAGGTAGATGTGAAGAAGAAAAAAGAGGGCTGCCTTATATAAAGGCAGCCCTAATTAGCGTTGCTCTTATGGACAAGAAAAGGAGGCATAAAACTCGTCCATTCTGTTCAGCTTTACTGTATATACCCTAGATCGCAGAATAGGTTACATTTTTTTCTATAATTTGGGCAATTGTTTTTAGTGTCACGAGCCTTCAAAGCAGCAAAACACTATACACAGGCACTGATAAAAACAAGAGCATAAGAAAATACCAAATGTTTTTCACACTTTCTGGTTTTTCATTATAATTTATCTATATGAACAGATTCTTACCTTACATACTAGCATTAGCTGCGGGAATATTGAACTATCTATTAGCGCTATTAATACATGCAGTTGATATTCTCTTATATTTTGACTCGCTCTTTACAATAGTAAAAACCCTGGTCTATGGGTTTTTCCCGGGCATACGATCAGTCATCATTCTAGCAAAGGACAAATCTTGAACAGTACTATTCATTCAAGATTTCATTGTCGTTACCGGAAGTTTGAATGAGAATCTCAAGATATAACAAACTATTATTCAGCAAAGTGTTTTGCATATCCTGCATTTGTGAAAAATACTCAGGTTCCGTTACTGTATTGCGAATTAAGGGAATTACAAGGAAGAGAATTGTAAGTACAACAGTAACAGAAAGTAATTCCTGCTTCATGATTATCAGTATAGATAAAATTGTAAATGTGATTAGCGCGGCACAGCCATTCACCGTGATTCAATATAAGGAAAATGAATCCAAAAGATGATCACTCGCTATAGCCAATAA
>CAYRYS010000006.1:18300-80584 GCA_964428555.1 uncultured Spirochaetales bacterium | reverse complement strand
GCACGTTTAATCAGCCATTTTTCGGCAATTACAAAAAAGACCATAGCTGCAAGGCAGAGCCAGCCGAACCAGTCACCGAGGAGAACGGAAATCGTGTTTCCTGTGCCGACCGGGACATCAGCAACAAGTGTTGCCTCTCCTCCCTGGGGAGTTGTTGCAAGAGAGACTACCCTGCCCTGGGGGTCAATAACTGCTGAGTTGAATCCAGCGTCTGCTTTCACCATTGCTGTGTTGTTTTCAATTGCCCGGAAAACCACATGGGTATAGTGTTTAAAAGTGATGCCTGACCAGTCATTGGAAGGAACAGCAATGAGCTGGGCACCCTGGCGCGCGAGCCTGCGGGCAGTGTCTGTAAAATCCAGGTCATAGCAGATAATAGTACCAAGCACTCCTATGGGGGTTTCGTACACAGGGTATGTTCCCCTGGTAGGACTGGTTTCACCGCCGAATACAACAGGATGGTCCTTGCCGAAAACACCAAGAAACTCGCCTTCAGGGCTGATCACTGTTGCTTCATTCCGAAAGTTACGATCCCTTGGCACAACATAGCCTATAACAAGATATGCATCTGTTTCCTGTGCCAAACCAGTCAGGTCCAATGGATCATCATCCTCTGGATCATACTGAAGCGCCCCTTCGGGCCAGACAATTACTTCTGCCCCTTGCCGGGCAGCTGCGCGTGTTTCCTCAACAAGGAACCTGTGCACCTCTGCCACCAGGTCTTCCCTGTTTTGGTTTGCAGCAATAAGCGGAGAATCTGCGGGCTGGATAGCTGCAACCCGCATGGTTTCCCCTGCATTGGGGAATGCAAAAAGCGCGAGGCTTACGAAAATCCAGACAACGACTGTCCCGGCGATGCCAAATATACAGTTTTTGACAAGGACCCAATCGATACGGACGTTATCATCTTCAAACTGCTTGAATCTGTCCAAAACATAGATTGCTGTTAATCCCAAGGCATAATTAACAAGCAGGACCAGGGCACTTACACCGAAAATCCCGAAAATGCCAGCAGGCTGGATAAGCCAGGGCTGACTGTGCAGTGTATAGGCAATAAATCCCCACGTCCCGGCAATAGGAATGAATATACGGACCATCTCAATCCCGACCCAGGCTGCAACTCCTTGAAGGACGAACCATTTATATCCGGTTTTGTTATGAAACCTCCGGCTTCCCATATCAAATACTAAAGAAGCAGCAGCAATAATGACAGGAAGATATTCCATGAAATTACCTGATCCGCCGAAGACTGGTCCTAAATACCCCCATACCCAGAGGCCGTTAAAAACAGCACCTGCAACAGAAGACAATTTGGGCGGCATTACCCGATACTGCGCAATCAGAAATGGGACAAAACAAAACCATACCAAGGGCCACATGTTAAAGGGCGGGAAGGCAAAAACAAGCATTCCCGCGCTAAAAGCAGATAGAATAATACCTAAAACCAGTCGTCCAATAGATTTTTTCACCTTCTTTCTCCTTCAATTTCAACTGAAGAATAGAAGATTACCAGGGATAAAACAATAAGGTATTCCCCTCAATCTAAGTGTCTTAATCACGATACTTTGATAGAAAGGCAGGTAGGATTTGCCTTGCAGTACTTCGATCAAATTAGCAACCTACTTGGCGGTTTCAGGGTATTGCATTTTCTTCCTTTTTTCACTTAGAAGATACGGAGAGTACGAAGGTATCGGAAAAAAGTTCTTTATAGATCAGTCTGTGGTAATTCTCTTTGCATCCGTTGGGTGAGGCTATTCCTTAAGCTTTTCACTTTCTTTGATGGAAAGACCTGTTATTTCTGATTTTTCTTGGTTTGAACCTACGAGTAGCAGGACGGCACAAGGTCCGGCTGTATATGGATATACAAAAGCCGGACCATAAGTAGCAGAATCTTTTATAAGTTGCATATAATGAGGAATAAAGCCCTTGGATATACTCTTTTCTATTCGCTCCTCAAAACAGAAAGGTGCTGTCCATTTCGCATCCCCGTTGTATAGCAGTATAGGAAACATTGCAGGAAGTTTGCCTGATGCTGTTTTCGTTTGAAAGCTTTCATACAGTTCAGATAGAAAATCGCCATTTTCAGACCTCTATTTGATGCTTATATCTTTAGACCGATAAAAATCACATTCCACTTGTCCAGGCTCTGTGCATAGCATACAATGAAAAACAGAATAATTTCTTCGGAGGACAGAGTGAATAAGGGGAAAGATGCTCACCTTAAAAAAGACCTTGGAACAAAAGAGGTTTTTGCTATTTCCGCAGGAGCAATGATCTCCTCAGGTATATTCGTGCTCCCTGCTGTAGTGTTTCTCAAAGCAGGTCCGCTTATTATATTGGCATACCTGTTATCAGCAATCTTTGTCGTGCCTGCGCTATTTGCGAAAGCAGAACTTTCCACTGCAATGCCTAAGTCAGGAGGAGATTATTTCTTTATTTCCAGAAGCTTCGGGGCACTGTTTGGTACTTTTTCAGGCGCATCTGCCTGGTTTTCCCTGTCACTAAAAAGCGCCTTTGCGCTAATAGGTATTGGAGTATTTCTGGAACCGCTGGTTCCTATTTACAGCCCCTACATGGTTAAGATAATCGCAGTAACCTTTACTGTACTGTTTACCTTATTAAACATTAAAGGGGTGAAAGAGAGCGGAAAGGCTCAAGTACTAATGGTAGCTTTTCTCCTGGCAACTCTTACCGGGTTCGTTGCTTGGGGATGGGCATCCGGACAGGTTGAGCTGAGCAGGTTCCAGGAGGCAGCGCCTGAAGGACTTGGTTCGATACTGATGGTAACTGGTATGATTTTTGTTTCATATGGGGGTATTACCAAAGTCGCCTCAGTGGCTGAAGAAATACGGGAGCCTGGAAAATCAATTCCGAGGGGAATGTTCTCCGCTTTTATTGTGGTAAGTTTGTTTTATCTTCTTTCTCTTACTGTTATGGTGGGTGTTCTCACTATTCCTGAGCTGGAAAATTCCCTTACTCCCCTTTCAACAGCAGCAGAAACCTTTGCAGGCAGATTCGGATATGTAGTACTTGCATTCGCAGCTATGCTTGCATTTGTAACAACCGCAAACGCAGGACTCATGGCAGCAAGCAGGTCTCCAATGGCAATGGCACGAGACAACTTGATCCCACCCGGACTTTCTAAGGTGAATGAGGCAACAGGAACTCCCATAGGAAGCATAATACTGACAAGTCTGTTCATGGTTGCATGTATTGTTTTTCTTGACTTGGAAGGCCTAGTAAAGGTTGCCTCTACCATGAAGCTGATCCTCTTTGCCACAGCAAACCTCGCGCTTATCATAATGCGCAAGAGCAAGATTGTATCTTACAGACCGAGTTATAAAGCACCCCTGTATCCGTCAATCTATATCATCAGCATTGTAATTTACATACTCCTTATCTTTCAAATGGGTACTCTCCCCCTCATAATGACCGGCGGATTCTTCATCTTATCCCTTGGATGGTACTTCCTGTACACGAAAGGCAAGGCAACCAACCAGTCAGCATTTGTTCACATGGTTGGGGACATTACGAACAAAGAAATTGTACAGGATGAATCTGAAGAAGATCTGACCAATGAACTTTTATGGATCCTTATGGAGCGTGATGATATCGAAGAAGACCGCTTTGACTCGATTATCAGGAACACAAAAGCAATTGACATGCACGAAACCTGTACACGGGAAGAGTTTTTTACCATGATCTCCAATGTGGTAGCTGAAAAATGGAATGTTGATGCTGACATGGTCAGCCGAAAGCTCCACGAGCGGGAGGACCAGTCATCTACCCTAATCTATCCGGGAGTCGCGGTACCCCACGCAATACCCCATATAATCGTAGATGGTGAGGGAAAGTTCGATATTATCCCTGTACGGAACAAATACGGAATTATTTGGAATGATGATGAAGACGTTGTGTATACAGCTTTCTGCCTATTAGGCTCTAAGGATGAAAGGAACTTCCACTTAAAGGCATTAATGTCCATTGCGCAGATCCTTCAGGACCCGCTTTTTAATGAGCAATGGATGCACGCCCGGAACGAAGCAGAACTCCGGTCTGTACTCCTTTTGACAAAACGGAGACGCAAATAGAGAGGATACAAGTCTGCTGCCTCATACTCTAAGAAACCCGGCTCGGTGCACTCAGAGGCTTGTTTTCGCGGTTTCAGGCAAGCCGGATCCTTCTATTTTGCCGGTCGATTTTTCGATGTTCAGCTCCCGTGTGGAAAAGGAAATTGTTCCCTGTAGCATTATAAAATCCATACACCAGTGTATTCAGGTATGCGTGCAGCTTTTTTATCCAATATACTTTCTTCCATTTCTTTACCAAAAAAGAAGCCCATAATTCTGGCAGCCTCAATGTGACTTGGAAAATCATAATCTGTTGAAATTATATTTCTAAGAAACCCATAGCGCGATTCCATATGCTCATAAAAATTTCTCAACTGTTCATTGGGTGCTTCAGGATCTGAAACATTTGTTCCTAGAGATTCAATAATTACTATCATAGCCTCTGGTTCCGCAATTTGACGGATACGGTCCATTATTTTTCGAAATACGGATGTATATTCATCACCTGCTTCAATAATAGTGTGACCGAAACTCCACCCTTCAATGAAAACATCAACTTTTTCATCTACAATTGTCAGGTCTGTATTATCACACACACCAAGCTCAAGCTTTTCTATAAATTCAATCAGGTTTTTAGAGCATTGGTTCAGCATGTGCTGTTCCCTGTCAAAGCCATATACTTTTTTAGCTTGCTGAATGAATAGCCTTGTAACCCTGCCTGTCCCGATTCCGGGTTCATATACTGTTTTTCCGGCCCAGTCAATTTTACTGTGAAGCAGATGCTTCAGATTACCTTCAACATCTTCAGCATTTACCAGAGCATCATAATTTGCAGCGTGTTTATTATAGATCTCCATCATACTTGGCATAATCTTTCCTCTTGCAGTACATCTTATAGGAAACAGGGCAACCATACAATAATGCTCCTGTTGGGTGCTCCCAATTTTCTGCAGCGCATATAGCAGACATGTCTATAGTTCTTCCTCCGGAATGCAGTATCCGTGACCATTGCAGAGTTGTTCCCTGCCAAATCTTGTAACTTAATTGCGGATTCGGTATTATGTATTGTAGCATAATTCATGTCCTGGAGGATACAATGAAACAGACAGTTATTTCTATGTTAAAAAATGCGGCAGATCAGTTTGGAAATAGAGCCTACCTTTTAGATAAGTCGGACACAGGGTGGGACCAAGTTTCTTTTTCCAGGGCTTATTCAGATGCAAGGCAGCTTGCTGCCGGGTTTCTTTCAAAAGGTATTACAGGCCAGGTCTCAATTATGGCTGAGGGCAGATCAGAATGGGTACTTTGCGAGCTGGCTCTTATTCTTTCAGGCTCTGTTTCAGTTCCACTTTCATTGCGTCTCACAGCAGAGGAGCTCCCTTTTCGTATTAACCACTCAGAATCCTCAGCAATCGTCATGTCAAAAATTACATTACCAAAGGCCCTTACGATTTGGCAAAAGCTGGAGAAGAAACCGGTACTTATCCTGTTGGATGATAATAAAGATGTCCTTGATAATACGGTTTCCTCCTGCGGATTAACCAGAGGCAGAGATTTGTTTACCTTTTCAGATCTTATGAATGCAGGGAAAGAAGTCCTTCCTCAAAGAGAGAAGGAACTAGATTCTATAGAAGAAAATGTAAGTGAAGATCACACAGTAACTATCTGCTATACATCCGGTACCACAGGCAACCCAAAGGGAATAATGCTTTCCCATAAAAACTACTACACGAATTGCAAGGACTCTGTAGAGACCTTTGAAGTACCCTATAACTTCAGCACCCTTGTTTTTCTCCCAATTGATCACTCCTTTGCCCATACTGTAGGAATTTACGCAGCACTCATGCGGGGTATTAGTCTTTACTTTGTAGATGCCAGAAAAGGCGGCGCGTCGATCATCCGGAATATTCCCATAAACCTGCCTCAGGCAAACCCCAAGTTCCTCCTTACAGTCCCTGCAATAACAGCAAATTTCATGAAAAAGATGCGCCAGGCAGTTGAAAAGAAGGGGGGAATAATAAACGCAGTCTTCCAGGCCGGAGTGAATGCCGGAGTAAAACGCTTCGGAGACGGACACAACACACCTGGTCTCTGGGTACAAGTAAAAACCTTCTTCCCGTATATCATAGCGAAACTCCTCATCTTCAATAAGATGAAAAAAATATTCGGGAAAAACATTCTCTACTGTGTTGGAGGCGGCGCTCTTCTAGATGTAAAACAGCAGGAATTCTTCAATGCCATTGGTGTGCCGATTTATCAAGGCTACGGGCTGACAGAGGCAAGCCCTGTTATCAGCGCGAACACACCGAAGGAGCATAAATTCGGATCCTCGGGCAAGGTCATGCCTTCTGTGGAGTGCAGAATTGTAACAGACAGCAGTCCAGAGCATGGACCGGAAGGACCGAAATCCGCGCCTGTTGGAGTAAAAGGAGAAATTGTAATCCTTGGCGGAAATGTAATGAAAGGATATTTTAAGAACTCCAAGGAAACAGAAAATACCATTATAAACGGCTGGCTATACACAGGGGACCTTGGCTACATGGATAAAGACGGCTTTCTGGTTGTAGTTGGACGGGAGAAGGCCCTGCTTATATCTTCTGACGGAGAAAAGTACAGCCCAGAAGAGATAGAAGAAGCGATTATGACCGTTTCTCCCCTTATCAGCCAGTGCATGCTGTACTGCGACCATAAAAACAGCGTCACAGCACTGATTGTACCTGACAAACAAGCGTGCAAAGAGGCATTTCGAAAAAGCGATATCAATACTATAGATGCCGCGCTGGAGAAGCTGAATAAAGAATTCAGGGCCTTTCGCGAAGACCCATCATTTAAAGGCAAATTCCCGTCCCATTGGCTTCCAGGAACTTTTCAGGTATTGGAAGAAGAATTTACCCTTGAAAACAACATGCTCAATTCAACCTCAAAAATGGTGCGGTATAAAATTACAGAAAACTACAAGGACCTGCTTGAATATATGTACACAGAGGAAGGAAGAAACTATCTGAACACCGAAAACAGGAGGGCATTGCATAATCTTTTCCTAAACGAGCTTTCCGAATAGGCAGTTACAGCTTGCTGCAGGATTACTCTTACGCAGCTAAAGCTGGCATTTCTCCGACCCTTCGACTACGCTCAGGGACCGCCTCGATATAACGCCTACGGCACCACTCGGGGAGCATGACTGCACCGACCGGTCACCGAGTATTTTTTCCTATTTGGTTTAGTATAATCCTTCAAAAAATTCTAATTATGTACCACGGGGTTGGAATTGGATTATTTATTTCTTATACTGACTCTGTAAATACAAATATTAACAGTCCTTTCCTATGGACAAACAATTTGGAGTATCTAATATGAACAGAGGTTTTGTGCGGGCACAGTTTATTCCGCTCCTGGTATGCATGCTGCTGGTTCCAGTAGTAATTACGGGACAGGAAAACAGCATCTACACCCTCCAGTCAAACGAGGAATTCGTATACGGCAGTTTCGGCCTGAATGACGATGGCAGCCAGAGTTATACTTTTACGGTTGTTCGAACACCCGCGCCAGGGAAAACAGTGTACCGCAGAGAACTGGACGCGTATGCTGGAGTAGAACCAATGATATCCGGCGGCGCAATGCGGGTTGACCAGGATGTTCAGGACTACGACGAGTTCGATTATTATATTATTTTTAATGGCAACAGATTAGGCCCCTATGATAGATTTCATGACATATCAATGGAGGATCCGAATGTAGAAAACTGGATTACCCCGGATGGGGAAGGACTGACTTTTGCTGCTGTACGTGGACAGCGGTATAACTTAATTATCAACAGCCGAATGCATATCAGTTACTGGAGCCATACACAGGCACCAATAGTTGCTGAGGCACCAGGGACCTATGCCTATGCAATGCAGTTCGACCGCAACGACTGGCGTCTTCGGGAAGTGTATGATCGGGTGCATCAAGGATTCGCCCGTTTCTGGAACCTGGAGTATTCCGCGGACGGCTCAAGGCTGCTGTATGTTGGAGCTCCCAACCGCTTAAATGAGCGCTATGTCTATATTAACCACGAGCGCGTCGCAGGCCCGTATACTTCAGTGCTGCCCTATGTAACCGGATTTGCCGGAGACAGCAATACGCCATACTTTTTGGGGCATACCGCAGAGGGAGTAGAACTGACAGTTGGTTCACAGCGTGTTCATTTACCTTCTGGAGTACGGAATATCGGCCGTATTTTTTACACCAACGGACAACTGGCATTCTCGGGGCAGGTTGATGGTCAGCAGTATGTCTTTTTATACACCATTTCAACTAGCGAACTGGTGCAGCGCGAAGGGAGGCTAGGTGGAGGCGGTATACTAGAAAGCACCACTCAATCCTATTTCAGTATTATCGACTGGGATAATAATCACATACTAATTGATGCTTCCAACAACACGGTCTCATCGATCCCCCAAAGCGATCTGGGAGACAGTACTAGTACTGTAGTTTATCGGGTGTGTCCCAATGATAATATCTATGCATATTATCAGGGTACTATTCTAAGAAATGGACAGCCCTACGAACCTGCAGGTACAGATTTCTATAGAATAATCCATTTTTCCTTCAACCCATTCACTGGAGAGCCCCAAATTGCGGTGAACCTGGAGCCGGAATTACATACCAATAGACGACGGATTATCTATGACGGACGGGCTCTCGATATTACCGGGGACATGGATAACTTCGAAAGATATTCATACTTTTCGCCGGAAGGTCCTTTTTACTGGATAAAGCGGAATATCCACGGGACCTCTGATTGGCGGTGGCAGATTTATCGAGATAATAAACGACTCACAGAGGAGTTTCATTCTATTGTCGAGCTTACTGTTTCAGACGATGGATCCAGATATGCTGCGCTTGTTTCAAGAGACCCGGATGTTAATATCTTCCATTACGCAAGCACAAACAGAATCATGCACAGTGACCTGGATTTGCTGGTGGATGGACAGATTATCGACGGTAACTTTAGCGCACCGGTATGGTCACAACAGGCTGGCGGATTTCTAGTTATGGCACAGGATGGCCGCGATGTAATAATCCGGCAGTTCTAACTGGTGCCAGGAAGCTTAGGGATAAAAACATACCCTTTTACTTCATGCCTGTTCAGAAGCTGTAACTTTTGAAAGAATAAACACAATGGCAAAGATCGCTATTGCGCAGAGGACCGGCACAATATAGGCGGAAAACACATTAATCTCTGCCATTACTCCCATTATCGGAACAAACACAGCGCTGCCGAAAGCAGAAAACGCGAACACTAATCCATTATATAAACCGCTCTCCCTGCCGGGGAGGAGTTTGTTTCCATATTTCTGAGTAACAGGAAAAACAGGAGCTAACCCGAGACCGATTATAAAAAGAAAAAACGGCGATCCGGTAAAAAGAAGCAGCCCCAAAGCAACCGCAATAATTACTGGTACCGTCTTCAAAAGAGCAAGCATACCAACTTTCTTTTCAGCAATATCTGCTAGTATTCTGCCGCCAGTAAAGATAGCCCAGAAGATACTGAGCATTAATGAAGCGTATTCCTGGGTTGTTCCAAAACCATCATGAAACAGGTTCCCGTTCCATGTTATCACCCCGATTTCACTGCCTGCATAAAAAAAGAATATCCCATACGTTAAATACACAACAGGCTTTTTCAGTATTCTTCCTGCTTCAGTAAACCGTATCCTCTCATAGCGCACATTCGGTATAATTCCGGAAACAAGACTGGCAAAAAATAGAATTCCGAGCACAAAAGCGAAAAACAGGTATAAATAACTATAAGAAATATTCAATCTCTGAATAACTGAAACGAGCAACGGAGAGGTTATTCCCCCAAAACCGAAAAAAGCATGAAACAATCCAAAATTTTGATACTTTTCTTCCAAATGAGAATACTGTGTGCTTAACCCCATAAAAAGTATTCCAGTACCTGCGCCTATAAAAACTACAGCAAGACAAAGCATCCATAACTCTGAGGCACCTGCGAATATAAGACTCCCAATACCCCCTAGTGCTAAAGCAAGGTTTATCGAAGTCCTGTTGCCGATTTGAGCAATGAACATACTCCCAATTATATTTGCTGCTACCACACTAATTGTACTGACTAATGGAATAATCGCGGAAGCAGCTACAGAAATACTCAGTTCCTGCTGAATAGTCAGCAGCAGGGGAGCCACAGAATTTGAGAGCATAGAGTATAAAAACATTGATATAAATATATAGATCTGAATACCTCTTGAGTTCATTTCATCCTCCGCTGTGTACAGCAATTTCAAGTCCTGTATATTAATGCATTATATTATTGAATGTAAATACATTTTATTACTTCTTGGTCTGCTTTATTTGACTTCCCATTTCTTTTACTTATACTTTATACTTGTTGTATGAAAAAACCATCGCTGCTCTATGTAGATGACGAGTTTATTAACCTCCTTGCTTTTAAATCCCAATTTCGGCGGGACTATTCTGTTTTCTGTGCCGGAGATGCGACTAAGGCATTTGAGCAGCTGGAGGAGAACCGGATCGATGTTGTGTTCTCTGACCAGCGGATGCCGGACATGCCTGGCACTGAGTTTCTCAAAAAAGTAAAAAAACAGTATCCCAACACTTGCCGCATAATTATATCAGGATTCACAGAAGACAAAGCTATTCAGCATGGATTGGAATCCGGCATCATACACAAGGCGTTTGAAAAACCGTATCAGAAGCACCAAATACTGGACTTCATTGAAAACAAAGAAGATGAAAAGGATGAGACATAAAGCAAAAACCAGCCTCCTTATCCTCCTGTTCACCCTTGCAAGCTTAAGCCTGCTTAATGCCCAGAAAAATAGAGTAGTCAGAATTGGAGTGTATGAAAACCCGCCAAAAATTTACACTGATGACCAAGGCAATGTCAGGGGGTTCCACGCTGAACTGATCCGGGCAATCGCGGACCAGCAAGACTGGGAAATTGAGTTTGTACACAACACCTGGAACCGTCTGCTTGAGATGACAGAGCGCGGGGAAATAGACATTATGATGGATGTCGCCTACTCCCACGCAAGAGCAGAACGCTTTGTTTTTAACCATGAGAATGTTTTTATTAACTGGGCATCAGTGTATACCCGTCCGGACTTTCAGCCCCAGACCATCTTCGAACTCGAGGGCACTACAATTGCGGGCATGGAAAACGGAATACACACCATAGGAGACATAGGTATTCTAAACCTTACAAGGGAATTCAGAATCGATATAGACATGCTCTTAGTTCCTGATTACCTATCTGCTTTTGAAGCAGTCCGTGACAATGAAGCAGACGCGGCAGCTGTAAACCGAATATTCGGAGGCACTTTCAGCAGGGAATACGGATTAACCAGGACCTCCATCATCTTCAATCCTGTATCTATCCGGTACGCCTTTCCCCCGGACGCGGAGGACACCCCCTATTATGTCAACGCAATTGACTCAACCCTCCAAAGAATGAAGGATGACAACAATAGCATATATTATCAGCTGCTGGATGAATACCTTGCAGGCTATATCGAAGGAACAGAAACAATTCCCCTCTGGCTGCTCCTTACTCTCGGAGGAATTACAATACTACTGGCGATCCTCATAGTTCTGTTCATCCTCTTAAAGGTCGAAGTAAGGCTTCGGAAAGAAATTGCAAAGAAACTGCGTAAAGCAAAACAGGAAGCAGAATGCGCGAACCGCGCGAAAAGCGTATTTCTGGCAAACATGACCCATGAAATCCGTACGCCGATGAACGCAATAATCGGTTATTCCGAATTGCTCCAGCGTGCACCTGAGATAACTGATGAGCAGAGAAAAAACCTTGAAATTATTAACCGCAGCGGAGAACACCTTCTTGGGCTTATCAACGAGGTACTAGACATGTCCAGAATTGAAGCAGTCCGGGAAGGTGTGGAAAAAAACAATTTTAACCTTCGCAGGCTCATAGAACAAGCAGCACAATTTCTAAAACCCAATGCGGACAAAAAAAATATCAACATTTCTACACAGTATTCAGAGGACTTTCCAGAATTCATCGTCACAGATGAACAGAAAATCAGGCAGATCTTGATCAATCTCATAGGTAACGCGGTAAAATACTCTGGTCCGGGAAACATCACAATAAACGGAAAAGCCGATGAACAAGATCCGAGAAAATGCGTTATTCAAGTAAGTGATTCCGGAAAAGGTATTAACGAAGAAAACAGAAAGCGTATTTTCCAGCCCTTCGAGCAAGTCTATGACAGCTCCTCACCAAGAAGCGGTGCTGGGCTTGGACTGGCGATAAGCAGGAAATACGCAAAGCTCTTAGAAGGAGACCTCTGGCTCCATTCAAGCTCTGAACAAGGCAGTACCTTTGCTTTCAGCTTTCGTTTTTCCCCTGGAGAAAAAGTTGAACCCCATGATTCTCTTCCAAAAAAACAGATAAAATCTGTTAAAAAGGAAAGCCTCCCAATAAAAATACTAGTTGCAGATGACAGGGACACAAACAGGGACATATTGGACAAGCTCCTTCGGCCCCTGGGCTTTACCCTGCGCTTTGCTGTCAATGGAAGAGAGGCTGTACAGACAGCACGGGAATGGATGCCTGACTGCATACTCATGGACATTGTCATGCCTGAGATAAACGGAACTGAAGCTGTTACCCAGATCCGAAGTACCCCTAACATGAAGAATATTAAGATCATTGCCTTGACCGCAAGTGCTTTGGAAACAGACAAGGAGGCAATCCTCGCAGCAGGTGCTGACTCATTCTTATACAAGCCGTACAGGGAACACCAGCTTTTAGAGGAGCTTGCAAGGCTTTTATCCATTGAATTTGAATATAACGAGCAAGCCCCTGAATCAAAGACTAAGGCAGATGAGGATATTCGAATTTCTCCCCAGGTGCGGAAAAAGATAAAAGAACAGGCACGCCTTGGTTCCAGACATGGTATCCGTGATGTTCTGGTAACAGCTGAACTTCAGGGAGCTGCAAAAGAAATAATCCGGGATCTGGCCGACTCTTATCAATTCCAGGAAATTATCAGCTACCTGGACTCCCTGGAAAAGGAGAATTAATATGCAGGATAAGAAAAAACAGACACTCTTTATTGCAGATGACAACCCGGAAAATCTGAATGTACTCTCTGAAATACTTGAAGAAGAGGGGTATGAGACAAGGGCATCCTTAAGCGGAGAAGAGATGCTCAGCTCAATTGGGATACAAAAACCGGACATGATCATCCTGGATATCCATATGCCGAAAATGGACGGGTACGAGATATGTAAAGAATTAAAGGCTTCTGAAGAAACAAAGGAAATTCCAGTCATATTCTGCAGCGCCTTAACAGAACCCTTTAATATTGTAAGAGGCTTTGAACTGGGTGCTGTGGATTACATTACAAAGCCCTTCCGGTCACAGGAAGTGCTGGCACGGGTGAAGACGCATTTGGAGTTGCAGAACAAGCAGACAGAGCTGGAGAAGAGCCTTGAATACCTAAAATCCGCGCAAAAGCACCTTATCCAAACAGAAAAAATGACCAGTATCGGCATACTGTTAGCAGGAATTGCGCATGAGATTAATAACCCGGTAAATTACATTATTAACTCCCTAGAAGGCTTTCGGACCGACTTTACTGACATAAAGAAACTCCTCGACTTTTGCACACAAACTGATATCTCAGAAAAAGCGGAGTATGCTGAAAACCTCCGCACTCTCTTGAACTCAATTGAATATCCAGTGCTTATTCAGGAGATGGAGGCTTTACTTGGAGGTATTTACACAGGCGCAAAAAAGGTCCATGAAATTGTGAAATCCTTAAAAGCATTTTCCCTCTCCGGAGAGGAACCGAAGCAAGTGCTCTCTGTTGAGTCTGAAATAGACAGGGCATTATTAATGCTCCAGCCCCAGGTGGATGAAAATATAAAAGTCGTAAAAACCCTTACCAGCCCTCAGGAGGTTATGACCCAGCCAGGAAGCCTGAGTCAGGTAGCCCTCCAGATACTCCAAAACTCACTGGATGCTGTTCGCAGAAAAAGTAAAGCTGAAGAGCAGACGATTTCGATTGCCATTGAATCCGGTGAAAACAGAGAGTCTGTCATCACCATTTCAGATACTGGTCCTGGAATGGACAAAGAGGCACAACACCACGCGCTTGATCCCTTTTTTACAACCAAAAAGATAGGACACGGAACCGGACTTGGGCTTACTACAGCATATCAGATTGTGAAAGAAACTGGAGGGACTGTGGAAATAGAGAGCGAGACGGACAAGGGAACAACAGTGAGAATTATCCTCCCCCCTGCTGTCTAAGCAGCTGAATAGTTTTTAAGCCCCCTTCCTTTTCATTAAGCTGGTTCGTACCATGCTTATGAAGGATATTGGAATCCTCATCAATATTAAATGGGATAAGCCATGTATAATTATTTATATTCATTACATAATTTTATTGATCTCTTTGGACATGATGTTCGATAATATTTAGATATTCCTTATTTATTATCATCTCACTATTTTCTTCATCCCATACAATGTCCATACTTAATAAAAAATGTATGTATATACAATGTCAATTTATTTCTGTTTCAATGAACCAGTTGTTGACATGTTGATGAATTTCCACTGACCTTTCGCATCTCTCCCTATAAGGCTGTTAATAAAAATAAAGCTTGGTAAATTAAACAAAGGAAGGGGAAAGTATTATGGAAAAGAAACACATCTATGTTATTAGTATGGATGAACACAACAGAAGAGAGCTGAATGCTGTGCTTAATCCAAAACTTTACGAATACCATTCTGTTTTTGACCACTCAGTCATCAAAAATAATGAGAAGCTTGATATTGTTGAATTGGTGGAAAACGCGGAAAAAGAGCTGAGAAAATCAGAGTATCCAATTGACGGTATTATCGGGTTCTGGGATTTTCCCATCAGCTTAGTTGCCCCTTACCTTTCTGCTCAATTCGGTCTTCCCGGTCCATCCATTGAAAGTGTACTCCGTGCTGAGCATAAATACTGGTCACGCCACGCGCAGCAGCAGTCAATCCCTGAAATGGTTCCGGAGTTTCACCCAGTTAATGTGAATAGTCCTCAAGACTATAAGAACATCCCTTTGAGCCTGCCGTTCTGGATAAAGCCTTGTATTGCCCACAGTTCTCAAATGGCAATGGAGATACACTCTGAAGATGAATATATACAGGCAGTCCAAGGAATGAAGGAAAGGCTCGGTAAGTTCGGAGAGCCATACAATCGGTTTCTTGATCTTGTTAAAGCAGAGGGGGACCTGAGAGAAATTGACGGATGCTGGGCAATAGCCGAAAAGCCGATTGCAACAGGCGAACAGTGCACACTTTCCGGATTTATCTATAATGATGACATTACAATCTACGGTCTTGTTGACTCAATCAATTATGAACAAGCACCTTCATTTTTTAGATATGAATACCCTTCTCAGCTTCCATATGCAGCATTTAAGCGAATGGAGGATGCTGCTATAAAAGTCATTACACAGCTGGGGCTTAACAACACTGCCTTTAATATTGAGTTTTTTGTGGACTGGGAAGAAAACCGCATCTGGCTCCTGGAGATTAACACACGAATAAGTCAATCCCACACACACCTTTACAGTCAGGTAGACGGAGAATCCAACCACCAGATTATCATAGATATTTCCACAGGTATCCCGCCGAGGATCATAAAAGGAAACGGCCCTTTCAAGGTTGCCGCAAAAATTCACTTACGAAAATTTGAGGACGGGTATATTGAAGAAGTACCTTCAGAAAAAGAATGCAAAGAGGTCGCCCAAAATTATCCGGGTACTGACCTTGTACCTGAAATTGAGAAAGGGAAAAACTTGAGTGATTATCCTGACCAGGACGCGTACAGCTATTTACTCGGGGCTCTGTACACAGCAGCAAATTCCAGAAACGAGCTACTGCAAAAATACAGACAAATTTGTGATTCGGTGAACTTCCGTTTTTCAGAACCGAAATAAAAGGAGATGACATGAACACCAAGCAGGATTTTCCATACGAAATCGAGCACTTTGAAAACATCTACATTCCGATGAGCGACGGCATACAGCTTGCTGCCAGGCTTTGGAAGCCCAAAAACGCAGAAAAAGAACCTGTACCAGCTATTTTCGAATACATACCCTATAGAAAGCGGGACAAAAAGCGCATAAGAGATGAAGGAATGCATACATACTTTGCAGGCCACGGCTATGCGTGCATCCGTGTTGACATCCGAGGAAGCGGAGAGTCAGAGGGCATTCTTGAGGATGAATACCTGCAAAAAGAACTGGATGACGGTGTGGAAGTAATCCGCTGGCTCACAGAGCAGCCCTGGTGTGACAGGAACGTTGGGATGATCGGTATTTCCTGGGGCGGCTTCAATGGTCTCCAGATTGCCGCACTCCAGCCGCCGGGTTTGAATGCTGTTATCAGTGTTGCAAGCACAGACGACCGCTACTCAGATGATGTCCACTACATGGGAGGCTGCCTATTGGGAGACAACCTGAGCTGGGCCTCCACCATGTTCAGTTATAATTCCCTCCCCCCTGATCCGGAGATTGCAGGAGAAAGATGGCGCACAATGTGGCTGGAAAGGCTTGAACATTCAGGACTCTGGCTGAAAAACTGGCTCACCCACCAACGCAGGGACCACTTTTGGAAGCACGGCTCTATTTGCGAAAACTGGAACGCAGTAAAAACTCCGGTTATGGCAGTTTCAGGCTGGGCTGACGGATACACAAACTCAGTTTTTCGAATTGTGGAAAAACTGAAAGCACCCGCAATGGGCCTTATTGGTCCTTGGTCGCATAAATACCCTCACCTTGGCAAACCTGGACCTGCAATTGGCTTTCTCCAGGAAGCACTCAGGTGGTGGGACCACTGGCTCAAAGGGAAAGACACAGGCATTACCAAGGAACCAAAGCTCAGAGCCTTATTACAGGACAGCATGCCCCCATTTACATCCTATGAAACCCGCCACGGCAAATGGGTTGGAGAAGACCAGTGGCCGAGCAGCAGTGTATCTGAACATGCCCTAACACTCTACAAACACAGGCTTATTAAAGACCTGAAAGAAGATAAAACAACGCCTGAGGTAAATGTACTCCAGTCTCCCATACGCACAGGGCTGTTTGCAGGGAAATGGTGCTCTTACCAGGCACCTCCAGACCTGCCTGGGGACCAGAGAGATGAAGACGGAGGAGCATTGGTATTCCAAACAGCACTATTAAAATCAGACATTGAGATTCTCGGACAGCCCTATGTTGACCTTACTTTCAAGGTAAATAAACCTGTAGCCCAGGCAGCATTGCGCTTGTCTGATGTGCAGCCCGATAATAAAGCAACCAGAGTGACCTACGGGATACTGAATTTGACCCATCGAGAAGGCCATGAAAAACCTCAACCCCTTGTACCTGGAGAGAAATACACTACAAGAATATACATGAACAACATAGGACAGATCTTTCCAAAGGGTCACAGGATCAGGCTGTCTGTATCAACATCCTACTGGCCCTTAGCATGGCCGCCGCCTGAAATATGCGAAATGCGTGTTTTCGATGTAGAGAGCAGACTTGTGCTTCCTATACGGACGCCAAAGGAGTCAGACGCAGAAATTAAGTTCCCTGAACCAGAGGCAGCACCTACTGGAAAGCTTACCCAGATAAAGTCAGGAGAACACCAGTGGCTTGTAACCAGGGACCTTGCAAGAGACTCCTCCACCTTGACAGTTATTAACGACTTAGGCAGAAAACGGTATGAAGAGATCGGCACTGAAATGGAGAGCAGAACAGAAGAGTATTATTATATTCGTGATGATGATCTAACCAGCCTGAAGGGAGAGACAAAGTGGACTGCTGTTATGGAACGGGGAGACTGGCATATAAAAACAATAACCAGGACAGTGCTCACCTCCGACAAGGTCAACTTTTACCTAAATGCCAGCTTGGATGCGTGGGAAAAGGATAGAAGGGTCTTCTCTAAAATTTGGAATGAGTCTATTCCAAGGGATTTTGTGTAAAAACATTTTTTTACACTATATAGAAGAAGATGTATATTTTATAATACTTGAGCAAGCACAATAGGTCCACTTTCATCGACAATTTCCATGGTAGAGCCATCTTCTAAAATACCTATTAATTCCGCCTCGCTTATTTGAAAAACAGGGTTCCATGGATTATAGTTTTTCTTATGAAAAAGCTATATCTATTTTTAATAATAATTCTCATATTCACATTCAGCTGTCAAACAGCATTTGCTGATGTTGAAACAGATTTCACTACGATTGATGCCCACGCGTTAGCAGCGCCGCGGTCCGCAACCCGCAGCATGGAAGCGCTGGCCCAATACCTTATTGAACCTGCTGAGACAGACCTGGAGAAGACCAGGGCAATATTCCGCTGGATTACAGAGAACATTGAATACGATGTTGGCGCGTTTTTTAGCGGCAGGCCCTCATCCGGCTCTCCCCAGGACACATTGCGTTCAGGTCGCAGTGTATGTTCAGGCTATTCAGGGCTCTTCACTGAGCTTGCGACACTTGCAGGACTTGAAGTCGTTTCTGTGAACGGATACGCGAAAGGCTATGGGTACAACCAGGGAGATACCTTTTCTTCTACCAACCACGCGTGGAATGCTGTACGTATTGACGGAGAATGGTATCTCTTGGACTCCACCTGGGGCGCAGGCCATGTAAACGGCAGGCGTTTTGTCAGACGCTATAACGAGTTCTATTTCCTTACACCCCCTGAAGAATTTATTTTCACCCACTTACCAACAGACCCGCAGTGGCAATTACTGGACGATCCCCTCACATTGAATGAGTTTGAGAATCAGGTCTATGTTAGGCCTGAAATATTTGTATATGGATTCTCAGCAGAAGAGGTCAGAGAGGCTGCGTCTGACCCAGGTTCGGGAAGCGTTGTCCGCACAAGCGACATATTCGGCACACCAGTGGAGATCCGTCACGCGCCGATAACCGGTAATCTTGAGACAGGAGAAGAGTACTTTTTTGAAATGTACATGCCAGACTCAGAAGGTGCAGCTGTAATAAACGGAGGCGAATGGGTCTTCCTTGAAGAAAAAGACGGGGTATACTCAGGTGTGATAACAGCAAACCGCGGAGACATAAAGCTTACAAGCAGGCTCCCCGGCAGAGGAAACAACTATTATACAATTCTGTGGTACCAAGGGCAGTAGATAAGTTTTTGAGCAGCCCCTGTCCGTAAGCGTCAATTGAAGGGGTAAAAGGGAGCGCCTGGGGAAATCTTATGCAGCTAAAGCTGGCGGTTTCAGGGTCCTCTCGATACGATTCCGCTTTGCGGAATCACTCGAGGAGCGTTGTGTTTCGCAGCAAACCTGGTGGTTTCTCCGCCCCCAATCCGCGAAATATGATCTAATCTGTAGTTAAAAAATGGTTTTATCTGCGGTTTCTCGGGTAGTTTTTTGCTGCCCTCAGCAGAGCTGCATGTTTACAGCTTCATCTGCGGTCACACTATAATAGTTTTTCATTATTTCCTCAATTACAGTACTTTTCTAAATAGTCCGCTTATTCTATTTATGCCCGCCGCCCTCCGCGAGTACTCTGTATTTTCATCTCCGATTTTTTTGCGCATAAAGCATGTATATGCCAACAGTATTCATTGGGTCATCAGTATCAAGAAAGACATGAAAGCCCTTTGACTCAAGCAGGTTTTTTACATCAGTATGCATTTTACTCCCGTTTTTAATATGGGAATGGACTTCCATGGTTATCTGATCTATCATCTTCCAGTGTTCATCATCAATACCGGAAAGTACCTGCCATTCATAGTTTTCAGCATCAATCTTCAATAAATTGATTTGTTCTATCCCGTATTCTCGGATAATTGAGGATGTAGTGGTAACCTCTATGGGTATTTTCTTACTTCTATAGAGCCATTTCCTGTGGAGCCGGAGCATGAGAGGACGCAGGGGCTTTGGAATCAGTTTTGTAACTGGCATCATTTTCGCTATTGTCTGGTCAAAGTTTTCAACAAACATGTTGATTTTTCTGTCAAAGTCCACCTGCACTATTGCCGAGTCAGCGCTCACCTTTGGAAAAAAGTAAATATTCTCCCTCTTTTCAGTTTCTCCAATTGCCTTGTTTATATTTACAGGCGTGTTTTTAAGACCGGACAGGTTCTTTTCAAGGGCTGAAAAAATAGCAGGCACTGGCTCGAAGGTGTATACTTTCAGGTCCCTCTTCTTTTCACAAAGGTATTTTGCGAACATCCCGATATTCGCGCCAATGTCAAAAACAGTATCACCGTCTTCAACTGTAATCCCGTGCTTTAGATACACATTGTCCCGGTAAATTTCATTGTATACATACTGGGCAGTCAGCATATCCAGGGCATACACAGCTGTTCCATCTTCAAGTGTGAGATGCTTCATATTTTCTCCAACTACTGATTTATCATTTATCCTACTTCTGTTTTATAAGGCTGTCTATAATACCACATTATTTTCGATGACTTTGACAGAGAGAGGCTCCCCTCCCAAGCACTTCGGCCGGATGACCTTGGACCAGGTACGCGGATCCAGGCCAGGTGGCAAGGGGAATGATCTACTATCCGGGAGTACTTGCGGACAGGGTTGGAAACGCGATCTATATTGAATATGATGATGAGGATGTGGAGCACTCAACCATCAGTCATATAAGAAGAGAGTAGCATTTTCTAGTACAAGTCAATTCTCTCAGGCCAGGGGGTTTTCATACCAAACCTCCAGGTCTTATCTATATATTGATGTGTATACAACTGCTCGATTTTATGAAAATAATAGCTTCCCTTTTTTGTGAGCTCCCACCCGGAACTGTTTCTATACAGTATGCCTAAGCGCTTGGCAATGTGTAAAGAAATATGGAAGTCCTTATCCAGTTCTGATGAAAAAAGCTCATTATACGTAAATTTTGATATATGCCCGTTGTAGCAGTTCCAAAACAGCCAGTATAAGCGCCTGGAACGGGGTGTAAATGGCATACGGAGTGCTGTGGGGAGTGTATTAGTATGTACAGCGTCTATATAGGCATCAACAGAAAAGGTATTCACCTTAAATGCGTCCGCGCCTAATGAAGTAGCGCTTGGACCAAAACCTATAAAGCAGTCTCTGGTAATAGAGGAATACCGGGGAGCCCCTTTTTTTCCAAAGGTCCACACAGAATTACGATGAAACCCGGCTTTTTCCGCAGCCTCCAGCAGCGCGTTAAGCATCCGCTTTTTACTCTTACTGCTTTGGGGAGGCTTATTATTATTCGCGTAGGAAAAGTTAATAAAAGGATAGGCAGATATTTGCGTAGCACCAAGCTCTGCAGCCTTGAGAAAGTCATTTTTTAAGATTTCCTCATCCTGGCCTGGAATACCGAAGATAAGATCCACATCAATAGACTTGAAACCACTCTTGCGGATCAGGGTGATAGGGACAGTCAAATCCTGATCCTCCCTTCCCAGAACGCGCAGCATATCTTGAGAAAACGACTGGATGCCGAGACTCACCATATCAAAGCCTGCATCCAAAAGCTTCCTGCCAGTATCTGCATGAATATCTCTTGGGTGGAGCTCAATACCAGCATTTCCCTTAATATGAAAGTACCTATCAATCTTCTTCCGAATTATGGAAAGATCATCTATCATAATTGCAGGACTCCCGCCACCGAAATACAGACTGGTAGCCTCCCTTTTTACTGCTTCACAGATGGCAAGCTTGTCCGCTGTTAAATCAATTTCAGAAAGCAAAGCATATAAATACTGCCTCATTCTCTCCTCGTCAGCCTGCTCCTTGAAATAGGGACAGAAAGAACACAGTGTTTCACAAAATGGGATGTGAACATACAGTCCGGTATTAGGCACCTGAAAGTCTGGGAGAAACCCTTTGTCACGGACAAAGGAAAAAGGGGAGAGTTGTTTTCCAAGTAGTATGCGCAAAGCATGGGTTACCAGCATCGGCTCACTTCCTTTTCTGATATTACTGATTTATTCTACACCGTACAGTATATCTGGAAGACCTTCGGCTTTCAAATAGCGTTCTTCTTCTTAGTATATTTTGATAAGAAAAAGGCTTTCCTCCCTCTTACAGTCTACTGACTCACGAGGAGTTTTTCTTAGGCTCTAGAAGGATGTTTTTTTTATCAATTGCTGCCTTATTCTGCTCTTTTGCCTTATGAAAAAGATCTACTTTTTCTTCCCAGGATAGTTTTTGTAATCTGAGACTTGTTTCTTCTCTCAACCTTCTTGATAATTCTAAGGCATCAATTTCTTCCATAATAAGTAACCTCCCTTGGGGAACGAATGTCTATATTTTAATACCCATACTCCGAGTTAACAGCATTAACTTTGCGAATTTTATCATAATGAACAATATGTTTAAAATTCCAACTAACCATAATATCAATAGTATTCACAGTTGCCAGGGCAATATGCAATGCATCGTCTGCATATTTTCGAGAGACTATACCGCGATAGATATAAATCTCAGCCAGTTCCTGAGAATCTATAGACGGTTCCAGAAAAATATGCTTTTGATCTAATATTTCTCTCAATTTATTTTGGACTTTTAAAGGAGCAAGCTGTATTTCAAGAACCACAAGCGAAGAGACCACAGGAATAAGCTCTCCATCACTAAAATCTTGGAATAACCCATTTGACCAGATTTGAAATTCTGGATCAAAGCATCCACCTAAAACAGATGTATCTAAATATACAGATAAAGTCTTCACACATCTAATATAGCAAAAATCTTTTCATCTGGCACTATATTATTTATTATCGAATACGCTATTGTAATTGTAGCGCCCTTGTTTTTATGGAAGCTGTACTGTAACTGCCTTCATCATGCTTTGTAATTGACCCCGCGGATGAGTATCCACAAGCCGATTACAAACTCAAAGGGAACGTAGAGCAGATACAGTGCAAATGGAAGTGTTATTCCAAAGAGGGATGCAATGGTAGCAGTGCTCACCAGTGAAAGGGAAACAAGGCCCCAAATTGGGAAAAACAGGGGAACGATTTTCGAACGCAGCAGGAGCAAATGGAACAGGACTGTAGCCGTACAGAAAACGAGCATATGAAGGTTAACCCCTGCAAATTCCATGGAATGAAAAAGGGAAGCCCCTTGTGCCAGAAGCGCTTCGGAAGGGTGTGCCGCGTATTCGCTGCTGAGGTGAATCAAGGCAAAGGCATCTCCCTTTGAGACAGCTAGTAGTGCAATCTCCAGAATATAGAGCCCGAAGGCTGTAAGAGCCATTTTCTCATTTTCATGGCGCAGGGCCAGATAGAGCATTACGCCGAGGAACACAATTCCCATGGCAGTAAGCATGTCAACAAATATATATCCCCTGGCAAGCAATGGATTTGCTGCTATATTCAGCAGGGTCTGTTCCATGCTGTGGGCAACAAAGAGGTTTCCACTTAACGCAATTCCGCTGAAAAGTGATGTAATAAATTGAAACAGAAAGGCCGCCCCTAATATTCTTGAGGGTCTTTTTTCCATAGTATCTCTCCTTTGTCTTTCACGATATCTATCGCAAATTCTTGTGCGTTTTCCAGGTCTTCTGTGTTAGGCCTGGCTTTATTAATTCCGCCGAATAGTTTTAGAAATGAGTTAGTATTATAACCTGGACACATGAAATTTCCCGCAATTTGATATCCCTTTTCTTCAAGGAGCTTTCCCAGCTTCCCATGGGACTTGTGCATATATTCAGATAAATATTTGTCCTTCAAGGCAAACGCTGGAGTTCCGCATGTTGAAAAAAGGAACACCCTCTGTCCCCCTTCTCTTTGCATTCTCTTAGCCAATTTCAAAAGAGCAGGATGATGGGAGTCAGAGTAAATACCGGAGCCAAGGCCAATTAAGGTATAGTCCCCAAGCTCTTCAGGGGAGATATCCTCAGTCCACTTGACCTCGCATTTAAGTGCCTTGCCAACCGCCTGTGCCACCTTCTGAGTATTATTATGATGATAAGAGCTCACAATAATAATATATTTTTTGTTATTCACCATCTTTCTCCTGACTTTCATCATCTACCAAAACAGATAGATTCCCTGTTTTATGGCCTTCTTCCACATATCTATGTGCTTCCGCGACTTCTGCCAATGAAACCTGACTGTCAATAACTGTGCGAATTTGCCCCTCTGCTAAGAGCGTTTTCAGAAAATCGATGCTTTCCAATGACTCCTTTGTGGGCGAGTTCACTGACAGGAACCTGCCGTGTTTTTTCAGTACACCCTTGCACTCACCTTTGGATACCTTGCCAACAGCATCGAAAACAATATCATATCTCCGATCTTCCTGAGTGAAGTCACTTTTTGTATAATCTATCACCCTATCTGCACCAACAGAAGAGACTATTTCAACATGGCTGGTGCTGCACACACCGGTTACCTCAGCTCCATAGTATTTTGCAATCTGTACCGCATAGGTACCCAGAAAACCGGAGGCCCCATTAATAAGGACCATATCTCCAGCATGTATTTTGAATTTATCTAACAAGAACAAAGCTGTCATAGCACCTACTGGAAGCACTGCCGTATCCTTAAAACTCACATTTTTCGGTTTCCCTGTTATTACGCCTAATTTCGGTTCCTCAGGGACACAGACATACTCCGCGTTCCCCCCGTTTTTCAGCCCAGTAGTGGTTCCAAACACCTTGTCTCCTTTGGAAAAGCGGGACACAGCTGTCCCGGCCTCTTCAACAATGCCAGCAAACTCTACACCTGTTATCTGCATTGGTTTGAAACCGAAAATCAGTCCAATGGGCACCAGTATGAACCTTGGAATCTTACGCAGTTTTACATCTGCCATGATAACAGAGGAAGCAGCCACTTTTACCAGCACCTCAGTCTGCTTTGGGACCGGTTTCTCCACTTCCCGAAGGCTAAGCATATCCGCGGAACCTGAACCTTTACATACAATAGCTTTCATTTTCTTATTCCTCTACCTGCCTTTTTTCCTTCAGAGTCAATAGTGCAATTCCCAGCCATATGAACCAGATTATCTGTGTTATTCCGAATATTCCGGTAAAATCATGGAGTCCTGGAACAGCGGATATAAGCCCTGCTGAACCGACAATAAGCCCAAGCCAGCAGAATACCTTTGAAAAAGACTTTACGTAAAGTGCAGCAGCACTGATAAAAAGTGTCCACAAGCCGCCGAGCACCTCACCGTTGGCCCCACCTAATCCGTTTGCTACAGTCTCAATTCCCAGCCAATACAGAGCTGCATTGCCGGGGTCTGTTCTGTACAGGCCTAGGGCAGGCGCAATTCCAGCATTGTGTACCATGCCGCTTGCAATAACAGATGCTGCCCAGATAATTCCAATACCTGCTGCAAGTTTTGCCGGCCCTGGAACATTATCTTTCATTCTTCTATATACTGACATATTCAGAATAACCAGGAAGACCCCGAAAAATACATACATAATAAGATTTGTCAGATAAATCACACCTGACTGCCGGGTAAGCAGCTCGAGTTTCTGCATGGGGTCAACAATACTCGGATAGTCCAGGACCACTAAAAACAGCACAATCCCGATTATGTATGCTGCAGCCAAATAAAAGGCGGAAAACGCCCCTGCTTTTTGTAACATCCTTTGTTTCTCCTTTTTTAACGCTGTGTTTTGTTTCGATATTTTAGTATTCTCTACTCCCATTGGGGTCAAAGAGATAAGCGGCAGCCCAATGTCACGGATTTTTTTCAGAAGCCCGTGCAGTGCTGCCTGATCAGGAACACTGCCGGTAAGCACAGTTTCTCCGCTTTTTTTCAAGACCATGGTGAAATCCTCAAACCAGGTACTCCACGTGCTGGAAAGATGTCCCTTCACTTGGATCTGATAAAAAGTCCGGTTATTCTCCTGTATAATCTCATCTCTATTCATTTTCTGTATCCTGAACGAAGGATACACCCCTGGAAGTACTGCGGGAAAGCTACGAAAGTACTGTTTTGAGTATTGTTTTTCCTGTGCCACGAAGATTTTGGATAATTTCGCTCTGTATTAGATTAAATAAGCCCTAGTTCCGACGCTTTTCTCACTGCCTCTGTCCTCCGCTTTACCTGAAGCTTTTCAAATATGTGGCGGTTATGGCCTTTTATCGTGCTTTCTGTGACAAAGAGCCTTTCCCCTATCTCCAGGTTTGACAGCCCCTGGGCAAGAAGGACCAAGACTTCAATCTCGCGGCTGCTCAATGGCTCTGCCCCTGGAAAATTCACCGAGAGTTGCTTCTGCGGTACAAAGTATTCCTTCTGAATCTCCTGGAGAAGTTCTTTCACAAAAAGTCCCTGGTCAGCGGAGAAGACAGCATTCTGAAACAGGACAGCGGAACCTCTGCCTTCATCTAAAAAGGGACGGACACAGCCTGCAGGCATAGCCAGATCTACTGCTTCTTCAGCGCACTGATCTGCATCACCGTCTTTCCCCAGCTTTCGGAATGCCATTCCCATGAGCACAAGCCAGGTAAGCCGCTCGCTTTCCCAGCCGGGCCGGATATACTCTTTCTCTGCGTTGTTAAGCACAGCCAGCGCATTTTTTGCCTCGCTTCGGGCCAAAAACAGCCTGGAACGGGAAAACATTGCTGAGTTTTCTCCAGCCTCTTTTCCTACACCCTCTATATCTCCTGCAGCAATACGTATGCGAACCTTTTCAGCCTGTGCAGCACCAGCCTGGAGAGGGAAGCCGCTTTCAAGAGCAGACTTTGCTGTCTTATCCAGCAAACGCACTGCTTTACCAGTCCTGTTTTCCGCGGCTTTTATCTTTGCCTGGATAATGAGCCCAGCCCAGTACCTGTCCATGCTTTGAAAACGTAAGGCAAAGCTTATACCAGTATCCGCGTATTCCATAGCTGCCTGAAGATTATTTTGCTGATACAAACAGCGGGCAGTCCCAAGGTATGCCTCTGCTATAACAGGGAGTGGAAAGTTCTCAGCAGCTGCAATTATTTCCCGGTAGATCCGGACAGCATCCTCAAGAAGAAGCCGTTTCTCTTTGATAATTGCCAAGCCCATTTTCGCGGAAATCCCGATAATCATATTCCCTGTGCTCACGCTTGTTTCAACAGCCTGATGAAACGCATCCTCAGCATCTGCCCTGCGGCCCAGCATTTGATACGCCCAGCCAAGCTTCCACGTTGTGGCTGAACGGACTGCCAAATTGGCAGGAGAAAGCTGCTGCATTGCAATATTCGATAAACAGATGACCTTTTCAGGATCATTTCCTAGTGCAGCAATGAGCGCGCGTATTGCAGCAATGTGGCCCCTCAAATTCCGGGTTTCATCATCCTCATCCATCTTATTCAGCTCTTCCTCAGCAGAATTTAGTTTTGCTGCTGTTTCGCGGAACCTCCCTGTCATCGATAAGGCTGATGCGAACATAACCAAAAGGAAGGGACGCTGAAAAAATGCATGCTCAGGGAGAGACTCAAGGCAGTTTACAACTGGGCAGAGATGCCCCTGAAAATGGAGGGGCACTGTCTTGCCTGCAATAAGCCTGCAGACCATATCAAAATCTTCTGCTATCCCTGCATAGTAGAGCGCATCCTGAGCCATGCCCTTTTCCTCAAACCACTGGGCAGCCAAATGGTGGTACTCCCTTACAGTGTCCGCGCCTTGCGGTTGTGTTTGCTCAGCTGAAAAGCGCTGTACCAGGAGCTCTCGGAAAAGGTGGTGATACCTGAACCATTTCCGTTCATTATCCAAAGGGACAATGAAAAGATTTCTGTGGCTTAATTCCTCTAGTATTTCCTGTGAAGAACCAGGGCTCCTATCCAACACCCTGTCACAGAGGGAGGCGCACATCTTTTTCAGGATGGATGTACTAAGAAGGAATTCTTTTCTCTCCTGAGACTGGTTTTTTAAGACCTCTTCTGTCAAATAGTCGAGAACAAACTGATTGCTTCCTGCAAAACTGCTGATAAACTCAGCAGGATTACTCTGGTGCTCTAAGGACAGCGCTGCGAGCAGAAGACCGGCTATCCATCCTTCGGTCTTTTCAGAAAGCACCTTAACCTGGGGCCCTGAAAGCCCAAGGTTAAGGTGAGTATTAAGAAACTCTTCTGTCTCCTCCTTGGTAAACCGCAGGTCCCTTGACCGGACCTCCCGAAGTTCTCCCTTTGCCCTCAGTCTGGAAAGGGGCAGGTTCGGGTCTTCCCTGGAGGATATGATGAGGTGCAGCATAGGAGGCATGTGCTGAACAAGAAAAGCCAGAGCAGCGTCAATGAGAGAATTGTCAATAAAGTGGTAATCATCAAGCACAAGAATAACCTTTGTGTCAAAAGAGGAAATATCGTTTATCAACAAGGTAACGAGTGTCTGAATATCTGGAGGTTCAGGAGACATGAGCATAGCCAAAATATCTTTACCAACACCCTTTGAAACCTGCTGAAACGCAGTCATAAGATAGGTAATAAAACGGGAGAGGTCATTATCCCCTTCATCCAAAGAGAGCCACAGCACAGCTTCATCTCTGGTCCGGACCCATTCAGAAAGCAAGGTCGTTTTTCCGAACCCTGCACCTGCTGAAACAAGGGAAAGCTTACTCCCGCTGCCCTTGTCCAGAATATTGAACAAACGCTGCCTTTCAGCACGTTTTCCAGACCTTTTTGGAATAATCAGCTTAGTTGCCAAAATTGTTTCTGCCATGACAGTATTATACTATACAGAATTGCTCAGCAAAAGAGCAATATTGAAAAACTCCGCTCCCTGCTTAGGGGTCTGGGGGACAAGGAGGACATAGCCTTTTTTTGCCCCTCTTCTATTTCAAGGGGCTCATTGGGCTTTCCGTATTTTTTCCAAACAACTGCTTTCATGATTAGTGGTACCTTTCGGCCGAAGTATCAATCATCTTTTAGGTGCTGTCTTGCTTCAGAAAAATTCACCATTCTCAAAATGGTCTCCAAGAGTGAAGATACATCAAAAACACCAGATGCACAAATAACTGTTCATGTTAGAGCTTACACACATCAATCCATTCTGCGTATTCTGTATATTTCTCAAGCTCTGCCAATGTCAGCCTGATGGATGAATTAATGCTCCCTGCTGCGGGAATTATCTCGGCAAAGCGCTTCATGGAAACATCCAGATATGTTTTTACCGGCTTTTTCAAGCCAAATGGGCAGATTCCCCCAACCTCGTGGCCGGTGTGCTCCAAAGCTTCCTCTGGAGTGAGCATTTTTGCCTTTTTACAAAAAAACACTTTATACTTTTTATTATCTATTTTCGCGTCCCCTGAAGTAAGGACCAGCACAGGTTCATCATCAATCTTAAATGAAAGGGTCTTGCCAATCTGCCCTGGTTCCACACCATGGGCTTTTGCAGCAAGGTCCACAGTGGCAGTGGATTGGTCCATTTCAATAATCCTATTTTCAATACCATATTGTTGAAAAAATGTTTTTACACCGTTGAGTGACAAGAGAATCTCCTTTTACATTGAAATATGTCATTCAAACTCATTCAGGACTTTATTTACGAGTTTGCGATTTATCCAAATTCCTCGGCTAAGCATTTTTTAAATTGCATCGTTCAAACTGAGGTTGTAACCAATCCGTTTCGCTTTTATTAGAATTCCCAAGCTACCTGTAAAGCATAATTCGTTTAATCTGGCAAAGAATCAGGATAATCAATAGTAATGCGCAAACTAATCCTCCAAATATTATTCTATAATAAATATAGCAAATATCGCTTCAATAATCCATAACAGAAAAGCAGATTCCAATAGACGAGCGTACAAGAACTTCCGGTTCCATCAATCCGCGTAATATGATCTAATCCCTAGTTAAAAAAGAGGTGAAAATGCCTGCCTGATCCGAGCGCCATACCGAAGCGCGGTTCCTGCCCTTTGGCACTTCGATGCTTCGGCACTTCGGCTACGCTCAGCACATCGCTGCGCTCAGGGGCTATAATTCAGCGCAACTGAGTTGCTCGAGGAACGCTACGAAGCAAAGCTGACTATTAGATTGCCTATTCCGCATCCTCCTTGGTTATGATATAACTATCTCATTATGGAAAAGATGAACAGAAGCGTTTCCTACAGTATTCAAAGCTCAGGTGTGTTTTTCGGGAACACTCCCATGGGTTTTGCAGACCCCCGGAGTTTCTCTATACTCAGCAAAAACCACGGGAAAGACGCAGACCATGTTTTCTTCCAAGCAGGCATTATTGACTTGTGTGATCCGGAAACTGTTCAGGTAATTAACAGTTCCTTTGCACAGGACAAAAATTCTGTATACCTGTACTATTCAAAAATCGAAGCAGACCCTGAAACCCTGACAGTACTGGAACACAATTACTGCAAAGACAAGAACAATGCCTATTTCCAGGGAAGAATGATCCCGGGAGCAGCACCGAAAAATTTCACAGTCCTGGATGAACACTACAGCACAGACGGGAAAACCATCTATTACCTGGACAAGGCTATGGCTGAGGCAGATATAAACAGCTTTACCATGCTGGGAAGCGGCTTTGCAAAGGACAGAGGGACTATTTATCACTCAGGAAAACCAGTTATAGAAGCAGACATGGAAAGCTTCACTGTATTGAATAATTCCTGTACATTCCACAACTATGGAAAGGACAAAGACCGGGTATACGACGGCACAGAAATGCTGTACAACGCGGACCCAGCAAGTTTTACCATTGTCTCAAGGGTATACGCAAAGGACAAGGACAGGGTGTATTACCACGGAAGGTTCCTGCAGGAGGCTGAAACAGGCTCATTCACTGCATTAGGATTCTACGAATTCGCCAAAGACCGCAATTTTTACTATTATAAAGACAGAATTATCGGGAACTCAGGGACAGGGTTCAAAATATATAACCAGTTCTATTACCAGTCAGAGGGTTCAGTGTTCTCTGTTCATAACAATTTACCTATTGCAGCTGATCCTGGGACATTTCAATTACTACACGAAGGATACGGCAGGGACGAGCAAACCCTCTTTGTGTACGGAAATGCGGTAAAGGGCTTTAACCCTGACCTGTTTACCAATCTGGGCCAAGGGTATTTCGCAGACAAGTCAAAAGTATACTGGGAAACTGAGGTAATTCCAGACGCCGAACCTTCAAGCTTTATTCCACTCTACCAAGGCATTGCAAAGGACAAAAACGCTGTTTACTATTTCAACGAAAGAATAGAAGGGGCAGACCCGGAAAGCTTTCGCGTAATAGACTCAGTATTCGCGAAAGACAAGAACACAGTCTATAGATACAACAGGTTTACTGACTCAGTAAGCCCGATCACAGGCGCTGACCCTGAAAGCTTTCATCCCCTGGACCGGTATTTTTCTAAGGACAACACCCGGGTGTATTATGAAGAGGCGGTTATTCCCCAGGCAGACCCGAGTTCTTTTCGCCTGCTGAGCAGCACACACGCAGCTGACGGCAGCCGCCTGTTCTACGGCACACACTGCTTTGAAGCCCCAGATCTGGACTCTCTGGTGATCCTCTGCCCGTGGATGGCTATCGACAAGGACACTCTGTATTTTCAAGACAGAAAAATGCCTATAGAAAAGAGCAGCTTCCAGAGGATTGACCAGTTTTGCGTAAAGGACAACCACAGGGTTTACTGGGAAGGACAGAAAATGGAAAATGTCCATGCCCAATCCTTTGAAAAGCAGAGTATGTTCTTTTTTTCTGACAAAGATTCAGTGCTCTGCCAAAGGCAAAAGCTCCCTTTGGACAGGGAGACTGCCTTTTTTCTGAATGATGTATATGCCCTGGATACACAGAGGGTCTGCTTTCTTGAACAGCAGATAGCAGGAGCAGATCCGGAAACATTCACAGCCCTGGAACTAAACTACGCTAAAGACAAGCGTTCTGTATACTACAGAGAAGCCAAGCTTCCTGACGCAGACCCAGAGACTTTCCGGGTGCTCAACTATCTGGAAGCAAAGGACAAAAACGCGCTCTATACAATAAACAGCGGCAGACCGGTACGCAGACCTATGGGCTAATATGCGCAAATCCGGTGAAACCCGGAGGCAGGTCCTCCTCTTCCTGCCTTTTATGGAGCACAGCAGCAACAGCGTTCTGGAATTCCTCTACCTCGTAGTCTGAAAGGAAGTCAGCCATTCTCCCAGCCCGTGCAAGCTCAATACCCAGATTTTCCAGCTGCTTCAACCTCCTCAGGTGAAAGCTTTCCGGATGTCAGGTACTCAATTGTATAATCCAGTGCCCCGAAATTCAGAAGACCGGGTAGCCGGAGAAATTCCTCGCCTTCCACTCTGTGCATAAGACCGCCGATATTGGAAAAAACTGCAGGGTTAGGAAGGAGCTTCTTTACCCTGGGATCCTGAACACCCCGGACCTGTACATGCTCGTCATCCGGGGTAATTCCTGAACCGGAAGGCTCTGCCGTTGCCGGGGTTGTGGATTCTCCAACGGGCATCCCTTCCCATGCTGCCTGCAACGGCTCCAGTCCGCTCACTCCCCGGTCAAAGAGAAATCTGTCTTTCAAGCCGAGGCTGTACATCTGTCTTACTATTCGGGAAACCTGCTCAGCACCGCTGTTATCAAACCACTTTCGAAAGGCAGAGGACGTGTCTAAAAACTCATCCAAAAGATAGCACTGGGCTCCGTCATAATCATCAGTCATTGCTATCCCTATTCTCTATTCGCGGACCGTGCTCTGTGTTACCATATTTTTCAATAAGCCCGGGGATTTAACTCTGACTGACAATATACATCATGCTCAAAGTCTATTACTGAAAAGTAGCGCAGCGCTGTATCAATGTATGCCGGGTCTGATAAAGCAAGGTGATGCGCTGCATAGCACAGGGCTGTTGCTTCCTCATGGATGTACAGCCCCTCTGCGTCCAGATAGGCAGCAAAGTTTTCAATAACCTTTTTTATCTTCTCTCTTGCTGCTTCAAGCTTCACTGCTTCAGTAAAGAACTTTTCATCATACCACTTCCTGCCTTTTTTACCTTTTACCAGAAATATCAGCTTCCACCCGTCACGCAAGCCAGAGGGCATCTTCATCTTCCAAAAACACAAATATCCAGTACTGGAGAAACTTCTACAAACATGGAAAGCGGAGGAAAGGGAAAAGAAAAGTGCACCCTTTCCCCTGTTTCAGGATCAACAACCTGGTATCCGTGGGAATAGATCTTATCCCTCCCGCCTGCACTGTTTTTCGAATACCCTCTTTCCTTGTAATAGTACAGCAGGCTGCCGTCCTTTCTTTCCCGGAAAAACTCCAGGTCAATCGGTTTTGGAAGGCTGTGCTCCGCGACTTGAGAAAAGTCCTTTAAAGAGAGAACAGTCAGTGTCGGGTTGCGGTAATCCGGGTTGTGGGAAACATAGAGCTTCTTTCCGTCCCTGGATACCAGTGCCCTGCAGTCCAGCTGGGCGGCAAAGTCCCTGGTAAATATGACTTCCCCTGTTACCGCATGAAAGGCGCGGAGGAAGCCGTTCCAGTCCATAACAACAAATTTTTCAGGTGTATAGAAGGTGTTCAGCACAATCGGTTCAGCCCTCCCCTCCAAGCTGAATATCCAGACAGTTTCATAGGTCAAAGGCCCAGTCTGTTTTGAAACATGTATTTTTACAGCTGATTCATTATCAATAGTAACACGGTAATCTGAATGCAATGGAACGTCCTTTCTGAGCAGCTTGGTGCTAAGGGCAGGTGCTCATTTACTTATAATTGAATAATAGTTCAGTATAATAAAATCAAAAAGTAGACAAGTCAAGTTTTTTATATGCAGCGAAAGGCCCTCCAGGAAGTCCGCCACTGCTGCGGAGATTATACACAGCAAAGCTGGCATTTTTCCCGTAGTTCCTTTACGGTCATCGAGTGATCCAGCACTCAAGAGATTTGAGGGCTGGATTGTATCGAGATGCAGGTGAAATGGTAGCGCTTTGGGTTAATTCCGCAGCAAGGCTGGCGGTTTCTCCGTCCCTTCGATACAATTCTGCTATGCGCAGAATCACTCAGGGAGCGTTGATAGGCCAGTCCGGGTCCCAGAGTACGAGGTCCGCGTCTGTACCAGGCTGCATGCCCCCTTCTTGTGGGAAAGGCCGAATATTTTTGCCGGGTTTTCAGCTGCCAGGTACATCCTGTCCTGGAGGCTTATCCGTTTTTCACGGACTCTGGCCAGGGCCTTGAGCTGGGACATTCTCCCAAGTCGAAAGGACCGTCTCTGTAGTTCCCTCCGGGCTTCCCCCCAACCGCCCCATTAAAAGGTATAGACGGTTATTTTATTTTTGAAAAATGATCTGCGAAAGCCCTCTAAAAAGGTGTCCGTTTATCATGTATAAGAGCCCGCGGACTGTGGGCATACTCATGGAGCTGCCCATTGTGGCTAAGTTTTTCAGCGGCATTTCCCGGATTATTGCATACATCATTTCCATGGTCTTTTTGTCCGGGCTGGTGCCGAACATTTTTGTAATGCTTTTTACTGCCTTCTTATAAATAATACCGCCGATAAAGGTATTCCGCATGTCATAGAGTGTTGAGTGCATGGTAAACGGTGCGCCTTTAGGCGCGTCTTTGGGAGGAACCGGGTGTCCAAGGAGACTGGAGAAGTCTCCGGATCCACTTAAGTCCGCGAAACGGGAAATTGACGGCTTGTAGTAGCCTGGAATTTTTTGCTGCAAGGTCTCTGCCCACTGAGAAAGGCGGTCCCCTGTAGTAAAGCAGATGCCTTCTTTTAAGCGGATATCTTTTGATGATGCTCCAACCAGGACCTGGAAATCCCCTGCTTCAAGTGCCCACCTCCGGCTCCCTGTATCCCAGAAACAGAAAGCCCTGCGGTCAAGGGTAAAATCTACTTCTCTGCTCTCCCCAGGGTCAAGATGTACTTTAGCAAATGCTTTCAGCTCCTTCTCCGGCCGAAACACAGCGGATTGGACATCACTCACATACACTTGGACAATCTCTTTCCCTGCCCTCATACCTGTGTTGGTTACAAAAAGACTGACCTTCACATTGCCCTCTGTGTCCGGGCCTATTACTGACAGCCGGGAATACTCAAAACTGGTATAGCTCAAGCCGTATCCAAAGGGAAAGAGCAAATCTGTGCCTGCTTTGTCATAGTATCGGTAGCCTACATACACAGATTCAGCATATGCTACAGTCTCTGTGCCGCCTGGGTAATTTACTGATGATGATATGTCCTCTATTTTTAGGGGGAAGCTTTCAGCAAGCTTGCCGCTGGGGTTTGCATTGCCGAAAAGCAAGTCAGCAACAGCTGAGCCCCAGGCTTGACCGCCCAGGTAGCTTTCAAGCACAGCGTCTACCTCCTGGAGCCACGGCATGGTTACAGGAGCGCCGTTGGAAAGTACTACAACAACCTTGGGGTTCACCTGGGCAACCGCGCGGATAAGCTGATTATGGGCTTCCGGCATGTCCAGGTGCTTTCTGTCAAAACCTTCTGATTCTGAAATCTCGGGAAGTCCTGCAAAAACCACGGCGATCTCCGCCTTTTTTGCTGCCAGGGCCGCCTGTGCAATAAGCTGCTGATCAGGCGCTTCTGTTTCAGCATCATACCCCTGACTATAGGTCAAAGAGACCTCACTGCCTGCTGCTTCTTTTATCGCGTCCCAGGCATTATCAATCTTTGTAGGGTTAATAAGCGATGATCCAGCACCCTGGTACCTGGGTTTTTTCGCGAACTCTCCGATTATTGCCAGAGAGCCCTTTATTTCCAATGGAAGGAGGCTCTTATTTTTCAATAGTACAACTGACTCGCAAAGCACCTGTTTTGCCGTTCCATGGTGCGCCTGTTCATCGTAATGATGCTCAGCAGAAAGTGTGTCAGAGCTGGTTAGTACTAGTTTTAGTATCCGTTCAACTGCTTTATCCAAAGTAGACTCTGGTATTTTACCATTCTGTACTGCCTGAACAATCAGCTTTGTATTTCCCTTCGCAGGGCCCGGCATCTCCAAATCCAAACCTGAGAGAAGCCCCTTTACTCTGTCATTTACCGCGCCCCAGTCAGTTACCACAAGCCCCTCGAATCCCCATTGGTCTTTTAAAACCTCTGAAAGGAGATTCTTGTTTTCTGAACAGTATTCACTGTTAAGCCGGTTGTAGGCGTTCATGACTGTCTCAGGCTTGCCCTCTTTTACTGCAATCTCAAAGCCTGTTAGGTAGATCTCCCGGAGGGCACGTTCATCTATGACCGCATTGATGGACATTCTGCGGTATTCCTGATTGTTCGCAGTAAAGTGCTTCAGGCTTGTACCCACTCCCTTGCTTTGCACTCCCCGGATATGGGCTGCCGCCATTTTGCCTGAAAGGAAGGGATCTTCTGAAAAATACTCAAAGTTTCTGCCGCACAGGGGTGAGCGCTTAATGTTCGCGCCAGGCCCAAGAAGAACGGCGACATTTTCCTGAAGGCATTCCTCTCCCAGACACCTGCCCACCTCCTCTGCAAGGCAGGTATCCCAGCTTGAGGCAAGGGTAACCGCACTAGGAAAACAGGTTGCAGGGACCGAGTTGTTCAGACCAGCGTGGTCTGAAGGACCGATCTGCTTTCTCAGACCATGGGGTCCGTCAGTGATCATAATAGATGGGATGCCCAGGTCCTTAAAACCTTCCAGGTTCCAAAAGTCCTTGCCTGAGCAGAACTTGGCTTTCTGGTGGAGGGTCATTCTGGAAATTATTGACTGAATATCAGTTTTATCGTTCACTCTTGCTTCCTTTACCGTGTCGTGCTTCACCTATTGTAACAGATGGGTATGAAAAATTATCTAGTGAAGTGTATTCATTTTCACCTTTTCCGCAATAGATTTAGCATACCCCATTGAACTAGAGATTATTGAAGTGTTTAGACGAACTGTGTTTCACGTATCTATAGTGGTACCATCCCCGCAGATTCACCAGAATACTCAGCCCTTTTTCTGCTGTACTCACAATATAGTTGACTTTATATATAGACATTACCATCTTATAAGCATATAAAAGAGGAGTATAATGATGAGTTTTTATGAGTTTAGGGCAGAAATGAATAATGGAACAGATATTTCCTTAGAAGAATATAAAGGAAAGACCGTATTAGTTGTAAACACTGCAAGCAAGTGCGGATTTACCCCGCAATATGAGGGGCTGCAGAAGCTATACCAGGAGTATAAAGACAAGGACTTCATTATCCTAGGCTTCCCCTGCGACCAGTTTAATCATCAGGAGCCTGGAACAGATGATGAAATCCAACAGTTTTGTAAGATAAACTACGGAGTCACCTTCCCACTTTTCAAGAAAATCGATGTGAACGGAGAAGATGCGCATCCCTTGTTTCAGTATCTAAGAAAAGAAAGGCCCGGGGTAATCGGGGACAGGATAAAATGGAACTTCACAAAGTTTCTCATTAGCCCTGAAGGCAAACCGGTAAAGCGCTTTGCACCTGCAACAGAACCGGAAAAACTAAAAAAGCATATTGAAAAGCTGTTAGCCTAAAGGAAGTAGGGTGAAACTGGCTATTTCGGATGGGTTTGCCCACTTCGCTGGGCAACCAAAAAAACCCAGCTGTATTCAGCTGGGTTTGAAACTCATATTTATAGAAAGTATCTTTTAATAGTTGTTTCTTGGTTTGCGCTCTTTTGCTTCGTCTACACGAAGTGATCTTCCATCAAATTCCTGTCCGTTCAGACTGGAAATAGCAGCAGTTGCCGCATCGGAGTCAGCCATTTCAACAAAGCCGAAGCCTTTAGACTGGTCTGTGTACCTGTCCATGATGATGTTTGCGCTCACAACATCGCCGTACTGACCAAAAAGATCTTCCAGCTGTTTTTCGCTGGTTTTGTAACTTAAGTTACCAACATAGAGTTTAGAAGCCATTAATTTTTCCTTCACAGGGATTCTTCCCTGCTGTGTGATTTTATTTGTAGCAATCGCACATTTTTTCTCTTATTATCTATTCTGGTATTACAAATCGGAAAGTACGATAGGAAATGACCGGAAACGCAGTTTTTGAAATTCGGGTTACGAAACACTCATTACAACACTGAAATATTAAAAGAACTTAACAGTAAGCATTAGCTACACTGAGACAATACGCGTTTTCCCATTAATAGTCAAGGGCATTCTAAGCATTTTATTTAAAAAAACCCGCGGCCTGCTGCGCTAATTTTTCCCAATCCGGCTGAGGCAGGTCCTCAGGGTACAGATTGTCTATGCGCAGCATTGTCAAACCGTGGATATAAGCCCAGGCTGCTACTGTTTTGTCATGGTCCTGAATCTCCGAAGCATCTGCTTTCCCTGTCAATACAGAGGCGAGAAACAATAGCGCCTTTCTCGGCCAGTACGTCTTTTCATCCGGCAGAGTGCATACAAGGGGGGAACTCATAAGCCTATAGAGTGCCGGTCGTTCAACAGCAAACCTCATGTACTGCTTTCCCATTTCTGAAATAGCTTCCTTTCTGTTATTTTCTTGCCCTCCGGAAACAGCTGCTTCCATTCTTGTATAAAGCAGCCGGAACCCCTCACTAGCAAGCGCTCCGAGATAGAGGTCCTTATTCTTAAAATGGCGGTAGGGAGCGTTTTTTGAAACTCCGGCTTTCTCAGCAGCTTCCCTCAGACTCAAGCCTGCTGCTCCCTTTTCCTCAATATCGCATAATCCGATGCGGACCAGCTCAGACTTTAAGTCTCCATGGTGGTATGGGCTTCCATTTTTCACTATCGCTGCTCCGGAATATACCGTACTTCCATTACGCTAAACAGGCCAAGTGCGGTATCAATTCCATCCAGTCCTGAATGAATAACAGAACCGCTTCCGTCAACTGAGCCTGTTCCAATTAAATCAAACTCAGCAGTATCTTCTCCCCGGCCTATGGTGAGCTCAGCTTGGTAAATAAGGGATGGCTGGCCGTTTACTCCGGAGTTTTCTTCAGTATAGGTTTCATTCCAGTCATAGGACCTGTTCGTTTCAAGTTTAATGAGGTATGTTCCAGGCTCAAGCTGTGACACCAGAGAGCTTCCGTAACTTACAGCAGTGTCAGTAGAAGTAGCTGAAGAAACAGCGTCTATATTCTGCTCCTGAATTCCGGACCACACAGGCAGAGCTTCCGGCCTTCCTTCCTCTGGGGCAAAGCTGTAGTTCCCTTCTGCTGCTGCCTGGGTAACATAAAGGGTCTGGATATATTCACTATCCTGTGTCTGGATCCACACTGCTACCTGGGGGTACACGGTATACCCGAAAAAAAGAAAGGCATTCACGCGCTTACTGTAATGGGGGCCAGGCTCCAGGTGTATCTCAATACGCTCTCCTGTTGCACCCTGGTCCCGCGGTCTTTCAGGACCTTCCTGCCCACCCCCAGCAAAAGCTGTCACTGCAACGCAGAAAGATACTAGCATAGTTAAAAATTGTTTTTTCATCATTGCCTCCTTAAAAGCAGTGCGCTAAAGTTGACACTGCCAACATTTCATGAATGAGTAACAAAAAATTCTAAAACCTTTCTTGTCTTTATTCAAAATCCTCGACCAGAGGTTCCGGGTCTCCCTCCGGCGGGGGCTCAATATACCCTTGCACAGGGCAGTCCCAGGACCCGTCCCCGTTTATCCAAACAGAAAAGTCCACAGCACTTCTGTGGTCAACAAGAACAACAAAGTATCTCTCCCCTTCGCGTTCAATGGATATATCAGCCTCTTTTGACAGGGATTCAAGCCCTGCTGAATAGTCTCCAAAAGCGCTGGATTCCAGCTTTCCATTCTTTTTAAAAGACCGGTCTATACACTGTATTTCCTGTGGAGTTATCCCATTCTGCTTTGCAGCCAGCTCTTCATAAAAACTCATCAATGCCTCTTTCTTTTTTTTGCATCAGCTTAATCTATTGTATCCCCAACAGCAACAAAAGCGTAAAATGATCCTCTGTCATTTTGGTGCATATCATCCTGTGTAATAGTAAATTTCTTTTTCAGCTCGTTTATTTCATCAGAAGATATTCCAATAGTCATTCATATAGCCACTCAACGCTTCTATTAATATTTACAAATTAAAGCACCAGATGCCCCTCTTGGTCATATTGCCATTTATCAAAATACGCTACTTCCCAGTAATAGCCTTCAGGGTCAGCAAAATACCCGCTGTATCCGCCCCAGAAAGTATTCTGCCCCGGCTTTACAATCCTGCCCCCAGCAGCTTCCGCCTTTGCCAGGAGTGAATCTACCTCTTCTTTTTTCATTACATTATGCGCGAGTGTTGTACCGGAAAACTTCGGCTTCTCTCCTGGCACATCCGGAGCAATATCTTCAGCGAGCTTTTCAAGTGGATAAATTGCCAGCACAATCCCTCTCAGCTGGAAAAATGCTATCTGATCATCAGGACCATTTTTTGTCTGAAAACCGAGTCCCTTTTTATAAAACCTGTAGGCTGTTTGAAAGTCTTCCACTCCAAGGGTGATAATAGATATTCTCGGGTCCATAACTCCTCCTTTTTCTTTGCCGGATATTGTACAGCATGCGAAGCAGATTTGGAAGCAGAGAATATTTGCTATGTTTTTAAAGACATTGATACTCAGGCAAACCAAGGTGAAATACGGAAAATGAAGAAACTTACATTCCTTTTTCATACAGCAAAGACAAAAGCCGGGTGCCTGCTGGTGTTTGAAATATTTTGGTCTTCACATTCTTAACTGCTTCCGGGTTAAAACCGTCTTCATAAATATTTACCAAAAAGTCAGCTTCAACAAGTATTTGAAAGTCTATTCCATCGATGTTCTGATATGAATGGTGGTTACCAATAAGAAACAGAATACGCCGGAGTTTTTCATCATCAATATCAATATCGGCAAGCAGCTGCTTTGCTATACCAGGGCCTTCAGCCTCCTGATACCTGCCCGCGCTTGAGCCGTATTTCTTCTCTGCTTCATGAATTCCTATGTCATGCAGAATCGCGGCACATTCGAGCACAGCCATGGTCTGTTCATCGCACCCTTCTTTCTCTCCGATATACCGGGCAAAAGAATGGACCTTTATCGCGTGGTTTATCCTTGCCACATCCGGAGCATTGTAGGCAATCATTTTTTCAAGGACCTTATGTATCATCCGCAGCCTCGTTCGGATCAAAGGAGTTGTATACATGACGGATCGCCAAGTCAAAGGATTCACACCCCGGGTCATTATCATAAAAAGTAACTTCTCCGTCTGAAGCATACATCTGGCGAAGCGCTGCTATATCCCGCTTATACCAGCACTGATTATATTGTTTTAAGAACTCTTTGAACTCTTCCAACCCTTCTCTTTGAAGTTTGGGCATATAATCCTCCTTTCTCTAAGAGCATATAATCTTAATCTCAGGTTCCGGACTGTTTCCCGGTCATGAACTCAATAAATATTTTCCACACAGCAGTTTTGATAAGCGCCTTTTCGTTGAACTTCCAGCCGCCTTTGCCTGCCTGCTGCTTCATAAGCACCATAAGCACAGCCGCGGTCCCTGCACACTAGTGTATACGAAAAACCGCTTGACCACATATTATCCATCCTGTACTATTTTTTTCTGTCAGTTAACGCATTGATACAATTTCAAAAGGAAATATAATGAACAGTCCTGAATCCAATCCCGAGTCTGTTAAAGATATCCTAGATTATGCGCTAAAACAAGACAGTTCCCTTACCTGCTCAGAATTAACCTGTATGGTAAAAGTCCGCCACCATGACGGGTCTCTATTTATTCTGCAAAACGCGAAAACAGAAGAAAAAGGGGCCTGGCTCATTATCTATGCTGAGCATGTACTTCCGCAGGTGTTTTGTAAGGACGACTTAGAAGATGTGGAAGTGATCAATCCGGAAACAAAAGAAGAGCACTGGCACTACCAGGCGTATCAGAACGAGGAGGGCACTGTCGAGGTGTATGAGGACTACCTGGATAATCAGGGAAACCGGGAATACCGCACAGAGGGGCCTGTCTCTCCTATGGGAGAATCAAGAAAAGAGCTGATCACCGACTTGGAGCATATGCTCACCGATGCCCTTCTCTACCCTGTGAAAAAACTCGATACTGGGAGCTCAGCATGAATGGGAAAAAGGACACAAAGGCATGATTCAGAATATACCAGTTGAACTTGAAGCACGGAATAATGACGGGGAGAGGGCCCTGTGTATCGCATGTAAGAACGGGTACTTTCATATAGCGCTGGAGCTTCTCCGCAAAGGGGCGGCCCCTGACACAACAACAAGTTCAGGTACCAGCCTTTGGCAAATGCTAATGGGGTATGAACCTGAGGCATATCAAAAGGAGTATCAGAAAGTATTGGAACAGGTGAAAGAAAAAAAGACATGAAAAAAGATGATTTTTCAATTGGAACAGAGTTTACCTGCGGAGATAAAATCTGGCGGTGTACAGACATTGGTACCCGTACAATTACCGCGGTCTGCTTATCAGACCATCTGGATGATCCAAGCTGGTACAACGGCCCGCCCTATGCTGTAGCTGAAACTGTTTTCGATGAATACGACTTACCGGAATGTAAGAAAAGGGAAGAACACCCCATTATCCGAATTCCCCCTGACCGCCTGAAGCAGCATTTCCCTGAGATTACATCTGCATCGCTATTCAGGTTTGGCGAAACCTGGCCCTGCTGCCGGTTCACAGATATTGAGCTTAGAAAGCTGCTTGGGTTTTTCAATTCAGTACAGAAAAAGAACAGAATTGCCAAAGCCTTGCCCAGCTGGGTAATCAGATTTATGACCGAAGAGGGCCAACTCCTGTACAGGATAACCGCAGATGGCGCAATACTAATGGATGTGGAAGCATCCCGCGTTCAAAGGGCATACATTCCAAAGAAAAAAGGGCTGGTAGAGATTCTTACAAATGCCGCACAATCTTAGATCACATTTTCCAAAAAAAAGACAGCTGAACAAAGCACCAAGTGGTACGCAGCTGGAAAAAGCATCAGGAGCTATGGCTGCAACCACGGTCCTCGAGTGCAAGCTTATGAAGGGACCGCCTCTTTTTCATATTCAAATAGAATGAAGCTGTCATCTCCGAATGGTTTTGTTTCCCCTACCTTCCTAAACCCGTGTTTTTCATAAAAATAGTGGTTACGGAAGTTCTTGAAAGGTGTGTCCAGAGACCATTTCACAGCGTCCGGAAAGAGCCCTTCTATAAATTCCATTGCCTTGCAGCCGATCCCCTGGTTCTGAAAATCCGGGTGAATAAAGACCGAGCCAAGTCTGTAGTGTCCATCTTCCATCTTAAAAACACGGAGTCCACCAACCGAATCAGCATTACTGAGTATTTTGTAATACATTTGGGAGCCGGTTTGAGACCGGTGCCATTCAACTGATTCTATACCCTCAGGAGTAGAGCCGTAGAGCTTTTTATCTTCTGCAAATGCTTTTATTGCAATATCACAAAGGACCTGGGCATCACCTGCTTGGGCTAGTTCAAAACTAATCATCTTCAGTACCTCCTTATTTTGTTATTGTCCTTTTTCAACTCTCTTATGCATTGATAGTGAAGGGAAGTATTATATCATCCATTTTTGGGAATGAAGTGCCAACCATTAATGGAGAGTCTTCAATAAATCTTCTCCCGGTATTTCGTAAATTCAGCTTGTCAGGGAAAAACCGGTATTCAATAAAATGGGCTGCAGGCGGTATAGGAAGACTCTTTAAAAGATCGTCATGACTAGGCATTTTTTCTGCTGCAATATCATGAATAACCACTTTGTCCTCTTCAGTAATCATAACAACAAGACAGTTAAGGTCTTCGAGTAAATACAGGTGCTCCGAAAAAAGAAAAGCACACATAAAGAGGTAAAGCTTTGGTTTATCAGTATCCTTTCCAGATAAACGCACACTGAAGCAATGCATACAGGTCCGTCAAAGGCTGAGAACGCGATGTAGTTCTCATCTATTATACCCATTTCCCGTACAGGCTTAAAATCTATTCCAAAGCGCTTTACCGCATCAATATTTATAATTGAGCCTATGGCATACTGGATCTCTCCATCTTGATTTCGTACAACACTTGAGTACAGCCTGACCCAGATTACGCTCCCGTCTTTGCGGACATAGCGCTTATCCAGTTCAAAGTTATCTTTTTCACCTGCAAGTACTTGTGACACATGTTCCATATCCAGAGAAATGTCCTCTGGAAGGGTTATGTCCTTGAAAGACAATGCTTTCAGCTCTTTTCCCGAATAGCCGACTATGTCACAGAACTTTTTATTCACCCTAAGAAACTTTCCTTTTTTTGAAACCTGCGCAATGCCTACAGCTGAATAATCGTAAAAGCCGCGAAACCGTTCTTCGCTTGCTTTATAGCGGTCATTGCTTTCCCTCAGTTTCTGCTCGACTTTTTTCCGTTCCGTTATGTCAGTGGCAATACTGAGCACACACTGCGTTCCGTACCAGTCAACTGTTTTTGCCAGCACTTCAAGAGGAACTATTGATCCGTCTTTTCTGTAGTGTGCAGCTTCAAAGATTACACTTCCCTGACTCTTAATTTTTTCAACTCTTGTTATGATCAATTCTTCACTTTCAGGTACGTCAAGCTCATGCAGGTTCATTGACATAAACTCAGGCTCTGTGTACCCATGGACCTTAAATGTTTCATCATTAGCGTACAAAAAATTGCCTTGCGTGTTATGGATAGTAATTGAATTCGGAGCAACATCGAGAATATGGGCCAATGTTTTGTTTAGTTTTTCAGCTTGCTTGCGCTTTGTAATGTCCTGTATCTGGGTAATAAAATGGAGAGGATTGTTCTTCTTGTCCCGGATAAGCGAGGTTGCAACTGATGCGTGAACTGTTCTTCCGTTTTTCTTCACATACCGTTTCTCAAAAATTGCTTTATGTAATTCTCCATGTATCATTTTTTTTCAAATATTCAGCACCAATTAGTAAATCTTTATGATGAGTAATGTCCATGAGAATGAGATCAGAATCAGCATTTTCAGATAATGCTGCTTTAACCGCCTCTTCTCCAGAGAACACATGACGAACTGAGTATCCGTAGGATTCCAGCTCCATGTGCTCACGCATTCCAATAAGAGCCTCATCCTCTACAAGAAGTATTTTACCTTTGCTTATCATTTTTTTACTTTCCCATACCCTTTTTACACGCTAATACTTATTATAAGGCTTCCTCCCGGTGTAAATCCAGAAAGATTCAGCTTTCTCCTCAGTTATTTTATTAGTGCCACGAAGCTTTTGGGTAATTTTGAGATACATGCGGCAAGCTTGCTGGGAAGCTGTATTTACAGAAACAGCATAAAAAACCCGGTTTTTTAAGAATATTCGAATTACAGGGTAAAAATAATGTATTTTTTTGGTATTTTTCTCTGATTTTCCGATTAGCTATTGAATATGCGCTATGCTTTGAAATAGTTTCAAATAAACCACAAAGATTCGAGGCAGTAGAAAAAAATTAAAAGAGATCTATTTGCGGATTCTCTTGCGAAGGCACCTGGATTTTCTCAACACTACCGCCAGCACCCAGCTCGCTGAGAGGTTCATACACAGCTTTTACAGCAAGATGATCTTTTTTTTGTATCTCATTTACTTTTTGCAATCTCAGCTGTGACTCCTGCTTTGTAATAACAGGAAATAGGTGATTTTTATTCACATGTTTTGGGTGTCCCTTTTTTTGGATGTATTCATCAATAAATTTGTTATGATTCTCAATCCTTTGATACACCCTGTTATTCGCAGCCCTTTGTATTCCTTCTGTGTTCCCGAAGATGTACTCAGAAAAGTTTTCATCAATCTCAATACCAATACTATTTCTGCCTGAAGCAATGGCAGCATGCGCTGTTGTGCCTGTACCAAGAAAGGGATCCAGCACAGTATCTTCCTGGAGTGAATACATATTGATTAACCGGTAAGCGAGTTCAAAGGGAAAGGCAGCGCTTCTTTCCCTGAGCTCCTTGCTTTTCAAGATTTGTGAGGCGCCTTTAAAGTCCCAGAGATCAGAAAACCATTGGTTCCGCTCTTCCCAAAAAAAAGCTGATTCAGTTCTCTTTTGCTTGTCCTCATCCTGCGGGAAAAGGCGTTTGTTCTGTTTTCTGAAGATGAGGATATACTCATGCTCTAGGGTCACATAGGCCCCGGCTGGCAGCATACCTGACCCCATGAATTTATTCGGTGCATTCGTTTGTTTGCGCCATAGAATGAGGGGCAAAGAATCAAACCCCTGTTCTTTCATTCCCTGTATGATCCGCGCATGATTTGAATACAGCTGAAATGCACCACCCACAGTGCGTGTAGCATCGCCGATGTTAATGCAGACAAAGCTGCCGGGTTTAGTTACCCTGAACAGTTCTTTCCAGACCTTATCCAGTTCTCTGTGCATCAGTTCAAACGCATGGTCCCCCTCATCCTCGGAAAGCTTTTTTTCTACTTCCTCGGACAACGCGGAAAACAAGGCATCCCACATCTTAATCATTGGATACGGAGGTGAGGTAACAACAAGATCAACTGTCGCATTTTCAACACCTGAAAGGTTTCTGGCATCGCTTATCTGTATTGTATGAACTGTTTCCACAATAGCCTCTATTACATAAATACTCTAAAAGAATAAAAATGCGTTTTTTTATCCCGGATTTTTAATATATACTATAGATAGAAAAAATCAAAGCAACCCCTATGTATAGGAGGCTGAATGTCTGCGGAAATTCATTTACAAGCATACCTTTTCCCCAAAAAATATCCCATAATACCGCGTGTATACAAAATGCGGGATAAAATAGAAACTGAGGCAGAAAAATGGGAATATTCGCAAGTAGAATTTGAGTCCATTCAACGACTGGTGAAAAACACTACTATTTCTTTTTTAGACAAAGGCCGGGGACTGCCATTGGTTTTCCTCCACGGCGCTCTTGTAACAAAGGAGTCCTGGCATAATCAGATAGATGCGTTTTCCAGTGAATTTCGTGTCATTGCTCCTGACTTTCGCGGGCACGGCGGAACGCCTGCAAATGGGCAGGAGCATACAATCGAGCTGTATGCATCGGATGTAATTGCACTGCTTGATCAGCTTGGTATACAGAAAGCAGTATTCTGCGGCCACTCCATGGGCGGATTTGCAGCACAGGAGATTGCGCTCTCATACCCTGAAAGGACTGAGAAGATTGTCCTTGCAGACACAAGCTACGGCATTCAGACAAACCTCTGGGACAGGGCAATGAGCAGCCTGGCCCATTTCTTTATGAAGCACACTCCCCCGGCTGCACTTATCAAGGCATTTGCAAACTCAGCAGGAAAGCATAATCCCCAGACAAAGGCATACATGTACCATGCAATGCGGAACTTTACAGATAACAAACAGGGACTCATGCAGATCTGGAATGCAGTTGAAAAATTCGATTCAAAGGACAGACTTCCTGATATTGCATGTAAAACCCTGATAGTTTCACCGGAGAAAAACTCCCAAACAGTCAGCCAAGCAAAGTACATGATCAGCACAATCCCAAACTCAGAGCGCGTAATAGTTCCTAAAGCTGGTCACATGGTAATGATGGACAATCCCGAAGAGTTTAATAAAACCCTTAAGGCATTTTTAATATAAACAAGCAGCCTGAGGCACTGCTGTATTAATAGTAATGATATTTTTTGGCAGGAATTAATACAAACCTAGGCTCTAATCTGTTCGCTTAGGGACCTACCGATTTCGTGTGCCTTCCGAAGTATCGCGCTGTTTTTATTCACCCCTGCTTTAGTGAATGTACTGAACACAGGGAATCTTGCTGTAATATTATACCCCAGGTCTATTAATGGCTTTGCCATTGCGTCCATGGTAAAGCCCATGTCTTCTTCATTCTCCTGCTCACAAATGCCTACTATGACTGCTTTCCTGTTCTGTCCATCCAATCTGCTTGACCACGGCCCAGGCCTGGGGGTCTCGAAATCGTAAAAACAGTAGAGCCTGTCAATAAAGGCCTTCATCCAAGCTGTTATGTTATAATGATGGGTAGGCGAAACCAAGACCAGCGCTTTTGATGATATAATAAGGGGATAGACTGAGGTCATTCCGTCAATGAGACCTGTGCAAATTTTGTCCTTTCTGCACCTTTCGCAGCCAATACAGGGACTGATTGATAGGTCCCGCAGGAGAGCTGTATTTGTATCAGACCCACCTTCTTCCGCGCCCTTCAGAACAGCCTGTAGGAGTGTATCCGAGTTCCCTCCCTTACGTGGGCTGCCGCTGATTCCAAGTACAGAGTTTCGGACCTTGTAGTCAGAAGTCATTTTGGGAAGCATGTTTTGTATACTCATGTCCACAATTTCCTTGTAAAACTATTTATAGGGGAGCATCCACAAACATTGCGTAAAACCCTTCTCTCCTGTAATACTAGGGTATTTTTCATAGCCCTTCAAGCTCCTATTTCAGAGTTACCATAGGTTTCAGCAATGGAAAGCTCTGTTAGTCCGCTACATACCCAACTGCCTGGGTAAGTACAATTTTCTCATCTTCCTTTAGTTGCATAAGAGAGTGGAGCTTGTCCCTGTTTACCAGGGAAAGGACAGCTGTTCCCATTTTTGCAGCAGCACAATAAAGATATATATTCTGACTTATAAACCCTGTATCCACCCAGGCGCTAAAGCGTTTTGCATCGTGACTCATTAAAAAGGGGCTTTTCATTCTTCCAAGGTCAGCAACAAAGACTATTCCCAACGGTGCAGTCTTCATCATCCTCTGTGTACCAACTTCAGAACGTAAGTCTTTGGATACTCTTAGTTCTAGGCTATGAGCCTCTTCATTATACAGAAACACTCCATTTTCCATAAGTGTGTATACACGGATCTCTTGAGAATTACATACTGAAGGTGCAGTACGCTTGCTCTTGATCCTTCCCTTTTTGCTCTTTGTTTCACCGGAGGCTGCCCAAAGAAGGTTTGCCAGGTCCTGGTGTGAGATTGGTTGGTCCTTCCATTTCCTTACTGTCCGTCTTTCACGCAATGCCTTCATTAAGGGAAAGGTGAGCTCGTATTGAGGTTCAGGTAAATTCATTTTTTAGTGTTCGCAGCATTGCTCCCTCCATTTTTAGCATAATCCTTTTACAGGATAATTCAAGGATTCAACCCTGTAATCTGCTCAAGCTCCTGTTTAAACCACTGCCGTGTTTTTATTACGACATCCAAGAGCTTCTCATGGTTTTTTGAAGCGCCCGTGTATTCTGACACCAAGATCTCGATTTCTTCTCGTTTTTCCGGATAATACTGTAGTATTCACTTACAAGCAAAAGCATGTTTCTCTGTCCGCGTAAGCGATAGGAGCGGAAATCCCGCACTCCAGCGGCGGGAGGGCACTGTGCAGGGTACGGAACTGTGGCTTCCCGCCACAAAAAGCTGGAGGAGGAATTGCAGCGGATAGCGCGGTCCCGCAGCCAGGAGCAATGATATTGCCACTGGTCATGACTGCGGGATACGCCAAGGTACTAGTATTACATTTGGCTGCGCTTTGAGGGAAAAGAACTGGGTTTTCCTGGGAGCTCTTCTGGAGCATTGTTAGAATTCCCTTCAGCAGGGGGTTTACCGGAAAAATCTTCCGGTTCATTATCTGTCTGCGCTTCCCCAGTACTGCCGGTTTACACATCTCTCCCTGAATCCGGCACAGTCCTGGCAACGCGGAAGCCGTTCCGGTTTGAGGGATGATAATGAGGCGTGCTGTACAGTCCGTCAAGTGCCTTCAGCCGTCTGGTAGTACGCAAAAGGTGAGCTGGACCAGACCAAGACCCGCCCCGGACGACCCTCCAGTCCCAGTCATGGTGGTCCAGTGTACCAAGGGGATCAACCTCCCCGCTAATATGGTAAAAGTTTTCCACATATACATCTGTGCACCATTCAGACGCATTGCCGCTCATTTCATAGAGACCCAGACTGTTTGGTTCATAGCTTCCCACAGGCATGGGCATGTCCCTAGGCTCCCCTTCTTCTGTGTAATCGACCCCAGTACCATAGTGCATTCCACCGTAATTGAGTTCGGATAATCTGGCCTGGTTTTCTCCGTTTCCAAAGCGGACGTTCTCCCCTCTTTCCCGTGCAGCAAACTCCCATTCCGCCTCTGTTGGCAGACGGTAGCCTTCTACTGCGCTCAAGTCAGTGGTTACATTGCCGTTCCCGTCAATAAGCAGGTTTTCATCATTATATGCTGGTGCCAAGCCTTCCTGCAGGGAAAGCCAGTTGCAGTAGTCTATTGCACGGGCCCAAGAGCAATTGATTACCGGTCTGTTCCCCCTGCCGAACCCGCCGTCATTGCAGAGAAAGACATCTGTGTCACGGCAAAACTCGTCAAACTCGGTAAAGGTCACCTCGTACGCGTTTATATAGTAGTCATAGCTAATGGTGACTGTATGTACTATTTCATCTAATTCAGAGGAATTGCCGTCGCTGTCTCCGAATACGTCTCCCATTTGAAAGGTCCCCCCCTCAACTAAGACCATATTGTCTATTGAATACAAATGCAGTGTTAATCCGAATATCAGTGTAAAGAAAAGTATGTATTTTTTCATGGTACGCTCCGCTCTTAGAAGTTTGCAATACATTTTGTTATGCTAAATATTAGGCTAATACGTGGGATAGTGTTTTACAAGGGGTAGTCACACGGATTTTATTAAGATTAATCCGGATTTAAGAATTATAAATTCAACAGAGTTGTGACTGCCTGGAATACAAGGATTTCATAAAAGTACACAAAAACTTGATTAATCGCAAAGAAAGCTTTAGATTTTAGAGTAAATGAAGATATTATTAAAAATGCTGTATACTAATGAATAGCTGCAAGAAGATAAGGATACTATGGGGAAAAGCCGAATAGAACAAACTCATACCACCCTACAGGGAAAACCGAAGCACTTCATTCTTGTGCTGCTTTCATTTCTCTATATTGCATCAGGGTATTTTGGTATATACCTGATAAATCTTCCCCCTGGGAACCTCACACTTATCTGGCTTCCTGCAGGTTTTGGACTGCTAATGTATTTATACGCAGGTAAGAATGCATTTCCTTTCGTTCTCCTCTGCAGTTTTGCGGTAAACTCGCCATTTTTAATACCTGCAGGAAACCTGAACATTCCTCTTTCTGCTGTCCTCGCCTTTGTCATTGCTTCCATAGATTCTCTTCAGTCATATATTGCATGGAAGGCTGTGAAATGGATAAAAGAGCGGAGCACAGCACCTCTTTTATCCACAGTATCCAGGCTTCCCAAGTTTTTCCTTGGGGTATGTCTTATTCCCCCTGCGCTTACCGTCTGGCTGCTTGTGCTCATTCCGGAGTTAGCACTCGGCAATGCAATTGGACATGAAATCCTTGAAAAAGTATTCTATGTAACTATCGCAGATATCCTAGGGCTGACGCTCATTGGTCCGATGTATTGGGCAGTGAAGCAGGAAAAGACGGCCAAGCCTGATGGAGCTGTCTTTCGTGTTGCTCTAAGCGCCTTGCCGGCTGCTGTCTTGGTCCTCTCTTTTTTCACCTACCATGCATTAATAATGCTTGTTTTTCCTTTTCTGTTTATAACCGCGAAACAGGGAAAACTCTTGGATTCTGTGATTAGTACTCTTCTCGCTGCCCTTGTACTGGCTTTTGCAACAAGCTTTGGAACAGGGTTTTTCAGCATGTATGAAACACCCAGGTCATTCTTTATGCTGATGCTCTTTTTGCTCGCAATGGTGTTCACTTCCTACGGTGCTGCTCTTGTGTACAAGGAAATGCTTGAATCCCAAAGCAAGCTCCGTAAGCTCCTCCAAGAACGGACCGACAGCCTGGCAGAGAGCGAAGAAACTCAGCGGGCGATTATTTCAGCATCTCCAATGGCAATTTTCAGTATTAGCCCTGAAGGAAATGTTCTTACCTGGAACGCCGCTTCTGAGAATATCTTCGGATGGTCCAAAGAAGAAGTCCTCGGCAGGCCCTTACCAATTGTACCTCCGGAAAAACACCGGGAATATACCGGTTTCCGCAAAGCAGTATTGGAAGGAAAAACCCTGATAAGAAAGGAGATCCAAAGACAGCAGAAAGACGGTAAGCTGATCGATATAAGCCTTTCAGCAGCTCCGGTACGCAATGAAACCGGTGAAATTACCTCTATCATGTCAATGGCATACAATATTGGTGATAAGAAAATTGCAGAGGAGCTATTGCATAGACAGCTGAAGGAAAAAGAAGTACTGCTTAAGGAAGTCCACCACAGGATCAAGAACAACCTGGCCCAGATCGGCAGTTTTCTCCGGCTTCAGGCAGGAACTGTTGAGAATGAATATGCGGCCGGCATAATACAGGAAGCATTAAACCGGGTTGAAGGGATGACCCAGATATACACCCTCCTCCTTGTAACTGATGATTACAAACAGCTCTCAGCAAAAGAGTATCTGGAAAAGCTTGTTCAGCTTCTCACAAATACCAAGCATTCAGAACAGGAGATCTCTTTTGAAACAAGTATTGATGATATTGTCCTGGATATAAAAAAGCTGTTCCCTGTGGGCACCATAGTGAACGAGCTTATTACCAATTCCATAAAATACGCTTTCTCGGAAAAGGACACCGGCAGGATCAGCATCTCCCTACAGAAAGAAGATGAGAAAATTGTACTTACTGTTCAAGACAACGGAAAAGGGCTGCCCGTGGATTTTGATATAGATGAAAACGAGGGCTTCGGGCTTCTTTTAGTCAAAATGTTTACAGAGCAGCTTGCAGGTACAATAACTATGAAAAATGAGAACGGTACTGTAAGTATTGTGCGGTTTCCGGCAGATGAGGATTGATAAGCCTGACTCTTATTTACGTATCGTTTTTCAATAAAGGAATATCTCTTCGAAAAGTATAGAGGCATTTTTAATATTCGAGTTTTCCCGGTATTCTTTTAAAAGCGCTTACGTTTTTATCTATCCCAACTGTAGTGAGTTTCTCATTGCCCCAATAGCGCCTGCCTGAGGCATGTATCCTGTTCCGCATATATTCGGTTGCAGTAATTACATCCTGCTCGACATTCAATAAAAAGCACTCTATAAATGGATTATTAGATATATAGCTATCGAGAATTACCTCATACTTTTTTTGCTTCTCACCATTGTTTGTTATAATAATAATCCATGATCCGGTCTTATGAGAAAAATCGTTAACCCTAAGGAACTGCTCAAGAAAGGGGTGCTGTATTTCATCAAATACAACAATACATTTATTGTATTCACTAATAAGGCTGTAATCATACTGCGCGGTGTTTACAGAATATATCTTATTTCCTTTTCTCCTGGATAAACATTGTTTTATGATATCCGTTTTACCAATCCCAGGAGAGCCGGTTATCAGAAAAAATTGCGTCGTATTCTCATCCTCTGGATTCGATTCAAAGAATAGATTGCTTAACTGGTAAGAGGTAATAGTATTTTTTTCCATAGTATATTCTTTAAATATATTCTTACTTAATACTGGCTTATAGTAATCCTATTTCAGATATAATAACCAACATGCTTTTTAGGTCAAACCTTTTTTAAATCATAGCTGATTTCTACTTACCTGCAGTTACCCTATCAAGGGCTTCCTTGAATCCATTGTATTTTCTTTGAGGTACAAGTGTATTGGCTGTGAATTTACTTTATTTTCTTGCACTCACAGTAATTGCCAAGAAACCGCGCGGAATCTGCTATCCATCCGCGCGGTCAAATACTTCAAGTGTTCTCGGTTATATTTTCGGGTCCTTTCTAGTTAAGTTCAACATACTGATATTCAACCCCAACATTGATAAAACGAACTCCGATGTAGGGCAAATCAATTCCGGAAGAACTATCTATCATAACTCTAATGTCATCGGTTCCCAACTGCCCGGTTGGATCAGGGAAAAGCTCGACCCAGCTAAGTTGTTTGTCATCGATATTGCCGTTGTAATAATACGATCTGGCGCTCTCTATTCCGACAACTTCCCTTCCCTCAGGTAAGGCATAATAGTACCGAGCCCTGCCTGAGTAGGTAGTTGCATCGCCCCCTACTTCCTCAACACGCAGAAAGATGTCAAACAAAAGAAATGGACGGTTTTGTGTGTCATTAATACCGGAAAGCTTGATATCCAGCAGAACCGCAGTTTCACGTCCACTGCTTGTGTGTACGTCTCCATCCCCTAGTATTAGACTTGTAAAACCTTGATGAATAAAGCTGACATCCTCTGTATCCGTAAGAACGCTCTCACCCTCGACCACATCGTAGCTGACCTCACGCTCTACAGCCCATCCTTCAAAGGCTGCTGCTATCTCATCACGACGGTCCTGAGAATCCGCCAGTTCCCATATCGGCACCAATCCATTGTCACCAAAAAAATCGCAAAAAACCATGTTGTCACTGATAGTAGCAACCCAGTCCTGGTACTGGCCATCCGTATGAATACCCAAACCATATTCTGAGGCACCTCCAAGAACAGAGGTCTCTTCATAAACGTTCTCGTATTCACTGGCATAATCCTGTCCATAATTAAATTCCGTGGAAATACCGGCTGATACAAATTTTGCATCGAATGCTACCTGAGCAGCAATCCCGATATCTATGGAGGTCGAGGCGCTGCTAGTATTCGCGGAGTAATTATAATCCATGCGGGCACCATTAACTATAGCGGTCAAGGCATGGGTACCAAACCGGCCGAATAACTCCTCCGGACTAACCTCTAGATCATTGACTGCAGCTGCAAAGTCAGCATCCAGATAATTCCGCAGCATATCGATATTGCTGCGTCCTTCTATTATATGTGCTGTTTTTCCAATGCGGGCTTGGACCGTAGCAAACTCATACAGGCTTGAGCTAAAATCGCTTTGGGAAAACGATGTTTCCAGGGACGCGGAAAAAAACTTGTAACTCCCTGAAAGCCCCACACTCACGCCCCAATCTGTGAGATATTCCTCATAAGTTGAACCGGATACGGTCTTGAAATTAGCAGTCTCAATGCTGCGGATCTCAACAACTCCATCCCCATAAAGGGCATCGAAATCCAGAACTCTATCCATTACATAATTCGGCTCAGCATAGGGATCAAAAACATCATACCCGCGGCCAAGCAAGCTCTCCGACACATCACCTACATTATTTTCATCATCCGGTCCGACAGGATTATTACAGGATACTAGCAAAAACAGCAGCAGAATCATAACCGCCATACCTTTAATACCAACACTTTTCTTCATTTTATATCTCCTCATGTTTTGTAATAATAGTAAGGAATTGCAAAAAACACGCCCGGATTTATAAACCTGCACTAAAAAAGCATGGTATAATACGAAATATGAATCTCTGGGATTTTTTTATGATTAGCGGGGGTCTGTTCAGCCTGTTAATAATGACAGGGATACTGGCTCAACCCAACAAAACAAGTCTTGCATGCCTAGCAGCCTTAGTATACTTCTGTCATGCCGGTATTGTTATAAACAAAGGGATAGCCTGTTCAGGAATTATTTATCAGTATACTGCATTTATGCACCTGGACCTTTTCTTTTTTTACCTTATCGGCCCGGTAATATACCTGTATCTAAAGGCTTTTTCCGAACGGCACTTTTCATTCTCTGCCTCTCATTTGCTGCATCTTATTCCGGCATGCTGCATGGTCATAGTATATATTCCTTTTCTCACCCTATCCCCGGAAGAAAAGATTCTGGCCTATCCCTTTTACCGCAGTATGATAGGAACAGAATATTCGGTCCTTTACACTGCAAGCTACATAGTTCCTGCTATTCTGGTCATCTTCTACACGATTCTCGCCTTAAAAGGGTTTCCAAAAATTCAACAGCTTAAGAAGATTGTAGGGCCAAAGACCTTCTGGGCTATTATCGGTTTAACAGCTGCAATGCTCTTGTGTACATTTTTAATGATTTTTTCAAATTTCTTCTGGTCGTGGAATATATATCGATTCATAATGAACGGCCTGAACATCATTATTATCTGCTTTTTTATAGTAGATAAAAGAAACCCCCAACTGCACAGCACCTTACAGGAAAAAATCCAAGAATATAAAACACGGAGTCTGCTTGGGTCCCTCGATATTCAGCAACTGAAAACCAAACTGTCTTCCCTGCTGAATACGCAGAAAGTATATACAGATCCAGAATTAACGTTAGCAAAACTGGCAGGATATATGAACATCACCCCGCATCAGCTATCGGAATTCCTGAATAAAAAACAAAATGAAAGCTTTAAATCCTTGATAAATCGCTACCGCATTCAGCATATATGTAATGATTTTCTTCTATACCCTCAACGAAGTATTCTGGACCTTGCTTTTGATGCAGGCTTTAATTCAAAATCGAGCTTTAATACCTGCTTTCGCCATATTATGAAAGCCACACCAAAAGCATACCGCAACTCACTTATAAAAAATTAACAGGACACCCCATCCACCCATATTTTCTTTCTCAAGCCAAGCTTTTTTCCCAAATCTCTCTTTGACATATTGTTTCAAACCCAATAGCCTGATAAAACTCCGGTTCTCCGCCGAAACAGTATTTTGCACCCAATTTCTTTGTCTTTTTCATTGCCTCTGTCAAAGCTATTGTTCCCAAGCCCTTTCTCCGATGCTCAGGTATGGTTGCCATGGGTTCAAGGTATGCATATTCATTTTGTTCATCCAGCCACATTCCCGCGAAACACGCGTACTCTCCGGAAGGCGCTTTTATTATAAGCCTGCCGTTCTGAACTCTTTGTTTTTACAAAAAAAGCAGAAGGAATTCTTACAGCTCGTGCAGACACCAAGGCGGATAATAGTAATTGCACTTGCCATGAGCCCCCAATAGAGTATGAATAGAGAAGTATGCTGAAACAGCCAGTATTGAGGAAAAAGTATATACAGAACAAAGGGAATTATCATCCTTATTAATTCTTTCTGTGTATACAGAGCTGGTTCAATGGCTGTGAAAAACCTTTTAACGATTGCACCGAATAACACATGCCGGCAGGTCCCTTCAGGTACGTGGGGACACTTCCTGCAGTATTGATACAAAATATTTAAAAACATAATAGGCATGAACAGTAAGTACACTACGCCTAAAATAATCGAAAATTGTAACAGCAGAAATACCGCAAGCCCGAAAGCTGCACCTCCTAAGACTATGCTTGTTACTCCAGGTATCTTATAATTCATAGCTAATACCCTCATTTTTTTGATTATATTCTACATGCTTTTAACAAGAGGCAAGGGGTATATCGCCGGTAATAACGAGATCCCCCTGGGCCGCCTGTTCAACTATTGCCTGGTCAGCCGCATCGAGCCCTTCCTCCACCTGTTGAAAACTAATGTACCTGGAATCCGGTACCCGAATCAGCTGGTTTGCCACTAGTATGACCCAGATTTTCTCCCGTTCAGCCGCGCGGAACAATATTTCTTTAATAACAACGGGACACGCATCAGCATCTACCCATATTTTCATTTTTCAATTCCTGCTTTCTAATTATTATCAGCGTTCCAGTTCCGAAACCGTGTATCAATATTCGTCTTAGTCTATAATTCCATATTCATTGGAATAAAAGTTATTCCGTCTGTTTCCGTTTTTTCGCCGGTTTTCGTAAACCCCAGTTTTGCGTATATTTTCTCTGAAAAGGGTGAGGCATTCACCTCTAAAAAGTTTGTCTTCCCTTTTATCTCTTCAAGCGCTCTTTTGAGCAGCTTTTTACCAATTCCCTTATGTTGATGGTTTTTATCAACAAAGAACAGGCAGACATGGTTATTGTCTCTAACTTCTATCATCCCGATAATGGCACCATCAACCTGATAGGTGAGAATGAGGTTCCCCTGCTTGTATCGTTCTCGCAGTTTTTCCGGCTTAACGAAGTCACTGAATACCTTGTTCCCTTGTTCAGTATATTCAATACCGATAAATTCCGTAAAAACACGGCTAATGAGGGAGTTCAATTCTTCTTCTTGTCCCAAGGAAAAGGGTTTTATTAGTTTTTCTGCCAAAATACAGTTAATCCTCCCAAGTCTCAGGAGTAAATTCCAAATTCATTCTTCATTTCAGCAATGGTGACGCAGAAAGCCGATTGGAGAAAACCAAGAAATATTCTTGGCATTTGAGCAATCGCTTAACCATTAGATGTTTCTCAGAAAGCACAAAATCACCTTGCTTTAGAAAATATAACCTATTAAAAAAGCCATAGAGCAACCAAATAAAACACAGTACAAAATCATCTCTAATTGAAATTTCAGAAAAAACTTTGTTTTTAAGTATTCTTTTTTGAAATATACAAAGCCTTCTATATTGTCGATAAAAGGTGATACAGCAGCTATATGAGTATACACAAACATAAGACCACCAAAGAAAACCGCTGTCACAAAAAAAGATAAACCTGCAATAGTCTGAAGCAGAGGAAACAGTACGACTGACATCAATGCAGCTCTTACAAATTGTGCGGGAATGAAAAACAAATTCACGTGCTTACTCTCACTTTTATCAGACATATCCCGTAAAAAGTTGCAGTGTCTATTTTTACTTTCATAAATATCTTTACTAATTGCTAATGCTATGAGCCCAGCAATTATGTAAGAAACTGTGTGAGCCAAAATAAAAAATAGACTGAATTTAATGTATTCCATGACATCTCCCTTATATAAGCTGATTTAATTTATACTATGATATTAATGTTTGGCAATATGCAAATTTCATATTTTTTCTCACAACAGCTTGGTTATAATTTTCTTCAAGAAATTAAGACCCTTTATCATATAAGAGGTATTATTAAAATTCCCTATCAAATACGTTTCTAATCCTGGGTGATAAAACATGAATGCCCCTGTAGCGCCTACACATCCCCAAGAATAATACTTTTCCGGTAATAAAAGCGGAATAGTTTGAAACTGCCAAATGCTATAGCCATAGTCTATTCCTAAATAAAAGGTACTTGTATCCGTCCGCATTCTCGCTAGAGTATCTTTTGAAATTATTCCACCATTTACCAAAGCCTTCATAAATATAAGCAAATCCTCATTCGGAGCTACAATGCCGCCGCCGGCAAAGTCGAGTGCGCCATAGCCTTTATAGTCATTAATTATCTGTCCCTTCATACTAAAATTCGCGATTGGATAAGAATATTCTTTCAAAGGCTCAGAGTAATGAAGCATTGAAGATTTCTGCATTTTAAGAGGTACAAAAATATACTCTTTCAAAACCTCATGAAAGGGCTTGCCTGTAATATTTTCAATGATTAAGCCTAAAAGATGATAGTTCGTATCTGTATATTTCATTTTTTTTCCAGGCGGAAAATGGGGCTTCAGGTTTTTCTTCCCCCAAATAACAGCTTCTCTTGGAGTAATAGTAAAATCTTTATCCTCTATAATCTTTTCCAATAGCGGCCAAAAATCATCGTACAAGCCTGATGTCTGCTTTAATAGATGTTTAATTGTTATATCGTGTGTATAATCTTTTCCTTTATATACATGGAGGCTGTCCAACAATTCTTCATCCAAATAGTTGCTAATAGGGTCCTCAAAAGCCAGCTTTTCCTTTTCATACAAAATACTGATTATAGTTGCAGTAAATATTTTTCCGACACTTGCCATATAATTGGGTTGCTCCGGATTGGCGGGAATATTCCCTGTAGAACCCTCTGCAATATTCATATGCGCGTCAAACTTATCAGAATGAATTAATAAATAGGCATTCTCCGCGTTCGGATCCTTTTGCACTTGTTTCCGAAACATCTCTTCAATTGTTTTTAGCTTTGCCTCTGTCATTAAAGTCTCCCTTTACATTACACATTTTGCAAAAAAGAAGGAGCCCCGGCGGAAGTTCCTGCTTTTCTCGTCTCATACATTAATTCAATTGCAACATATTTACATCGGTTCAGGGCATACCCAGCGTTTCGCACTATATTGTATACCTAATTGTTTTACTCGTCAATTATATGAAGTATTAGGAAACAGTAAAGAGCTGAAGAAGGGATATCTATTTATAATTATATACCCTCCAAAAAATCATCAGATTTTTAGCGGAATTAACAGCAGGGAGCGAGTGGTATATCAATAAATTGAAGCCTAAATATCCTATAACTCTTTTTTGAGGTATATCATATCGACAAGCTGAATATCTCCTTCAAAGATCGGGTGGTCGTAATTGTCTGTAAAGAAATTTTTCACACGGTATGACTGAACAAATCCGCACTTTTCATAGAACGATAAGATTGACGGGACCTCTCCTGTGCCGACAAGCATTGTTTTATAGCCGTTTTTGTAGGAACCCGAAATGAAATTGATCAATGCCCTGCCGTATCCATTGCCTTGGTACTTCTCGTAGGTTGCTATGTTCTTCAACTCGCAGGTTTCACTATCTACGGGCACCACAACGCAAATACTTTTTAAATCGCCGTCGTATAATGCAAACATGTCCCCACTCGGTAAATACTTGTCAATCATATCTTCCTGCTCATCCGCAAGCAGCAACAGGTCGAGGAACTGTTTCTTGTTGTCGGTAATCTTTTCTATTCTTATCATATCAATCTACTTTCCTTATTTGGGTTCATTTTCCGTCCTGTCATTCAAGTGTTGCTGTTAAAGGATCCGAAATAGGAGCCGTAACGATTTTTCTTTTTATAATAATCTACTGCTGTATTCAATACCTTCCTTTTTTTGGAAAAAGAAAAGCAGCATGTACACAGCCCGAAAACTCTTAATAGGAAAATTTCTCGGCTATACTCATGAATGTATTTTCATACATTAAATAGCTTCCCGGAGTTGCAGTAAATGTAAGCACATATGCCATAATATTGTTGATGTAAAATAATTGTAATTGTTGAACGGAAATATTGTTCCCATTCCCACACATAACCTGAAGGCATCACTGCTTTTTGCGTTCTATTATAATCAGCAATTCGAAACTATGCCTTAGTATATACCAATTATGATCGGTTATGCGTCTTATTGTCCGGCTTTAGTACATCCATGTAAAGCCGGACCTTGTGCCGTCCTGCCACTTGTTGCTTCAAGTTTTGAATTGCTTCCTAATCAAAGCCAACATTACCACACCTTCTCACAAACAGCACTTCTTATATTTTTTCCCGCTTCCACAGGGGCAAGGCTCATTCCTTCCAATTTTTCTTGGCGTTGTTATTTGTTCAGCATTTTTTGCCTTCCAAAGCTTATAAGCATTCCGCATGCCATTGTGCCGTTTTTGGATTATTTCAGAAAGCCCAAGCCGTTCATTGAAATCCTCTAAAATGGAAGAGATTTCATCTTTGTCCCGCATTTTTCCTTTTACCGCAGGCTTAATTGTACCGTCTTTATAATTATAGAGAGCACCATCGTATTGATGGAGGATCTTCCCATCTTGTACCCGAACAACAGTCAAGGCAGAATCCGTACATGGACAAGAAAGGTTTAAGCAATACTGATCTTGAATAATAATATCATAGCCTTCCTTTTTCAGCAAAATAGGCACAGCTTCAGGATAAACATCCATAAAACTAACCATAAGCTTTTCCTGGATCAGGTCTTCAGGGAAAGAAGCAGGGAGGTATTTCTTAAAATCCTTGCTCAAATAGTAGTTTGATTGAACATTATCCCAGAAGTCAGCGTCAATTTTCTCTTTAAACTTTTTAAGAAAATCAGCAGCACCGGAACTGCGTTCCTTTAAGACTGCTATTCGGTCTATCAAAAAAAGGTCAATAAAAATCGTTTCCGACTTATCTTTTGCATGAAACTGTACTTGCACAAGAAAGCAGTTACAGTTCGGAGACGTGCAGGCATGAAGCTCACCGTTGAAGACCTTACCGCCATACTGAATTTGTAAATAATCCTCCAACACAGAGGCATTTTTATTTGTCACCTTACCCTCCCTTTCTAAAGATATTCCCAGAAAACCATCTATTTTGTCAAGAAACGGTTATACAATCTTAAACAGAAAACTCCTCATTTTATAGGATGATGATGAGGTGCCCTCTTTGTTTGCAGCCTTGTCTCATATTTTTTTTAGTGTTAGATGTAAAAGGCGACTATGTTGTAGATACAGGGTACATAGTAGGATTCACTGAAGGCCTGGAATACAATGTAGAATCAGTAGGGGGTTTAAAAAGCCTCTTCTTCTCAGGAGAAGGACTTGTATGCCGCTTCTCAGGAACAGGCAAGGTCTGGATCCAGACACGCAGGGCATCAGCATTTACTGCCTGGGCGGAGGCGTTTAGAAGAATACAGAAAAAGAGCAATTAGAAAATACAAAACAGATGAGCCTGTCCGCTCATCGAGTGAAATGGTCGCCGGACCAATTCGTATCGAGATGAGAGAGCAATGACTGCGCTTTCCGGTCATCGAGTGAAATGGTCTACAGACCAATTCGTATCGAGATGAGAGAGCAATGACTGCGCTTTCCGGTCATCGAGTG
>CAYRYS010000006.1:16837-18200 GCA_964428555.1 uncultured Spirochaetales bacterium | reverse complement strand
GACCAATTCGTATCGAGATGAGAGAGCAATGACTGCGCTTTCCGGTCATCGAGTGAAATGGTCTACAGACCAATTCGTATCGAGATGAGGGAAAAATGGTACCGCATGGAATAAATCACGCAGCAAAGCTGACATAGAAGCGCTCCCCTCGGTATTATTCCGCTGCGCGGAATCACTCGGAGTCCGTCACACAGCACGGCTTTGAATAATGTATCAAACCATGTAGGAGGACTTCCTCCCTGTGTTTGAATACACACTTAACGCCGTAACCGCAAGTAAGATGAGCACCATGCCAAGTATTTGCATGACTGCAAGAGTTTCTCCTAAAACCAGTACACTGAAGAGCGAAGCAGTAACCGGTTCTACCATTGCCACAATTGAAGCAACAGCAGGGAGTGTGAAATGTATGCCGATAATATAGAGGATAAAGGAAATTCCCGCGCCAAGAAGGCCAAGACCAATAAAATAAGAAAGATCCGGACTAGTGACCACCGTAAAATACTCATCCAGCTGCCCAGGCCAGATTAGAACTGCAGCAAGCACAGCAAAGGCTATGGTGAGAATTGCCTGCGGACTGCCGTGAGGCGCCGCATACTTAAACCCGAAAATAAACAGAACATAACAAAGCCCGGATAAAAGCCCTGCGCCAATCCCGATAACAGTCACACTGGCGGCTTCAGCATTATAAATTTGTGTTAAGAGCACAATTCCAGCCAACACTACCGCAATGGCGATCCATTTCGGCATTGTCGGCCGCTCAAACTTCAACACAAAGGACAGAAGGTACACAAATACCGGCGCGCAGTACATGAGTGTAGCAGCAATTGCCACACTCCCATGGGATATGCTCACAAAGTAGAATGAAAAATTTCCAGCAACCCCCAGGCCTGCTATAGCGGACCATACCCATACCCTTGGATTTTTTAAGCCGCTGCCTTTCGGGCGCAGGATAAGCCAGAGAAGCACGAAGAAAAACCCGACCGACCCCCGGTAAAAGGAAACAACAAAGGGACTCCACCCAGCGGTAATCAGAACACCGCCTATTCCGCCGGATATTCCCCAGCAGAACGCTGCGAGCATTACAAAAACTGTACTAAATCTTTTCATAAAATTGCCTGCTTTAAAAAGGCGCGTATCTTTTCAATAATTGGTAGATTAAATCACTGCCTTCTAGGCATTTAAGCTATTAAGCAGTGCACTATGGGTCAAGACTATCTTTTCATTTTCACGATAAGAGGAATCTGAAAACAGAAAATAGTTAGTTCACTGCAAAAAAGTTCTCCCTATTTCCTCCTCTGGAAAAGGTATCAATTCATTTTAATAGCCTAGCTCATGTAATAATTCATAATCACCATTTTTTAAG
>CAYRYS010000006.1:0-16737 GCA_964428555.1 uncultured Spirochaetales bacterium | reverse complement strand
AATCTAACAAGTGTATAGAAATTCTGATCTATCCACAAGCCAAGCTGCTCCATGGGGAGTAGTATTCAGTACTCCACTAACTTCTCGAGCGTGTCATTTAATATCGTTTAATTCAAATAACCTGGATACAGCATCATATGGAATAAAATCCTGAATTTCAACAAAACATTCTTCTTTCTGCTCATTGGTAAATCTCAATATCCTTTGAGTTATAATATTGTTCAAACAAGTAAACAGATCAGAATCCAAAGCATTTTGAAGCCGCGCTTTCTGCGGCATCTCCATTTGCATCTGTGCTGCCTCCATTGTTGCCTGTATACGGATTTCTTCAATATGGAAATTGCAGTTTTCTTGTATATCCTCCTGATATTGTTGAAGGATATATTGGGAAAAATCCTTGTGCTGCATAAGCTGCTTGTTTACAGCCTGAAGCATTACAATTATTCTATACTCATTACTGAGTTTTTTTATATATTCATGGAACCAGTGGGAGCCTAATGAAGCGCCAAGAAATCCGTAGAAAAAGCCAATAGCCCATCCAAGGTAACTTTGCTTCTCTGCATCCCTAATGGCGTTTAAGGCAGAAATAACATTCTCCTTTAGGTCCTGAACTAGTATACCTTCATCAATAATAGTTATTTTATGCCGCGGATGCCTTCTTTCTACATCTCTTATCCATCTACGGAAAAGATTAAAGGCAATACTTTGGATGTTATACTCTATAGGCGAAAGATCAAACTCAGCCATCTCTCATCTCCTCTTCTGCAATGCTATTACATCATATCCTGTATTCATGTCCTGCATTAGTGCATCTTTTTTTCAACAGTCCATCCCCCAGCCTAGTCATCCCTGGTTCTTGCTGTCTGTACCATATCGTGGTCAAGTACTGCCGAAGATACCCTGCTGATAATCTTTGCGACGAGGCTTGAATCATCGCTTGTATAATATTGATAGGAGCAATCATCGTCATTCTCTTCTCTTATGCGCAGAGAGAACCGCGGCAGATCCCGTGCCTCTTCAAGTCCGGTTGTTTCGTAGGAACCAATAAGCTCCCTCACCTTTTCCAAGGTATCCTTGGAAAAAAACGGCTCATCCAGCTCCTGCTGAAAAATCTTTTTTGTGGTCGGAGGAAATATATGGAACATCTCTCCCCCCTGCCCCCGGGCTTGGAGGCCTGAATAAATGACAAAGTACACATCTGTATCCCTGTCATATTCAACAGTCAGCTCCTCAGGTTCGTGGTACGATTCTGCTCTTACATGAGCCTGTATCTGAGTTATCATCCTGCTTTTATGGTAATAATGTCATTTTCCTGAGTCAATCAGTCACTTTCCACTAAGGTATGACCATATCGATAACAGTATCAACCTTATGGTTATGCTGTACTCCCTATCTATGGCGTATCCTGCACCTGAGTGCAGGACCGTGCTATCCGCTTCAATTCCTCCCAGGCCTTTGTATGGCGGAAACCCGCGGTTCCGTTGCCTCCACCGCGCCTTTCCGCCGGCCTGGTGCGGGATTTCCGCTCCTATCACTTACGCAAATTATTCAGGTATTGCCTCTATCGAAATATTGCCCAATGGTATTATCTCAAGGCCGTCCGCAGTGCCTACAGCAGGTTTGAAAAAGCCGCCTGCCATATCAAGTCCAATCTCCAGAACACCGGACCAATACCCTGAACTGCCTCTTTCAATTTGATACACAGAAAAGGGTTCAAAAGTGCCTGGACCAAGCATATTATTCTGCTTATAAATTGCTAAAATGTTCTCTTCCCCGGCAGGACGGAAATACATATAAATCTTGTCCCCAGGGAATCCCCGGACACTAGAAGCAGAGTCAAAAGGAGACTCAATCGGGCGCCCACTCATAGTAAAGCGGTCAGGCTCGTAGTCAAACCTGTGCATAACCGGCAGGTCCTGATCATCAATATTTATATTCACTGTCCATCTTCCAGGAGGAAAGTTGGCATGGTCAAAAAAGCGTACTGCCACTGCAACACTTTGGCGTTCACCTGATCCAACATCAAACATCTGTATTCTGTTGCTCTCAACAGAAAAACTTCTGGAATAGATTTCCGGTGCATCCTGGGAAGGCTGAACAACTACTTCTACAGTTTCCTGAGGCCTTTCCGGAACCTCGAGCACGAGAAAATTCATTGCATCATAATATGCTCCGAACCCTGCCCGGTCAGGAGGCATAAAGCCTTCAGTCCATCCGGTTATATCGACACTCAGCTGACCAAAGGTACTTGGATTACCTTCCGATGCGTTTGTCAGTGAAGTTTCAGCAGGAGCAATTTCCTCAAGAGATGTTTCAGACTCTTCAACATCCTCCGCAATATCTTCAGTCATTCCAAGAGCATGTCCGAATACCCAGCCCTGGGCGTCAGCAGTCATTACTTCAAACCAGTTATAAAACCTTCCATCCACATTCATCTGCCAGTTCGACTTACTAATTAGGTAAAAGCTTTCAGTGGGCTGAAAACGGGAAACTCTTTCTGCTCCGAACATGGGCTGGCTGTACAATACCGCATTTTCAGTTACTGCAAGTTCATCCGGAGTAACCTCAACCGCATCATCAGGTACTTCCATTACATCCTCTTCCGGTTCAGGCTCTTCAGCTGCTTCAATAACCGGTTCCGTTTCTTCCGGCCCTTCCTGCTCTGCATCTTCAGGCTGTTCTTCAGCCGCGCTTATTACTGCTTCCTCTTCCTGCTCACTAGGCTGCTCCTCCGCTGCTCCGCAGGAGAGGATAAGGGCAAGAACTAATAGAAGAAAGAAACTTAACATAATCTGAAATTTCATGCATACTCCCTTTCATAGAAATAGTAAAATAAAAAATTACCATGTAAACATTCTTAACCATACTAGATAAGCCGTACTTTTTCAAATCCAAATCATGTAAAAATTCGTCATATTTTAAAGTAGAATCATGTATAGCTGAAGATTAATAAAGAGATATACTAGTAAAATACGTACACTCTATAATAGGTAATACATATGGACACAGACTTTCTCAAACAGCACCCCTTTTCTTTAGATGATGAAGATACACAATGGGTTATTCAAACCTTTCAAGGGCTCTCCAACCTTGAGAAGCTCGGGCAAATCCATATTCCTCTATTGCTTGATACCTCTAACACATCAATTGAAAAAAACAGAAAACACAGTGTAGGGGGCGTACACATTCCAGGCGCCCTTCCGGGTTCAGAACGGGAAAAGATCTTGTCAGCATTCAAAAAGCAGATAAGAGTCCCGCTCTTTGTTACCGGAGATATCGAATTCGGCAGCATTGGCAGTCTTCCAGACTCTCCTACTTTTCCTCCGCAGATGGGTGCTGCTGCGGCAGGTGAAGACTCCGCTGCCATACTTGCAGAAGCTGCAGCAATTCATGGCAGGAGCCAGGGGTTTAACTGGAACTTTGCTCCTGTCGCGGATATTGTTTTCAATTTCCGCAGCTCCATAACCGGACCCAGGGCCTTTTCCTCAGACCCGGAAATAGTAATGCAAATGACTTGCGGATATGTTCGAAAGTTGCAGTCCTTGGGCATGGCTGCCTGCCTGAAGCACTGGCCTGGAGACGGAGTAGACTCAAGGGACCAGCACATGGTAACAAGCTGCAATTCCCTTTCCATGGATGAATGGCGAAAGTCCTTTGGTTCTGTATACAAGGCAGCAATTGACCAAGGAGTATTGTCAATCATGAGTGCCCATATCGCGCTTCCCGCGTATTTTCTTGACCTCCCAAGCGCAGCATGGGAATACAGGCATGTCCCTGCATCTATAAATCCCTACCTTAATAACAGGCTTTTGAGAGAAGACCTAGGCTTTAACGGGCTTATTATCTCAGATGCTACACCAATGGCAGGGCTTACCAGCTGCGGGCCTTGGAAGGAGGTACTGCCGCGGGTAATCCAAAACGGCTGCGACATGTTTCTTTTCAGCAACGGAATTGACAGGGACATGTCCATAATGAAAAGCGCCATAGAAACCGGACAATTAACAAAAGACCGATTAAATGAAGCTGTGCTCAGGGTACTTGCAATGAAAGCAGCCTTAAAGCTGCACAAGGAACAGGAGTCTGAACCGGTTGAACTTTCTACGCACCGCGAACACATCGAGATAAAACGCCATAAAATGGTAGAAAAATCAATCACACTGGTGAAAGATGATCAAAATATACTTCCCATTTCTCCGAAAAGCCATGGCCGCATCCTATTAATCGAAAACTATGAAGATGTACCCCAATTCTCTTGCACTGATAAACCCTTCTCTCATTATCTTGAGCGTGCCGGTTTTTCAGTAGATATATACACAGAAGAGACTATTGTAGATCCTGACCTGTACGACCTGATACTCTACGGCATTTCCCAGATTGAACAGTTCGGACACGGAGAGTATTTTATTAAATGGGGGGAGCTGCACCATGGTATGATCAAGTCAATGCAGCGCTTTTGGCACGAAATACCGACAATTATGATCTCCTTTTATAACCCCTTTCACCTTTTTGATGCACCGGAGGTTAAGACTTACATAAACACCTATCATGTCTCGGATACTGTATATTCGGTCCTGGTGGAAAAGCTATTAGGAAAACAAGGCTTTACCGGAAGGTTCCCGGCAGCACCGGTCGATGATTATTGTGGATAACTGGCTTCGTTTTTACTTTATAAGCAGTACTAGCACTGACAAAAGATTGCGGTCAGAGTATACTGCAAATAGAGTATTCAATGAACAGTAGAAACCCTATACACGAAGCAGTACCCCATGAAATGAATTTCCCTTTCCGTGTTTTCTTTCAGAACCTGAAGTCCTGCCCTATGCACTGGCATGAGGATATCGAATTCCTGCTAGTTCTCAGGGGCAAAATAGATGTTATTGCAGGTGCGCAAGTGTTCCGCCTTACAGAAGGACAGATAATGATCCTCAGCTCAGGCAAGCCCCATGCAACAGCCGGAGTCACTTCAAACAACCTCAATCTAGTACTGCAGCTTTCTCCAGATTACGGATCTGAGTTTGAATACGACCTTGTACATAAGGACTTCACCTATACGTCAAGCAAGGATGCTTCCTTCCCAGGGGACCTGACATCGCAATTCCGAAAAATGATGTGTAGAATTATATGGGAATTCCGCCTAACTCCTCCTGGTTTTAAATTCAAAATATTCGCCTCTTTAAACGAACTTCTTACCTTGGTAATACGGAACCTTAGTATCACTGATACCTGCCAGGCAGGCAGCAAGAGGGAGCAGGAAGCTATACAGTATCATCATAAACTAAAAGAACTCCTGGCTTTCTGCGAAGAGCATTATTATAAGCGGATTTCACTTGAAGATGCTGCTGGACTTTTAGAATTGAATCCTAGCTACTTTTCCCGGTACTTTAAAAAACAGATCGGCGCAACATTTACTGACTATTTGAATTCCCTTAGACTTTATAAAAGCCTTCCTGAGCTTACAAAACCGGAAAAAACAATTACTGAAATTGCTCTAGATTATGGATTCTCAGACACTCGGGGATACAACCGCCTCTTTCACTCGCTTTTAGGGACAACTCCGAGTACTTGGAGAAAACTGATTAAAGAGAACCCCTCCAGTATAAACACGGCCAAGGCTGCATATGGCGCGGTTAAGCCCCAGACTGCTCTGGATTATATCGAGCCCTGGATCGATTAAGGTAATAGTAAAAAAATGCTATAACAAAGCAGCAGAAATTGTATTTATCCCTGTTTGCTCTTTAGTTATACTTAACACCATACTGAAGGAGGAAGACTATGCTTCGGAAAAAACCAAAATGGATGCAGAAAACGCTGGCAATCTTCTGGAAAGTCATGTTCTGGCTTTTCGTGTGTGCAATCACTATACACGTAGTCTTCCCCTTTTACTGGACAGTTATTTCCGCGTTTAAATCTGACGATCAGCTTGCAATGACACCTGCAACACTCCTCCCAATTAACCCAATCGAAGGGGGCATCAGTTTCTCTTTTGATAACTTTCACTTAGTTTTGAGTAATCCCCTATTCTACCGTGCACTGTTCAACAGCCTTGTTGTTTCGGTATTAACCGTCTTTTTTTCCGGAATGTTCGGGTCCTTTGCGGCATTTGCTTTAGGCAAGCTGCGCTTCCGGGGAAGAAAACCCGCACTGCTCATTATCCTCTCAATGACCATGTTTCCCCAAATCGCGGTACTCACTGGGCTGTATAGTATAATACGAGTACTCGGCATACCCGCGATTCCAAGCATGATCACCACCTATCAGCTCTTCGCGCTCCCTTTCATTATCTGGATACTTACATCCTACTTCCGCGGACTGCCGGACAGCCTTTTTCAGGCAGCCCAGGTAGACGGCGCTACTATGATGCAGAGCTTCTGGTACATCCTCCTGCCCTTGACCATGCCCGCTCTCGCAACCACCGGACTATTAGGATTTATTGCCTGCTGGAATGAGTATTTGTTCGCCCTTACTTTTTCCGCTGTTGAACCCCAAGCCCGTACTGTCACTGTAGCAATTGCAAACTTCGGCGGCACAATTCCCCACCACATTCCCTTTGGAGAAATTATGGCAGCCGCGGTCATTGTAACTGTCCCTTTAGTAGTGATGGTCTTCTTTTTTCAAAAGCGTATTATCAGCGGACTGACAGCAGGTTCAGTAAAAGAATAAAACGCATTATGCAGTCTGTGCCTATAACCGTCTAGCAGTTCCGAATGAAGCAATGGTTAAGGGTATACCGATAGCAGACCCTATTCCGAATACAATCCAGAAGGTGGTCATTTCTTCAACAAGATCCAGCGTAAATGCTCCACCAATGCCGGTACCCATAATAAGCCCTATTCCACCAATAACCCCAAACCAATTAGTCGGGGATATTTCCCAATGCTGGGTACCTCCCTGGGCATATACATCAAACTGCATACCATAGGGTATCCCTACTTCAAATTCATAATACCCGTTTTCAAGATTGTATGTACCTGGAACCATACCTACCTGCATTGTAGAATAGATACTCGGATCACTACTCAGCCTTGAAGTAATAAGATATAAAGACGCAGGCTCACCGGTTGTGGTTTCTACAATCAGGGTAGTATTTTGCGCAGCAGCATACCCTGTAAATAGAACACCTAACAGCAAAACAAGCAACAGTTTTTTCATAATCTCCCTCGTTTTTTATGTTTTACTCATTATATATCTATTTATCTAATTTGTATATTATGAATTTGTTTAGATAGTGCTTAAATACAATTACGCTGATAGGAAGCTCTGCTGCCAGCAATGTGAGTGCTTTTGAAACTGTATCAGTAAAGATTAAATCAGACTTAGAGGTACTCCAGCCCTTTCAAAGTTCAGAAGCAAAGGACTAACAAAAAATTAAGACTATTATTGAGTAGATTAATACCCCCTGGCATGAAAAAAAGATAAAAAAAAAAGACTCCCGGAAAGTATTACATCCAGGAGTCTTAGATAATATTCTATTTTACAGAATATAGAATCTAACAATATTTTTCCACTTGATACAGGCTGTGCCTTTACCAAATAATTACGTCATGTTATAGGCCCCAATCCATTAATGTACCGCCCATAGTAAATTTTATATGCGGAACACCGTATTCACCAAGTGGATGTGAATATTGAAGAGCATATATTGCACCTCCATTAAAAGACAGGCGGCATCCAATGTCAAAATAGTGTCCTGCTTCTGGGTCTGGTGGAGGGTCTATACCTGCTTCAATGTAATCATCGTCAACTGCGGCTGCGTTACCCAGTTCTTTATGGGAGTATTCCATAAAGCCTGCCATGTCTCTAGCTATAAGACCATAACCAAGAAAGGGTTGAATATAGCCATAGGTACTTTCGCCTTCATCATTAATTCCTAGAGTTCCATAGCGGCCTGTAGCATGAATGGATAAATTGATGAGAGATCCCAAGGAGAAATTATTTCCTACCGCAAGTCCAGCAGACATCTCAGTAGATACTCCATTATCGTCAGGAGGGCTAACTAAAATGGGAGCCAAAACTAAACCTTCAAGCCCAAGCTGCATACCAGAAAGAAGGCTCATGGCAGAATAACCGGCAAGGGCGAGAAAACCTATCGCATCATTCATATCATCTCCAAGATCCGGATCATCACCTGTAAGCCCCTCAGCCGCAAGACCTCCCCACCAATGAATTGGAATGCCGAATAAAAATCCTAATTCAATTCTAATTGGAGCATTCCCTAACAAATACGCACTTTCTCCATCTATCTGACTTTCAGAATTCTCTTCACTTGCCTCTTGTGCGTACAACGGGTTCGTGAATAAGATACCGACAAACGCGCATAATAAGAACACTGTTATTTTACTTGTTTTTTGCATAAACAATCTCCTTTGTGTTTTATAGTTAACCAAGAACTAGCACAAATTTAAATTTAATTATACTATAAGGATCTTAAATTTTTATTAAATAATCACAAAACTTAAATAGAAAAAGCAGCAACTAAGTCTTCGGTAGACCCGCTCTTCAGGCTTCACATGGACGAGTTTGTAGAACCGGGGCACTACTCAATTATCGGCTATATAATGATGTACAGCCCCACCCTTGGATAGGCAATGGGACAAGTTTCCAGGAGATAGTCGAAAAAGTAAGGGAAGACCTTGCAAAAAACTATCTAAAAGCCGGTTATCATGATATAGTGTATCCATGGATCAGATTTGGCTCATGGCCAGTATCTTCGGTTTCTTTACAGGTGCGGTCCTGCTGGGGGGCGCTCTTGTTTTTATCCAGACTTGCCAGGTTCCGTACTAGACCTGTCATTCTTGTGGTTTCAGCATTCCTTGTCATGGGAGCTGCTTCCTTTATTGGTGTGTATCTGCGGATGATCCTTCGTATTTCCAAGAATACTACCTAGCATCAGGACTTATGCTTTTGGTAATGCTCCTGCTCGCTGTTCTTTGCATCCAGGCAAGCTTTTACGCGATAAAAGATGCAAAGAATGCATCCTCTCTTCCCTGAAGAAGGATGCTCCTTGGTATAGGTACTGCGCTTATCCTTCTTCCAAGCGGGGAAGTACTAGATTACATTGTTGCCGCAATTATCAATTCCCAGGGATTCCTGTGGTATGACGGGTTCATCTTCTCCTGCGGATATCTGCTTGCAAACCTCATACTCTTGTACGGGGTCATGAGCAGCTTTTCAGCTGAGACGAATCTTCACAGTAATAGTACTCAAGAAACACCTCTGCTGTTCCAAGGCAGTTTAAGACACTCTACAAACTTACTAACAGAGAGACAGAGATTACAGAAAAACTTTTTCAGGGGAAGAGTGATAGAGAAATAGCAGAAGCCCTTTTCATTTCACCCAGGACTGTGGATACGCACCTGCGGAATATCTTTAAAAAATGCAGTGTTTCCTCAAGAATGCAGCTTTCTAAGCTGGTCTCTGACTACGGAATTCTCCGTAATTAGCAATATTCAGTAAAACTGGTTTGTATTTTATGCCGGGATCATTTCAGCAGCAGCTTACAGCCTATCCCCCTGCGCTCATCTCGTTTCTCCTTGCGTTCTTTCCAGGGAGCATTATTATGAGCTGGGTGTACTATAAAACAGGCAGAAGTACCTTAGCAGTAATACTGATCCACTTCTTCGGCAATTACTCAGGAGAGTTTTTCTCCCTCACCCTCCAGACCAGGGTATATCAAGCCCTGTTTTCAGCTGTATTAGCAGGTATCATATTATACAAAGACTGAGACATGTTCATCCAGAATGAGTTCTGGACAAAGCAAATCCAAAGGGAAAAGCAAATTAATTATACACCGGAAATGTCCAGATAAGTTCCCGGCTGTTCACAGAGGCAGGGCTTCACTTTGTTCAGGCAGTTTTAGAATGACCTCAAAACAAGCCCCTTTGTTTTGAGGCAGATTTCTTACAGTAAAGCTTCCATTCAGCTGTTCAGAAAATGCTTTTACAAGGGTAAGACCGAATCCAAGGGAGACTTTGTGTATAACATGCTCAGGAACCCCGACTCCTGTGTCAGTGACAGTAACCATTATTTCTCCGGTGCCTGTCTTTTTCAGATCCGCTCTTACAACACCCTTCTTTCCATTCGGAAAAGCATATTTATATGAGTTTGTAACCAATTCATTGATTATTATACCTATGGGGAATGCCTTCTCAGTAGGAACCTCAATTTCTTCAAAATGTGTTTCCAGGTCTATTTCTGAATAAGAATCGTAGGTGTTTATTAAATTATCTGTAATTGTATCTAGGTACACATTTATCGGCAGCTCTCTGAGTTTTTCCTTTTTATAGAGAATCTGATAAATATTATGCATAAGAACTATTCTGTTCTGGGCTTCCTGTATGGATGCAACCGCCTTTTTATTATCAATTGTTGCTGCCTGGAGACTTAAAAGTGAATAAATAGTATTCATGTCATTTTTTACTCTGTGGTGCGTTTCCTTCAGTAACAACTGTTTTTCCCTAAGCAGCTCTTCAGTCCGTTTATGTGCCTTTTTGCGTTCTGTAACATCCAGGACACAAAAAATCAGCTCTCCATTGTCAGCTTGTTCATGAATTGGAGCAAGATAGATAAGAACATCTTTACCTTCCCCTGTTTTGGTAGTAATAGATTTTTCAAAGGAAGCACTTCCATTTTCTTTCATCCGGTTTTCAGCTTCTCCTAAGAAGTCAGTTCCTTCCTTTATCTTTGGAAAAAGCAAGGATAGCCCTTCTGCCTTCAGTTCATTTTCAGTATATCCTGAAATGAAGCTCATCGCCTTATTTACAGAGGTAACTTTTTTCTTTATTAACGCGCCTATACCCACAGGGGAAGCCCGGAATATACTCTTTAAATATGCTTCCCTTTCCTCTAAAAGCTTCTTTGTTTTAAAATGCGCTGCCATTTCACCGATTAAACGGGCAATTGATTTCAGCCGTTTTTTTGCTAGGGCAATAATAAAGGGAGGCCTTTGTTTATACTCTTTCGCGTTTTCTAATAGCTGCTTTTCAGATATTCCTGTTTTCTTTGAAAGCATATGGATCTTCTTTTCATTTTGCGGAGGGTTTCCATAGGCAAAGTTGATTGCCCCGATAATTCCTTCATCATCTTTAATCGGTATAGCGTATATATGCAAACCTCCGGTACAGACTAGCTCCTCTTCTTTCTCTGTCTTCATTGCCTGTTCTGATACCCTCCAGCAGTCTTCATGACAAAGCCATTTTCCGCTTTTTAGGGCTTGTATATTATCCTTTGTTCCGCATAATACTCTGGTAGCCGCATCCATTGCACGGCACCATCCTGATGAAAACAAACCATAGGCATAGGATCCGTCAATCTCGTATACTGCAACCGAAGTTTCCATAAGGTCCATAATATCGGAGGTAAGAGTATGGAGATTATCTGTTCCACTACTTTGGTAAATTAACCCGGATTCATTCAGCCTCGACAGATCCCCATACTCTGGAACGTACCGTTCTTCTGTTTCCAGCCTTTTCACTTTTGCTTTATCTAGCAGCCACTCCATGGTTTTTAACCGTGCCTCAGCCAGGGTACGCTTTGTTATATCCCGCCACGCGACATTCATAAAAGGTATACCTTCTTCCATATCAAGCAGGGTCAACTGGACTTCAACAAAAAGCGGACTCCCGTCTGCTCTTACAAGCTCCCAGTCAAACCTGCTCGTACCATGCTCTATAGCAGCTTTTAACAGCTTCCCATGTTTCCTGGCAGACAGCCTGCCGTCAGGTTGTGTTTCAGGTGACAGTTCAACAGGGCATTTTTGTAATAACGATTCTTTTGATGAGAACCCCATCATCTCCACAGCCGCTGTATTACAATCTATAAACCTGTCCCCCCTCATAAAGAGGACCGCGTCAGCAGAAGCTTCAAAAAGCAGCTTATTCTGTCTTTCTCGCCTTGAAAGGTCCTTTTCTAACTGTATTTTATCTGTAATATCCAATACAACGGCAATAACCCCTTGAAAAACATAATTCACCAAAAGGGGAGAAGCATTTACTGAGAGATACCTCTTTTCACCGGAAGCGATAATTATTGCGTGTTCAATATTAAAAACCGGCTTGCCTGTACGTTTCACCTGAAGAAACGGCAGCTCTTCAACCGGAAAAGCAGTGCCGTCAATTGATTCTATTTTCCATTCAGGATCATTATAGGTCTTACTGCTCATTCCTTCCTTTGCTAAGCCGAACAGCCTTTGTGCCTGGTTATTGGCATAAGTAATGTTCCCTTCAGTATCCAAAAGGGTTATTGCTACAGGGCTTGTCTCCATTAAGGAATAAAGTCTATTTCTTTCATTCTCTGCCTGCTTTTTAAGCTCGATTTCTTCTGTTATATCCTGTATCGTACCTTTAAGCAGTACCACCCTTCCATCTTCAACCATAGGAGTACACCGAGTGTGGACCCATAGACCCTTCCCTTTTGCTGTAATAAACCGCAGCTTTAGAGAGTAGGGCTGGGCATTATCAATTGCTTTCTGTATAGCCTGTTCAAGGACGGCCCTGTCCTCTGGGTGAAAAAACTTTACAGCCTTTAAGAGAGCGGGCTTCTCGCCAATGGGCACCTCATGGATTCTGTAAGTCTCATCTGTCCAAGTAACTTCTTGTGTATCCGGCTTCAACTCCCAGCCGCCCAGCTTTGCAATTTTCCCTGTTTCCTTTAAAAGCTCTTCCTTCTCCCGGATCGCCTTCTTCTGGTTCTGAACAGAGATATACGCAGCATGAAGTTTAAAGGCCATTTTAATTGATGTAATAAGTACAGTTTCCCCTGTCCCTTTTACCACATACCCGTAGTTTGTTATTTCTTCTGTTTTTTCTACAATCTCTTTATCCGTATGGCTGGATAAAAATACAATCGGAACATCCTGTATTTCTAAAATCTGCCTGGCAGCTTCGGTACCGTCCAATCCGCTTCCAAGGTCAATATCCATGAGCACAAGGTCAGGAAAAGGCGGTGCGGAGTATTTTTTTACCGCTTCCTTCCCGCTGTTGCAGGTTGTTACAGAAAAGCCATTGTTTTCCAGCACTTTAGCCTGGTTCAGCGCGATAATTGCCTCATCTTCAACCAGAAGGAGGTGTTTTTTCTTCTCTTGTTTCACTATAATAGCCGTCCTTCTTTCCTGCTAATGGAAATGCATCATCATGTTCCCCTCTGTTTCATAATAATGTTTCATCTTTTCTATTTATATAATACCATATATAGCGATAAAAGTTCCGTAATCTTTTATAAGATAGTCAAATTTGCTTACGAATTAGGGTATTATATTCTATACTGTATATTATGAAAGTATTATTTATCGGCGGAAGCGGAAACATCTCCAGCGCGTGTACAGATCGAGCGCTTGGAGCAGGGATAGAGGTAACACACCTGAACAGAGGGAACTCTCCAAAGACAGAAGGGACCCAGCGGATAATCTGTAATGCAAGAGACACAGAAGCTTTAAAATCCGCGCTGAGAGGAAAGCATTTTGACTGTGTTGTGCAGTGGATCTGTTTTGACCCGGAAACAGCGGAGGGTGACCTTGAGGTTTTTACCGGCATTGCTGATCAGTATATATTCATCAGTACTGCCTCTGCGTATAAAAAACCCCTGGGCAGTCTTCCCATTACTGAAGGCACGGCGCTTGCAAACCCTTTTTGGGAATATTCCAGAAAGAAGATTGCTGCTGAAGAGGTTTTCATGCAGGCATACAGGGAGAAAGGCTTTCCTGTGACCATAGTCAGACCGTCCCACACTTACAATACCGGGTGGATACCAACAACCTTCGGTTCGAGCGACTTTACTGTACCGGGAAGAATCCGCGATGGCAAGCGGATAATTGTACATGGTGACGGACAATCTCTGTGGACATTGACCCATGCTCAGGATTTCGCGAAAGGCTTTACCGGCTTGCTCGGGAATGAGCTTGCGATCGGAGAGGCAGTGCATATCACATCTGACCAGGCTTTAAGCTGGGACAATATACACCGGATAATTGCCAGAGCACTCGGCAGAAAAGCAGACATTGTCCATGTCACATCCGAGACCTTGGCAAAAGAGTTCCTTGGTTACGGCCCCGGCTGGCTGGGAGACAAGCGCTACAGCCTGGTCTTTGATAACAGCAAAATTAAACAGCTGGTTCCAGGCTTTGCCTGCACGATCCCCTTTCATACTGGAGTCCGGATGTCTTTAGATTATTACAAAAAACATCCGGAAGCGCAGAGGGAAAACAGGGAACTTAATACCAAACTGGATGCGTATTTAGATAATCTGGAAAAAGCCGGGCTTATTTAATTTGCCGCGCATCCCTGGTCCGGCTTTCTTCTCTTGGTTCAGGCTCATCGCTCCAGGTGCCTAATCCTGCTTCAATACCCAAGACAAGGGGCATTGTCTGTGAATAATTGGGAAATACAGACTGATCGTTGTACGAGACAAAGGCATTGAGTGTTAAGTAATCATCATCAAAGCTGAAACTCCGGCCCAGGGTCCCACCAGCCATCTGCTGACCATCACGAAGGGGTTCTATAATAGCATTTCCGTAAATTGCTGTCATTTCTCCATACTGATATCTAAATCCAGGCTGGATAACAGAAGGAACAACCGAGCCCTTCCAAGTAATAGGCATTGAAACAGTGAATGTATCATTCCAGGTATAGCTTAGGTTCTTGAACCCAGCAATAAAGCCTTCTGCGCTTTGCAACAGCTGATAAAATTCAGGTACAATCTCCAGGTTCCTCAGCCACCCTTGAAACATAGGTGCCCAATGAACACTCCAGCTGTAAATAGTGCTTGTTTGAATTTCATAGAAAAGCCGTAAATCGAGCTGCCTGTACACTCCACGGAACATTGCCTGGCTGCGCTCAACTCCTTCATCGCTTGGGGTGAGAGTATTGGAAAAATACGCAGGGAGGTACCCGCCTAATCCGAGCTGCCAGCTGCCGATCCGAAGACCGCCATATACAAAGATCTGCTGGAGTATAACGTTTTCACTTTCCTCTGATTCGCTACTTGAAAGACCGTAAAATGGATCATTCCACATCACCCCGGTAGATATCAGCCCGATTTCAATAATATCTATATAATCAAAATTAGTCCCTTCTCCCGGAGTGCCTACCCAAAAAGTCCAGTCAAAAACTGACATCCCGAGATTGTGAGAAGGTACAGTCAGGAACTCCCCTGAATCGTTTTGCAGATAGTATGAGTTTCCCAGATCGTGGTACACATTTAAACCCATGTACGCAGGAAGTCCTGATTCTGACTGCCGCGATGTATGTTCATACTTGCATTTATCACCGCAATAATCAGCATCTCGCGATACCGCCCTGCCGCACCAGTTACATTGTCCTACCGGCATATGTGTACCCTACTGTTCAAATGTTCAATAAAAGTAAATAGATATATTAAATCCAATTTCTCTATTTGTTTGATTTTAATGTAATTCATTGAATAGGAGGATGCAATAGGTGTTTTACCCTAATTTTCCGGGAGTATTTCCCGGTTTTCTTTAGAGGCTGAGATAATTAGAGGCAGTATAAAAGCTAAGACAGGGTCAGCGCTTTTCTATCCGCTCCTGGAGGGTTTTCAGGCATTCTTCAAGGCGGTCCCCCAAAGCAGCACCGCCGGGTGTGGTGACATCATCTTCATTCGGGAAAACCGCATAGGGGATCTTCACTCCCTGGATATGGAGGAACCGGTCATCTCCTCGGGAAAACTCCTGCCAGTCACTTTCTCCATAGAGTTTTTTTAGTTTATCATCCGGGAGGGAGTGTTCAAGTATGCTGTGGGGTTTGTCAGGGTTTGCCCGTTTGCGGTTTTTACGCAGAGACTCTTCAAAGGGAACATCGATGTACAAAACAGCGCCTTTTTTAAGGAGCTCAGTGCTGAAATGCTGAAAGGCGCCTGAAAAACCACCGTGTTCAGCACCCCTGGAGAACTCTATTATGATTGTCTTATTCTCAGAGGTTTTCGGTTTATCAATAACAAGTTTTCTATACTCCAAATCAAGCCTGCGGATAAGAAGGTCCCACAAGTATTGATGGCTGAAAAACCCTTGTGAGTCAGTGTGGAGCCGCGGATAGCCCATTTCTTCAAGGATTTTATCCTCTTCAAACCAAGCCCAAAGCATGGGAAAGTCATCGATTTCAATAAACGGCGCAATCCCGAAACGCTTTACCCTTTGGTCTTCCTCTGTATCTTTGAGGTATTTTATCACTTCGCTTTTTCCGGCTGCAGGTCTTCCGATTAAAAAAAGTACTTGAATATGGTTTGTATTCATCTACTGCTCCTTAGCAATACGCTAATGTAAGAATACACCCCTGTGCCGAGGAAATCAAGGCGGACCATTTTCAATATCCCACCCCTTTTTTACCGGATGCCGCGGTACCTGAATAAAAACCGTAGAATACTCCGCACTTTGCTGTTGAACACCTTCGGAACCAGTAAATTCTGTCCTGTTTTTTTGTATATTTCTGAGAGTACTGGATATAGATACCTGGATTGCTGCTGCCCTGCTTCTGGGGTCCTTTTACCTGAACACCGCTTCCTGGATGTTTTTGAGCATACTCTTGAAAAAAGAAAACACGGGAAGGCAGGCAACAGACTTACTTCAGCAACCATGCCCCCTGGTATTATAGAAGGCGGAGAGACAATCCTTTTATTCTCTCTGTTCTTTATTCTGCCTGGCCGCATAGTCCTTATATTTACTATTATGGCAGTACTTAGACTCATCTTGGCAGCGCATCGTGTTATTATCGCAATGAAACACCTTTCATA